>CAZKVY010000012.1:0-80709 GCA_964556305.1 uncultured Nitrospira sp. | reverse complement strand
CGGAAAACATTTTCTTGACACCTTTGGTGGATTTAAGTACCATGGCCGCGTTTTCATCCTATAAGTTCGAATTCATTTCGACTGCATTACAGGGGAAGGTAAGCAGAGAGAAAGGGGGTGTGTGTCGCACTTCCTCCTGCTAGCGCGTTCTCTGATTTTTTTTGTTTTCTTGGACTCTTTTTTTGGATACTGTGATTCAACGGTTCTCTGGTCATCATTTTTCCAAGGAGGGTAGGGTTATGAATAGGGTCGGAATTCTAGCCGCACTTGCAGTCTCCTCCGTTGTCGGCTTGTTGACCGCCGGTGTCTCGATGGCGGCCGACGCTCCAGCCGGGGGCGGACCCAGCGAAGTCACCACGGGCAGTGGTAAGTTTTTCAAGGGTGAACCCACGAATACCTTAAAAGGTCGTGTGTGGTCACAGTGGGCCGACAATCCTGATAACGAACTGCTCTTCGGGATCCAGTACTGGAATACTGGGGAACCGGCCTCCGGTGAGGGTGGTGGCCGTTCTTCAACTCAGATGGATGTTAAGCCGCCGGATCCTTTGTTCACGTGCTGCGCCTGGGGTTTCACGGGCGGGGCAGAGAAAAACGCCCCCTATGCTGGCTGGCATCAAGCGGCAACGACTGTTCGCCTGGCGGTGAAAGATAAGAATTTGATGGATCAGATTATCAAGGCGTCGCAAGAATTGGTTGCGATGGAAGTGACCCTCGATGGGCGGACCATCACTGGTTTCAAGGTTTTGAAGTAGATCTTTATACGCGAGGCGACATTCTTTAGACTCTTTTGTCTTCTTTAAGGAGGATGTGATGATGAAGCTTCAAAAGCAAGGGTGGACCTTTATGGCTGCCGCAGCTTTGGTGGTAAGTTTTGCCTCCACTGCGCTGGCCATCGAGGCGTTCCAAGAGCGTTTTGAGTGGGGGGATTTGAGCAAGCCCACGACGCTGCAGGGCCGAGTGATTATTTTGGATCCGTATGATGAAGCTGTCTGGCTCAACATCGCGGTGTTCGGCGGCAACGCTGAGAGCGGATTGTGGTGGCAGAGAGTCCATCCCGGAAAGAACCTTAAGTTCTATCCTGCGGACAAGAATGTCTGGGAGCAACTGAAATCGATGGCGCGTCCGCATTCCGGCCCGGCTGCGGCGAAGGAAGTTCCCCCTGGATCTCCGACCACCTTGGTGGAGTTTGTGGCTCAGGAAACTGAGCAGAACCACCGGGTGATCACTTCCGTGAAGAAGCTCAATGATAATGCAGGTGAAATGGGCAAGCCGAAAAGCATTTCCTCTCTCCGTTTGAAAGATTGCGATGGAAAGAACGAAATCGACTCAGCTTGCTATGCGGCGAAGCAGGCGTTGAATACCTCTCCGAAAACTCCAGATGGAGCGATGCTTCCGCTGCAATATGATGTGTTGTTGCCGGATGGCAAGCCGATTGCCAACTTGATTCCTTGGACCGCCAAGTACAACCAGGGCAGCAAGCACTAAGTTCTAGCCGGTTATCGAGCGAAGAAAGAAGGCGGCACTCCGAAAGGAGTGCCGCCTTTTTGTTTGTGCGTGACAATGCGTGAGGCGAAACAGATGGATGGGGAATCGTCACTCGTTCAGGAGCCGTTGTTGGAATGCAGCGAGCCGATTGAGTGCATCCAGGGGTGTCATGGAGAAGAGATCCATCTGTCGGACCTCTTCCAGCATGGGATGAGGTGTCGGCAGAGTAGAGTCAAACTGAAGGGCTTGCTGACTTTCCAGGATGGGACGCGGGGAGGTCGTCGATTCTAGCTGGGCAAGGACCGCCTTGGCTCGCTGTATGACCGTATCAGGAAGACCTGCCAGTTGGGCGACATGGATCCCATAACTACGATCGGCTCCTCCCTGGACGATCTTGCGCAAGAATAAAACTTTTCCCTCGCACTCTTTCACTGCCACAGAATAATTAGTAATTCCTGCTCGCAGCCCCTCCAGTTGGGTCATTTCGTGGTAGTGAGTCGCAAAGAGCGTGCGTGCTCCAAGCCGCTCTGGATCCTGGATGAATTCTGCAATAGCCCAGGCAATGCTCAGGCCGTCGTAGGTACTCGTCCCCCGACCTATTTCATCCAGCAGAATCAGACTCCGCGCCGTCGCACAATTGAGGATATGCGCCGATTCGGTCATCTCCACCATAAAGGTGCTTTGGCCTCCAGCGAGATTGTCGGAAGCCCCGACCCGCGTAAAGATACGATCGACCAATCCGATCCTGGCCTCGGCTGCCGGCACGAAGCTTCCCATTTGAGCCAGTAAAGTAATGAGCGCCACCTGCCGGAGATACGTGCTTTTCCCCGCCATATTGGGACCTGTCAGAATGTGAAGGCGGCTGGTCTGTAGATCGAGATGCGTGTCGTTGGGGATAAACCCTCCAGAGAGATCAAGGCGCTCGACAACAGGATGACGGCCTTGCTTGATGTGTAGGCTGTCACCCGTGTCGATGGTCGGCCGCACATACCGATTCAAGCCAGCGGTTTCCGCGAGGGCTGTCAGGACATCCAGCACGGCCAGCCTGCGGCTGATGTCTTGCAGGCGGGCGGTTTCGGAGGCGAGACCTGTTCTGAGTTGTTCGAAGAGCGATTGCTCAAGCGCCGTGAGTTTGGCATCCGCTCCGGTGACCCGCTCCTCCAGTTCTTTCAACTCTGCCGTCATAAATCGCTCGGCATTGACCAGTGTCTGCTTTCGAATATAGTCAGGCGGAACTTTCCCAAGATTGGCTTTTGTGAGTTCGATGTAATATCCGAAGACTTGGTTGTAGCGAATTTTAAGGGACTCGGCGCCGGTCCGTTCTCGCTCCTTGGCCTCAAGTGCCGCAATCCAGGTCTTCCCTTCGCGGCTTGCTTTACGAAGTTCGTCCACCTCCGGGCGATACCCGTCCTTCAAAATGCCCCCATCACGAATGGAAATCGGGGCTTCGGGAAGAATGGCTTGTTCAATCAGATCAAACAGGTCTTGCGCGCTATCCCAGGATGCCCCGAGCTCGGTGAGGAGCGGGGCCTGCAGGGGAGCGAGTTCGGCCTGAATTGCCGGCAGGGAGGACAATGAGAGTTTCAGCGCCAACATGTCGCGAGGATTGGCGACTCCGAGAGAGATTCTGCCGCAGAGCCGTGAAATGTCTTGGACGGTTCGTAACGCCGTTCGAAGACGAACCCGGGGCTCAATGCTCTGTTTGAGTTCATCGACCGCGGTGAGGCGCGCTTCGATAGGGGCACAGCTTATCAATGGGCGCAGGAGCCACTCGCGGAGCAACCGGCTGCCCATCGCGGTGACGGTGCGGTCGAGGACACCCAGGAGGGTATAGGGCGAACGGCCACTCGATGATTCGTCCCAACGGCCGGCAGGTTTGACGAGTTCCAAATTGCGTATGGTGACGCTGTCCAGATGCATGGCGTCGTGCGATTGTCTGACTCGCAGTTGTCGAATGTGGTCGAGCGAGGCGGATGGCTGTGTCTCTCTGACATAGCGCAATACAGCTGCTCCAGCTTGGATGCCCAAGGTGAGCCGGTGACACCCGAAGGCATCCAGCGAATGCACATGGAAGTGTTCTTGGAGCATGGCGCGACCGGTATCCAACTCAAACCAGCTGGCCGGTTGTGCGCAGCAGCGGGGGCCGGTCAATTCAGCCACCCAGGATTGTTCTCCCGGTGTCACCCCGTCGGCATACAGCAATTCTTTCGGGTCAAGGCGTGCGAGTTCGTCCAGAAGGGCAACCGGTGCCAGCGGGCCGTGAAATTCGCTGAGCCAGAATTCTCCGGTTGAAACCTCAATCGTCGCGAGGCCGAATGAATACTCTTTGCGATCCGGACCAACGGTGCGGAAGCGGGAGGAGACCGCCGCCAGCACATTGGATTCTGTGGAGGGAAGAAATTCGCTATCAATCAGTGTGCCGGGCGTGTAGAGCCGGACGACTTCCCGTCGGACCAAGCCTTTGGCAAGTTTCGGGTCTTCGACTTGCTCGCAAAGCGCCACCGTTCGGCCTGCGCGAAGGAGCTTGGCGATATAATTTGTGGCGGCATGATAGGGGACGCCACACAGTGGAATCGGAGTGTCGCTGGATTTATCCCGGGATGTCAGCGCAATCGAGAGAAGCTTGGACGCTTCGATGGCGTCTTCTTGAAACATTTCATAGAAATCGCCAACCCGGAAAAACAGAATAGCATCACGGTAGGCCTGTTTGATATCGCGGTACTGCCGCATCAATGGCGTGCCGTCAGCGTCACCCATCGACAGGTTCTCCCTCAGAAGGAATGTCCGAAGACGCCCCCACGCGGCGGGCGGCTTTGTCGAGCGCCTGACGCAGCCGCTCCAGATCGACTTCGGCTTCCTGCAGGGCCTTGGTTTTTCGTCGCAATTCAATCCGTCCGCGTACCCAGGCTGGAAAGAGCAGAATGCCGGACACCAGCAGCCCGACGCCGAAGGCCGCCAGGATTGGCTTATAAATCAGAATGGAAGCCGATCGAAGGCCGAAAAAATATCGTAGGGTCACCTCTTGTTCCTGATTTTGCAGGAAGAACGACAGCGCAAGCAGCAGCACCGTTCCTACCAATATCAAACGGATCAATGCGAGGCCCTCCTTGGCCGGGGTCATTGTACACGGGTTTCTCGAACCACTCTAGTGGGACGACGCGTCGACAAGCGGGAGCGAAGCGCGAGGAGCAGCCGGGACGCCGATGGCCCTCTGGCCGTGAGAATCGCGTGCCGTTCGGACGGGGGGCGGTGTGTGAGGTGAATCTCAAGGCGATCGATCGGAAGACCTGCGCCCCATCGTTCCGCCCATTCGATGGCCATGACTCCATGGCCGTCTAAGTAATCACCCAGACCGGTGTTGTCGAGCTGGGCGGCGGTGAGCCGGTAGAGATCGGTATGGATCAGAGGGAGGCGTCCCCGGTATTCGTGGATCAAGGTAAAGGTCGGACTGCTCACAGCCGTTGGTTCGGCGTGCAGTCCTTCGGCGATTCCTCGCACCAGTGACGTTTTCCCGGTCCCCATTTCTCCGAACAGGGCCACGACTTCGCCTCCCTGCAGGAGAAGGCCCAGACATCGTCCCAGCCGATGCGTCTGTTGCCGGGAGCGAAGAATCGTTCTCCAGGGCTTGGGGACAGCGGAAGGCCTCGCATTTTTCTGCGGGGCAGGTGCGGCGGTCGATGGCTTAGCGGTGGGTGGTCGGCGCGATGGCATGGGGGATACGCTCAATTAGATCGCGGGCGATCATACCGGCTTGGCCGAGCTGCCGCGCGGCGAGATCTCCGGCGAGGCCATGAAAGTACGTGGCGGCACAGGCGGCCTCCCAGGGCGCCACGCCTTGGGCGAGCAACCCGCCAACCATGCCGGTCAAGACATCTCCGGTTCCAGCGGTGGCCATTCCAGGGTTGCCGGTCGGGCAGATCGCTGCCACTCCGTCCGGTCTGGCGATGACTGTCCGGGCTCCTTTGAGAATGACGAACACGCCGCGTTCACGTGCGAAGCGCGTGGCCGTGCCGAGGCGATCTTCATTCACGGACTGGGTGGTCGCCTCTGCCTCGAGCCTGGCCATTTCTCCTGGATGAGGGGTGATAATCGGAGGGCGATGGCATTCCGTCAGCAAGGAGGCTTTTCCCGCCAGCGCATTGAGCGCATCTGCATCGAGCACGGAAGGTTTGTCGATGCGTTTGACGAATTCTTGTACCAAATCGACGGTTTCCGGATGCGTCGTCAGGCCAGGACCGATCGCAATGGCCTCTCGAGATCCCGCGAAGGCGAGCAGCCGATCCAGGCCTGAACGGGCAAAGGTGCGTGCCTTTGTTTCCGGCATCGGCAGGGTCATGGCTTCTAGTAATTTGGCCTCCAGAATGTCATTCACACTTGACGGAACAGCGGCCGTCACGAGACCGGTTCCCATTCGAAGCGCCGCAAGGGCTGCCATTGCCGCTGCACCGGTCTTGCCGACCGAACCGGCGATGATGCCGAGATGACCATAGGTTCCTTTGTGCGAGGACGGCCGTCGCGGGGGAAGTGCGGATTGCGCGGCGGCGCCAGTCAGGAGCAGTAGCCGGCTCCCGACGCCCTCGACAAACGAAGCCGGAATTCCGATATCGACGAGATGCACCACACCCGTGCAATCGATGCCGGCTCCACAATAAAATCCTGCTTTCGGTAATCCAAAGGAGACGGTCAGGTCCGCGCGCACCGCGGCACCCAAAATGGCCCCGGTATCGGCATGGAGGCCTGATGGAAGATCTACGGCAACGGTGGGGCGTCCGGCCGCATTGATGGCGTCGATCGCCTCGCGGTACAAGCCGGTCACAGGTGTGGAGAGCCCGGTGCCTAAAATGGCGTCGATAACAATGTCGACCGCCGCCAGCCGTTGTTGGAGCGCGTTCGCATCGGTGGGACGAGTGGTGGCCGATGGGCCGGCCGTTCGGTGAAAGCGCTGATACATCGCCTTCGCGTCGCGACTGAGTTCGGTGGCCGGCGCTAACAGGAGAACGTGGACCCGGGCTTTTTTTCGCCGGAGCAGTCGAGCGATGACGAAGCCGTCGCCGCCATTGTTGCCCTTACCACAGAGGATGATGATTCTTTTCCCCGCAAGCGGTCCGTACTGCGCCTCTAGCTGCGTCACGACACCTGTTCCGGCTCGCTCCATCAGCACCAGAGAAGGCACCTGCCCTTCCGTGATAGTCCGATGGTCAAGCGCGCGCATTTGTTCAGCTGTCACGATCGGTATCATGATGTTAATCGGGCCTCCGACCGGTCCACGGTGGCGGGAAGCATGGCCGTCGCCCGCAGCGTATCCAGGCTAGGCCAGCAATTCCTTCATTTCGCGAACAGCTTGAACGAGCCCGACCATGACAGATCGGGCGATAATGCTGTGGCCGATGTTGAATTCGACGATTTCCTGCAGTTTGGCCAGTCGTTTGACGTTTTTATAGGTTAGGCCATGGCCGGCGCTCACTCCGAGGCCGAGCTTGTAGGCCAGTTTTGCCGCCTGGGTAATCGCTTCAAACTCCTCGTCTTCTTCCTTGGAACGTTTGGCGTTGGCGTATCGGCCGGTGTGCAGCTCCACATAGGCCGCGCCGATTTTATGAGCGGCCTTGATTTGATCCAAGCTGGGTTCAATGAACAAACTCGTCGGGATTCCACCATCCCTCAACAGGTCGACAATCTTCTGAATCCGTTCGCGATGGTTGGCGACATCCAACCCGCCTTCCGTGGTCAACTCCTGACGACGTTCTGGAACCAATGTGACCAGGTCGGGCTTCACGCTGAGAGCAATTTTTGCCATGGCGTCATCGGCGGCCATTTCCAAATCTAACTTGGTTCGAACGATTTCTCGCAACATTGTCAGGTCACGGTCTTGAATATGCCGGCGATCCTCCCGGAGATGCACGACCAAGCCGTCTGCGCCGGCCAGTTCAACCAGGATTGCGGCGGTCAGAGGGTCCGGGTCGGTTCCTCCTCGCGCCTGCCGGAGTGTTGCCACATGATCGATGTTAACGCCCAGTCGAGCCATTACGCCTCCGCAATTCCCATGTATGACGCTGGAGAAAGATTTCGGAACTGGTCGAAATTCATAGACAATTCTGCTGTTCCTGAGGCATTATTAACAGAAGAAGGTGGGGTGGGGCAAGAACGCTCCTCTCGAGGTGCCAACAGGCATTCTCATACGTAGCACAGAACCGTAAGCCGCAACTCCATAGAAATATAGTGAAATTGACTCATTTTGAGGGCTACATTAAAATACGCCCCTTCAGAGGCGTGACGACTCAACCCGTTCAGCAGAGGACCCGCCAGTAGGAGTCTGACACATCCATGTCGATTAGCGACGGTTTTTACCGCATCAAACGACTTCCTCCGTACGTATTTGCCCAGGTTCAAACTCTGAAGCTAGAGGCGCGTCAACGGGGTGAGGATATCATCGATTTCGGGATGGGCAATCCGGATCAGCCCACCCCGCCTCATATCGTCGACAAACTGATCGAGGCGTCCAAGAAAGCCAAGAATCATCGCTATTCAGCCTCGCGCGGCATCACCAAACTGCGCCATGCGATTACCGGCTGGTACAAGCGCAATTATGATGTGGATTTGGATCCCGAGACCGAGGCGATTGTCACGATCGGCTCGAAAGAAGGGCTCGCGCACCTGGCATTGGCCACGATCGGGCCGGGTGATGTCGTGCTTACGCCGACGCCGACCTATCCCATCCACATGTACAGTTTCATTATTGCGGGCGGCGAAGTGCGCGGGATTGAGCTGCGTCAGGACAGCGATTTCTTCGACGATCTGTTGCGGGTCTATCGCCAGACCCTGCCGCGTCCTCGTATTCTGGTCATCAATTTCCCTCACAATCCCACGACTGCGGTAGTCGATCTCGAGTTCTTTAAGAAAATCGTCGCATTTGCCAAAGAGCACGATGTGATTGTGATTCACGATCTGGCCTACGCGGATATCGCGTTCGACGGTTACAAGGCGCCGAGTTTTCTGCAGGTGCCGGAGGCCAAGGATGTGGGCGTCGAGTTTTACACATTGTCCAAGGCCTATAACATGCCCGGCTGGCGAGTCGGGTTTTGTG
The DNA here is from genome assembly GCA_964556305.1 of uncultured Nitrospira sp. GTDB lineage: Bacteria > Nitrospirota > Nitrospiria > Nitrospirales > Nitrospiraceae > Nitrospira_A. The sequence continues at coordinate 72,143 of CAZKVY010000012.1, read as the reverse complement.
TCGGCAACCGTGAAGTGGTGGGTGCGCTGGCCAAGCTGAAAAGCTATCTCGACTACGGTATTTTTCAGCCGATTCAAATCGCCAGTACGGTGGCATTGAATGGACCGCAAGACTGCGTGAAGGAAGTCGTGCAGCGGTATCAAAACCGCCGAAATGTCCTGGTGAACGGGCTGAATCGTATCGGATGGCCTGTAGCATTGCCCCGGGCGACGATGTTCGTGTGGGCCCGTATTCCGGATCCATTCCGCCACATGGGGTCACTGGAATTTTCGAAGTTGTTACTCCGGGAAGCCAAGGTTGCGGTCTCCCCGGGCATTGGCTTCGGAGAAGGCGGGGATGAATTCGTACGGTTTGCGTTGGTTGAGAACGAGCATCGTACACGCCAGGCCCTCCGCGGAATCCGGAAGGTCTTGAATCTGGATGATCAGGAGCCATGAAGACTGAGATCGGAGTAGGATTAATCGGCTTCGGCACCGTCGGTACCGGCGTGGCTCGAGTGCTTATCGAGAATGCGGATTTGATCCGTCGACGGGTGGGAGTCCCCATCAAGTTGGTGCGCATTGCGGATTTGGACATTACACGTGACAGGGGTGTTGCGATTTCCCCGGGAGTGCTGACGACGGACATTCAGCAGGTGTTGACAGACCCGCGTGTGGATGTGGTCATCGAGCTGATGGGCGGCTATGACCTGGCGAAACGCGTGATTTTGGATGCGGTGCAACGAGGCAAGCACGTCGTGACTGCCAATAAGGCTCTCTTGGCCGTGCATGGGGAAGAGATTTTCGCCGCCGCTTCCCGTCAAGGAATAGACCTTGGGTTTGAGGCGAGTGTGGGTGGAGGAATCCCGGTCATCCGCGCTCTCACAGAAGGGTTGGCCGCGAATAATATCCAATCCATCTATGGCATCATCAATGGTACGTCGAATTATATTCTGAGTCGGATGACCAGCGAAGGGCAGCGGTTTGATGTGGTACTGGAGGAGGCCAAACGAGCTGGATATGCCGAGGCTGACCCCACGTTCGATGTCGCGGGCATCGATTCTGCCCATAAGCTCACCATCATGGTCAGTCTGGCCTATGGCACACCGGTCAACTTCAAGGAGATTTACACCGAAGGCATCACCGGCCTTACACCGCTCGATATCGCCTATGCGAAGGAGTTCGGATTTACCATCAAGCTGCTGGCGATCGCCAAGTTTTCCGATGGAGAAATTGAGGCCCGCGTCCATCCCACCATGGTGCCTTCTGCGTCGCAGATTGCGAAAGTGGATGGGGTTTACAATGCCATTCAGCTGGTCGGCGATGCGGTAGAAGACGTGGTGCTGTATGGGCGGGGCGCTGGGTCGATGCCGACCGGCAGCGCCGTCGTGAGCGATGTGATGTCCATCGCGCGTGACATGCTCAAGAATGCGACCGGACGTGTGCCGCCTGCCTCCTATCAGCCTGATCAACGCCGGCCATTGCGGATGCGGCCAATGGAGGAAATTACCTCACTGTATTACATTCGTTTCATGGTTCTGGACCGGCCCGGTGTCCTTTCGCAGATCGCGGGTGTGTTGGGTCGTTACGGAATCAGCATTTCCTCCGTGCTGCAGCAAGGACGCAAGGAAGGGCAGACCGTGCCGGTCGTGATCATGACGCATATGGCAAAAGAGCGTGATATTCAAAACGCGCTTCGCGAAATCAATCCGATGCCCTACATCTCCGAACCGACGACGCTCATCAGGGTTGAGGGGGAGGACGAATGACGGGGCTTTTCTCCCGCTTGTTGAGAAGGTGGTCGAATAAATCGTTATGACTCGCTGGCGCGGCATTATCGAAGAATACCGAAAGTTCCTGCCGGTGACGGCGCAGACGCCAGTCATCACGCTGGGAGAGGGCAATACGCCCCTCATCCGCGCGGCGAGACTGGCAAAAAAAATTGCCCCGGGTGTGGATCTCTATCTCAAGTATGAGGGGATGAATCCAACCGGATCGTTTAAAGATCGCGGCATGACGATGGCCATTTCCAAAGCTGTCGAAGGAGGCGCGAGAGCGGTCATTTGCGCCTCAACCGGCAATACGTCCGCGTCGGCAGCCGCCTATGGAGCCCGAGCGGGAATTGCCGTGTATGTGCTGATTCCGGCTGGGAAAATCGCTCTGGGCAAGTTGTCGCAGGCCATGATGCATCAAGCCACCGTCATTCAAGTCGAGGGAAACTTTGACCAGGCTTTGACCATCGTCAAGGAATTATCGGCGACCTATCCAGTGGAGTTGGTAAACTCGCTCAACCCGTTCCGCATCGAAGGTCAAAAAACGGCCGCGATGGAGATTTGCGACGATCTTGGTGATGCGCCGACCGTCCATGTACTTCCTGTAGGGAATGCGGGTAATATCACCGCCTATTGGAATGGCTATCGCGAGTATCGTGCCGCCAATCAAACGACGCGGTTGCCTCGCATGATGGGTTTTCAAGCCGCCGGAGCCGCGCCGATAGTCTTGGGGCATGTCGTCGAAGAGCCGCAGACCGTGGCGACGGCGATACGCATCGGCAATCCGGCCAGTTGGAAGTCGGCCCTCACGGCGGTGGGAGAATCGTCGGGCGCCATTGATATGGTCACGGATGAAGAAATTCTTCATGCCTACGCGTTGGTCGCGAGGGAAGAGGGTGTCTTTTGCGAACCAGCATCTGCCACTTCTGTGGCCGGTGTGATTAAGTTGAGCCAAGCCGGGCAATTAAAGGAAGGTGCCACGGTCGTGTGTACATTGACCGGGCATGGTTTGAAGGATGCCGATACGGCGATCGGTATTTCACGACAGCCTCAAACGGTGAAAGCCACCCGCGATGATGTGGCCCGCCTCCTTCATGTCTGATTACCTCAGGAACATTGCATGAAATATTTGATCCTGCATGCCGACGGGATGGCAGACCTTGCGTGTGCGGAACTCGGTGGGAGCACGCCGCTCCAGGCGGCGAAGACTCCCAATCTTGACCAGATCGCCCAGCGCGGAGAAGTAGGGCTTTTGAGCCTTCCTTCCGACGCGGGCACGTCGGGCAGTGATGTCACCGGTGTCGCCGTTCTGGGATATGATCCCAAGAAGTATTATCCCGGCCCAGGTCCGCTGGAGGCCGCTGGTCTCGGTGTGACGGTGGGTGAGCAGGATGTCGTCTTCCGTTGCACTATGGTGACGGTGCGGGGCGAGTCCGCCTCCGGCGGCAAAGACCGCGCGGCCGACATCAAGAAGCTGGGATCGCATGTGGTCATGGAAGATGCGACCGCCGGACTCATCGAGACAGACCAGGCCCGGGAGTTGGTGGAAGCTGTCAACGAACAACTGGGATCGGAAAGCATTCAATTTTACCCTGGTTCCGGTCATCGGCACTTGATGGTGTGGGTTGGAGGGAAATCGCGCGCGACCTGCGTGGATCCTCAGCAGTTAGTCGGGCAATCGATCGCTGATGCCTTGCCAGTCGGCGATGGCGCTGATGTGCTGCGGAAAATCATGGACGCCTCGTTTTTTATTTTGCGCGATCATCCGGTCAATGAAGAGCGCGAGCAAGAAGGGCTGAAGCCGGCCAATTGTCTCTGGTTGTGGGGGCAGGGCCGCGCTCCGTTGTGGCCACCCGTGTCGGAGCGCTTTCAGATCACCGGCGTCGTGGTATCAGCCAGTGATGTACACCGCGGGGTCGGTCTGTGCGCCGGGTTGGACGCGGCCGAGTTGCCGGCCGATAGCGGCGACGAATCGGACAAATTCGCCGGATGTGTGAATGCGGTCGTCCAAGAGCTGGCGAAGAAGGATTTCGTCTATCTCCATGCCGGTTTGTCGGACGATGTGTTGCATGCGACCAGTGTTCACGGCAAGGTGCAGGCCATTGAACGTTTCGATGCCCAGGTGGTCGGGCCGATTCTTGCGGCCCTGGCGAAGTATCCGGCGTACCGCCTGCTCGTGGTATGTGATCCCGGTCTGGCGAAGGGGCATGGCTCAGATGTTCCGCCGATTTTGTATGCGCTATGCGACGGTGCCACCCAGCCACCGGTAGGCTCGGTAACCCGCTTTCATGAGCAGGACAAGGCTATCGCCGAATCCGCGCCGCGCGATGCTACCAAACTCATGATGCGGTTATTTCCTCGTGGAGCGTAAGGGTTGTGGCATTGATCGTTCAGAAATACGGCGGCACCTCGGTCGGGAACATTGAGCGGATTCATCGCGTCGCAGAACGAGTCGAGCGCGCGCAGAAAGACGGGCATCAGGTCGTCGTGGTGCTATCGGCAATGAGCGGCGAAACGGATCGGCTGCTCAAGCTGGCGCATGACGCGACCAATTCCCCGGATGAGCGTGAACTGGACATGCTGCTTTCAACGGGAGAGCGGGTGACCATCGCCTTATTGGCCATGGAGCTTCGGGGGCGCGGCGTGAACGCTCGTTCCTTCACGGGTCGCCAGGTCGGCATTCATACTGACAGTGCGCATACCAAGGCGAGAATTTCCCGCGTGACGGCCGAACGTATCAAGGAAGCACTTGCCGGAGGGGTCATTCCGGTCGTAGCCGGATTTCAGGGGATTAATGCCAGCTCGGATGTCACGACCCTTGGACGGGGAGGGTCTGATTTGACCGCCGTGGCCTTGGCCGCGGCACTCAAAGCGGATCGGTGCATTATTTATACGGATGTCGACGGGGTGTACACCGCCGATCCCAACATCGTGCCGGCCGCACGTCGCCTGGACAAGATTTCGTACGAAGAGATGCTGGAAATGGCGAGCCTGGGCGCCAAGGTATTGCAGAGTCGCTCGGTTGAATTTGCCGCGAAATATTCCGTCCCGGTGGAGGTCAATTCAAGTTTCAAGGAAGGAAAGGGAACGCTCGTGACACGTGAAGATGCCGATATGGAAGGGGTTATGGTGTCGGGTGTGACGGGTGACCGCAATCAGGCCAAGATTACGATTGTCGGGGTTCCGGATCGACCGGGTATCGCCGCACGCGTATTCGGTGCTGTGGCGAACGCCAACATCGTCGTCGACATGATCATCCAAAACGTCAGCCAGGCGTCCATGACCGACATCTCGTTCACGGTACCGAAGCCGGACCTGCGCAACGCGGTCGATCTCGTGGAGCGCTTGTCTCAGGAAATCGGCGCCCGGTCGGTTGCGGTAACCGAATCCATTGCCAAGGTGTCGCTTATCGGGGTGGGCATGCGCTCGCATTCGGGTGTCGCGGCGAAAATGTTCGAGGTATTGTCGCGCGAGGGCGTCAATATCATGATGATCAGCACGTCGGAAATTAAAATCTCCTGTGTCATCGAAGAGAAGTATCTTGAATTGGCCATGCGCACGCTCCATACGGCGTTCGGTCTGGATCGCGTATCGGCGCCGGCGCTGGGCTGATCGCAATGAAGAGAACCGTCCCCTGGGCAGGCGGCTCCCGCGACACTTCAAGCAACGCCGAGTCGTTTTCATCTCTATGAAACGTCGAACCACCACCTCACGCCGGTCTTCTACTCCAGAATCCGTCCCCCGTGTGCCGACGCTCACCAGCACGCAGGTTTCCGCACTAGAGATCTACGATACGACGTTGCGCGACGGGGCTCAGGCGGAGGACGTGAGTTTCTCCGTCGAGGATAAGCTTCGTGTCGCGCAGCAGCTCGATGAACTCGGTGTGCATTTCATCGAGGGGGGATGGCCGGGGGCGAATCCCAAAGACATTGAGTTCTTCCGACAGATCCAAACTATTCCTTTTCGGAATGCGACGGTCGTGGCGTTCGGCTCGACGCGGAAAGCCAGCAATCCGGTCCGCAAAGACAAAAATCTTCAGGCGCTTCTCGATTCGGGCACGCGGACCATCACGCTCTTCGGGAAGAGTTGGTCATTTCAGGTGACGGATGCACTCGGTATCGCGCTCGCCAAAAATTTGGAACTTATCGAAGATTCCGTTCACTACCTCCGTTCCAAAGATCGTCGCGTGTTCTATGATGCGGAACATTTTTTCGACGGGTACAAGGCCAATCCCGATTATGCACTGCAGACGATCCGCCGTGCCATTGCCGGCGGTGCTGAGCGGGTGATTCTGTGCGACACGAACGGCGGCACGATGCCGTGGGAGATTCGGGAAATTTGCCGGGTGGTGAAGCAGGAGTGCCCGGTACCCTTGGGCATCCACGCGCACAATGACAGTGAAATGGCCGTGGCCAATTCTCTGGTCGCCGTGGAGTCTGGAATTCTGCAGGTGCAGGGCACGATCAACGGAATCGGCGAGCGATGCGGCAATGCCAATCTTTGCTCCATCATTCCAAATCTACAGTTGAAAATGCAGCGCCCGGCACTCGGCAGCAAACTGACACGTCTGAAAGATGTCTCAGGATTTGTGACGGAGATCGCCAATTTGATGCCCAATAAGCGGCAGCCCTATGTTGGAGATGCGGCGTTTGCGCACAAGGGGGGCGTGCATATTCATGCCGTCCTTAAAAATGCGGCGACCTACGAACACATCGATCCTGCAGTCGTCGGGAATCGTCGGCGGATCCTGGTCTCTGACTACGCAGGACGTAGCGGATTGATGGAAAAGGTCGAGGCCTACGGCATTTCGCTGACCAAAAATCATGCGAAACTTCAGGAACTCGTCGAGACGCTCAAGGAGCGTGAAAGTCAGGGGTATCAATTCGAAGGCGCTGAAGGGTCCTTTGAATTATTGATGCGCAAAGCGATGGGAAGCCATCGGGCGTCTTTTCAATTGCTGGGTTTCCGGGTGATCGTCGAAAAAAAGCAGGAGCATGGGCTTTTGCTGTCAGAAGCGACGGTCATGGTGAAGGTTGGAGACGTGGTCGAGCATACGGCGGCAGTAGGAGCCGGACCTGTGAATGCGCTCGACCACGCGTTGCGGAAAGCATTGGAGAAGTTTTACCCGCAGCTTCGTGACGTCAAATTACTCGATTACAAGGTGCGCGTGTTATCTGCGGACAAAGGCACGGAATCAAAGGTGCGCGTGTTGATTGAATCAGGGGATCATAAAGACAAGTGGGGGACGGTTGGGGTTTCTGAAAATATTATGGAAGCCAGTTGGCAGGCGCTGGCGGACAGCATCGAGTACAAATTGCTCCTCGCCGATCGCTGACGCTGTTTTCCCTCCACTGGGTGCACATAATCCTTGACAGGCCAGGTAACCTCACGTAACTTATGGAAAATTCTTTGTCTTGGACGCTCGACACCAAGAAGCACTTCCTAAGGAACGACTCTAGTGGATGGCGGGGGGAAAGGCATGAGAAAGGCGGATATCGCGAACGAAATCTTCAAGCAGGTTGGAGTGTCTAAGAACGATGCAGCTGATATCGTCGAACTCGTGCTCAATCTGCTGAAGGGAGTGCTGCAAAAGGGTGATGCAGTCAAAATTGCAGGATTTGGGAATTTTGTCGTTCGAAGCAAAGGGGCCCGTAAAGGACGCAATCCGCGAACCGGTGAAGAAATTGGCATTACCCCCCGTCGCGTGGTGACGTTTCGGCCCAGTCAGGTCTTTAAAAAATACGTGAATTCCTAGTCGCTACCTTGCCACGAGCACGCAGCATGAGGACCGGTCATGGGGAATGATCCCGGACTGGGAAGTAAGGTTTTTTATAAGATCGGCGAAGTCAGCAAGATTTCTAAGTTGCCGGCTTATGTCTTGCGGTTTTGGGAGTCGGAGTTTAGCTTCCTGAGGCCCAAGAAGAGCCGTGGTAACCAGCGACTGTATGTGCAGCGTGATGTGGACACGGTGCTGGAGATTAAGCGTATGCTCTATGAGGAAGGGCACACGCTTGCCGGGGTGAAGCGGTACTGGGCTCGCCGAGGGCGCGCAACTGTCAAAAAAAGCGGGTCGCGGAAAGAGCTGGCGCAACGTGTCAGGGGCGATCTTCAGGCGATCATCCGGATGATCGATTCACATTCAGCTTGAACTGTTCCGGTGATGCGGGCGGCTGCGTCCAACCGTGTGGGTAACATCGATGTCGGCCGTGTCGGGGCGTAGCGCAGCCCGGTAGCGCACTCGCTTGGGGTGCGAGGGGTCGTGGGTTCAAATCCCGCCGCCCCGACCATCGGCACGATGTAGTCCACCACGCACTGTCCTGAGATACGTTGATCACTGCGACCGACCATCTTCCGCCTGTCTATCCATCCGCTCGCCGCTCTCCCACCACCCTCGAGCCAACGCTTCCGGTTCTGCCTCTTCACTGGGGTTTCCATGCATAAGGAGTGGTTGTGACGCGCGTACGGATTCTTGTAACCAACGACGATGGGATTGCGTCTCCCGGAATTCACGCTGTCGCCGCTGCGCTTGGTGCGCTGGGGGAAGTGTGGATAGTCGCACCAGATCGGGAGCGGACTGCCGTGGGACATGCAGTCACCTTGCACAAGCCGCTCCGCATCACTAAGATGGCGCCCCGCACGTTCATGGTGAACGGAACCCCAGTGGACTGTGTCAATCTCGCATTGGTGAAAATCCTGCCCGGGCCTCCGGCGCTGATCCTCTCGGGAATCAATCGCGGCGTCAATCTCGGAGATGATGTCATGTATTCCGGCACAGTGTCTGGCGCCTTGGAGGGGACGATTCTCGGTATCCCGTCGATAGCAGTGTCGCAGGAAGGCGGGGAGACGTTCCGGTTCGAGGTCGGCGCGCGGTATGCGGCTCGCGTGGCTGCTGAAGTGTTGCAGCACGGATTGCCGGCGGAAACCATTTTGAATGTGAATATTCCCGATGTTCCGTTACGTTCCATCAAGGGGGTCAAGGTCACGTGTTTGAGTCGGCGCCGATTCAACAATCCCATTGTCGAGAAGGTAGATCCCAGGGGGCGCAAATATTACTGGATTGCGGGGACCCGCCAATCGTGGAGCCGGAAGCAAGACGCCGACCATGAAGCCTTGGAGCGCCGTATGGTGTCTGTGACCCCGATCCATCTCGACACGACCTACCACGCCATGCTGGAACACTTTAAAGCCTGGGAGCAGCCGCTTTCCAAACTGTCCCCGACTCGGACGGCGGTCAGCGGGCGTTCTCAGCGGAGGTCTCGCGCGTGAGCGCACTGATTGAATGGCTGATCGACGTCCTCGGTCGATTCGTCATTACGACCATCTCGACATTTGGCTACACCGGCATCGTGATTACGATGGCGATCGAAAGTGCCTGCATTCCCCTGCCAAGTGAAATCATTATGCCATTCTCGGGCTACCTGGTTTCCACCGGCCAATTTTCAATGTGGGGCGTGGCCTTCGCCGGCGCGATCGGCAATGTGCTCGGGTCCTTGGTGGCTTACTATGTCGGGGTATGGGGCGGGCGGCCGTTTGTTGAACGCTATGGCCGGTATTTCCTGATCTCGCAGCATGATGTGGACGTGGCTGACCGGTGGTTTGCGAAACATGGCGAGGCGGCGGTGTTGATCGGCCGGCTGTTGCCCGTCGTACGAACGTTCATTTCTCTCCCGGCGGGAATTGCACGCATGGACATCAAGAAGTTCGTGCTCTATTCATTCGTGGGAGCGCTTCCCTTTTGTTATGCGTTAGCCTATGTGGGATTGAAGATGGGGGAGCACTGGAATGAATTACACCAGTATTTCCATCATGCCGATTTGGTGATCGGATTGTTCCTTGCCGTGGGCCTCGGCTATTTTGTTTGGTCGCATTGGCCCAAGCGCCGCCCATCAATGGAGTAATGACGCATCATGTTGCGTGTCTACAATACGTTGTCTGGAAGTAAGGATCTATTCGAGCCGATGGTCCCCGGCAAGGTCCGCATGTACGTGTGCGGCGTCACGGTCTATGATTATTGTCATATCGGCCATGCTCGCAGCGCGTTGGTTTTTGATGTGCTGCGGCGCTATCTGGAATATTCCGGCTTTGCCGTTGAGTTTGCCAAGAACTTCACCGATGTCGACGACAAGATCATCAAACGGGCCCATGAACAAGGCGTGAGTTGCGAACACGTCACCAAGACCTACATTCAGGCGTACTACGAGGATATGGAAAAACTCGGCGTGCGCAGAGCCACGCTTGAACCGAGGGCGACGGAGCATATCGCCGAGATTGTCGCGCTCGTCGACACCCTGCTGGCTAAGGGAATGGCCTACCGCGTCGAAGGAGATGTCTATTTTCAAGTCGACCGGTATCCAGTGTATGGTCGCCTCTCCAAACGAAAGATGGATGATTTGCAGGCCGGCGCACGTGTGGATGTGGACGAGCGCAAACGGCATCCCATGGATTTTGCCCTTTGGAAAGGGAGCAAACCCGGCGAACCTTCATGGGATAGCCCGTGGGGACCGGGTCGTCCAGGCTGGCATATCGAATGCTCGGCGATGGCGATGCGGCATCTTGGTGAAACCTTCGACATTCACGGTGGGGGGATGGATCTCATCTTCCCGCACCATGAAAACGAGATTGCCCAATCCTGTGGCGCGACCGGCAAGGAATTTGCGCGCTATTGGGTGCATAACGGCTTTGTCCAGATCAACCAAGAGAAGATGTCCAAGTCGTTAGGGAATTTCTTCACCATTCGCGAAATTTTTGCCAAGTCTGAATGGCCTGAAAGGGTGACCGGCGAGATGTTGCGATACTTCCTGTTGTCCACGCACTATCGCAGCCCGTTGGATTTCTCCGACCAAAGCGTCGCGGAAGCCAAAAACGCCCTCAATGGATTTTATGATCTCTTCGAACGGTTGAAGGAGTCGACACCTGCCCAGGGCGCGGCCGATCAACAGATGCGCGAGGCGAACACTCGAACCAGGGAGGCGTTTATTGCCGCCATGGATGACGATTTGAATACACCCAATGCCGTCGCGGCTTTGCAGAAGTTGCGCGGAGAAGCGAACAAGGCGCTTGATGCTGGATTATCCGCTAAGATGCGCCATGCGGTGCGAGATGAATTTCGCTGCTTGGGCGCGGTGCTTGGCCTGCTCCAGCCTGACCGCTGGCAATTCAAAAGTCACGGGTCGCAGGAATCTCATGGCGCTTCATGTGTCCCAACGAAGACGCTGTCCGATGAAGAAGTCGCTGGCAAGATTGCCGCCCGACTCGCTGCCAAACAATCCAGGAACTATAAGCTGGCTGACCAACTGCGAGCCGAGCTGTCGTCCCACGGGATCATCATTGAGGACCGGCCTGATGGCACCAGTCGATGGAAAAGATAATTCGCCGGAAGTGATTTATGGCCTCCATGCCGTACGCGAGGCTCTACGTGCCGGGGTCCGCCCTCTTCAACGCCTACTCGTGTTGGGGACAGATCGGCAGTTCGGAGACATCGTAAGGCTGGCCAGAGAGCAACGCGTGCCTGTGTATGTCGAGCCACGCGCGGCGTTCGATCGACTTGTTCCCGCCGGTCATCATCAGGGCGTGGTCGGCCTGGTAGCCGCCAAGTCCTATGCCGACCCGGAGGCTATTCTCGCTTCGGCCCAGACCCCTGGTCAGACCTCCCTGTTGGTGCTGCTCGATGGTGTCGAAGACCCTCACAATCTAGGGGCGATTCTTCGAACGGCTGAAGCGTCAGGGGTACAGGGCGTCTTCATTCCCGAACGCCGTGCGGTGGGGTTGACGAGTGTGGTGGCTAAGGCGTCAGCCGGAGCCGTGGATTATATGCCTGTCGGCAGGGTTCCCAACCTGTCGCGATGGATTGAGCGTCTGCAAAGCGCTGGCGTCTGGGTGTATGCCTTGGATGCCGACGCGCCGAAGGTCTACACGCAGCTGGATTTCCGCGGGCCTGTCGCCCTGGTGTTCGGAGGAGAAGGGAAGGGGGTGCGGCCGGGAGTTCGTAGTGCCTGCGATGATGCGGCGCACATTCCCATGTCAGGGAAAGTCAGCTCGCTCAATGTTTCTGCGTCGGCGGCCATCGTTCTATATGAAGCTGTACGCCAGCGTCAGGAACGAAGAGAGGGGAAGATTTGTACATGAAGACGGCGGATTACCTGAGCTTGAGCATTTTCCCTTGAATGGCGGCCTTGAGCAGTTGAGCCGTATTAGAGACTCGGATTTTCTTCATCATGTTTGCCCGGTGCGCCTCGACGGTCTTCACGCTGATCTTGAGCCGTTGAGCAATTTCCTTATTCTTGAAGCCAGTCCAGATCAGCTCAAGAATTTCCTGTTCGCGTGTCGTCAGGGCTTCCGGACGCCGTTTGCGAGGGGGAAGAATCGGCTCGGGTAATGATGCTCTAGTTCGACCTTTGGTAGTCCTGGCAACTGTCGGCATGTACATCTCGCTCCACTTGGAATAAGGGGGTTTACAGACTGAGGCTTCGACCTCTCGGGCCAAAACGTTGTCGGATTATACGCAGTGCTCCTGGCGTTTGTAAATGAAAAGAGGCGGGCGAAGAGAGGCGTATGCATGCTCTGATTATCCTAGGAGTGGATACGTATACTTAAATGCACGCGCGTGGACATGATATAAGCGAGCCGTGACGGGAGGCTTGATGGTCCCCTATGTGATGTTGCTGTTGTTCGGTGCGGTCATCGGCAGTTTTCTCAATGTCTGCATCTACCGTTTGCCGCGGGAAGAGTCTGTAGCCTGGCCCGCCTCGCATTGTCCCGCCTGCCGGCACCCTGTCGCGGTTTACGACAACATTCCTGTCTTGAGTTATCTGATCCTGCGGGGCCGATGCCGTTCCTGCCATGTGCCCATCTCTATCCAATATCCTTTGGTCGAAGCGGCGAATGCGATTGGATACCTCCTTATTTTTCGGGTGTTTGATTTTACAGCCGAGGCTTGGGTGTATGCGGCCCTACTCTCGGCCCTGATCGTGATTGCCGGAACGGATCTTTCCCATACGATGATCCCTGACGCGGTAACTCTGCCAGGGATTGTCGTCGGTCTGGTCTGTGCTGCCGTGATTCTGCCGATCGGTCTGATTGACTCGCTTCTCGGTATTGCCTTGGGCGGCGGAATTTTATGGTTCCTGGCGTGGATCAGTCCCTATGTCTTCGGAAAAGAAGGAATGGGCGGCGGGGACATTAAACTCATGGCCATGGTCGGCGCGTTCATCGGGTGGCAGCCGGTGTTGTTGGCCATTATGATCGGATCGTTTTTTGGCTCGGTAGTCGGTGTCGGTCTTATTGCTGCCGGAATTACCAGGCGCGATCAATATATTCCTTTTGGACCGTTCCTCGCGGTGGGATCGCTTCTCGCTCTCCTCTTTCACCAGCCTTTCCTCAACTGGTATTGGTCTCTCATCAATCTCCCACAGTAACTGCCTGTAAAGTGGCTTTCAGAGCCAGTTTATAGACGTTCATACTTCTGAATCTGTATCCGAATGGATGAAGCACTGTATCCGATTCGGAACAGTTCACAATTGTTCAAGCCTGTTGGCGCTGATCATCCGACAGTTTGAACGCAGCTCCGCCCGCCCATAACCTCGCAATCTCAACATCTTTTCCCACGTTTCGAAAAGTCAGGGTCGATGGCTTTCCAGACGCGCTGTCTATCAAGACAACGGCACGGAACTTGGAAATGCCCTACGCGTTCGACGAAAGGAGCCGAAATGAACGAACGTGGAGTCAGTCTCGTGGAGCTGTGTACGGTACTCGCCATCGTGGCAATTGTGATGGCGGTCAGTGTACCGGGGTGGTCAGCTCTTGTCTCGAAACAGCGTCAGCGAGCGGTGGTGACAGAGATTGCGTCGGAATTGCGCATGGCCCGTCAGTTGGCCATGGCGCGGCACCAACGTATTCGAGTTGTAGTGAATATGAAACAATCTGAGTTACGCACCGAATGTGAGGACTGTGACACGAATGTGCTGCGTCGCTATGGGTTCGCACACACAGGCACCGTTATCGACTCAATGAGCACCCGGCCTGAAATTCTATTCCAATCCAGCGGCCGTTCCGCTACCGCCACGACCATGATGCTGATCGATTCCAGGCGGGTATCACATCAGGTAACAGTGAGCATCACGGGACGGGTGTCGATGTCATGAACCGATCTGAGGCGGGGTATATGAAACGACAAGATCCGACGACGAGTATCGCGGGGTTTACGCTGGTGGAGAGCATGGTGGCCATGGTGGTGCTGTCGATTGGAATAGTCGGGACGATCAGTATGTGTGAGTGGTCGCAGCGTGGCCTTCAACGCGGTGCGATGACGGCAACGGCACTGGCCCTTGCAGAATCGTGCGTAGAGGCGAAGCGTAGTCTGCCGTGGGAGCAGTTGCTCGCGGATGATCTCGATCAGAACGGGACACTGGAGTCCATCATGCGCGACGATGGTTTGCTAGACGATGGAACAAACGGCGACGGCATTTTTACTGCCAGTCAGACGCGGGGCAATATCAGGCTAGTCTGGACGGTGGAGCTGAATCGCGGAAGCCAGCCAGGGGCTTCGAGTCTAGCGACGATAGAGGCACGCGCAAGTTTCAAGACACTCGGAGGTCAAGAGCGCGAGGTGCGCGTGCGTACGATCCGGGCAAATCCACGCTATGTCGGCTCGTTGGCACTGTCATGAGATGCGCAAGGATTTTTTCTTCACCAGGGATGGAATCGGTCCGGAGGAGATGGCATCTCAACGCCAGGGGGGTGAGTCTCATCGAACTTCTCTTTGGCATGGCGATCAGCAGCGTCGCCATATCGGCTGCGATTCAAGCCTTTGCCTCATACGGTCTTCGCCTGAGTTCCCAGCACGCCAGCATGACGGCCAATCAAGAACTCCGGCTTGGGCTCGATGTGTTGTGTAGCGAACTGCGGTTGGCGGGAGGCGGGCTATTAGGTGCGGAGGCCGCGTTTATGAAGAAGGAGGTGGACGAAGTCGAATTTTTTGCCAACCTGAGTGGATCGTCAACCATCCTGACGCAAGTTGCGGAAGCCGGTCGGCAGGATCTGCCGGTAGAAGATGGCGCCGATTGGCCGAAAGGCAAACAAGTCCTGCTCTGTACGGCAGTGCATTGCGCCTGGAATCGTCTGGCTGCGGACGGCCGAAAGCAAACATTGATGCTCACGACCCCGACTCTCGAACAGTATCAGGCGAAAAGCGCCGTCTTTCTGTTGAACCGTGTGCGCTATTACGTGAAGCGCCCTGATGACGGGGCCATGCGTTTGATGCGCGAGGTGGACGGCGTGGCGAGCACGATGCTGAGCGATGTGCGCGGGGTGCAGCTGCAGTATTTCAACAGAAGGGGAGGCATGGAGACAAATGCTCGGGACGTAGTGCGGGTTCGTGTGACGATACAGGGTGGACGACAAGGATCAACGCTCTCGCGGGATATTGCGATCCGAATGTAATGAGCAACGGGGGTGGAGGATATGGTTATGCGCGGGGAACGGTCAGTGAAGACGAAACAGGGGGATGAACGGGGAATGGCGTTGTTGGCAGTGCTCATGGTGGTGTTTCTGCTTGCCTTGTTAGGGATGACTTCCATGCAGCTGGCGGGGCAGGAAGTCGTTGGTGCCAGCGCGTTACAAGAAGAGCGTGTGGCGCACCACGCTGCGGAGGCGGCTGTGGATGTTGTGATGGGATGGTTTCATGATCCGGCACTTCGACCACAGGAAGTCGCGACGACTTGGTTTACCAAGCGATTAGTCAATGCCCAAGGGGATCCCTCGTATGTTGACGCGCAGGGGCATGCGCAATTCGTCGGCACGAGCGCGAATCCTGATATGGTTTTCGATGCAGCGAATCACCAGCACGACCATTTATTGAACGATCCTCAGACGGGTTGGTTCAAATCACTCAAGGGTCTCGCGAGAATTCTCAAGCTACGAGTCTATGGGGCGACGCGACCAGGATTGCTCTGTACGGTAGAAGTGACGGCGGGCGCTGGCCCGGCCTCGCGTGTGACAACAACGTTAAGCATGGAATTCGGAGCCTATGCTGTTCCTGCCCTCCATGCACCGTTGCAGAGCGGCGCCCTTGGAAGCGAGTCGTCGCAAGCCCGACCGGGTTCCATCTTTGCACATTGGGGTGAAATGGTGGTTCGTGGCCGAGCCTATTTCCCACGGCCGGAGGAAGTTCCGATTAAGAGCGGAATGGCTCCGGTGAGCGGACAGGCGTATGACGAAATGGGTCATCGTGAGGATCGATGGCTGACGATCCGGCTTGGGGGCGATGCCTTTTTTGCCCAGCTTCCGGCCGAGGCCTGGTCAGGTGTGCCATTGAATGTTCATGCTCACCTGGAACCGATTCCCGGCATCAAGCTCGATCAGTGGGACTACGCGACCTTGAAACGAATGGCCATGCAATTTGGACAAGTGTATGGGATCGATCGGGACGGGTTGTTGCACGAAGGTGGTGTGATCCAGCCTGGTTTGGGACGTCCTGCATCTGAGGTGTTTGTCTCAAAGGGGCCGGGAGATCACCGGGGGCTCGTGTTCGTGGATACGCTTGACGGGATGCCGCCTCGCCTCGATAACCTGGGTTCAATTGTGCTCGATCAAGACTATGCCGAAGGCATCTTTATTGTAAACGCGCATGTTCTTTGGAAGGCAGGACGCAGCGGAAGAGCCGTGCCGGCGTTGAGTCCTCCGCCCGAGGGTCAGCAGTCGCTCGGAACGCGGATACCCGTGCAACTCTCCGACATTCATCTTCAAGGGATCTTGTATGCCGCAGGTGAGGTGCGATTTGCCGGCCATGTCAAAGTCTACGGTGGGGTGGCGGCACAAGGAGCGATTCTGGAAGGCGCCAATGGGTCGGGAATGTTGGAGGTTTGGTACAACCACGATCTTCGCGAGGGGCTTATGCAGGGTCTACCGGTGGTATTTGTCGCACCAGGAAGCTGGCAGACCAAAATTTGAGGTGGCCGATGCCTCCTCGACATCGGGTCATCAACTGATATTCAAAGCAGTGGGAAAGGAATAGGTGCTATGAATCGCGCAATTTCGACTCTGTCACTGTCGAGCGGACCGCCCTCAGGGAAACCCTGCTCACCTCGGGTGCGTCCGTCCGGCCTCTATGAGCCGCTTGTTCGTCAAGGGTTTCTCCGGCAAGAGGAATTGACGATTGCCCTCTCAGAAGCGTTGCGAAAGCGGCTCGATGTGGCCACGCTTCTCATGGACCGCTATCGAATCCCCAAGCCGGCGATCGGTGCAGTCCTTGCAGAATTTTACGAATGCCCGTTCCTCGCCTATGAGGAGCAGACGGTCGTCGAGCCGGAGTTGCTGAAGAATCTCAGTATCGACTATCTGAGAATGAACCATTGGGTTCCTCTCAGACGGCAGGGGCAGGCGGTGGAAGTTTTGATTAACGATCCTCAGGATCCTGACAAGCTACTCGATGTGCGGCGAGCCTTTCCCGGTCAGACAGTCTCGTATCGCGTTGGTCTACGGGCGGATATTGAACGTGTGTTGAGTGATGTGTGCGGACGTGACGTCGGCGATCCGATCACGGATATTCTCGGCGAACTGGTCAGTGAAGCGCAGTTGGAAGAGCAGCAGAATGCGACCATCTCCGCCATCACCGAAAACGATTCGGCGATTGTCCGGCTCGCCAACCAAATCATTGCAGAGGCCTATCGGCGAGGGGCGTCGGATATTCATATCGAGCCCTACGCCGACCGTAAGGAGACGGCGGTGCGCTTTCGAGTGGATGGGACGTGTTTCACCTACATGAAGATTCCCGCCGCCTATCGTCGAGCCATTGTCTCTCGAGTGAAGATTATGGCCAGCCTGGACATCGCAGAACGGCGGAAGCCTCAGGATGGGAAAATCCGCTTCAAATTGATCACGGGGCAGGAGATTGAATTGCGTGTGGCAACGCTTCCCACTGCCGGATTTAACGAGGACGTGGTCCTCCGCTTGCTGAGCGCTAACGGTCCCAGGAGACTGGAAGAATTTGAATTCAGTGCGGAGACTCGTCGTGTGGTGGAACAGCTCGCGGACAAACCACATGGCATCGTGCTATGCGCCGGCCCGACGGGGTCAGGCAAGACGACGACGTTGCACGCCATTCTGGCGTCTATCAACACCGACGAACGAAAGATCTGGACGGCTGAAGACCCGATAGAGATCACGCAAGATGGCCTACGACAGGTGCAGGTTCACCCCAAGATCGGACTGACGTTTGCCGCCACCATGAGGGCTTTTCTGCGGGCCGACCCTGATGTGATCATGATCGGAGAAATGCGCGACAAGGAAACAGCGGATATTGCCATTGAAGCGTCTTTGACGGGCCATCTGGTGTTCAGCACCATCCATACGAATAGCGCCGTGGAAACGGTCGTGCGGTTGCTCGACATGGGCTGTGATCCGTTCAATTTTTCCGATGCTATGCTGGGTGTACTTGCTATGCGGCTGTGTAAGCGCATTTGCTCTCACTGCCGGGAGTCCTACCATCCGACTCGCAGCGAATACGAAGAATTGGTGCAGGCTTTCGGGGAGAAAGAATGGGCGACTCGGCCGACGTATGATGGGACGTGCATGTTGTTTCGTGGGCGAGGATGCGATGTGTGCAATCACACTGGGTACCGGGGACGAATTCCAATTCATGAATTGATGGTGGTCTCCGAGCGTATGAAATCGCTCATTCAAGGGAGAGCCCGTACCGGGGAATTGCTGATGCTAGCGAAAAGTGAAGGTATGCACACTCTACTTCAGGATGGCATTGAGAAGGTTCTTCAAGGGCTTACTACATACAAGCAAGTACGCGCAGTGGCAATTAAGTAGTACCCTTGCATTCAGTTGACTCCGTTGCCTGTTCCCACACTTCTCTCACTGAGAAGCCACACCAGTTGACGTATGAATCTGCTCCATGCGGGTTGAGTCGTCAAAGGATGTATCCGTGCTATTGATGCATCATCAGAGTGGTATGCTTCCGTTTCCCAGAGTGACCCGTAGCCAAGGCTTATAACACTTCCCTTGTCTGGTGCTGCTCACCTGCCGTGTTTGGGCAAAGATCGCCGTACATCCGACGAAAATTGTCACCTCCGTGATCACAAAACGACCGGAATTGTACGGCTGCAGATATGAATGCAGCTGACATATCAATTGTTTAGGCAAACATTTTCCTGAATCTTCATCGGCATGGCACTTGCTCATCTGCCTGTTGCTATGTGTGTCTCTTCCTATCACCAACGGTCCACTGGGGCTCGTTGTCAGAGAGGGTTCACCCTCATCGAGGTGATGATCGCCGTGGCGATTGTCGGCATTCTGGCAATGGTAGCCGTGCCGAATTATCTGCAATGGAATGCCCGGTATCAGCTGAAACAGGGCACGACCGAATTGGCTGGCAGTTTGAATCTGGCCCGCATGGCCGCGATGAATCGTAATCTGGCCGTCACCGTGACGCTGGCGCTGGTGTCCGGCAGAGTGAATGTGGATTTTGGCGGTGCGTTGGCGCCCATCATATTGCCTCAGACTATCGTCGCATTTACAGGGGGCCCAACGGTGCAATTCACCCGGCAGGGCTTGAGCGGAGCAGCGGCGAACGTACCCCTGACCTTGGTCTCCCAGCAGGGGACGGTCTATTCGCTGGTCGTCGCTCCCTCCGGCAAGGTGAACTGGTGCGCTCATGCGACCTGTCCATAGAGGCGGAATGAAACACGTAAGACGGCAAAAAGAAGCACCAGGCACGGTGACGCCCATGCAGAAGGGTTTTACCCTTTTAGAGGCCATGGTGGCAGCCGGCGTGCTCTCAGTTGGGCTATTGGGCCTCGCAGGATTGTCCGGAATGTCCCTGGGAAAAAACGTGGATGCCAGCGATATGGCGCGCGTGACCAATATCGCCGCAGATATGGCCGAGCGAATTCAGAATAATCGGCAACGCGTGTTGGACTACCACAACACCACAACGGCCGCGGCGTGTCCGCAGAGTGTGAGCACGCAACGCATGGCGTGGGGCGACTGTACGCAGTGGCAAGCCGTGATGGCCAATTCGGGGCTGCCAGGTGCCGCAGGAGTGGTGACATCAACTCGCCTCGATCCGGATCCCACCGCGAACCCGGTGACGATGAATCGCTTTTTGGTGACCATCACAGTGAGTTGGCAAACCAGGAAGACTGACGTGAGCACCACTCGCACTAAGACGGCCGTGTTTACGACCGTCGTTGCGCCTGAATAGACATTGTGGAGCATGCCAATGCGTCGATGTGAAGGCAACCAACAGGGCTTTACGCTGGTGGAATTGATGGCCGCCGTGTTGATCACGGTCGTGATCGTGGCCGCTACAATGACCACGGTCGTTACGTCGAATCGTGCCAATGTGGTCAATACGCAGGTGGCGGATACCCAGCAGAATGTCCGATTGGCGACCGACCTACTGAGTCGGGACATCAAGCTGGCCGGCTTCAATTACAACGCGACCGATCCGGCCACGGCCGCGGTGGGGAACTGCAGCGCTACCATCGGCGCTGTGACGAAGCCGGTCGGGTTACTTCCGCAGGATCAAACGCCGAGTGGGGCTGATACCGGAGCGGATGGTGTGTCGATGGTGTTGCCGATCATGAACACGACGGGCTGGACGCTGACAGCGGCGGCCGGCGGAACTGCTAATGCGGTGACATTTGACAATTCGATCAGTCTCTCAGGCACTGCCATCACAGAAATGCTTGCTCAGGGACTCGCCCTCGATTCAACGATTTCGATCGGGGGGGCCGTTTCAAAAACCGTCAAGGCCATCGGGGCGACCTCCATCGGATTCGGTGCCGGAAATTATGTGAGCGGGCAATTTCCCATCGGGACGCCCGTGTATCTGATGCAGTGTGTGCGATACCAAGTCGTCGTCAATACCCCGGCTACTTGCGGGAGCAATGCGCCGTGCCTCGTCCGGGACAACGTGGCGCTCGTCGATGGTGTGGAGGATCTGCAAATCACCTATGCCTGTGACGGATGCAACCAGGCGGCGCCCAATCCCCTCTATGCTGACGGAGTGATCGATGATCAAGACGGGTCTTCGTCTGGAGGATTCCCCACCTTTTCTCAGGGAGATTTCGTTTCTAACGGCACCTGGGCAATTACACCGAGGACGCCGGACAAGATCAGAATGGCACAAGTGAGCGTGGTGGTCCGGCCGACGAAGGCGGACGACGGCTTGGACGAAAAGGGCAGCAAAGGTGTCAACACGACGGGGCCTGTTATCGTCGGCGATCACAATCCGTCGGCCGACACGGGCTATGACGCTACCACCTACCAACAGCAACGAAGGCGTGTACTGGTCCGCACAATTCAGCCGAGAAACCTGTAACGAGAGACGCCGCAATGAATCTGCGACAGGCTAGAACTGCAACAACAGCGTATGGAGACGACGCGTGCCGGAATCAGCACGGCATTGCCTTGCTGACCGTGATGCTGATGTTGCTGATTCTCTCGATCCTTGGCATTGCCTCCATCACTGTGACAAGCATGGAAAACCGCATGGCAGGATTTTTCCGCACCACCGAAGCCGTGGTCGCGGCTGCGGATTCGTGTGAAGGCCTTGCGGCCAACATCATCCAGCAGACGCTGTCTCCTCCGGGAGTCCTGCCGGCTACATTTATCGCACCCGCAGGTCCGGTACCCGCCGCCAATTCGACGATTCTTTGGCAGGAGATCTACGGTTCTTCTCCTCTTCCATCTCCCGCCCCTACCGGCACATTGGCTGAGAATTATGCCGATTCTGCGGCGACTGAGCCCAATTTTGTGATGACGAATCTGCCCGGTTTCACTGTCAATGGCGACATCGATCGTCTCTATGCACACGCGAAGTCCGGACAGGGTACCGGGGTGACGTCAACCGAGGTTGTCTACAGGATCACCTGCACCGCAACCAATGCCGCAACCGGCTCAAGCAGTACCGTGACCTCGGTGTATGGCTGTTTGGAGGGGGATACATGCGTCAAGAAAATCAGCTAAAAGAGGGTCTGGCGATGAAGAACGCACTCCTCTACGTGGTGATTGGCATGCTCGCATGGTGGCAAATAGGACCGGCCGAGGTGCCTATTGCGAGCGCAGAGTCTGAGCCGCCCCAAGAAGCGATGCTGTTTTCAACCGTCGGGTTTCAGTCTGGTGTGATTGACGAGGTGCAGGGATCGACCATTCGCATAGACGGACGGAGTTATGTGTTGAAAGCAGCAGTCGTGGTGGTAACCCATGAAGGAGAACCGCTGGAATTGGGACGCATTATTCCGACCTCGCTCGCCAAATTCCATCTGAAAGAAGGCCACATCGATAAGATGGTCGTGAAGTTGCCGCAATAGCGTATGAAAGGTCTTGTCTCAACTCGTAGCCATCATGGGACGGCTGTTGTCCTGCTTGAGATGAGGAGGAAGAACGCATGAATCGCCGAACTGTTGCCTCGCTGATGGTCCTTGTCGGTAGTGTCAGTGCCGGTCTGTTTGGATCCGGCGAGGCGGCGGCCGTCGTCTCCAACGCGGACTACACTGCGTCACCGCCCTTCGTCTCAGGTGCGACCACGCCGAATATCATCATTCTGATGGATAATTCGGGGAGTATGAGCAATCGGGCTTGCGAATCGACTTCGTGCGGGATTCTAGCGGATGGAAGCACCTCTACGACGACGACGTGGACCAATACCACTCGTTATTCGGGCTACTTTGATTCGCTCCGCTGCTATATCTACAACACGACTGACAAAAGATTTGAAAACGGTGCCGCAAAGGCGACCGTATCGACGGCTTGCTCGACGACGGAATGGGATGGGAATTTTTTGAATTGGGCGACACTTCGCCGATTTGATGCGGTAAAACGAGCCATGTCCGGTGGCGACTGTGCCACCGCCAGAGCTGCGGATGGCACCTGTCCGACCACTGGGACGCCTGCCTTAAAAACCGTCCGTGCTCAGGCAACCGGAGTAAATGATGAGCGCGCCGATGTGGCCTACAATGCCGGCGCCGGTGCGAATACATATGTTGGCAGAATTCCGTCTGCCGACAGAACGGGAAACCCGGCAACCATTTCGATTGGTATCTCGGCGACATCCGGAACCCCCGCCGTGCCCTATTTCTGTGTGGACAATGACACGAGCTTTAATAGTAATTGCGGCGATTCATTCAGCGTCCGCAAGTATGAGCTGAAAGTGGGGTATTCGACTGAACCCACAGGGGTCATTCAGCAAATTGGCAGCAAAGCCCGTTTTGGCCTCGTCGAATTCAAGTCCAGCAGTGAAGGCGCGCGCATGCTCGTGGGCGCGGGTTCCCGACAGTCCATTGACTGGTCCGGTACGACCGTGGAGACGTTCAATACGAACATGGCGGCCATGGTCGATGCGGTGGAGGAATCGTATCCCTCGACCTGGACGCCATTGAGCGAATCGCTCTATGAGACGGCGCGATATGTCGCGCAGATTCAATCGACGTTTACAACAGGCTATGTGTATCCGATCGCGTTTTCAGGAGGCATTTCAAACGCCGTCAATTTTGCCACTACCGGTGCCGGTTCGATTGGGACGAGCGAAATCACGGCATTAGTCGGAACCGAAACCTGCCCTGCTGGGTACATCGCAAGTGCCTGTGGTCGAGACCCGTACTTTTTTGGTCAAAATCACACCCCGCCCTGGGCATCGACATCTCAGGTGGTAAATTGCTGCCGAACGTTCGTCATTATCTTTACAGACGGTGAGCCCACGCAAGACGTGAATATCCCCACGGCGCTCCAGGACTTCGGCCATGCTCATCACGGGCAGCATTGCAATGGCAGTGATAGCGCCGCTCCTCCTCGCCCCATTAACGGTACCTGTAATACCAATGCGGCAACACCGTTCAGTGATCTATTGGCGGAGCACAAGACCGATTATGCAGACAATGGAACCCATTACTTGGATGATGTGGCCTATTGGGTGCACACCAGTGATCTGCGTCCTTGCAGTGGAACGAGTGACGGCACGATTGCGGGATTATCCGTCACCGGCCATTGCATCCCCGGCACACAGAATTTGACGGTGTATTCCTTTTTTGCCTTTGGCAACATCAATGGCCGAGGAATCCTGGCACAAACCGCGCGCCTGGGTGGATTTGAGGATTCGAACGGAGATGGGATCCCGCAGACCTCCGAATGGGACAAAGAGAACAATTTGACCGGCGCCTCAACCCCCGACGGCGTTCCGGACGCCTATTTCGAATCCTCCAATGTGGACGATCTCCAGGATAAGTTGCTGGCAACGATCGCGAGTATTCTCCGACGCAGCGCCTCCGGGTCATCCGTCTCCGTGTTGGCCACAGCCTCGACCGGAGAAGGTGCCTTGTACCAGTCCTACTTCTATCCGAGCACCATCGAACCGTCTACGCTGAGCGATGTCAAATGGACGGGCTACACGCAAGCACTTTTCATCGACACGTTTGGTAATACCCGCGAAGATACGAATCAAGATGGCCGTCTTGACTATAAGGTCGACAAGATCATCAAGACTCGCTTCGATTCGGTATCGAACTCAGTGAAGGTCGATAAATATGTAGATAGTGACGGCGACGGATTGCCGAACGATCAGAATAGCGACGGTCAAGTGACGGTGGCCGATTGTAATCCCTGCGGCAAATTGCTAAGCGACATCCTTCCAATTTGGGAGGCCGGCAAACAGCTGGCATTGAAAGATTCATCAACTCGTACAATCCTCACCTGGGTCGACTCTGATCATGACGGAGTCGTTGATTCCGGTGAGCAGATGGCGTTTTCGACGGCGAACGAGCCGACTCTTCGTCCCTATCTGCGCGCCGCCTCGAGCGCGGAGGGTACAAAAATCATCAACTTTGTGCGTGGATGTGATGCCACGACTTGTACGGAACAGGCGGCCACCAGAGATCGCCGTCTTCAGGTGCCTGCCGGAAGCGGAACGCTAAAAGTGTGGAAATTAGGCGATGTAATTCATTCGACGCCCACAGTGGTGGCGGGGCCCAAAGATCGGCATGATGCGATCTATGGAGATCAGAGTTATTCGGCGTTTTTGCAGAAGTGGTACAACCGCCGTCAGGTCGCCTATGTAGGAGGCAACGACGGCATGCTACACGCCTTCAATGCCGGATACTATCACCCGGGCGATGACACAAGCGGCTCTGCTCCCGCAAATACCACGGAGCATGGTTGGTTTACGACGGCTCCGGCAGACAATTCATCAGGAGCTCCGTTGGGCGATGAATTGTGGGGATTTGTACCCTATGAACTCCTCCCGCAGCTGGAGTTTTTGAGTCGAGCGGATTACCAGCATGCCTACTATGTCGATTTACCCCTCAGGGTGGCGGATGTGCGAATCTTTACTGCGGATACTGATCACCCCAATGGATGGGGCACAATTTTGATCGGCGGATTCAGAATGGGAGGAAGTTGCGGCGCCTGTGTGGCGGGGACTGGGGCCCCACCCATGACCCTCACCATTAGCGGCACAAACTATAATTTTTATAGCTCCTATTTCGTCATGGACGTAACGAATCCCGACAGTCCGAAGTTGCTCTGGTCATTTAACAGCTCCGACTTGGGGTTGACGACCAGTGTCCCGGCAGTCCTACGGGTAAATCCAGGCGGTGACGCCAAGGCCAGCAACACGAATGCGAAGTGGCACATGGTCGTGGGATCCGGCCCGACCGGTTATGACGCCAGCGCGGCGCAAGGCGCAAAGGTGTTCGTCATCGATCTGGCAACGGGACCCGGAAGCAGCAATAGTTTGGTCACTTCGTATCCTATTGGTTCGTGGGACTCGTATGTCGGAGATATGACGGCGTTCGACAGAGATCTCGATTATCGGCATGACGTCGTGTATTTCGGTCGAGTAATTAACGATGGGGCTCTCCCGTGGAGAGGAAAGATTTATCGGCTGACGATGGGCGCCGGCGGGGCGACGTCGAAGTTCGGCACGGTGACGAGCCCTACGCAATGGGGTATCGCATCCGGCAGCGATCGAGTCCCGACCGAGATGCTGGATACCTTTACGTCCGGAGCGGAAATGGGACCGGTCGCGACTGCGCCGTCGGTGACGCTGGATGACGCGGCCAATGTCTGGGTCTTTGCGGGGAGCGGACGTTATTACAGTAAGTCGGATAAGACGGACATCTCGACCCAGTATTTCGTAGGGATAAAAGATTCGGTACTCAATGCCGGGTGTAATCAGTCCGCCGGTGTGACCAACTGCATGGACAACGACCTTGTCGATGTCACGGCTGCAACGGTGTGTGTGGTAGGCGTCGGCGACTGTGGCCTGGCCAGCGGCACAAATCAGGTTTCAGGCGTGACCGGAGCGTCGACGTTTACCGGCCTGATCAGTCTGGTACAGAGCAAGGATGGGTGGGTGACCAAGCTCGTCGAGCCGGCCAATCCACCCACGAAGCCGGTTCCGTATGGCATCGGAGAGCGGGCAGTCAGTAGTCCGACGGTCTTCGGGGGGGTGGTGTTTTTTCCCACCTTCATTCCTACCAACGATATCTGCGTTTCGTCCGGAACAAGCCGACTCTGGGCGCTGTTTTACAAGACCGGAAGCGCCTATCAAGAACCGATTATCGGCACCACAGCATCGGGTACAAATCAGACGGTGAATAAATTCGGATCCCTCGGTGAAGGATTGGCGTTCGGTATCGTGGTCCATATGGGTTCAGGTCGAGACGGCGGCAGTCCGTTCGGTCTCCTCATCAATATGAGTCAGGGGAACTTCGGTGATTGTTCGACGTGCGGAGGAACAGGAGGTGCGCCGAGCTCGGGCATCAATGTTCCCGTTGCTATCGATCCACGAAGTCATTTTTTCTCATGGACAAACCTGTGATAAGAAGAACTGGTCGGACTATGGAAGGAAGGGTGCGCGGGCTGCGTCCTCCCTTCCTTCAAGTCTCTCGCTTTGGCGTGATGGCTGTCGTCGTTGCGACGTGTTGGGGGTGTTCGTCCTCGCCCCAAGACGAATCAGTTTCCGGTAGCGTGACAAAGAATAACCATGCTCCTACAGTTCGACTCGTGACAATTGTGCCCAATCCTCTCATCCTGGCGGGTCCTATCACGGCGCATGTGATGGCAGATGATCCTGACGGAACCGCACCTACGAAGCGATTTCAATGGATCATCAACGGCACTCCTGTCCTGGGTGCAACCGGCCCTGAACTTGACCCGGTCCATGCAAAGCGGGGTGATCAGGTCGCGCTCGAAGTGGTTGCTGTGGACGGTGAGTTGGAGAGTGCGCCCTATCGTACGGAGCCGGTTACTGTGGTGAACACCCCCCCTGTCGTGTCACATGTAACGGTCGAAACAGATGCATCTGAAAAGGGGAGTCGCGTTCTTGCTAAGGTCGATGCACTCGATCCGGATCGGGATGAGATTCATTACAGCTATCGGTGGTGGCGAAACGACAAGCAGATTAAGGAAGGCGAGGAAAGCGTCCTCGACACTACCGGATTTGGGCGAAAAGATGTGGTGGTGGTCGAAGTGACCGCGCGGGATCAAGATACGGCCGCTGCGCCGGTCCGGTCAGCCCCGAGCGCCCTAGGCAATTCCCCGCCGTTGATAGTCTCGAATCCGGCGGCGTTGACGAATCGAGAGCAGTATGAATATGTCGTCCAGGCCAAGGACGTCGACGGAGACACGGTCATCTATGGACTGGAAACAGGGCCTCCGGGAATGACCATCGACAAGTCCACGGGACAGGTGATCTGGAAGGTCATCCCTGGTGTGGCTGGGACTCATCGGGTGAAGATCATGGCGGAGGACGGGCAGGGCGGGATCGCATGGCAGGAGTTTGAAATCTCGATCCCCTCCACGGCTCAATCGCAGATGTCTTTGCCGTCTCAAGGGTAGCTCCCTCTCCCGGCCCTCGGCCCTTCTGATTTTTCTTCCACCCCCCCCCCGTTCCGATCTTGTTCATCCCTTTCGCTGTTTGTTAGAATCTAACCGTAGGCCTGGCGAAAGGAGTTCTCGACACCGGCGTGCGCAAGATCAAACTACGTGAAGGCACGAACACTGCGGTTCTCTTTGGACACCACGATCGTCACCTCAAATTGATTGAGGAAGAGTTCGGGGTCCGGTGTTCCGCACGGGGCGAAGAAGTCACGGTAGAGGGTACGCCCGAAGCCATGAAGCAGGCGGAGCGAGTACTCAACGAGCTCGCGTCGCTCACCAACGAAGGCTACGATCTCAGATCGGATGACGTCACCCACGCGCTGACTGCTCTCCGCCACAACCAAGACGCCTCCCTGAAAGAACTGCTCTTCAGCGCTTCCCCCATCGTGACTCGAAAGCGCTTCATTGTCCCTAAGACCCCGACGCAGAAATACTATCTCGACGCGATCGAAAAGCATGATATCGTTATCGGAATCGGTCCTGCCGGAACTGGCAAGACGTATTTAGCCATGGCAATGGCGGTAAGCGCGCTGATGAAAAAGGATGTCAGCCGCATCATCCTTGCCCGTCCCGCGGTCGAGGCCGGAGAAAAGCTCGGCTATCTTCCCGGCGACATGTACGCCAAGGTGAACCCCTACCTTCGCCCGCTTTACGATGCGCTGTTCGACATGATGGAAATGGAACGAGCCAATCGTCTCATCGATCGGGGAGATATTGAAATCGCCCCCCTTGCGTTTATGCGCGGCCGTACCCTCAACGATTCCTTCGTGATCCTGGACGAAGCGCAGAATGCGACCGCTGAGCAGATGAAAATGTTCTTGACCCGGTTAGGCTTTCATTCCAAGGCCGTCGTGACGGGAGATATCACGCAGATTGACTTGCCGTCCGATCGCGTCTCAGGCCTGATTGAAGTGCGGGACATTCTCCAGGACATCGCCGGTATTGAGTTCGTGTATTTCGATGAGCGGGATGTCGTGCGGCATCGGCTCGTCCAAGAAATTATCAAAGCCTATGATCGGCATTCGGTTGCACCCGCGAATCCCGGATCACCCAGAAAAGGCGAGAGTCTTGTGAAGGGTGAGCGTTCAGATCCGAAGGCTGCCCGTCCTTCATCATCCTCCCCAGGTTCCTGGGGCCAATCACATTAATGCCGGTCGTGGTTGGCATGCGGCTTACCAAGTGGAAGCTGCGCCTCGCGCCTCTCAGGAAACTCGCCAGTCGTATTCTTCAGTCCATCGGTGAACGCGAGGCACTTCTGAGCCTCGAAATTGTGGGCGATGTCCGCATGCGCCGCTTGAATCGAACCTTTCGTCATCGTGATAAAACCACCGATGTGCTCGCGTTTGCGACCAGGGAAGGGCCCGGCCCGCCATCGGCCTTGCTAGGGGATGTCGTCATCTCCCTGCCGCAAGCCATTCGTCAGGCGCGCCGCCATCAACAGGGTATTGATCATGAAGTGGTCGTACTCCTGATTCACGGCATGCTGCATTTGTGCGGATATGATCACGAGCGGAGCGAACCCGAGGCCAGACGAATGGCCCGACGCGAGAGGGCCGTTCTGCGTGGCATCGGCCCGATTCCAAGGTTATTGGTATCCGGCGATTCAGATCCAGTATGATGCGTGCCTGGAGCGCATGATGGGCATGTGAAGGTAGACAACGGCAAGGGATTGAGGTGAGCGGTGGGTTGGTTTCAGAAATTAAGCGAAGGGCTCTCAAAAACCCGCGATGCAGTGACTGGGCAACTGGATCGACTTCTTGGGCGCGCGGCGGACCCGGCTCTTCTGGACGAGTTGGAGATCGCCTTAATCAGTGCGGATCTGGGTATGCCGGTCGTCGATCGCGTCATGGAGACCCTGCGTGCACAGATGCGTGGGGGAAATTTTTCGGCCGCCGAGAAGGTGCGGGAGCTGCTGCGGCAATCCGTCTTGGATATTCTGCTTCCCACACAGGCGGCGTCGATCGACCAACTGATTGCGCAGGGGCCGCATCCTTTTGTGATTCTCGCCGTGGGAGTGAACGGAGTCGGCAAGACCACTACCGTGGCAAAATTGACGCAGCGGTTTCGCCAACAGGGGAAGACTGCTCTGCTCGTCGCCGGCGACACATTTCGGGCGGCAGCCATCGAGCAATTGCAGGTGTGGGCAGACCGCACTCAGGTTGACATCATCCGGCATCGACCCGGTGCCGATCCCGCCGCCGTCGCATACGACGGGATCACGGCGGCCAAAGCGCGCGGATCGGATGTGGTGCTGATCGATACCGCCGGACGACTGCACACCAAAACGAACTTGATGGACGAGTTGCGGAAAATCAAACGAATTGTGGCGCAAGAGTGCCCCGGCGCGCCCCATGAGGTGTTATTGGTGCTGGATGCCACGGTGGGTCAGAATGCGATTGCTCAAGCCAGACAGTTTCATGAGGCGGTTGGAGTGACCGGCATCGCGTTGACCAAGCTGGATGGAACGGCACGCGGCGGGATCGTCGTGGCGATTGCCGATACGCTCAAGATTCCGGTCAGGTTGATCGGAGTCGGGGAATCCGTCGAGGACCTCCAAGACTTCAACGCCAAGGCCTTTGTCGACGCATTGTTCTAACCCGTCAAGCCGGACCGAACCCTCCGCTGCCTTCCCTACGCTTTCGCTCAATTTCTTCTCATCCCGCGAACCTCATGCTAGGCTATTCATTGAGATTCCAGGCTGCGAATGGGCCTGGGAGCAGCGACTATTTGCACATGAGCGAGAAATGACGATGACCACGTTATTGGTAATCGACGACGACCGGTTGCACTGCGATCTTTTGCAGGTGGCATTGTCTCGCCACGGGTATCGAGTCAGCACGGCGACAAGCGGGCGTGAGGGAGTGTCCCTGTTTCGGCAGCTTCGTCCCGTCGTGACCTTGCTGGATCTGCGCATGCCGGAAATGGATGGGTTGGCGGTGCTCAAAGAGATTCGGACATATGACCCGCGCGCGGGCGTGATCATTCTGGGGGGTGGCGCCACCGAAGATTTGGAAAATCTCGCCAGAAAATTACAGGTCACGGATTTTTTCCGGAAGGGATTGTCGCTTGACGTGCTTGTTGGCGCGGTGCATCGAATCGCCCAACAGGCCAGGCGTGAGGCGTCAGGCCGGCAGTCTCTGGTGGGCAATGAGCCCGATCATCCTTCCGAGGAACAGATCCTCGTGGTCGATGACGATGTGATGGCGCGCGATCTGTTGATGCGCTTTCTCAGTCTACGCGGATACCGTGTTCGCGGTGCCAAGGATGGTCGTGAAGCCCTGCGAATGATCGAGGAGTCAGCGCCAGATTTGTTGATCCTCGATCTCGTCATGCCCGAGATGAACGGCGTGGAATTATTGAAGGTACTGGCCGAGCGTGACTATGCCGGACGGACGATCATTTTGAGCGGACATCAAAACGACCCCTTGCTGGCGGACGCCTGGGCATTGGGGCCGCAAGAAGTGTTGGATAAGCCGCTGGATTTGGAGCGGGCGTTGATGGCTATCCAGCTTGTGATGGTCTGCCGGGAGTGTTAATCTTCACCGTCCACTTTGGGGTGCCGGTGAAGGGTGAATTGTTTGCATCGCCTCATCCGTTTCAGTTTGCTTGCCGGTTGTCTCTTTCCTGCGCTTGCAGTCGCTGAGACCGGTTCTTCTCCACCGACCATCGAACATCATCAGCTGACGGTGGAACTGCTGCCGGATACCCATCAGCTCATCGCGACCGATCGTCTCATCCTCTCGGGAGGCTCTTCAGGTCAGGCGCTTGCCTTTTCCCTCGCCCCCGCCCTGCAAGTCGAGCACATTCAGGATGTCACGCATTGTCAGGCCTCCTGCGAAGCTGCTCCGGAGGTGGCCTTCGAAAGGGACGAGGCATCAGGCCGGTCGGAGCCGCGGCGCGTGATCCTGAAGCAGCCTGCCACTGATCGGCGAGATGGCACGATAGAACTGAAGTTTTCCTATCGCGGGGTGATCGACGATCCGCCACGGGATCCCCGGCACCTTCGTTTTGTCACCCCGAGCGAGACCTCGGGGCACATTGGTCCCGAGGGGGTGTATCTCAGCAGTGAAAGCCAATGGTATCCGGACCTGGATGGTTCGCTCGCCACTTATGACGTGACCGTGACCGTGCCTGAAGGGTGGACTGCGGTGACCCAGGGAACCCCTCAGCTCGACTCGACGCGCTGGCTGGTTTCCACGAAGAGCGAAGCGTTGACGGTCGTCGCGAACCGTTTCATGGTGAAGTCCCGTACTTGGACGGCGCAGTCGGGGCAGACAATCCGGCTCTCTACCTACCTCTTTGAAGACGAAGCCTCTTTAGCAGATGAGTATCTGGACGCCTCGGCGCGATACCTTGACGCGTACATACCCCTGCTTGGCCCCTATCCGTTTGCTCAATTTGCGGTGGTCGAAAATTTCTTTTCAAGCGGATTGGGCATGCCCTCCTTTACCCTGCTCGGGAGTGGAGTCATCAGGCGCCACTATACGCAGCCCTATGCGCTCGGGCATGAGATCGTGCACTCATGGATCGGAAACGGCGTGTTCAACAGGGTCGATCGCGGCAACTGGGTGGAAGGGCTGACGACCTATCTGTCCAATTACTACTACCATGAGCTCATGGGCGATGAAGCACAAGCTCGCGAGCAGCGACGATTGATGCTCATGGGCTATTCCGTGTACGTTCGCCCCGGCGAGGAGTATCCCGTCATACAGTTCGCTCAGAAGCACGATGAAAAAGACAATGCCATCGGCTATCAACAATCCGCCATGGTGTTCCATGCATTGAGGCAGGAAATCGGCGACGCAGTGTTTTGGAAGGCCGTGAAAGAGATTCCGGTACGGTATCTGGGAAAGGCGGCCGAGTGGCGTGATCTGGAGCGAGTGTTCCAAGACGTGGCGGGACGCGATCTTCGTTGGTTTTTTGCCCAATGGGTCGAGCGCGCAGGAGCCCCAGACATTGAGGTGACCGGTCTCCGGGTGCAGCCATCAACCGGCACTGCCGGGGAGCCGAGTACGATGGAGGCGATGGTGCACATCGTCCAGCATACTGTTCCGTATCGGATCGCCGTTGATCTGGAATTTGTGCTGAACGAAGGACGTAGTCATCGAGCGCGTATTCATCTGACGGATGCGCAGCAGGATGTGATCGTGGAGCTTAAGGAGCGTCCGCTGGCGGTCAGGCTTGACCCCGGCCTGCATGTGTTTCGCCGAGTGGCGAGGAATGCATTGGCGCCCATGCTGAATCTGTACGTAACGGACGCTCGGCGGACTGTGCTGTTGCCCCGGCAATCCTCAGAACAAGCGAGTCCTTTTACCGACATTGTTCAACGCATCATCGCGCAGGAGGCGGCAAAGCCAGGGATGTCGCATACCACGGTGAGTCAGCCGGAAGAAACCTCTATGGCTGTGCCGACTGGATCGTTGCTCGTGTTGGGCGGGCCTGAGGAAAATCCGTCGGCGACAGCCATGCTACGATACTGCGGTGACCGGGTGCGTTTTACCGAGAAGGGCTTTGCGGTGCAGGGAAAGGTCTACGAGGGCGACACGATGGCGGTGCTGGTGTCCTGCCGACGCGACGATCAGCCGGGTAGCGTGGTGACCATCCTCTCCGGGGTGACGCCGCAGGCGTTGGGGCGCGTAGCGCGGCTCTTGTTTTTTTACGGATGGCAGAGTTATGTGGTGTTTCACGAAGGAGCCGTGGTGGCACGGGGAGATTGGGAGGACAGGATGAGTGCAGAGGTGCGAATTGAAACACGTTAAACAGGTCATGGTGGGAATGCTGGGGCTCGCGCTCTCTGTCGTTGTGACGAGCGCGCTGGGAGCGGCCGAGCCGAAGCCGGCGCAGGCTTCGGTGAAAGCGTCCGCCTCGGTCGAGCGGCATCTGACGAATATCCGGCAACTCACGTTCGGCCGGCAAAATGCCGAGGCCTATTTCTCATTCAGCGGAGATAAACTGATCTTTCAGTCCACGAATAATTGGATGAAAGACACGTTTGCTGCGGCTATGCATCCGGCCGACATTCCGCTGGGCTGTTATCAAATGTACGTGATGGATCTCGGGAGCGAAAAGATCCGCATGGTCAGCACCGGTTCAGGCACTACGACTTGTGGTTATTTCTTTCCCGGGGATCGGCGTGTGTTGTACTCGTCCACTCATCTGAGAGGCCCTAATTGTCCTCCTAAACCGAAACGGGATGGCGGCGCATACCGGTGGGCGTTGGACGACTATGATTTGTTTTCCGTTCGGATCGACGGGTTGGATCCACAGCGATTGACGAATACCCCCGGCTATGACGCCGAGGCCACGGTGGCACCCAATGGCAAGACGATTGTCTGGACCTCCATGCGCGACGGAGATTTGGATATCTACGCGATGGATTTGGATGGCACGCATCCCAGGCGGTTGACCCAGGAAATCGGGTACGACGGCGGCGCGTTTTTCTCGCCGGATAGTAAACGGATCGTGTATCGCGCTCAGCATCCGAGCAATCAGGAAGAATTGGATCAGTACAAATCGCTCCTGGCTCAAAACCTGGTGGAACCGGGTCGCTTAGAAATCTTTATCATGAATGCCGACGGGTCGAACAAGCAGCAGGTCACGAGTAACGGCGCCTCCAACTTCTCTCCCTATTTCCATCCGGATGGGCATCGCATCATCTTTTCGTCGAACGTAGAGACGCGCAATGAAGGGGGGCGGCCTGATTTTCATCTCTATCTCACCAATGAGGACGGCTCCGGTCTGGAGCGATTGACGGTTGACGGGAAGTTCAACAGCTTCCCCATGTTTTCTCCGGATGGTAAGCATCTCGTGTGGGTGTCCGACCGAAACGCCAAAGAGCCGGGAGAATTCAACGTGTTTCTTGCCGACTGGATTCCATGAACGAATCAGGTGACGGGCAGGCTGTGCCGACCTCGGCGCAGCCTGAGCCACCTCCGGATTGCCCGCCGGTCCCGGCAGTGATCCTCTCCGTGCTGGTGGTGCTAGGGTCGTTCGCCGCGCTCTTTCACATCGATATTCCCATTCTCCGGTTACTCCGCTCGCATAATTTGTCGGCGCTCCAATCGTTGGGCGATCTTGGCGAAAAGTTAGGTAACGGGGGGACGCTGATTACCATCAGCGTACTTCTCCTGGGAACCGGGTATTGGCTCAAGCGCCAGGCCTGGATACGCACGGCGGTGGATAGTTTGCTTGCCCACGGGGTGGTGGCATTGGTGGTGAACAGCCTCAAACATATTATCGGCCGTCCGAGGCCGCGTCTGACCCATTCGAGCGGGTGGCACTGGTGGCCCTCGTTAGAGTCCGGGTTGGACTCGTTTCCCTCAGGCCATACTTCTGCGACGGTCGCCGTGGCGACCGTATTGGCGCGGGCGCTGCCCAGGCTCGCATGGGCACCGTTTGCCCTGGCCGGATGGGTCGGCGCCAGCCGGATCTGGAGAGGATCGCACTTTCCCGGAGACGTGGTGGGCGGAATGGTGTTGGGCTTTATGGTCGGATCAGTCTTCAACGGGCCGCTGCGCTGGTGGGGACGGTCCTGCGGCCGCGCGCTCGTGCGCATCGCGCCTATCGTGTTGTTGCTGGCAGGTATGTTCTGGGTCTTGACGCATCGCATTGCCGATCCGATGACGGACCGCATGCTGGTTGCGTCGGGAGTGATGCTGGTGGTCGCAGGTTGGGCTCTGCAGGTGATGCCTCAATGGAGGTCAGCAACCGGCCGCGATGTTGCGGCGGTCGTAACCTCGAACGGCTTCTTGCTGTCAGGATTAGGAGTTGCGACCGGAGCTCCGATCGTTATCGGGCTCACCGTACTCCTTTGTGTGGCACGATGGTATGCTGCGGCAAAAACCCCCGGTTCATCTATTCGGCCGTCTCGGCGCAGTGTTGGGCTTTATGCGGCGGCAGGTCTTGCGGGGGTCATCGCGATCCAATTCCTCAAAGGCCTGGTGCCGTTACAATGATGAACGATCAGTGTCCTGGAATCCGAACGGCAGGTTTCTCTGCCTCCTCGGGCACATGGATCATTGATTGATTGGCCAATAGGATATAGCCGTACCGTTCGAGCATGACCGGATATTCCATCGTTTCAAACGGCAATCGATTGCGCATGGCTGCCGGTAAGAGAATCATCGTGCGGCCCGGCTGGGTCAAATAGGGCTTAATGTTGGCTTCTTCACCCTTCGGCACGACGATGGCTTTCCGTTTGGCATAGAACACCAGCGAGGGGCGTGGTTGTCCATAGAGAATCAGCCGGTCGTTAGGACCGAGATTGAGTCCTGCGACATCCGCCAGCCGCTGCGGCGGGTCGATGACAAAGTGATGGACCAGAGGAAAGGCCAGTTGTGTGACGGCCAGGACCACGAGTGCTAATGATCCTCCGGCGGCCCAGAAGGCGGCCGGCCGCCGTGTCTCGCTGAGTCCGAAATACGCCACCAGCCCCATTCCCACCAAAAAGATCGAGGCGATGGTATAGGGCCCCGGTCCGAGTGTCACCTGTCCGGCAAGAGGAAATTCATCCACGAGTTTCACAGCGAATTTGGCATACAGAGGCGGGAGCGAAGCAAAAGCCAGCGCCAGAATGTACCCGACCGCGGTCATCATGTGGATGGCGGCACGCAGGCTCGGCGCGGCATGGTCGGTCACGCAACGATTCCAGAATGATGCCGTCAGGATCGCTGCAGCGGGAAACAAAGGCCCGATGTAGTGCGGCAGACGCGTGGACGAGAGGCTGAAAAATACGAGCCCACCCAGGACCCAGACGGCGGCAAACCACTCAAGTGCCTGTGAGGAAGATGGTGCGTCATGGCTGGGAGACGACGTGAGTACCCCGGCCTGTTTCGCCTCTCGCCAGCTTCGATAGGCCTGATACCAGGCAAATGGAAGGAGACCGCTCCAAGGGAAAAACCCGAGGAGAAAGACGGGCAGGTAGAACAGTAGCGTGCCGCCGTGTCCTTCCATGGTTCCAAAGAAACGGCCGATCGTATCCCCCTGTGCGGAGGCTGTATACCGTTGCCCATGAAGGTTCAACATCATGAGATACCAAGGGAGGGCCAGGGCGAGAAAGAGGAGAAGGCCGGGAAGGAGACGTCCCTGCCGACGGAATAGCGACCAGGAGCGAGTCAGCCACAGATACAGTCCCACTGCTAACAGAGGAATCAGAAAGCCGATTGGGCCTTTCGTCAACGTGGCCAGCGCCATACCAATGTAAAAGAACCATATGCAGTGGCGTTCACGTCCCTCTCCGTAGAGGCCTAGCCAGAACCCGTAGAGAGACAGCGTGGTAAAGAAGATCAACACGCTGTCGGTGAGTGCCATGCGACTCAGCCCGATGATCTCTAGATTCAGCAACAACATGGCCGCGCCGAATAAGCCGATCACCGGCCCCCGGCAGCGTGTCAGAAAGAGATACTGGAGAAGAATGAGGCCTATGCCGAAAATGGCGGATGGGAACCGCGCCGCGAATTCGTTTACCCCGAAGACATGGTACGAGCCCGTCATAAGCCAATAGACGAAGACCGGTTTGGCGAAGCGCGGCTCGTAATTGAATGTGGGGCTGATGTAATTGCCCGTTTCATACATTTCCCGGCCGGCTTCAGCATTTCGCCCTTCATCCCGGTCGGTCAAGCCGAGGGAGCCAAGCCCGACAAAGAACAACACGGCGGCCAACGCCAGCAAAACGGCGAGCGTCAAGGGCTGGATCGACCGGTCGATCGGCGCAGGCGTCTGCAGGGACGGGACTTCTCCGTTCATATGAGGTTCCATTACGATTTGATCGCCGGGGATGCCGTGTCGGAGTCGGCAGAATTCGGGCGGTGAATGAGCATGAGGTTGCGGAGGTAGACGATACTGCCGATGCTCTGTCCTGCAATGAAGACCGGGTCCTGCCGATAAATGGCATACGCGAGCGTGATCAACCCGCCGATCATGCTCATATACCAGAACGCCGTCGGCACACGGCTTTCAGCATGGCGTTCGGAGGCGATCCACTGGACGACCCAGCGCATAAAGAAGATCCCCTGTCCGAGGAAACCGATAATGAGCCAAATGGTATCGAGTGTCATAGCGGTACGGAAGCCGAGGTCGAACGGGAAGGGGACGTGGCGGAAAGACGGTAGTGATAACGCAGGCACCGGTGCTGCATCCATCGCACGGCCACTAGATCGTACAGGCCTTTGAACAGACGGTTGCCCACGCCGTATTTCGAGGTTCCGCGGGTGCGCGGATAATGACGCACCGGCACTTCCGTGACGGTGAACCCGTGCATCAGGGCAAGGGCAGGGAAAAATCGGTGCATGCCCTCAAAGAGCTGCATTTTTTCCACCACCGCCCGGCGAAACAACTTGAGTGAGCAGCCGGTGTCGTGCACACGATCGCCCGTGACTGCGCTGCGGACCCTGTTGGCAATACGAGACGAAATTTTCCGTGTCAGGTTGTCGTGACGGTCTTTGCGCCAGCCACAGACGAGATCGAAGGTCTTGATATGCGGCAGCAGTGTGGCAATATCGGCCGGGTCGTTTTGCAGGTCGCCGTCGATGGTCATTACCAGGTCTCCTGTCGACTGCTTAAACCCCGCGTCGAAGGCCGCCGATTGCCCGTAGTTTCGATCGAAGTGAAAGACCTTGACCGTGCGGTAGTGCGCGGCCAGACGATCCAGCACGTCTGAACTGCCGTCCGAACTGCCGTCGTCGATGAAGATCAACTCGAACGGGGCCGATCGCGACTCTTCTCGGCCGTCCAAGACCTTCACCAGTTGCTCTGTCAGGGGGACCAGATTGTCGCGTTCATCCTTGATAGGGATGACAACGGAAGCCCATGGGCGGGTAGCCACAGTCATGGAGCGGGATCAGTTCCTTCACGCAGCCGTTTATCAGTATGCACGGGGCACATTCTACAAAAGGAATTGATGCATGGTCAAACCCGCATCGGTGAATGCTCACTTTCTTTGTGGGTCGAGTGGAACACTCGTTCGTATGATGGCCGGTTGTGGAGAGCGGCGCGCGAATAACATACTTACTCGGCATATAGAGGGTGCCGAGGTGGATGCGACAATGGTCGGAGGGCGGAGGGAAATGCTTGAAGGATGGTCAGGGGGCGATGAAATCGTGGCCGAGCACGAGCAGGATTGTGGTGCCGAAGAGCTTTCCAGCCCGGTATAGCCCAGCTGTGAGGAGGCCGGTCAATCGGTGTGCCGCGGGCCTGTTCGTTTATTGACTCCTGGCAGGGACTTCCGATTCCGATGCGGCGGTGATGGTAAAGCGCATGGTGCCCATCAGGCTCATGTCGTTGATCTGTTCGCCGGCATGGATTTCCACCTTATACCGTCCCGGTTTCCAGCTGCTGTCTGTGGGGAATAACTTCAGATAGCCGGTTTGATCTTCCAGGGCGATGTACATCGCATCTTCAGCGACCACGCGTTCTCCGTCCACTCCAGCCACATCCTCCGGATAGCAGCGCCCGAAGACCTGGAACGATTGGTAGTGCTGGTGCAGTTCAAATACGATGAAGATCGGCCTGGCACCGGCGGAGAACCGTTCGGTCGGTTTGACGGGAACAATTTCATGGGTCCGTTGGAATCCCAGTTCTTCATCGAACCCTTCGGCCAGCACAATGTGGCGAAACATGCCTTCGGGTGGCGCATCGAAATTGTACGGTTTGGCGCTGTCGGTACGGTTTTGGAAATCCGGAATCGGTATGTTGCGGGTCAGAGGAAGGTCTTCGGCCCAGACGAGGGAGCTAGAGAGCAGAACGATGGGACAGACAAGTGCGCACACCGATCTCATCCTGTCTTGGTACACTCCGCTCGGCAGGCCTGTCAAGGAAGGCATCAGGGCATTCGGCGGAGAAGGAGAGTGGTTGGATGGAAGAGTGGCTTCCTCCGGAAGAGGTTGCGGCTGAATTTTGCTTCCTGTTAGACTTTCCCTCTTTCTACGGGGGGGACAGAATGGAACAGCACCTCATGACACAGGTTGAGGATCCCGACGCGCTACCGCAACCGATCGGGGAATACAAGCCCGTCGATTACTGGCAGGCTCATATCAACACTCTATTCTATCAACTGCGTGGTGATCAGCAACGCAGCTTCTATCAGACCTTCGCCTCGGCCGACTATCGATTGGCCCATGCGTTGGCGGCCGATTATTTCGATCAGGTGGTCAAACGCGACAAGAAAGCCGCTACGAAGGCTTCTGTGTCCGGTGATTCACCCTCCCGGTCCTTGACCGTCATGGAGTGGGGACCTGGCAACGGCAATTTGGCGGCCTGCTTTCTCACCCATCTGCAGCGCCTCGACAAGGCCGGTCAGGTCTATCCCCGAGTGCGATATTTGCTGGTTGATTCCCACGCCCCTGCGCTGGACCGCGCGCGCGCGCATCCTGATTTGGTTCCGCACCTGTCGAAGGTCGAGTCCTTGTGTGCCGATGTCGAAGACTTGGCGACGATCGCCGACGGCACGGTTGATCGGATCATCTGTAATGAGCTGTGGAATGAACTGGCCACCAAGCTCGTGGTGAAGAAGGGCGGGGAGTATGAGGAAGAGCATCTTCGCCCAAACCTCAATGAGCGCAAGGCGGCGGCGATTGCCGATTGGTCGGGGTTTGTTCGCGCCTTCGACGCCAAAGATATTGAAAAATTGAAACAGTTCCCGCCGTTCCTGGACGACCTGATTTGGGAACGCGAATATCACAAGGTAGATTGGAAGGACGTTCCGTATCGCAAGACCCTGACCGAATTTATGAAGGCGATTGATGATGAGGTGTTAGTGCCGGTGAATCTCGGCGCCTGCGCGTCGATCAAGGAGGCGAAGCGGGTGCTGGCGCCGGATGCCGTGGGGTTCAGTAGTTTCGATGCCGGAACGGCGGACATGCAGGTACTTAATGATCCCGAGAAGCCCTGTTATGGCCAATTCGGCGGCCAATACAGTTTCATGGTGAACCTGGCTCTCATTCAGGCCGTTGCAAAACATTTGGGAATTACGACTTCCACCATTGAGACCCAACGGGAATTCGTGGGAAGTCGGCTCGGGACGAATGTAATGACGCTGATGGATCTGCTCGCTTGCCATCCGACGGTGGGTTCTAAGGTTCAGCCATGGCAATTGGATCAGCTTACGCTGAAAACCATTCGCACGTTGAATGACATCTACGAGAGCCCGTATCAACGGAAGATCGAGTTCCCGCTGCGGAGTGAAATGCCCGCGGAAGAACGGGAGGCCGCGCAAGGTACGCTTCTCTCGATGAAGCCCAATGGGATTCCCGATACCATTGCCTATATCACCGAAGAAGAGTTGAGCCAGGCGCAGGGTCAATTAGAACTTCTCGGGTACGAGCGGGAGGCCTGGTTGATGGCGCTCGGCGCACCTCCGAGTCCCGTCGAATACTATCACTTTGCGTTTCGGACATAGTCGTTGGTTTCGCCATCGGGAGAAAGAGCCGTAAGAGGGCCGCTTCGAGGAGAAAGAGCTTGACTAATTCCAGTCGTTTCTATAGCCTTTCCCGCGATTTCGGATAGAAGACCCGTCCTTCTCCCGTGCGGCGCGAAATTCAGAAGGGAATGGGCTCGCAGGCAAGATCATCTCAGACGACGTACTTCACGAGAGGCAGCAGAGTCGCTGGTCCGTGGGTATAAGTCGTGCGAATAATCGCACAGCTGTAACAAGGAGCATACAGTACCATGTTTGGTTCGTTCGGCTGGATGGAGCTGCTGCTGATTCTCATCATCGTGCTGATCATCTTCGGAGCGGGGAAAATTCCCCAGCTCGGTGAGGGATTAGGTAAAGCAATCAAGGGGTTCAAGAAATCTGTTCACGAAGCGGATGCCATTGATGTCACGGCAAACGAGGCAGAATCTGCTGCGCCTCAGCCGGCGGCACAGATCCAGCAAACGGGACAGTCGCCCACACCGCCGCCTGCGCAGCAGGCCGGTGCGGCTCCACCGCCACGAACTACGCAGGGGTAACTTGCGAGACTGAGGATGCAGACCACGTGATGGCGATGTTCCCTCGAAGTCGCGCCGCCTGGTCTTTCACACAACCACCTCAGTAGGAACACCATGTTCGGTCTTGGCGC
This sequence comes from uncultured Nitrospira sp., assembly GCA_964556305.1. GTDB lineage: Bacteria > Nitrospirota > Nitrospiria > Nitrospirales > Nitrospiraceae > Nitrospira_A. Next base: position 30,455 of record CAZKVY010000012.1, on the reverse strand, counting down.
TGGAGAAATTCTCATCATCCTGGTCATCGCGTTCCTGTTGTTCGGGCCCAAGCAATTGCCCGAAATCGGGCGTCAGGTGGGCAAGGCCGTCAAGGGATTCAAGGAGACGGCCGACGACCTGAAGAAGACGGTAGAGCCCGAACTCAACATGATCCAGCAGGAAATGAAGATGGTGGAGCAGGATTTCGAATCGTCGATGAAAGAAGCGGAAGAACAAATTAACCACGCAACATCGGGCGTAGAGCATGGGGCAGAGGAATCGGGTTTGCCCAAGCAGGCCTAATACCATTTCATCTCGCTCTACGGCTGTGAAGGGAGGTGACCACGGCAACAATACAAGACTGACGGTGTGAGGGGCTCGCTTCGGGATTGAAGCAGGGGCATCGCCGGATGGTGGGCACCATTCGGATTCGGCAGGCTTAGACCCGCACACACGAGTTAGCTTTGTAGTGCAATAGCGGTTGGATGTATAGGCGGCACCCGGAGTGAATGGGTACACAAAGGGTTGCCATCCAATTCACAGGAGGAACGCTATGAACAGCATCCATGGACGGACCAGATGGGGCCGGTTGGCCGCCATCTTCGGCGCTGCGGCAATCTCAGCTCTGCAGTGCCTGACGCTCCCGGCCTTTGCCGGATTCGAACTTCCCCCGGGCGAACGTATCACCAATCTCCCCGCAATTCCTCGCAACATGCCGCAGAAAGAAGCGTACGAGCTGTACGATCCGGTTATCGGCCGGAACTTCGACATCAAGAACCTCTGGATGCGCGCCGATTTGCGCGTGCGGCCGGAAATGCGGAACAATGCCTGCTTCGGCGGGGCCCAGCTTGCTGCCGGAGCCTGTAACTCCTTTGGGGGCGCGAACGCCAGGGGCGCGGCACCGAGTGGGGGTAACAAGGGCAATGACATGTTCGTGCAGCAGTGGATGCGCTTGGGTATCGGGTATGACCTGTCCCCGGATGTGAACTTCTACGTGGAAATCATCGACAGTGCGAACTGGGGCAGCAATGGTAGCGCTGTGAACGCGGGTAACGGTGGCGATCCGTTGAACCACAACGGGGCCTCCGCGGGAGGCGCTGGCAACGGAGGCCGGTTGGGTGTCCGTGCGGCCTACATGCTGATCAGGAATGTGGCTGATATTCAGGGCCTGAGTTTGAAGGTCGGTCGCCAGTATGTGATTTTTGGTAACCATTCGCTCTTCGGCCACTTCGATTGGGCCAACACCGGCTATTCACATGATGGCGTGATGCTCGCCTATCAGACCAAGAATTGGGATAGCTACTTCGGCTGGTTCCGGAATTCAGAGAGCGATCTTGGTCAGGCCTCCCCGGTCGGCAGCGGCGCTCCGAATATTGCTGGCACCGGCGGTCAGGATGCGAATCGCGATGCCGACATGTTCATTTTCTACAACCAGATCAAGATGGTCCCTGGAATGCTCATCGAGCCGTTCTATGTCTTGTACCAGAACCGCTATGGTTCGGCTGACAATGCGGCTCAAGGGCTTGGCACGGCCAAGCACTCCAACCAGACCCGTCATATGATCGGAAACCGGATTGAAGTGCGCAAAGGCGGGTTCGATTTCAGCAACGAAACTGCCTGGCAGTTCGGCCAAATGGGGCAGGCTGGAGCTTGCCAAGGCGAACAAAAATGTTTGCACATCAATGCCTGGGCGACCAGAAACTGGATCGGTTACACCTTCTACGACACGGCGTGGAAGACCCGCCTGGCGTTCAACCTCGATTACGCCTCCGGCGACAGCCGGAACAACACCTGCACCAACGGGACCAATTGTAAGACAGCGAACACTTTTGAAAACTTCTTCCCGACGAACCATATCCACATGGGGTATATGGACGTGCAAGCGTGGAAGAACATGCTGTCTCCTTCAGTCAACTTGCAGGCTCGTCCTTCCGCGCGTGACCATATCGAATTGTGGTACACGAACCTGAATCTCGCCAACTCGAAGGATTGTTGGTATCGAGGGGCTCAGGGTTGTTACGTCTTCTCGAACGCCAACAACACGAAGACGCACATCGGCGACGAAATCGACGTGGCCTACACCCGGATGTTTGCCGATGGGAAAGTTGCCCTGCAGGCTGCATATGGCACCATTTTCGCTGGTGGTTATTTGACCAGCACCTTGAACCAGACGCAAAATCAGCACTGGGCGTACATGTCCTTGTGGATGAACTTCTAAGCATGCGTGAAGCGTGAAACGTGATGCGTCAGGATAGAGGGAGGCTGGAATGGTCATTCAGACCACGGTGGTTCTTCTTTCCCCGACGATGACAAGAAAAGGAGACACGCAATGAAGAAACTCATGTTCGTAACGCTGGGCGTCGCGGCGTTGGCGATCGGCGGTCAGCCGGTCACCGCGCAGGCCCAGGTCGCGGATGCGATTCAAGCGGTGAACGATGCCATTGTCGAGTTGACCGATGCGCCGGGACTGGGCAAGCGGACAACCGTCGATGTGACGAAGCGGTGGGGATCTGATCGATCCGTCACCGACAGTGCTACGGCAAAACTCCAGGATGGGCTCAGCAAGGCCCAGTCGGGCGGTGCCAGCGCTGGTGCCCTTCGTCAATTGAAAATGGCTGTAGACTACGGCAAAGCGCGCTTGCACAAGGAAGCTCGGCTGTCCGCACAGGGCGCTCTCCGTCATTTGTGTGTGGGGAACCAGGATCAGGGACCAGGCTGCGACACGGTGCCGAAGTACGGTAGCTACACCGCGCCATAGCCAGATCTTGACGATCTTCGAGGTGTGAGGGGAGATCCCCTATCTGTCTCGATTCTTGAAACCCCGCCGGGTGATCCCCGGCGGGGTTTCTTTTTCGGCGGGTCGGTCTGCGCTGAGAGATGCTGAAATGCCTGGGATTTTCTTGAGCCTTACGGCTTGCTCGTGGTTCGCCGGCCATCTTATACTCGGCTCTTCCGCAATGTGCACATTGGGTCCGTTCCTGAGTTCTCCCCGTGGATGATCTGAGTAAGCAGCTTAGCCAACAATTCGGATTTTCCTCATTCCGTCCCGGCCAACGGGAGGTGATTGATGCCGTGTTGTCCCGTCGCGATGCGATGGCTGTGATGCCTACCGGCCAGGGGAAATCACTCTGTTATCAGTTGCCGGCTACCATTCTGCCCGGCCTCACGCTCGTCATTTCACCGTTGATCGCCCTGATGCAGGATCAGGTGAATAGTCTCAAAGCCCGCCACATTGCCGCTGCGGCATTCCACTCCGGCCTCTCTGAACCGGAGCGGGACAAAATCGTGCTGAACCTCAAATTGAGACGGCTCCAATTACTCTATCTTGCCCCTGAACGGATGCAGCATGAACGGTTCCTTCGCCTTTTGCGATCGTTATGGGTGTCTCTGCTGGTCGTGGACGAGGCGCATTGCATTTCGCAGTGGGGGCATGATTTCAGGCCGGACTATCTGAACATCGGTCGCCTGCGCCGGGAACTCGAGAATCCGCCCTGTTTGGCCTTAACAGCCACCGCCACTGCGCGTGTGCAGGGGGACCTCTGTGAGCGGTTGTCGCTCCATGATCCGTTGCGATTGGTGACGGGTTTCCGTCGGCCGAACCTTGCCCTCTCCGTTCGTCTCTGCCGCTCACGCCAGGAGAAACTCACCCAATTGGAGCGTGTGGTACGCGAGTATCCTACGGGGACGGTCCTCATCTATTGCGCCACACGACGCGCGGTGGAGGAAGTGGCGGCCTGCCTGTGTCGGTCCAATTCGTCCGTCGGGTACTACCATGCCGGACTGTCGGATGAAGAGCGCCGGTCGGTTCATGAGGAGTTTCGCGTGGGGACGATCCGGATATTGGCGGCCACCAATGCGTTCGGCATGGGGATCGATAAGTCGGATGTCCGCCTGGTCGTCCATTTCGATATTCCTGGAAGCCTGGAGGCGTATTACCAGGAAGTCGGACGAGCCGGACGTGACGGTCAGCCTGCCGCCTGCCTATTGTTGTTCCATGAGCGGGATGTGGCCACCCAGGAATACTTCATTCAACAGGCCTCCAAAGAATCCGGCAATTCGGCACGTGTGGAACGCATGAAGACGTTGCTTCAAGACTTGCTAGATTATGTGTCGGTGACGACCTGCCGCCAGCTTGCCATCCTGGATTATTTCAGCGATGAGGCGGAGCGGGTCTTGGGCCCTTGTGGGTTGTGTGATCGTTGCAAGATGCCGTCGCAGTTGCCCGGGGACGTCGCGAGCGATGAGGCAGGGTGCACGAAGGCCGTTCTCACGGCAGTCTCCTGGTGCGGAGGGCGATTCGGGGTAACCCGAATCGTGGAGATGCTTCGTGGAAGTCGATCGAAAGGGCTGCTGGCCTATGGGGCTGAAGATTGTCCGGGGTACGGGCTGTATCAGGCTTGGAGCAAGACGGCGCTTACCCGGCTTGTGAAAGCCCTGATCGATTCCGGGTATCTGCAGGTTGAGGGACTGGAATATCCCACGCTTGACCTGACTCGACGCGGGCAGGAAGTGTTGAAAGGGATCAGCGTCGTGGAAGTATGTCAGGCGGTCGAGTCTTCGACAGCGTCGCCGCTAAAGTTGTCCGTCAGTAGTCGGGATAACCCCCTGCCCCAGTCACTCACGTCGTCGGTTGATCCGCACCTGTTTGAACGGCTCCGTCAATTGCGTAAAGAGTTGGCTGAGGAGGAGGGAGTTGCGCCCTTCGTGATTTTCCACGACAAAACTCTTCGAACGATCGCCGGGCATAAACCCGTGACGCTCAGCGCGCTGATGGAGATTCCCGGCATCGGGGAGATCAAGGTGGAGCGGTACGGCCGTCGGGTGCTCGGAATCGTGAACGAAGAGTGACGGTAGATTCCTCCGTTCCGTGATCTCCGGTCCTGCCTTCTCCGGTGCTGTGACTAGGCTCTCAGTCCGCCCGCTTTGCGGAACTGCTCCTGCAATTCAGCATAGGTCCTGGTCACGGGAAACTGCGGGAATTCTTTCGGGAGATGGTCGGGCGGACGGAAGAAGAAACCGGCATGGGCCTCTCCCAGCATGGCGGTATCGTTGTACGCATCCCCGGCGGCCATGACGCGGAAATTCAGGTTCTTCAGCGCGGCGACCGCATGTTTCTTCTGGTTGGGTTGCCGGAGTTTGTAGCTGACAATGCGGCCGTTGGGTCCGATCTCCAATTGATTGCAAAAAATAGTGGGAAAGCCCAGCTGCCGCATCAACGGGAGGGCAAATTCATAAAATGTATCGGACAGGATGATGACCTGGGCTCGTTCACGTAGCCAGGCGATGAATTCGGCTGCTCCTTCCATCGGGCCCATGGCGTCGATCACCGATTGAATATCGGCGAGGGTGTATCCATGCTGATCAAGAATATTCAACCGGCGCGTCATCAAGGCGTCATAATCTGGCATTTCGCGTGTGGTGATCTTCAGTTCTTCAATGCCGGTCTTGATGGCGAAGTTGACCCAGATTTCAGGAACCAACACACCCTCAAGGTCGAGACACACAATGACGGGATTCTGCATTTATCTCCTCCAGAAAATCGCACATTTGATTCGTGAGGGGTGAGTGGAGTACGGAACCACTCCCGTAAGCTCAATAGGCAAAACGATCCTCTATTCACCGCTCCTGCGTCGGGCCCTTTCCTGACCAAGATATCGTCCGATCTTATCGATCGCTTTTTCGAACAATTCTGTGCCGGCCCATCGGCCCGCTTGCTCGGCCTGATGCCGTTTGGCCCAATCTACGGCCAACGGGAGCGGGATCAACCGTGCTGTGGTGGCGGTCAGGTCCGCCCAGAGCAGGCTCAGCGCCGTGCTCATACGGACCGCCACTGGAACTGGGCGGATTGTTGGCTTCGTCATGTCCTGGCAGTCCGTGGCCGGCGACGTGACGGCAAGTTCCCGACAGGCCGCCGGTCGCTCGTCGTAGATGCTGCACACTTCATTGTCCAGAAAGGGGCAGGGCATTCGAAGCGCATAATACGCCCGGTTCAACGGCTCGATGGCTTCGTCACTGAGCGGGTCTCGAGACTCAGCCAAGGCGGACAGTTGTTGGAGGATTCCGGCCCTGGCCAGATGCTGTTGAGCGACGTCAATTTTGGACAGGAGCCGTTCGCGTTCCGGTGAGGCGAGGCGATCGATGCTTTGTGCGAGGGCGAAGGCTTCGGGCGCTGAAATCGGCACGAGCATGCGACAACAGGCCGCACAGCCTTTGTGACAGGATACGGTCTGACCGGTGTCACGCACATGGCCGAGTTCCAGCGTCTGGACCTCTTCGCCGAGGCTGCGCATCAGGGGAAGGATTGCCGTCACCGGCACGAAGCTCGTTGGAACTCCGACGGCGGTAGAGACCTCGCCAATCGGGGTCTGCAAAGAAATTTCGAAGTGCTCCACTAGCGTCTGGTGACTCACGGATAGGGCGCTCGCTGGTTTTTTTCAGCCATGAAGAGGGCTGACGTCCCTTGGGACTGGTTTCCGCTGCTATCATAGAGAACCACCGAATCGACGGTCAACCGAGAGGCTCCGGACTCCGGTCTTGCCCCCCGGGGACGGTTGCGGCTACTCTGTCGCCGATGCGTGTATCCGGCCATATCATCGGCTTATTAAAAGAGTACATGCGTGATCTTGTCGAGCAAGCTCGGCAGGAGTCGCAGGCTCAGCAGGCGTTCGGCTTTTCCACGCCTCCGTATCACCCTGATCATGCGATTGCGGATTTGCTCTCGATTTTAGACGATCGGATTGAGTCAGAAGGTTTGCAGGTCGGCATGCCGCTTGAGTTCCTCCATGAAATGTGGCGGCATTGTAACGAGGCCCGCAGCCAGGTGATGGAGCAGGTGTGGCTGGAAACGAATCTCGGTCCGCCGGGCTCATCCAAGGCGCGGATTCGAGAGTTGACGTACGCCGCGCTTATCACACATCTCGAAGAGGACTCCGCGACGGAGTGATCAATGCCGCGCGGTAGATCATGAAGATGATGCTCACGGTTGCCACTTCCCGGTGATCCAATAGACCAGGATTCCGGCCACTTCGTCGATGGACTGTGTGCTCAGAAGAAGCGCGCGAGCCGTGGGGATGAAGTCGAAAACGGTTTTTTGTTCCCATGCCTGCTGCGGATGGTGGGTCGTTTCATACCCGCAGGCCACCGGGGTGACCACAAAGCCTTGCTTTTGAAACAAGCCTACGGCGCGCGGGAGGTGATAGGCGGAAGTGACCAGCAGGATGTGGCTTGGCCCCAGAACGGCCTTGGTCTGCACCGCGTTTTCGTATGTCGTTCGGGAGTTCTCCTCCACTTGGATGACTGATTCCGGCACACCCAGGCGGAGCGCCCACCGTTTCATTTCACGGGATTCAGGCGGTCCGGTTCGAAGAACCGTCGCGTCGCCCCCTGTGAGCAACAGCCTGGGAGCCAGGCCCTGGCGCCATAACTCAGCACCACAGGCGGTACGATGGCGTGAGTCTTCCGAGGGTTCGTCGGCTGGTCGGAGCGATCCTTTGTGAAAGACGCCCCCTGCCAGAACAACCACAGCGTCAAATTTCGATGCAGGGGCCGCTGTGAACGGCGGATACCGTGCCTCAAGCAGCGAGATATAGATGTTTGAAAGAAGGGGGGTGGCGGTAAACAGCAATAGCAGAATAGTGCAGAACGCGAAGCGCCTGACCCAGGTAGTTCGTCGGGGCGTGACCGGCAGGACCGCGATGAGCAAAGTTAGTAGTCCCGCGGCGATGATCCAGGACAAGGGATACAGCAGAAATTTCGAGGTCTTATACACGCCGAACCACATGGGCGTCAGTTCCATAGGTGCTCCAAGGTTGGCCGAAGAGGCGGAACGCTCAGCATACACGGAGGCGTGACAGACACCAAGTGTTCAGGAGGATTGCATGGCAGAGGGACGACACTATTGGCTAATGAAATCCGAACCCAACGCGTTTTCAATCGACGATTTGGCGCGCTCGCCGAAGCAGACGACGTCCTGGGATGGGGTGCGGAACTACCAAGCGCGCAATTTTATGCGGGCGATGAATATCGGTGACCAGGTCTTGTTTTATCACAGCAACGCTCAGCCTCCGTCCGTGGTGGGGATAGCGGAAGTGATCAAAACTGCGTACCCCGACGCCACACAATTCGATAAGAAGGACGCGCATTATGACCCGGCGAGCGATCCTGACGAGCCCCGCTGGGATGTGGTGGATATCCGATTCGTGCGCAAGTTTGCTGTCGCGCTCTCGTTGGATCGGCTGAGAGAGGAGGCAAGCTTGAAGGGCATGGAACTGCTTCGAAAGGGATCGCGCTTGTCGGTGCAGCAGGTGAAGACTACCGAGTGGAATGCAATCCTTCGACTCGCACGTATTCACAACGATTGAGGAAGCTACTTGGCTTGGATCGTCTGGTCATTCTTCCGTGTGCCTCTCAGGGGGAGGATTAGCTGCGGGCTTTTCCGTCGTCCAGATAGCGATGTTGCCAGTCGAGCCATGCGTGGCCGAGCTCATGGGCGAGAATGTAGCGTCGTCGCGTGACGGGAAGCCGCTTGCGGATATAGATCGTCTTCGCTTCATTGTCCCAAATCCCATCCGCGTTGGCATCCTGGCGGTCCATCTCAGAATCGGTGACTTGCCGGACCATAATATGGTACCCGAACGGAAGGACGACTTTGTGTGGTATTCGCACTGTGCCCCTCACTGGCTTTCTTGTGGGCGCCCACTGCGCCGAATTCATGCCCCCGGATAGCCTAACATATTTCCTGTTTCGTCTTCCCCGTTTATAAACTCAACATTTTCATTGAGTTATGTCTAGGTTGCTCGACTCGCCTTCCTTCTTTACGGATTGTGTCTCCCAGCGCCGAGATAGTGTTGAGGATTTCAATTGAAAGATCGGATGGTGTATCATTCGGCCATGGTCGATAAACTTCTCGCGCAAGAACTTGCCAAGCCCTACCCCTCGGTCGTCAGGGTCGTCGATGTGAAGATCCGTGACCGCGGCGAGGTTAAGAAATTCGATGCGGGGGAATGCAACCTCGCTGTAGGCGATCGCGTACTGATCGAGGTCGCGGGTGAACTGAGCTATGGAGTTGTATACGGAGCTCCCCAGGCGATGCCATTTATCCCACCCATGCGTGTCTTGCAGCCCCTTGCCCGCAAAGCCACCGCTGAAGATGCGGCAACCATCGATCGCTATGAACGGCTGGCATCCGAGGGCATGAAGGCCTGCCGGGAGCAGGCCTCAGCCTTGGGACTCAGGATGAAGCTGGTCGAAGTGTTTTGTTCGTTTCATCGCCGGCAGATGACCTTCGTCTATACGGCTGAGGATCGCATCGATTTCCGCGAATTAGTGCGCTTGCTCGCTCGCCGGTTCGGTGGCCGGATCGAAATGCGTCAGGTGGGAGTCAGGGACGAAGCCAGCCGATTAGGCGGAATCGATACCTGCGGATTGGTCTTGTGCTGTGCGGCATTTCTGACGGAAGTGAAACCGGTAACCGTGAAGCAAGCTCGTGTGTTGGGGCTTCCCGTCGATGATCCCAAATTGCTAGGAGTCTGTGGCCGCCTCAAGTGTTGCCTCCTGTTCGAGGCGATGGAAAGTCAGCCCGCACCTTCCTCGTCGAAATCGCCCGCACTCATCACACCCGCTCGTTCCCGTCTGGCCTCTTCGTAATCCGGCCCCCATTCCGATACGTCTGTTTGTTGTGCACACCCGTCTTTTGTCATCCATCAGCTGCGCTCATAAAGTCTCGTGATTTGAATCTGAAAGAGTATAATGAGCATGAGGTGACGGATGCCTCAGGTATTGGTGCTCGGATGCGGGAAAATCGGGTCTCTCGTTGCAGGGCTGCTGTCGGCCATGGGGCAGTACCAGGTGCATCTGGCCGATATCACCCTTGATGCACCAAAACGATTGATCGATGCCCTGACGCTTTCGACGGTCACTCCCTGCGCATTGGATCTACGCCGACCCGACTCTGTGGTCGCCTATGTTAATTCGCACCGCTTTGATGCTGTTATCTCGAGTCTGCCGTATTTTTATAATCCGGCTGTCGCCGAGATTGCGCGAGCTCATCATCTTCACTATTTCGACCTGACCGAAGACGTGGCCGTGACCGGCCGCGTCAAGGCGATTAGCGAGGGCGCCGATCGGGCGTTTCTTCCTCAGTGCGGTTTGGCTCCGGGCTTTATCAGCATCGTTACGAACGACCTCATCGGCCACTTCGAATCCATCGACAACGTCAAGATGCGTGTGGGCGCGCTCCCGGTCCACCCGAGCAATGCCTTAAAGTATTCCCTGACGTGGTCTACCGACGGGTTGCTGAATGAGTACGGCAACGTGTGCGTCGGGATTGAAGGCGGGCAGGATGTCCACCTGAGGCCTCTGGAAGGATACGAGACGATTGAATTGGACGGTCTGCTCTACGAAGCGTTCAACACCTCCGGCGGACTGGGCACCTTAGCAGACACCTATCGTGGCCGGGTCCGAACGATGAATTACAAGACCCTCCGGTACCCCGGCCATTGCGAAAAAATCCAATTTCTCATGAACGATCTCAAGCTGAACGAGGACCGGGAGACGCTCAAGCGGATCCTGGAGCGGGCGATTCCGCAGACGCATCAGGATGTGGTGTTGATGTACGCGGCTGTCACGGGTACCCGGCAGGGTGAGTTGTTTGAGGAGACTTACGTGAAGAAAGTGTATCCACGAACGATGTTCGGACGTACATGGTCTGCGATTCAAGTCACCACCGCGTCATCCCTTTGTTGCGTGCTTGATCTGGTGATGGCCAAGCCCTCAGCCTATCGGGGCTTCATCAGGCAGGAACATTTTCACTTGCAGGACGTGTTGGACAATCGCTTCGGGGACTGTTTCCGTTCCTAGATGAAATGACCACACAAGAATTATTCAAACGGTTGGGTTTGGCTCAGCAACAGTCGGGAGGAGGCTGTTCGTCCTCAGCCTGGACGCGTACGACGCAGGCTGGGGTAATGGAATCCCACAATCCAGCGACAGGAATGCCCCTAGCTCGCGTGTATGGGTGCTCCGATGAAGATTACGACGCCTTGTTGACCAGCCTTCAGCAGACATATCGGTCTTGGCGGACGGTTCCGGTCCCCAAACGCGGCGAGGTAATTCGTCTGATCGGGCACGCATTGAGAGAACAAAAGGATGCCCTCGGCAGCCTGATCTCGCTCGAAGTGGGGAAGATCAAAGCTGAGGGCGATGGTGAAGTGCAGGAGATGATCGACATGGCGGATTTCGCCGTGGGGCTTTCCCGCATGCTGTATGGACATACCATGCACTCGGAACGGCCGCAGCACCGAATGTATGAACAATGGCATCCGTTGGGCGTAATAGGCGTGATCACCGCGTTCAACTTTCCACTTGCGGTCTGGGCCTGGAATGCGTTTATCGCGGCCGTGGCGGGAAATACGGTGTTGTGGAAACCGTCGCCGAAAGCGCCGCTCTGCGCGTTAGCCATACAGCATCTCTGCAATCGCGTCATGGAAGAGGCGGGATACCCAGGTGTGTTCGGGCTGTTCACGACGGATCGGATTGAACTGGCCGAGCGCATGCTTGGGGATGAACGACTTCCGCTGATCTCATTTACCGGATCTGTGCCGGTGGGACGGCATGTGGCGGAGGTGGTCGGGCGGCGCCTGGGGAGGAGTTTGCTGGAACTGAGTGGGAACAATGCCATCATTGTCGATGAGACCGCCGATCTCGACTTGGCCACCAGAGCGATTGTCTTCGGCGCCGTCGGCACCGCGGGACAGCGCTGTACCAGCACCCGGCGTCTGATTGTGCAGGAGTCCCAGTGTGAAAAGCTGATACCGCGCCTCCTTTCCGCCTATGAGCAGGTGACGATCGGGGATCCGCTTCAGCCTCACGTCATGATGGGGCCGTTGATCGATGGTGAAGCGGTGGCGCGCTATCGATCGGCTCTCGATGTGGCGAGGAAAGCCGGCGGGGAGGTGCTCTGTGGAGGACGGGTGTTATCCCGTCCGGGATATTATGTCGAACCCACGATTGTGCGAGCCCAGAATCATTGGGAGATTGTTCAGCAGGAAACGTTTGCGCCGATCTTGTACGTCATGACGTATCGAACCCTGGATGAAGCCATTCAAATGCAGAATGCCGTTCCTCAGGGTCTATCGTCTGCGCTGTTTACCACTCATCTTCGCCATAGCGAGACATTCCTGTCGACGGCGGGAAGCGATTGCGGCATTGCCAATATCAACATCGGCACCTCCGGTGCGGAGATCGGCGGAGCATTCGGCGGAGAGAAGAGCACAGGCGGCGGGCGTGAGGCGGGATCTGACTCCTGGAAGGCCTACATGCGACGCCAGACCACGACCATCAATTGGGGGACTGAATTGCCGTTGGCGCAGGGTATCACTTTTGGGCAGGCGGAAGGAGGGACCCATGGGGCAAGCCGCTGAGCTTGATGCCATCATTGCACGAATGACGGCTGAATTCCTCTCACAAAATAGCGCGGCCGGAATGCTTCGTCGCGCACTGGACGACATTGGCGTTGGGTTTGTGCCGGTAATGGATCACTTAACCATCCGAACCATGAACATCGATCACCGGGCGGAGGAGTTCATCGCCCTCGGGTATGAATACGATGAAACGATTTATTACGACGATTGGTATGCAAAAGTTTTCAGGAAAGCCGGATATCCGGCCTTGTTTGTCGACCAGGCTTATCCGGACGCTCGGGGTCAGACCAGCATCATTCCGCGTTGGGTGGAGAAGTTCGGCGATCGTGTGTTTCATCATGTGGCAGTGAGAGTGGAGAATATCGAGCAGGCAATCCTTAAACTAAAATCAAAGGGCGTGGTCTTTGCCGGCGAAATCGTCGGCGCGCGCGGAGGCCCCCTGCGGCAGATTTTTACTGCTCCTGAGATGATTGACGGACAGCCCTTTTCGGTACTCGAACTCGCCGAACGGCATGAAGGGTATCAGGGATTTCTTCCTCCGCAAGCCGATAGTCTCATGCGCTCCACCATGCGCTAGACAAGCTGCGCCTTTTCACTGCCCATCGTCGGGTGCCACGCATTTCGAGGCATGTCTCACGGTGAATCAGAGTCTCGACCAAATCCATGAATCTGCGTACAATACCCGGCGCGATGTCAGTAATCTCATTGGTTCTATGACACGAAATCCAGACAAGAGGTCATGTATATGGTGCGAATGGTTTTGCCGCTCTGCTGTATCCTCGTGCTGTTGGGTGTCTCTGCATTTGGGATCGGCGAGAGTCTCGTGGGTGCCTCACCTTCCGGATACGCGCCTCACGGAACGGTGACCATCGGCGGCATAGCAGTGCCTGATATCGGGCCACTGCCGACGGTGGTTCCCACCCCGTCCTCGAACGTGAACTACGCGGCGAAACTTGAGCTTGGAAAGCAGCTCTATTTTGACGGACGCCTATCAAAAAATAACGCGATCTCCTGCGCGTTTTGTCATAACCCGGGGACTGGATTTGCGGACTCCCGGCAGACGTCCATTGGCGTAGGCGGTGGCGTCGGCGGTCGCCAATCGCCGACCGTCTACAACACGGGATTTAATCAGGTGCAATTCTGGGACGGCCGCGCGCGGTCGTTGGAAGAGCAAGCGATCGGGCCGATTCATAACCCTGTTGAGATGGCGGAGACTCACGAACATGTGGTGACCAAACTGGGAAAGATCAAGGGCTATCAACAACAATTCCGAGCCGTCTTCGGGACGGACGTCAATTTACAGGGCATTGCCGAGGCAATCGCCGCCTATGAGCGTACGGTACTATCCACGAATTCCGCTTTTGATAAATATGTGCTCGGCGATGCAAAGGCTATGGATGAAGCGGCGGTCCGAGGGTTGAGTCTTTTCAAAGGGAAGGCCCGATGTATTCTGTGTCACAACGGGGCGAACTTTACAGACAACCAATTCCACAATCTCGGTGTTCCTCAAGTAGGGCCGATGAAAGAGGATCTGGGACGTTACACTGTCAGCAGGGCGGAGAATGACAAACGGGCGTTCAAAACCCCCACTCTTCGCAGTGTTACCGAAACTGCTCCCTACATGCACGACGGTGCCTTCAAGACTTTGGAGGAAGTCGTCGAATTCTTAGACCAGGGAGGCGGCAGCAATCCCACTCTCAGTCCGCTCGTGCACCCGCTGAATTTGACGGCGGACGAGAAAGTTGATCTCGTGATGTTCCTGAAGGCGTTGACGGGAGAGCCGATAAAGTTCAGCATGCCGAAGTTGCCGAAATAAAACGCGAATCCTTTCTGACGGCGGTGACTCTTACGGGCAGAGAGGCACGATGGATCGGTCTGTCGATAAGACACATCAACGCATTCCAACCCCAACCAGAGGAGGCCTGTTATGTTTCGACATCTTTGCGTGCTTGGTGCGAGCACGCTGGCGCTCGCCATCGGCGGGCCAGTATCGGCCGCGGATATGAAGGCGGGTCCGGCCGACGGATTCGATATTCACGTGATGGCCCCGCACAAGATGGAAGATGGATCGGTGGCCGGTCCTTTCCATCACTACTGCAAAGCGATTAAGCCCGAGGTTTTGCAGTGTCTGCTGTTCGAGTCGACTGAGCCCAATGCTGTGTTGACCGATGTGGAGTACTTCGTGGCGAAACCCGTTTCCCGCTCCGCGGTACCACTCGATGTGTGGAACAAGTTCTATCACGATCACGAAGTAGAAATTGCCACAGGTCGTGTTCAGGTGCTGGACATGCCGGATGCGCAGGCCAAAGAAGTTGCTGCGGCCGCAGCCAAAACAGACGGTATCATCTTTCATTTATGGCCTAAAGGTGCGAAAGCCCCTGACGGATCGGTCGGGCATCCCACGTCTGTAGGACATAAGCCCAGGACGGAATAATAGTGCTTGTATGAGAGATCGGCGATCTGTTGACCTGTGGTAAGGAGGCCATTATGCGAAATGCGATTGCGATGATCGGGTTGTGCGCGGCTGCTTTTACGGTTGCCGGCTGTGCCGAAACGTCCCACGAAAGAAAGTCCACGGCCGCGGCTGCTCCGGCGGCGGCGAAGGCCATGCCGACACCCGCCCAGGGGTATACCATCCACGTGATGGCCCCTCATAAATTTGAAGACGGGTCGGTACATGGTCCGTATCATCACTATTGTAAGCCGATCTCACCTGAGATCTTGCAGTGCTTATTATTTGAATCAACGGATTCGAACGCCTTGCTGACCGACATCGAATACTTTGTGGCGAAGTCCGTCTCGCGGGCTCATGTTCCGTTGGACATCTGGAATAAGTACTACCACGATCATGAGGTGGAAATTGCCACCGGTCGTGTTCAGATTCTGGATATGCCGGATGCGCAGGCCAAAGAAGTTGCTGCGGTCGCGGCGAAGACCGACGGCATCATTTTTCATCTCTGGCCGGACGGAGCGAAGGCGCCGAATGGAGAAGTAGGGCATCCACAGTCCGTTGGGCACAAGCATCGAACTGAGTAAGCAGGGTGTCTGAAGTTGCCGGGCGGGGGGGGGCACACTTCTGTGCCTTCTCCGCCTGTGATTTTTTGTAGAAAGGAAGATGCTGGGATGAAAGCCGGACGCCTCTTTCTTCTTGCCTGGGCTTTTGTCGGCATGGGGGCCGCGGCCTGGCCAGCGGATTCCGAGGTGTTGCGTCCTCGCGTGCCGATCGATCAGAGAGAATCGGCGCGGATGGTGACGAATCCGTTTCCTGTGACGCCGGACATACGCGAGAAAGGCAAGGCTCTGTTTGAAGGAAAAGCCTTCTGTCGTGCCTGTCATGGGGCTGATGGGAAGGGCCTAGGTATGGATTTGGACTATTCAACGTTTAAGGGCCCGCTTCCACGAAATTTCACGGACAAGATGTGGCAGCAGGCACGCACGGACGGCGAATTATTCTGGATTCTAAAAAATGGGAGCCCCGGGACAGATATGGCCTCCTTCATTCCCTTGGTCCTGACGGAAGAAGAGGCCTGGCAGGTGCTAATGTATGTGCGTTCATTCGGCGAGAAATGAGGCGTGGGTCCGAATCCGTCTGGGCTTCGCGGACATAGTTTCTTCCAAGTACTATTATTGTTGCAGTATTTCAGACCCCCCCTCCAGTTATACGGGAGCGATTGGCTCCACGTTGGGCTAGAATTCCAGCAGCTCCACTGCTATCACAGAGGAAACGCCGTTGATATGTAGTGAGCGGAAGTTCACCAACGGTGGGCACTCAAGAAGTGCTCAAGGCGGCTGAGTTCCAGAGCGGGTAGCCGGAGAAATTCGAGGCCGAAATATTGCGTGCGAACCCAGCGGACGGCCGCGAGTTCTACTACCAGCGCACGGGCATTGTCAGGCAGCAGGAGCCGTACCGTCAGATAGCTGCCACCCAGTATGGTCCGCTCCCCTTCCAGAAGGCATCCATCTAGTGACAGATTCAGCACACTCCCTTCTCCAATGAATCTGGCACCGGCGAACATGACAGGACAGACAATTCCCAGCCGATCTCGGGAACGTTGAAAAGAGAGGGAGGTTTCTGAAGGAGAGGGACGGACGCGCGACGTTCGTGGTGATGATAGATGTAACTGCATGGAGGGCATTGTAATGCTGCCAGAGAGACCGTAACATCCCACGTTAGAGGGGCTGCACCAGTGTGGCTTATCAAACTGGTACCAGGACCACTGAAGAGGAACTTACTCTCGGCTGGCAGCATGGAAGCGATAACTGCAGGATCGACACCGCCAGGGAAAGCGACCCAGGAGATACCAAAAGTAATCGCGCCACCCACGGCGTTCAGAGCGACGCGCGATTCCGGCGCAAAGCGGGCAACAATGCGAGGTCTCGGTAGCAGCCGCGATGGGCATAGGGTGATCTGCGGAGAGAACTTTTGACAAAAATTACACTGCCCCAGGGTTATCAGTCCGACGCGGATGGGTCGGGGATATCCGTGCAGAGGTTGCTCTCAGGGTGAATCTGTGTTGCCATGCAGGATAACCGGTCCCGATACCCCGTATAGTGAGTTAAGTCAAGCGGGGTGTAGCGCAGAGAGCCTGCGTATTTCCTTCGACCGCACTGCACCTGAGAATTTGTCACTCCTGCCACCATACCAAGCGAATAACGTAAATTCCTGCTACATAAGTTCCGGCAATTATTATGGCCCAGATCATGATGCCCTCGCTTTCTTTGTCGCCATGCTATCCCATCAATTTACATGTTATGTCCTCATGAATAGCAACTCGCGTACCACTCAGCAATCGCTTAGAGGCCATGTGCGAAGGCTCAAATTCCTTTGGATTGACCATTCGTACTGTCTCGGCAAGTGTATGTCGTCTTGCTTGAGTATGTAGGTTGTATCCGATCCGATAATGATGAATCCGTTCGGATACCAAGGCCAAGTGCG
The DNA here is from genome assembly GCA_964556305.1 of uncultured Nitrospira sp. Lineage (GTDB taxonomy): Bacteria > Nitrospirota > Nitrospiria > Nitrospirales > Nitrospiraceae > Nitrospira_A. The sequence continues at coordinate 13,120 of CAZKVY010000012.1, read as the reverse complement.
GGCGCAATGAGTTGCGGCCTCGAGAAGGTGTGGAGGTGGGGCCAGGCTCACTGGCTGGAGTCTGGCGTCCGTGGGGTAGCATGCAGGTAGGAAGTTATTAGGGGGCGGCACCAGTAATTTAGCTGATTAGATTGAACGCAGGAGCTAGTCGCACTGAAGGAGTGAGCTCAAGCGATATCACGTAGCCAAGGGCATGAAAGGTGAGATAAGGTGGCTTGGTCGAGTACGCTTTCCCCCCGTGCATAATGGATGGTGAAATTTTTGAAATCACCGTGCATTAGCTTGGTAGGTCAGTGCTTCGAGGTGCGCGACGCGTTGCGCGATCGTTGTTCGACGGCTAAGGCATAGGCGGTGATGGCATAGTCATCATTGTCCGCAATACAAAAATCCTCCGGTCGGGACCAAGTTCTGATGTCGGCATCGGGGGCAGTCATAAATCTATAGATCGACGGGAGCCACGAGAATGGTGGGCCTTGCGAACTCCGCAATTGACGCATCGCCACCGACCCTCCGGACAATAAAAATCGTTTGATGGTTCTTCTGCCAGGTATCCTCCGCATCGAGAGCATTTCATAGTTTAGTCCCTTCCTTCCGCAATATTGTGTAAGAAGCCGCTCAAGGGAGGGGGCCAGGAAACGTGTCGGGGCCTCTCCGTCCAACGGGTTCATCCCACGTTGCTCCTTCGGACTGATGGGCTTTGTCAGTGCCGCAACCTCTCCAAGCGCGGGACTTCATCAATCATTCAAGTCTTGGTTGCGCCGAAGATCGAAGCAGGGTAGTTCAAATAGGAGATCAATTATCACCGCTAGTTTCACCGTCGTTGACGCAGGAAGGGAACTGGCGGCTCGTGAGTCGAGCATCGTGCAATTAGCTTTCTGGCGTCGAGGAATTGCTTGTGCGCCCCTTCTGAAACAGGACATCCCCTGGTCGCTCATCCCGCACCGCTTGGCGAATCGCTTCGTAGAGAGATACAGCCGCCGCATCTTTGGTGACATAGGCCGAGCCTCCCGCTTTCCTGAAGCCGGCTTCGACCTGACTCGCCTGATGCACGGAGAGCCCAATGATAATGGTCTTGGGGAAGGCAGCCTTAATCCGTTTTGTAGCTGAGATGCCGTCGAGCTTCGGAAGATTCACGTCCATGACGACGACATCGGGAGACAACCGCTCGGTTTGCACGATGGCGTCCTCTCCATCCACCGCCTCTCCGACGACGGAGAAATCCGAATACCCCTCGAAGATCCCGCGCAACCCCTCTCTGACCATCGCGTGGTCCTCCACCAAGAGCACGCGCAGGCCGGATCCTCCAGCAGTGAGGGATGCCTCCTTCTTGAGGGCAGGAGGCCGCTCAGTCACTTGTGCCCCTGGTGGCGTAGGGGCGAGCTCGGAGAGCGGAGTGATTAATTTTGCATGCGTGCCTTGATTGGGCGCTGATCGCACCTCGAACCGCCCCCCGAGCGCTCCTGTCCGTTCTCGAATGCTAAAGAGGCCGAATTGGGTGAGGCCCTGATCAGTGGCCAGTCGGCTGGGCATACTGGCAGGCCCAAATCCTTTTCCCTCATCGGAAACCTGGAGGGAAAGGGTCTTGGCATCATGTCAAGATGATGGCCGCCGTCTCCGTCTTGGCATGTTTCACCACGTTCATCAGCAATTCGCGCGCACATTGAAATAGGAAGGCCGTGTGCGTCTCGGAGAGATGGACATTCAACGTATCGGGCACCACAACGCTCACCTGCAAATGATGGCTTTTGAATTTATCGGCCAACCATTTCAGTCCCATCTCCAACTCAAACTCGAGAATAGGCAGGTTTAATTCGGCCATCAAGGAGCGTGTATAGGTGATCGCTTCATCAAGGACCTTGTCTACATCGTCGATCAAGGGGAGCAGCGTGTCGCGCTCTCTCGCTTCTCGCGAAATGTGCGCTAACTTCATGCGGACGACGATGAGGAGCTGTGCCAGATAATCGTGCAGCTCCCTCGCCAGCGTCTTGCGCACCCGTCCTTCAGCTAAGCTCAAGTCTGCCGCGAGCATTCTCAGTTTTTGTTGCGCGTCGACTAATTCCTGTGTGCGATCCGCCACTCGTCGGTCCAACTCGGCTTCAATCGCCTTCTGTTCCGTAATGTCACGCGTGAAGCAGCGGGTGTAGCTCATCCGGCCTTCGTCCCAGCGAACATTAGAATGAATCAAGACGTTTCTGACAGACCCATCCTTGCACCGTAATCGGGCCGGATAGTTATAGAGCTGTTCTCCGCGCAGGAGGCGGGTCAAGATGTCGTCGATGACATCTTGATCGACGTGGAACGCGGAGATATGTCGGCCAATGTATTCATGCGGCTCATAACCCAACATTCTCATTTCAGAGCTGTTGGCCCAGATAATAATGCCATCAGTGCCCACCTGGGGGAGGCATTCTGCCGCTTGCTCAAAAAAAACGGCGAGCTCCGCGTCACGCTGTCCCAGGTGTCGTTCAAGTTCTCGCCGTCGAGCGACCTCCACTTCCCAAGCCGCCCCTTTCTGCTGGAGTGCGGTCAGGAGCCGACTCTGGTCGCATTCGCCTTCCCACTGAGCCATGAAGGACCGCGTCCGCTCGGACGCATCTTGCGTGGGGTAGGTACAGACAAGCGAGAGGGGGTAGCGCATAGCCAATTGATTCCATAAAGATTCGAGCTGCATAGCCGCTTCGGTGGCGCCCCTCTCTTACAACAAGGCCATGAGATCGCTAAAGATTCGGATACGTCCCGTGCCTCGCTCGGTCACGTCTTCGCACAATGTGTCCACCACCAACCGGAATTGCTCTCCAGCCAATTTCGGTGCATTGAAGAATTGCTGCAGCATTTGCGCCGCATCCAAAATGCGACATCGCGGGGAGGAGAGCCGACACCCAGCAGGGCGAGCGCATCAACGTGCGCGGGCGTCGCAAAGAGTAATACTGAGTCGCCACGGCTCATCCCTGCATCGAGGTACTCCTGTAATCTCTCGATAAACGTCGCATCCTGTTCGAAGCACTGCACGATGTGGGGCGACGCAAAACGCAGGTAAGGATTGGGTGTAGACATGGTGGCTCCAACGTCTCGGAAGGAGGTCGCAAGGGTTACCAGGCAATCAGCTTGCACGAGCCCTTCGCTTAGGAGGAATTGTACAGAATGCTGGCTGGCAGATGTCATCCCTGCAGAAGGAGTTCTCTACATAGGTTCCTCCTTCCTGGCGAGGTCTATTCCAACAGTGTCGAGGCGGAACCTTCAGGGCTTCAATTCGCAAACAGTACTCTCGATCGTCGGCCCGTTGCCCCAATCGTCACGTCATCGATTTCCCCAACGAAATGACACGGAAGTTATGCAAGATGAGATACGACTCGAGCAGTTAGCGTCGATGCCCAACTCGTAGGCGAATCACTATGACCTATGAAGTTTGGAAGCACTTATGTGGGGGCACTGTAGTTAATGTCCGTCTCGGGCGCAGCCTCCCCCCGTGCGGCCCTTTTCCTGAGCACAATCGCAGGAGAAGCGGGCGTCCCCGAACCGAGATGGAATCGGTGTCCCTCGGCACACTCGTAGTGACTCCGGGGCTGCCATCCGGCAGTGTGGAGGGGATAGGACCGCCGCGGGCCTGTCATGTATCAGCCTCGATTTTTACCTCGTCGCGACGATGATTCTGGGCAGCACAGGGTGGGGGTTCGGCCCTGACGCTCGCAGGAATACTTGGAGTGTTGTGGATAGTGCTCCCCTACCGTTCCGCGCACACCTCAAAGGATGATCCCTCGAGTCCCTGAAGTGGGTCTGTGAGCCTTAATATCCCGGTTCCCACCTATGCACAAGAAGTGCAGTGGCAGGAGGTAGGGCACGGGGAACTGGTGAGCGTCGGTGTGTGCTGGCGGCTTCATAGGCGCAGTCTAGCACCTGGGCTAGTACCTCGTAACGCATATCTCTCGTCCTCTCACGAATTCCACGCGGAAGCGATTAGTCAATTCCTCACCAGAGTGCTTCGACCCATCACACGGATGCCATGAGCGAAGGTCGCATAGACCCTCTAGAGCGGTGGCCGTCTCACAAATTCCGATTCAACTGACGCATCCCCTTCAGGCTCCCGCAACACTTTGAGAACGTGATGGGCAGACCAACTCACCATCACCAAGCCGACTCCCGCATGCCAAAGAAGCGCCCGATCATCGAGCCACACCCAAGCGACCACCATGAATGCGAACAGTCCATACATGACGGCCAGGCCCGCTAGGCCGAGGATCAGAAAAGCCATCGTATCGACGAGCGTCTTAATCACACATGCCCTTTCTATGCGCTGTAGTTGTACGACGGGGGCCTTACAGCTTACAGCTTGAAAGCTCGAGTTGCCCCGACCTGTCATTGTTCTGGCACGAGTGAGCCTTCTCAGGCGGGCACCAGATGGACAGCGAGTACTGTCACGACCTGCGCGATCAGCAATAGAACGTGAGTATGCTCCAAATCGTACAGCTGAAAGATTTCATCGGCGATGATAAAGGCGGCCAGAAGAGCGATACTGCCTGCAAAGGCAGCATTGATTGTGCCCAACGCCAGCTCTTCTGTGGTGAGTGATCGCACCACAACCAGACCAAACAGTATCAGTACTCCAAGCTCCCACAAGACCACTCCCAGAAAGAGCACCTCTGGCAACCAACGGGGGACTTGATAGCGTCCGGCCGCTTCTCGAATGACCTGCAAGTTATTCGATGCGAATTTCCAGTATGGAGGCACAACTCGAAGTGCTCGTAATCCATCGAGCACATTGTTCAACAGCACCAATCCAAGCCAAAGTGCCCAGAAAATGACGAGACCCAATTTCATCGTACTCGAGCTCAGTTCAAAAATGGCAACCGCCTCAGGATCGTATGAGGTGATGGGATCGATATTCGTCAGAGACGCTTTATCAGCAGGGCTCGCTCGCACATCGCGCCAGTTGCGCTACGACTTGGCATCCGGCTCCATGTGGGTAATGACCTCTTGGCCAGTGGCGGTGACGCCGACCCACGCGGCCTTGTTCCGGCGCAGAAACGGAACGAGTTCAAGTCCGTCCAATCTTTCCGCAATGGTCCTGTCTGACGTCAGGTCGAGCCATTCACGTTCGACCGCCAGGTCATAGCGGGCGCCTTCGGCGTTCATGCAGAAATGGAGATTGATCTCATCGCGAGACCGGATATCACAAAACTTGTATGCAGCCAGGTAGGTCTCGATCAGCTCTCTCCTGTTGCTGCTCCTATCATCCATGGCCCTTCCTTTTCAGCGTCGCATTAGGGCAAAGGTAGGACGCTTGGCATTCACTTACAAGGTGTCAATAATCTTGTGGGCATAATTCCCGGTTTTCTCAAGTAGGGTGCCCCCTAGTTCCCATGTACATCAGCACAGGACGAGTACGTTGTCGATCCCGGGAAGAGGACAATGCATCCCTGCGCATCGAACCCTTTCACTATTCTACGCCACAGACCCGTAGCGCAAGTTCCTCCGGATGCAGTTTCATGCCCGCTGTGAGCCCGAATGTTTCCGGGGATATGTTTAAGCGCTCGCGTGCGTCGAGCGGCAGGTCCGGAATCTCCTCGCCGAGAAGTCAAAAGAACAGCTCGACCAGCAGGTCAAAATCAATGTGATGAATTCAAAAAAATTCGCACACACGGCCGTGAGCATCTCATGGCCCCATCGCTGTAGACTTCCAGCACCTCATAGAGCAGCAGCCAGTGATAGTCGGTGGGCTTGTACCGCACCGTCTACGCTACTGGGGCCTGCAGCGCGCGAAGTTCGTGGTTGGCCTCTTGCAACCAAGGCTTTGCCACTGCTCGGTATGAGCGATTCAAATGCCTGCTGCTGCTCATCTCGGCTAGGTCAAGTTCTATTTCTCGATCATCTCATCAATCGCGTCGTTGAGGAGAACAGGGAAGATGGCATGGGGCCTTGTGGCAAAGCGAATCATGAGGCGTCTTGGGAGTGCGGGGTGAGGAGCTTGCGAGGGTCCAGAGTTATTAACTTTAGAGAAGTATTTATTTCGAACAGATCCTCCCGGGTAATTTGTCTCCAGGCTGATCGAGGGGTTCAAATTGTATTCGATCACGCGTGTAATGGGTTCCCGCCTGCCGCGTGCTTGATGGAGCTGGGTTGCCGAGGTTCCGTGTGTACGGGGTGCGCCACACCTTCGCCTCCGTGCTCCTCTCCTCAGATGTGCCCTTGCTCTGTGTCAGTCACCAACTCGGGCACACGAAGCCGACGATCTCGTTGAAGTATTATGCTCGCTGGAACCCGAGTCGGCAGGTCCATCGGGTGAACGTGGTAGACAGCGCTAACACGGTATGAACACCTGCCTCCACCTTATGGGTAGCGGTGTCTCGATTTCCGTGTAAGGAGTTGATTGTTTTGGTGGGCCGTGTAGGGGTCGAACCTACGGCCCGCTGATTAAGAGCGTAAAAAGGCCATTTTTTGCAAAGGTTCGTTGTTGCGAAGGTTTCCCCATCTTTGCTCGAAGAATCAATATCTTGAACCCATTCTATATCGTCTATTAATTCTATTGGGTTCTGCCCGTTTTGAAGAAAAGTAGCACAAAAATAGCACAGACGGTGCCCAGTAAGAATCACTCCGTATCTGTCTGCTCCCGCCGCAGGTGTAACGGGCGACGAGCCTCCATGAGTGCATTGACAACTCCGTGGTCCGACGCTACTGTTCCCGCCAGAATCGGTTGTGTGCGTCTCAAACCTAGAGACCAAGGAGCCCATGATGCGTACCACAACATTGATAGTGGTCGTGTTGAACTTAGCGTTGTCGATGGGGACATTGGGGATGGCGCTTGCGGACGATCCGAAGAAACACTACAAGGTTCCGAAGCCAAAGCCAAAAAATGCTACTCCGGCGACCAAGTGCGCGACTCCGGCAAGACCGCGACACTGGAAAATGGCAAGACCTACATCTGCGACAACGGCCGCTGGAAAGAATATTTGCCGCTCGAACCTTTGGCCCCGACAACAGCGAAGTGACGATAGATTTTCTGCGCTCGCAGGAGTTGCCCTATGTTCGTGCTACCCCGCCCGCTCCCATCAATCGTTTACCATTTCCCACTCCGCTTGAACCCTTTCAACTCTGTACTCGACGGACAGGCGTAATAGGAAACAATAGTCTAAGCATTCAACATCTATCCGTTCAATGAGGCGCAGCATGCGGCACCATCGAGTCGGACTCATTGAGTTGTGGATTTTGGCTTGGGTTGTTTTGGGCCTGGCGGCATGCACGGCGGACCCAAGTAAACCCTCTTCTGACAGCTCAGCGATCCCATCGTCTGCAGTCACGATGGAAGATGGGGAGCCGGTTATACAAGAACGGGCGGTTCCCTCGCGCGTTGCCCCTGGTGCGATCACCTCCATGCCGGTTCGGCCCATTCAGCCCCCTGCGCTACCGCCTCCGCCCCCCCTGCCAGGAGAGTTTGTCATACGGACCATGGTGAAGCAGACGTTCATCACCGCAGTGGATGGGGGCGGTCGGACGACGAATGCCATTCACACCGATGCGACGGGCATTGGGTCATGGGAGAAATTTCGAATCCTCAGTGGTGGTTCGGGTCAGTACATCATTCAGACTCTAAAAGGAACGTATCTCACCGCGTTTAATGGAGGAGGCCTTTCTGGACCTCCAGTCCTACCAGGTGGTCAAGCGACAGATGTGCTCCATACCGATGCGACACAGATCGGCTCTTGGGAAATGTTCAGGCTCGGTATGGATTCGTATGGATGGAGAAATACCATTCAGACCGTCAATGGACGCTATGTTACAGCAGTAGGGGGAGGAGGAAAAACCAACGATCCGATTCACACGGACGCTACACAGGCCGGAAACTGGGAGTATTTTAATATCTGGAAGTGTGGGAATCTGGGATCGGGATATCAGTACACAATCTCCGCTCCCAATGGATTTGTGTTTGCCTACGGAGGGGGCGGACGCGTCTCTACTCGTGCGGACGTATTTGTCTTCGGGGCCATAGGAGCGCTGAACGACTACACGCTACGGCCCAATCCCTTCGATAACAATTGGCAACGCTTCAGACTGATCCAGCAAGGTGATGGTTCGTATGCACTCCAAACGTCCAATGGAATCAACTATGTCACCGCCATTCAAGGGGGAGGCCTCGCGTCGGGTACGATGCTCTGGGACGATCTAGTTACCGATCGAACGCAGGTACAGGCGTGGGAGAAATTTAGATTTATTGACCAAGGTGATTGTAGCTATGTTATTCAGACCGCCAGTGGGCATTACCTCGGTAAATCGAATGCGCCGCCTGGCACTGCGCTTGGGGTGTTTTCCACTAATGTGACCGACATCAGATCTGCCACCAGGTTTCGGCTCGCGATGGTGTTTTAATTCTGGCCCCCACATTGAGAATAAGACAAAACGCCACGCATGGCTCATGCTGCCGTTTGTGCTTAATACCGATGTATCACTCAAATCAAATGACCCTACAACGAGCATTCTATGATTGAGTCACAAAATCAGTTGCTGTTTAATATTTCATACCCTCATGTGCCAATCGCAGGCGCCGATCGCCTCTTCCCCGTTCATCGGATTTATTGCATTGGACGCAACTATGCTGCCCATGCCCGGGAAATGGGTGCAGATCCAAATAGAGAGACACCATTTTTCTTCCAGAAGCCTCCTGACGCGATCCAAGTAGTTCCTGTGGGCATCACTGAGGAGCATCCCTATCCCTCCCTCACACAGAACTATCATCACGAAATTGAACTTGTCGTCGCGTTGCAGTCGGGTGGGCGTGGGATTAGTGCCAAGAAAGCGCTGGATCACGTGTATGGGTATGCGGTTGGCCTTGATATGACCCGTCGAGACCTTCAACGAGCGTTGGCGGATCAGAAAAAGCCGTGGGAGCTGGGAAAAAGCTTTGATAACTCGGCACCTATTGGGCCGATCCATCAGGCATCAGAGATTGGACATCTGACCAAAGGGAAGATTCAACTTCGTGTCAACGGCCTTGTGAAGCAAGACGCCGATCTCTCGCACATGATCTGGTCGGTCGCAGAGCAAATTTCGAAACTGTCAGAAGCGTTTGAACTCAGAGCTGGGGATCTCATTTATTCGGGCACTCCGGAGAACGTGGGATCAGTCAAAGAGGGCGACGTATTGGAAGGATACATTGAAGGCCTCTCCCCTCTGTCACTTCGCATTGCTCCTTCCCGTCGTTGACCTGCCCAGCGCGTCAAGGACTTGTAGGCTCCTCCCGGCAATCGATTGAAGCTTATAGGTTGGCCTGTGGTTTACGAAACAGGCCAGGACAATTTTTGAAACGCTCGGTGTATCAAATGGTTTCCCCGGTTTAACTGTAGAAACAAAGACATCGTTGCTTTCTACTGAGTCGATAGATTCGAGGGAGATTGATGGTTTTTGAAGATTTTTGGCACAAATTTAGTACAGCGGACTCGGGTGAATCCCTCTGCATGATTCTATTGTTCTTAGCAGGTCAGATACTTCCGACTCCCCGAGGATTAATCCCCGCTTTTTTGTAGCATAACAGCGCCCTCAATAAATCTTGTTTGTGGATTCCACGTGGGGTAATTCGAGCCACGTTCAAGAGGGATTTCCTCGAGCGCGTCACGGATATCACGCCTTGGTGTCCAAGGTATCCGCCTCTGTATCACATCCTCTGGCCCGAATATGAATGGTGAATATCCTGAAGACCATATGGCAATAAGATGAATTGGCACAGGAATGCCCCCAGGGGCCGGAAGCCAAAGGCCCCAGCGACGCTGTCTGTCAATCATGAGGGCTCCATGTTTATCAGCCCGCGTCCGAATCAGCCGAGCTTGATTACAATCGAAGTCATGCCAATCACATGCGAGATACACTACCTCAGCGAACGGGATCGGTGACATAGTCTTCGAATCCATTACTCGTACATCCAAGGCCTCAGCCACAGTCATTGGCCAGACGCACCCGTTCTGGGTCAGGGAAGCCAAAAGAATGGCGACATGCAACATATGCTTACTCACCGTTGCTCAACCCCTGACTCCATAGTGCATGTTTCATTATTCATAAACAGGTTTGAGTAGCATCAATCAGATTAAGATCTCTGCCTGAGCCTTAAGAGTCGATACTAAGCAGTTTTAACAGTGGCTTGATTTTGCGAAGGTTTCCCCGATTTTCCCTGATAGTGTCTGAGTTTAGGCGCTGTATATTGAGTCGATAGGTTCTGGCGGAATTGAGAGGTTCTGACAATTTCTAGCACACGAAAATGGAGTGAACCCCTTCACTGAAACAGTTTGGCCGCAATTGATGTCATTGGATTGAATCGCTGTGGAACTCGTCGTAATGATAGGGTCCCCGAATGCCTATAAGAGAGGCCTATTGGAGGTTCAATTCATATCCATGCTCAATCAAACACATTCCTAAATACTCGTCGTATACGTGCCAGTAGTGCTTCGTCGCTCTGAAATATGCAATCCCAGATACGATGGCGACTGTAACGCTTAGTACCGCAGCAGAGGTCAGCAGAACACCGTTGAATTGAGGATGCTGCTGGAGGTTGCCGGGTGGCCCATACTCAACCTGGCCAGCTAATCCTACAAACCCTAGACCAATCAGTGGGGCCAGAATATAGGTTGCAAGTTCAGGATTATTCGTTTCTGCGGAGGCGCTTGCACGTTGCCGGCACTGGGCCATGTCTTCCTCAATGATCTGCATGCCGACACTTTGGGAACGATCGTTTGGTTTCAGCGTCAGCTGAGCAGGGCCGATGCAGCTGGTGAGCGAAAAAGGCAGAAGCAGAGCAAGGCATATTTCCCTTCCATAGCTCAGTAGTCCAAATGCAAGAAGCGCTCTGCGCTCACTGTGCCTGGAACTCGCGTGATTCAGTAGCCCTTTCTTGTCACGTAGATGACTCAGCTCTCCTCCTTTTGTCCTGTCTCCAACCCAGAACTGCTAAGCGGTACTGCCCCCTGGATCACCAACCAATCCCGTTCGTTGGCCCACTCAAGATAGTCGCAATTGAAGCGTTTACCCGACTACCTACCAGGACGAAGATATTTCGGTATTAATACCCAAAGCACTAGACCAGCCAGCGCGTACAGGAGAGCATTGGCAGCAATCGAAACGAGTAACACTAGTAGACCGAAGACAGTGATCTCTCTCCCAAACGTCGCCGCATTAAGAATCCAAGTCGGCCAGAGCGCCATTCCTAGTTTTGGCCAGTGAAACAACCCGCCTTGGAAGTCGTCACAATTAGAATGGGCGGGATGATACCTGCGAGTGCTCCCCATCGAACGAATCTCATCATTGTGGTGTGTCACTCTCAATTGATCGACAACGGGAAATGAGCCTGGTAGGAGGCCACCCGCTCACTCAAGAGCTAGGGGGCAGCCAGTTTTCTTTGCCCAATGTTTCCACAGTCGCTTCTCGTTTCCGCAATTTACCGGTAGGCGAAAGCTCTACCTAGGTGTCATCTCTCCTTCTCGAACCGTATCTCTCGTCCCATATCAGGATCGTTGTCATGATAAAACAGGTAGAGCTCAGATCCCGTATGCTCGATATAAAGGTAGGAACCAAACCCAGAACTTTCCTTCGGCTGATCTGGGCCGCGCCTGTAGTTCTCTAATCTGCTGAACTGCAGATGTATAATCGTGCGCTTCTGGTGTTGATCCAATTGCCATACCCCTTCTCCCCGCATCACAAATTCTTGCCATTGCCCTTCAACTAGGAATGAGCTTTGGGGAAGGTCCGCGGCGATGAACGTTCCATCCTCCTTCATCTCAATTGAGGGATTCAGGCGAGCGAAGTTCTTTTCCAGAAACATTCGAGACTCAGCTGTGAGTCTCCAAATACCAATCACTTCCTCGCGCTCAGTGGTGGCTTGGCATCCTCCAAGTCCCACAATGCACCAAGCCATCATGGCTACTAATGCCATAAGCGTCACATGCTTCTTCAGAGAGACCTCCAAGACCATTTTCTGCTCACCATGCCTCCAATCCTATCCCAGAACGCGGGGAATGCCTCCCAAACTTTTTTTTCGCGCACCAGCCAAAACGAGTCGATTTTTAGTTGCTGCATGTTCCGGCCCTGAACGATGCTCACAATTGCCGCTCTGAGCGCACGAACGCGCACATACGCCTCCTTATGCTTACTTCCCTTCTTGCCTCGTCCTCCCGATAATTTGTCCTCGATTTGTCCCCTCGTGACCCCTCCTGTCCTCTAGAGGGTTCTTTACTGCGTGGAGGCGTTTGCATAAGGTCTACGCATGCACCGAAACGATCGCAAGAACGCGACAACACTCCGAATGGAGCCCTGTTCAGAGCAACACCGTCATCCGTCGCCGGGAGGCAACGCCGGTCCGCGCCGCATGCCGGCAGGCTGCGGGGCGGAGCGGAATGGCCCCCGTCTTGGTAACACGGGGGCTCTCACCACAGGGTTCCTTACAGGAGTTCGATAGGTTCCATGCAGTCTAGATTCACTCTCACGGTTGATTGGTTGGCATTTACGGTCTTGGCCAGCAATCCCCAAGAGACCATGAAGGTCCTCGGGGGAGATTGGAGCAGGGCTAAAGGAGGATTTCGAGGCTATCCCTTGTCCTGGATTACGTCGGATGGAGTACAGGGGGTCGGCAAGCTCGGCACGAATGCCCCTCGTCGCCCCAATGAGATTCATGTCGATCTGTCTGGTGGTTTGGTGTCTGCCCTGACCTTGGAGCAGATTCGCATCCTACTCAAATGGGTGCATGAGCAACAAGGACACGTCACACGCATCGATTGTGCCCTCGATGATCGAGCCGGGACCGTTCCGATGACGACTATTCGACAGGCTGTCGAAGAGGGTCACTGCGTCACACGAGCCGCTCAGGTGCGGCAAATTGTCTCCACCCTTACGCGTGGCACCGGTGCGACCACCGGCGACACCATGTATTTCGGTAGTCCCCAAAGCCAGACATTATTACGTATTTACGACAAGCGATTAGAGCTCCAGAGTAAAGAACGAGAGAACTGGCAGGACTACGGGGTGCGCTGGGAGTTGGAATTCAAAAAAGACCGCGCCCAACTCTGTGCCCGTGCATTAGCAAATTTGGATGAAGCCGACTGGAAAGAGTGCGTCGTAGGGCTACTCCGCAATTATGTGAACTTCCGGCAAA
>CAZKVY010000011.1:0-81873 GCA_964556305.1 uncultured Nitrospira sp. | reverse complement strand
GCGACCACGGCCTGCTCGATTTCCGAGCCGCTGAATCCTTCGCTGGCGTCCACGACTTTCTGCAGATCGAACCCGGTGCTGGTCTGTTTACGAAGGCTGAGATGAATCTTCCAGATGGCCGTGCGTTCGTCTTTGTCAGGAAGGTCCACGAAGAAGATTTCGTCAAACCGCCCTTTGCGCAACAACTCCGGGGGCAGAGCGGAAAGATTGTTCGCCGTCGCCGCGACGAAGACGTCTTGCTTCTTTTCCTGCAGCCAGGTGAGGAACGCGCCGAAGAGCCTGCGGCTCAAGCCCGCATCCGCATCGCCGCTCCCGCCGCCAGCGGCCATCGCCTTTTCAATTTCATCGATCCAGAGCACGATGGGGGACAGTGACTCTGCCATTTCGATGGCTTTGCGAAAGTTTTTCTCGGACTCGCCGATGAATTTGTCGAATAACCGTCCCGCATCCAATTTGAGCAGCGGCAGGCCCCATTCGCGCGCGATGGCTTTGGCGGCCAGCGATTTGCCGCATCCCGGCACACCTACCAGCATGATGCCCCGAGGCGGCGTCAAGTTGAGAGCCTTGGCTTCAGTCGTGAAACCCACCTTCGCCCGCTCCAACCAGGATTTCAGATTCACGAACCCGCCCAGTTCGAACCGGTTGTCTTCGAGCGGGTAGTACTCCAATAAGCCGCCGTCTTTAATCGCCTGGACTTTGCGCGTGAGAATCGTTTGCACATCATCGGCAGAAAGTACCCCGTCTTCAACGACACATTGGGTAATGACCTGTCGGGCCTGGTGCAAGGTCAGTCCCTGCAACGCGCGAAGAATGGCCTCGCATTCTTGGTCGGAGAGGCCTGCGTTCGCCGCTTTCGAGGCGGTCATGGAGTTGAGCAGGCTGTGCACCACCGTGGTGGATGTCGGGCGACGGGGGGACGTTCTCGTCCTCAGGGATTGCAAAACGCTCTGCAGCATCGTCTGTAATTCATCACGATCCGGCAAGTGCAGGTCGAGCCGCACCGCAATCTGATCGAGGTCCAGTGGCAGAGCGATGGGATGACCGGTCACGAGACAGGTCGCGCGTGAGCGGCTGAAGTGAAGGCACACCTCGCGCAGTTGGCGCGTGACGGCCGCATCCTGCAAATGTGGCGCGAGGTCCTTGAGCCAGAAAATACCCTCGACCGTCAACCCGTTGAGATGTTGAAGGACGGCCAGAGGCGTGGCGGTCAGTTTGCTGAGGGCCTGCCCATCTTCCCGTCTGCTGAGGCCTCTCGTAATCGACCATTCGAATAGCGGCATCCGTTCCTGAGCGGCCACGGATTGCAGCAGGGTCAACACCCGGTCTTCTTCCACGGTGTCGATCACAATGAGCGGGTGGGAGGAGCGAATCAGGATGCGGAGATCGTGCACAGTCGTCGAGAGTGACATAGGAATGCCATGCTAGCACGAGGCCCTCGCTTGACCAAGAAAAGGGGCGATTGGGGGAGAGCGAGCTTCGGGCAGGTAAACGTGTTCAGTAGTCCGTTAGGCGTCGTTTTCCGTGAGGCATCGGCCGAGGCCTTCTTGTTCGGCGAGGTGGTAGGCGTAATGGATGGCCGCCAGATTCGCCACCCGTTCTTCGGCGTCCTCGCGGTTCTCCGCATGGACAATCTGAAGCCCGAATCGCGCCGTAAGGGAATCGAGAAAGTCTATCAACCCATTGCGATGATACTGCCCCAACCGTCCTCCGCCGCGGTTGTACTGAATGGCGCCTTCGATAACGAGAAACCGATGCGGGATGGCGAGGAGCGGTTCGAGCTCGCGAAGAAAGCGGGGACGATTTTCGGAGGGATTCGAGAAAATGGTATTGAATTCTTCCACGCGCCGGCGTTCGACGCAGAAGATATCGGGCGCCTCCGCGATGGCGTAGTCACCGGCAGGCAGAGCCAGTGTCCGCGTTCCGGCGATCCGTATGAGTCCCTTGAATTCATAGGGTTGGGTTTCGTGTACATCCACCAGGAGATGGATGGCGGGGACCATGATTTTCGGATGACTGAACCGGGTGACGTTCAACATCGTTTGGGGCCCGCGCAACTCCTGCCGCGGGCGTGCGGCCGGTTGGGGACGAGTCGCCGGCGAGGGGCGTGGAGGTGGCGTTGAGGACGGATGTTGTCTCCCTGCGTCATAGCGGGCGCGGGCAGCCGCGTCACTGAGCGTCTGATAGGCCTGATTGATCAGTTGGGTGCGGGCTTCAGCTTTGCGATGCAGCGTGGGCGAATGCACGAAGCGATCGGGGTGCCAGACCTGCATATGTTCATGCCAGGCGCGTCTGATTTCAGCCTCCGTCGCGTCAGAAGAAAGTTCCAGGATGGCGTAGTAGTTGGTGGTGCGTTCTTGTTGCATTGGTTTCCTTGCGTGTCGAAGTGTAGCGGAGTGCGATGCGAAACAGCTAGGTTGAAATGAGGCGCCCGAGGAAGACCCTCTATCCTTCGACGTGCCATTGTGCGGGCCTTCGAGGCGGTGTATCGTAGGCCCAAGAGGCACTGTTCTTCTCTCATCTCACTGGAGGCGATGCGCATGATCTTGGTGACGGGTGGCGCCGGGTATATCGGTTCGCATACGTGTGTGGAACTGCTCAATGCCGGCTCGGCGGTGACGGTGTTCGATAACTTCTGCAACAGCCACCCTGAAGCCTTGGCGCGTGTGCAACGCATCACGGGCAAATCCCTTCGGTTGATTCGTGGCGACCTTCGAGATCGGGCGGCCTTGATCACGGCTCTTCGGGAGAGCGGGGCGACGTCGGTGATCCATTTTGCCGGGTTGAAGGCCGTGGGTGAATCGGTTGAGAAGCCCCTGTCGTATTATGACAATAACGTGGCGGGATCCCTGCGTCTTCTGGAGGCCATGGGGGAGTGCGGCGTGACAAAATTGGTTTTCAGTTCTTCCGCCACAGTCTACGGAGACCCACAGCGTTTGCCGTTGACCGAGGATCATCCCCTATCTGCGACCAATCCCTATGGACGAACGAAGTTGATGGTCGAAGAAATCCTGCGCGATCTGCAACGCAGCAATCGCTCCTGGCGGATCGGCATCCTGCGGTATTTTAATCCGGTCGGGGCGCATGCCAGCGGCCTGATCGGCGAAGATCCTCAGGGCATGCCGAACAATCTCTTGCCGTTTGTGGCACAGGTCGCAGTCGGTCGGCGCGAACATTTGAATGTGTGGGGCAATGATTATTCAACTCCGGATGGAACCGGCGTGCGGGATTTCATTCACGTGGTGGATTTGGCACTCGGGCATCTCAAGGCCTTGGATGCGCTGGACCGGCTGGAACGCCCGGGGGAATGTTTGACGGTCAATCTCGGCACCGGGAACGGGTATAGCGTGCTGGAGATCGTTCGTGCATTTGAGAAAGCCAGTGAAAAGCCGGTTCCCTACAAGGTTGCTCCGCGGCGTCCCGGCGACGTCGCCTCCTGTTATGCCGACCCCGGGTATGCGCTGAAATCGTTGGGGTGGCGGGCCGCCCGCGGATTGGATGAGATGTGTGCCGACGCCTGGCGCTGGCAACAGAACAATCCACATGGGTATGCAGGCTGAGACGGACTCCTGATGATAAACCGGCTCACACAATATGGCTTGCAGTCAGGTCGCCTCATCGCCTCTTGTCGGGCTGTTGTAGGCGCTTTTGGTGCGGCTGCGGTCATGTGCTCGATGGTATTCGTACCTGAAACGCAGGCGAATCACCAAGGCCACCAGGCTCATCCAGAAACCGGGACTCCTCCTGTCGCGGGTGAGGGACGAGAGATTTCCGGTGCGCCGTTTCGCGTCTTTCTGAGCGCGGGCCCGGCAGCAGGCGACAGCGGGCTGGATGCTGCCGATCTCGATGCGGCCGTTCAGACGGTGATCGACGCGTTGACGATCATGGTGCAACATCGGGCCGACTATCCCCGATTCGACGAAAGTCTCACCAAACAGGCGCTCAAGCAGGTCGTGATCGAACCGGTCGTGGTCAATGATGAAGGGAAAGCGTTTCCGTTTCTGGTGGCCCGCACCAAAGTACCGGGTCGGGTGACACTCCTCATCAGCGCTTCCGCCCTGAAAGCCAAGGGGCATCTGAATCATCCAGACGCATTAATTCCGGTGTTGGCGAGAGAGTTTCAGTGGGTCGTGAGCAAGGCCGATACTGCGCCAAAGGCGAAGGCAGTTTCCGTGGAACGGGAGCTCCAGACGGCGCCCATTCGGACGGACGAAGAGATTGCGGGGCTGTCTGCGGAAGAACGTGCCCGACTGCTGCAGCAACTCTTCGACGCCTACCTGCGCACGGTAGATGACCAGAAGAGCCTCGACGGTCAACCGTTGTACGAAGTCGGCAGTCGCACGCCGATTCCACCCACGCATACGGATTCGACGACAAAGTTATACGACATCCGCGTTCGTGAAGCCCTGCAGAAGATCGTGCGGGAGCCGTATTTCTTGCAGCACACCCCGAAGGCCGTCCGCAGTCTGCTGAATGGAAAGATCTGGAATGTCACCTATGTGAAAATTGATCAACGGGACTGGGCCACGCGCACCAGAGTCCTGTCTGAAGAGAAGGCGGTAGTGGTGGGTGAGCGGCGGCAGCGCATTCAACCGGCTGCGATTCTGGTCAACGTCCATCGCATCGCCGCCTCGGATGATCCCTTTTATCGGGATACACAAGGCTTGCCGATGGGGGCACTGTCAGCAGATCAACTGGCGCGTGTCATCGCCTTGGAGATCCAACACAACATCCAGGAAAAATCTTTGAGCGGCCACACAGCCCAAGATGCACTCACAGCGCCCCGATAGGCCGGTGGACGCATCAATTACGGCGCAATGGTTCTCGCCTCGCTCTTTTGCTCGTAGCGTACGGTCTCCACAGAAAACAGCGGTGCGGCGGTGTTCGGTTGATGAGCCGTCACCCGGGGCAATGGTCCCGGCTGCAATTGCACGGTTGTCAGCAGGTGCTGAAAAAGCGCTGCATCGGCATCGGTATACTGAACCTTCGACACGTGCATGCTGGCATAGACATTCGCTTCAGCCATGCAGGCGTACAGGCTTTTTTGATCGAGACGAACACCCTGGAAGCGGGGGAGCGTATATTCGAGTGTCGGTATGTCACGCGCGGTCGACAGGGCTATGTCTTTCCCACGGCTGACCGCCTGGCCTTTCTTCAGTTGCCGCAGGTATGTGATGCATCCACCAGTCGAAGCCTGTCCGGCCACCTGCTCCAATACGATGGCGACGTTGATGCCGGTTGCCGGATGTGAAGCCAGGAGGTAGCGGCGCCCGTTCGGTTTGAGTTGGTCTCGTTCGATCGTGAAGCCAGCGAGGTCGATCGAAAGTCCAACATGACTATTCGGCTGGGAGACGATGGTGCGAGCACTGCCTTCCAGGGCCATCGCCGGCAACTCTCCGGTCAACAAGGGCAGCACGATCAGGCTCGTCAGCGCGAGAAGGGTGGATCGGCCGGCGCCGACTCGTGATGGATTCATAGGTGCTCCTCTCTTCAAACGTGTCTGTTTGTGACGTCAGTGTAGAGCGAAGCGGGGCGTCTCCCAAGCGAATTGCTCATTCCGGCTGATCTCACATCGGTGTGATACCTAAGTAAACCTCCTCACTCTTCCTTGCTTGTGCGGATGCATATGAAGGTGCTCACGCACCAGGATAAGGTTTCTAAGCGGCACTTTACGAACTTGATGTTCAATTCAGTCTTCTATGATCCACGGAAGTAGGCCACTTACGCGGCGTGCTGCGGTTTCTCGACGAGCTGATCTAGGGCTGCATCCAGGGACCATCCCTATCGAGCATGACGAAGCATTCGGGTGTTATGATTCCGGCGGATCTCTTCCTGCGCGATGTCATTCGCATTCACGACTACTTGAATGGAGGAAGGGTGGATACCTGGATGTGGGCCGACATGGTGTTGCGGCCCTACAGCACTTCCCCTCAGGGCGAGAGGGGAGTGGACCGCGCCAGCCTCGAACACGTAGAATGCGCCTCTTCGGTTCATGTTCCCTTTCAGCCATAGGGGCGTGGGAACGGCAGACCGAACCAACAGGGCCAGGACCAGGAAGGGATCGTCATGAGTGTGAAATGTGGAATCGTCGGCCTGCCGAACGTAGGCAAGTCCACCCTCTTTAATGCACTGACCAAATCAGGGATTGCGGCGGAAAATTATCCGTTCTGCACGATCGAGCCGAACATCGGGATTGTCGAAGTGCCGGATGCGCGGATGCAGGCGCTGGCCGATATCGTCAAGCCGCAGCGGATGCAGTATGCCACGACCGAGTTCGTGGATATCGCCGGGTTGGTGGCGGGGGCCTCGAAGGGAGAAGGATTGGGCAACCAGTTCCTTGCGAACATTCGTGAAACCGACGGCATCGTGAACGTGGTGCGTTGTTTCGAAGACGACAATGTGGTGCATGTGGCGGGCAAGGTCGATCCGATTTCCGATATCGCGACCATCGTAACGGAGCTCGCGTTGGCCGATCTCACGACCGTGGAAAAAGCGCAAGAGCGCAACGTGAAACTCATCCGTTCGGGGGACAAGGATGCCGCGAAACTGGGAGAGTTGCTGGTGCAGGTGGCCGCGTGTTTGAACGAGGGCAAGCCTGCGCGGACGATGAAGCTGGATCCGGCGCAACGGGCTTTGCTGAAACCCCTCTGCCTGCTGACCATGAAGCCGGTGATGTATGTGGCCAATGTGGCTGAAAAGGGATTTGCCAATAATCCGCTGCTGACGCGCGTGGAGGAGTATGCCGCACAGGAAGGCGCGCCGGTGGTGGCGATTTGCGCGGCCCTGGAATCGGAAATCGCGGTCCTCGCCGATGAGGAAAAACAGGAATTCCTCGCCGATATCGGGATGACGGAGCCGGGGCTGAATCGCCTGATCCGCGCGGCCTATCAGCTCCTAGGGCTTCAAACGTACTTTACGGCCGGCGTGAAAGAAGTGCGCGCCTGGACGATTCATATCGGCGACACCGCGCCGCAGGCCGCGGGCGTGATTCACGGTGATTTTGAAAAGGGGTTTATTCGTGCGGAGGTGATCGGCTACGACGATTACATCGCCTGCAAGGGCGAGGCAGGGGCAAAAGAAAAGGGCAAGATGCGACTGGAAGGGAAAGAGTACATCGTGCGAGATGGCGATGTGATGCACTTCCGTTTCAACGTCTAGCCGGGTGCGAAGACCATGTTACGAGGCAGGGAGTTCTTGCCTGATCGGAGATCAATGATGAACGAACAAGAAACGCAGCGCGCCGTGGGAATTCTGAATCGGATCATGGAGCTTGAGCTTGCCGGTGTGGTGCGGTACACGCACTACGCGCTCATGATTTACGGGTATAACCGGATTCCGATCGTGTCGTGGCTGAAGGGCAATGCGGATGAGAGCCTGGCCCATGCTCACAAAGCCGGCGAACTGGTGACTCTGCTGGGCGGACATCCTTCGCTGAAAATCGGGACCCTGCTCGAGACGGAAAAGCACGATATCGGAGATATTTTGCGTGAGAGTCTGGACCATGAGAAAGCGGCCGTCGCGTCCTACTACGAACTGCTGAAGCTCGCGGAGGGCAAGTCCGTCTTGCTGGAAGAGTTTGCGCGGGAGATGATCGTGGGCGAAGAACTGCATCTTGATGAAGTCAATAAGATGCTGCGCAAATCGGGTGATGTGCAGGCCTTTCGTTCCTGATCGGCCGGCGGACTGAAGGGTAGCCTTGCCGGATAACCGGCCGGCTACCCATCCGCTCATTGCTGCCGATCACACCGCAATTTATCCTCCTTCATTATGTTCGATGTCATTTTGTATCAACCGGAAATTCCTCCGAACACCGGCAACATCATTCGGCTCTGCGCCAATACCGGGGCCCGTCTTCATTTGGTGAAACCGCTGGGTTTTACACTGGAGGACAAGCAGCTGTTGCGTGCAGGGCTCGACTACCACGAATTCGCCACAATGAAGGTGTATGAGACGTGGGAGACCTGTCTCGAACACTTCGCCGATCGCCGCCTCTTCGCCGTTTCCACCAAGGGCAGGCAGCGGTACGATCTGGTGCGCTATGCGGAGGGCGATGTGTTTGTGTTCGGCCCGGAAAGCCGTGGCCTACCGGCGGAGATACTGGGAAGTGTCTCGGATCAACAACGTATCCGCTTACCGATGGTACCAGGCAGCCGCAGTCTCAACCTATCCAACTCGGTCGCGGTCGTGTTGTATGAAGCGTGGCGTCAGGCCGAGTTCGGGCAATGCGTCTGATTGCCTCGAGCTCATCCTTTGTCCCATTGCGAGGCTGATCAGATTGCGTCGGTGAGATTCCGGTGGACTATCAAATCTCCAGTACCAGTCCAATCTCAACCACCTGTTCAGACGGCAGATGGAAGTACGAACTTGCGCGCTGGGTGTTTCGCGACAGCACGACAAATAGCTTTTCCCGCCAGATTGCCATGCCCGGTTTCGGAGTCGCCAAAAAGGTAATCCTGCTCAGGAAGAAAGTGGTGTCCTGTATCGGCAGCACATGGCCATGCGCGGCAAGCTGCGTCAGGACGCGCGGGATGTCCGGGGTTTCCATGAATCCGCAACGGGCGATCACCTGAAAAAGATTCTCTTGAATGGAGGTGATTTCCAGCGGAACCCCCGCAGGAACGAACGGCACATGCTCCGTGCGGACAGTGAGGACATACACCTGTTCATGCAGAGATTTGTTGTGGCGGACATTCTGGAGCAGCGCCGGAGGGGTGATGTCCGGGTGTTGGGAGAGGAACACCGCGCGTCCGGCCGTCCGGCATTCCACCTTCGACAAGACTTCGCTGACAAACTGACGCAACGGAGGAAACTGACCGCGGAGGTGTTCAGCGACGATGGCGCGACCGCGTGCCCAGGTGCTCATCACGGTAAAAATCGCCGCGCCGAGAAGCAGCGGAAACCATCCGCCATGGGGGATCTTTTGGGCATTGGCGAGAAAAAATGCGAGGTCGATGAACAGGAACACGCCCACCGCCATGACCGCCGGCGGTGCGCTCCACCGCAAATGGCTACGGGTGACGCGGTACATGAGCAGCGTCGTGATGATCATGGAGCCGGAGACGGCGATGCCATAAGCTGCGGCCAGGTTGGTTGACGATCCGAACGAGAGGATCAGCCCGACAGTGCCGACGAACATGAGCCAGTTAAGGAGGCCGAAGTAAATTTGACCATGTTGTTCCGCGGAGGTGTGAGTAATCCGGAGCGGCGGGAGATACCCGAGTTGCACGGCTTGTAAGGTGAGGGAAAACGCGCCGGACAACATGGCCTGAGACGCAATGATGGTGGCCATGGTCGCCAGCGCAATCAGGGGATAGAGCATCCACTCCGGCGCCAGATGATAAAAGGGATTGGCGAGGGCCGCCGGATTCCGCATCAAGAGCGCGCCCTGGCCGAAGTACTGCAGCAGGAGAGCCGGCAGCGCCACGGCAAACCAGCCGAGTTGTATCGGGCGCCGTCCGAAATGCCCCATGTCCGCGTAGAGCGCTTCAGCTCCCGTGAGAACCAGAAACACACTGCCCAGGACCAGAAAGCCGATGCCCGCATGGTGAATCAGGAACCCGACGGCATATAGCGGATTGGCCGCGAGCAGCACGGCGGGGGTTTGGATCAAACTGTGAATGCCGAGCAGGGCCAGCGCGGCGAACCAGACCAGCATGATGGGACCGAAAATACTGCCTAATTTTCCCGAGCCACGGCGCTGGACGGCGAAGAACAGGGCAACCAATCCAACCGTGACGGGCAGGACATAGGGCGTGAACACATCGGTGGCGAGCGTCAGTCCCTCCACTGCGCTGAGGACGGAAATTGCCGGGGTAATAATGCCATCGCTGTAGAGAAAGGCGACGCCGACCAAACCCAGCGAGACGACTGGGCTCAATCCCGTGCGAAGGTTGACAGGATGAGACCGTTGGCTGAGCGCCATGAGCGCCAGCATGCCCCCTTCCCCATCGTTATCGGCCTTCATCACGAACAGCAGATATTTCACTGTGACGATGAGCACGAGCGACCAGACGATGAGGGAAAGAATGCCTAAAATATTGTCGGTGGTGACAGGCAGTCCATGCGACTCGTGGAAACATTCACGCAGCGCATAGAGCGGGCTCGTTCCGATATCGCCGTACACCACCCCCATGGCGGCGACGGCGAGGGGAATGGAGGGTGAAGGATCTTTCGAGTGCTTCGGCATGGACTCTCTCAGCGTCATCCAGGCGGTCAGGGTCAGGAGTCAACGGCGGCGGTCAGAAGCAGGAGAGGGTGCATTTCGTCGTCTCACTTGATGAGCAATTCGCTGGGTTGATCCTGAAATTCGTCCTGGTAGATATGAAAAGTCTCCAGCAGCACGGCCAGGATAATCGGGCCGAGGAAAAGGCCCAGGAGCCCGAATGAGGCCAGTCCGCCCAGGGATGCAAAGAACAGGAAGAGCATCGGCAATTGCGCTTTGTTGCCGATGAGAAACGGCTGTAAAAGATTGTCCAGCAGCCCCACGAGCCCCGCTCCGATCCCGATCATGATGCAGCCTTTCAGAATAGATCCCGTGATGAACAGGTATATGGCGACGGGAATCCAAATGAGCGCGGTGCCTCCGAAGGGAAGCAATGACAACATAGCAGATAATGCGCCGAGAAATACGGCGAAGCGCACGCCGAGCGCCCAGTAGGCGAGCCCAGCGACTGTACCTTGCGCGAGGGCGGTGAGCAGCGTTCCCTGCATGACGGCGCTGATCGTGCCGTTCATCCGTTCGAATATCTTCGCCTTATGGTCGGGATCGAGCGGAATGGCCGCATACAAGCCGTTATACAGCCGATCCCCGTCGCGAAATAGAAAGAAGAGTGTAAAAATCATCACCAGAAAATCCGTCAGAAACAGAAACGCATTTTTGGCCAAGTCGGCGCCTTGAGACAGGAGAAACGAACTGATCGCTTTGCCGCCTTCGAGCACGGACGATTCAAGCTGGCCGCTGTTGGATAAAATCAGGCGTCCAAATATTTCCTGGCTGAACCGTCCAATGATTGGTAATTGCGAGACGGCGGGGCCCACCTCACGCAGGCCTCCTGCGCGAAACCATTCAGCGGCTGTTTCATAGGCTTGCACCGCCTCATTGATCCCTAAAAAAATCAGATAAATTGCAGGCAGGACTGCAATGGACATGACCATGACCGTCATGACCATGGCGGCCAGCTCACGACGGTTTTTGAAGGCCGCCAGGATCTTTTGGTAGAGCGGATAGAATGTGGCCGTGAGAATCACCGCCCACATGATCGGATAAAAGAATGGACTGAGGATGACTCCCAGCTGCCAGGTAAGCAGGAGCACGATGGAGAAGAACGTGAAGGAGAACAACTGCCTGCGGGTCACAGATTTACCTTGATCACCACGGACCTCATATAAACCCCAAACCGGCGAGAGGTGCCGGGTTGCAAGGTGCACTATACCATTTCCGAAGCCTGTCGTCGGGTTCCGTTTTCCCTAGTCCTGTCCCGTCGGCGGTAATTCCGAGGCCTGGAAGTTCTTCGAATCTTCTGCTAGATTCCGATCGTCCATCACAAGGGGTTTCGCTATCGCGTCGCCCGAAGTCGTCTCTCTCATCTGACAAGAAAGCCTCTGAGACCGGCTGGATGTTTCGGCCACGCCTCGCTTTCGGAAAGCCTGTTAGACACTCATGACTGCCTCCACGACGCCGACTATTTCAGACGCAGCACAACAACGCATTGTCGATCTGCTCGCCAAAGAACTCGGTGTCACCTCGCCGCAAGTATCGGCGGCAGTGACCCTCCTGGACGGTGGAGCGACGGTGCCCTTTATTGCGCGCTATCGCAAGGAGGCCACCAATAACTTGGACGACACGCATCTGCGCAACCTGGAGGAACGGCTGCTGTATCTGCGCGAATTGGAAGAGCGGCGACAGACGATCTTGGCGTCCATCGAAGAGCAGGGCAAACTGACAGATGAGCTTCGACGGTCGGTCGAGCAGGCTGCGACGAAGCAAGCCGTCGAAGACATCTATCTGCCGTTTAAGCCCAAGCGCCGTACCAAGGCGCAAATCGCCCGTGAAGCCGGTTTGGAACCGCTGGCACATGCGCTGCTGGCCGATCCCTCTCTCGATCCCGAACAGGAAGCAGTCAAGTATGTGAAAGTTGTGGCCGCCGCCGAAGGTGTCGAGGCAATAAACGTCCCGGATGCCAAGACGGCCTTGGAAGGGGCTCGTGATATTCTGGTCGAGCGTTTTGCCGAAACCGCCGACTTGCTTGCTACCTTGCGCGAGAAATTGTGGAATGAAGGCATTGTGACCTCGACCGTTCTGCCCGGGAAAGAAACGGCGGAAGAAGAGAAGTTCCGCGATTATTACGCCTATTCCGAGACCATTCGCACTATTCCTTCGCATCGCGCCCTGGCGATGTTCCGTGGCCGCACGCTGGGCGTGCTCAAACTCGACCTTGGTCTGGGCGAAACCCTCGATGCCCAGGTGCCGCATCCCTGCGCCGGGTTGATTGCCGCCCATTTCGGCATTGAGAATAAGGGTCGGCGCGCCGATAAATGGCTCAACGATGTCTGTTACTGGGCCTGGCGGGTCAAGGTGCATCTGCATCTCAGCACGGAGTTGCTCCTCCAGGTACGCGAGGCGGCGGAGGCGGAGGCGATCAAGATTTTCGGCCGCAATCTCCACGAGCTCCTGCTGGCGGCCCCAGCCGGTCCGAAGGCCGTGCTAGGCCTCGATCCGGGTATCCGCACTGGCTGCAAGGTGGCGGTCGTGGACGCGACCGGAAAATTGCTGGAAACGACGACGATCTATCCGCATCAACCTCGTAATGATTGGCAGGGGGCGCTGGCAACCCTTGTGGAGCTGGTGATCCGGCATGGGGTGGAATTGATCTCGATCGGCAACGGCACAGCCAGCCGCGAGACGGATAAGCTTGCCGTCGAGGTCATCAAGGTGGTGGCGGAACGAAAGCCGGAACAGAAGGTGGCGAAGATTGTTGTGAGTGAAGCCGGAGCCTCCGTGTACTCGGCCTCGGCGTTTGCCGCGGCGGAATTCCCAGCGCTGGATGTCAGTTTGCGCGGGGCCGTGTCGATCGCCCGTCGATTGCAGGATCCGCTGGCCGAGTTGGTCAAGATCGACCCCAAATCCATCGGGGTAGGGCAATATCAGCATGATGTCAATCAGCGGGCGCTTGCGCGATCGCTCGACGCAACCGTCGAAGATTGCGTCAATGCGGTCGGGGTGGATGTGAACACCGCGTCGGCGCCGCTGTTGGCGCGCGTATCCGGGTTAAATCGGGTGCTGGCGCAGAATATCGTCGAGTACCGAGATGCGCACGGTCCGTTCCCGAATCGCATGATGATTCGGAAGGTTCCGCGCTTGGGCGAGAAGACCTTCGAGCAGGCGGCGGGATTTTTACGAATCAACAACGGCGATAATCCATTGGACCGTTCCGCCGTGCACCCCGAAGCCTATCCGGTGGTCGAGCGCATGCTGGCCCGACTGAGCAAGGGGATCGCCGAGGTGATGGGCAAGCCGACCGTGTTGAAGGAGCTCTCCCCGGCGGACTTTACCAACGAGACATTTGGCTTGCCCACGGTGCGCGATATTCTCGCGGAATTGGAAAAGCCGGGCCGCGACCCGCGTCCTGAATTCAAGACGGCGACGTTTCGCGACGGCGTAGAGTCACTCGCCGATTTGCAGCCCGGGATGGTGCTCGAAGGCGTGGTCACCAATGTCGCGGCATTCGGCGCGTTCGTCGATATCGGTGTGCACCAGGACGGTCTCGTGCACGTGTCCGCTCTGGCGAACAAGTTCGTGAAGGATCCGCATGAGGTGGTGAAGCCTGGCCAGATCGTGAAGGTGAAGGTGTTGTCCGTCGATGTGGCTCGGCAGCGCATTTCGTTGACCATGCGCATGGAGGATGCGGCGGCGACGGGCGCACAAAAAGATGCTCGATCGGGAGCCCCGCAGGAGGCGCGGGATCGGCGTTCGGCGGAAGCGTCGAGGCCTGCGTCCCGTGAGCCCCAGCCCACAAGCGCCTTTGCGTTGGCCATGGCGCGCGCCCAGCAGAAAAAATGACTGTCTCAGTCTGCTGATTGGCCTTCGCGAAGCAACGAACGGCTAGGGCGTAATCTTGAAGAAGTTCCCACCTTTGAGCCGTTCGTCATCCGTGCCCCACACGATCTGTTTCTCGCGTCTCGCAAGGAGCGGAACATGTTTGGAGCAATGGATGTACGCCTCTTCCACGTCGACGACAATCCATGCCTTGGGTTGTCGCCCTCCTGTGCTGGATGCGGCTTCTGTCATGCCGGAGGTGACGTTGGGTAGAGTGGAGAGGTCCGCTGCATCGATGACGCGGGCGGTCCCGTTCACGTGGAGTCCGACGGTCGTTTGGTAGTAGTCGAGAAAAATCATGCCGATGTGAGGATTTTCCAGGATGTTTCCCACGCTGGCCAGCACGCCATTCCCTCTGTATTCCGGATAGGCCAGTGTCGTTTCATCCAACACCTGTACAAATCCCGGCGCACCGGCACGGAACGAGCAGTCGCAATGTCCACGCGCATCCGCGGTGGCGATGTAGACCATCTCCATGCGGGCAACGAATTCCCGCATCGGTTGATTGAGAGACGTCAGGACTTGATGTTCATAAAACGACGCCGCGCGACCGGAAGTTCCGAATCGTGCCTGTGCCTGCTGCTCGCCCGATGATCCAGGCCCTGTCATAATCGTCGCTCCTCTAACATCTGCTTGAGACACCGGTGATGTGCCGCGGCCATTGTCCGTCCGTGCCCCTCTATTGATGCGGGGGATGGCATTGCTGGATCGTCCGACCCTCAGTGGCTTGATTCGTATTTCTTCAGCTTGGTCAGCAACGTTTTGTAGTCGATCTGAAGCGTCTGGGCCGTCTTGGTTTTGTTCCCGCCACTGGCCTGAAGGACGCGTTCAATGTGCAGACGTTCGATCTCCTCGAGGGGAAGCTGTGCTTGATCTCCCGTGCCGCCGGTTGTGGATGAACGAGAAAGGACCTGCATGATTTCTTCGCGAGTGATGGGGCCGGTATTGGGGCTCATGAGCACGAGGCGCTCGATGACGTTGCGTAGTTCGCGCACATTGCCTGGCCAGCGGTAAGCGGCCAGGTGCGTCAGGCCCTCGGATGCAGGGGTTCTCGCCGTTGTCCCGGGCAGACGAAGACCGTGCAAGATATGATCGACCAGTGCCGGAATGTCTTCCAGTCGTTCCCGCAAGGGCGGCACGCGCAGGGTGATGGTATTGATGCGATACAGCAGGTCATCACGAAACCGGCCTTGGAACACCAGTTCTTGAAGATCCCGGTTGGTGGCGCAGATCATGCGGACATCGGCCTGAAGCGTGCGTGTGCTTCCGACGGGACGGTACTCGTTCCGGTCGAGAAAGCGCAGCAGGCTCACTTGCATAGGGCCCGGCATTTCCCCCACTTCATCCAGAAACAACGACCCGCCTTCGGCTGCGGCGATGAGGCCGGGCTTGGCCGTCGTCGCGCCGGTGAAGGCGCCTTTTTCATATCCGAATAATTCACTTTCCAACAACTCGCGGCTCACGGCTCCGCAATTGATCGCGATGCAAGGACCTGCGGCCCTGCGGCTCTGCGCGTGCAGCAGGCGCGCGACCACTTCCTTTCCGGAACCGGTTTCGCCCTGAATGAGGACCGGGGCTTGTGACGGCGCCACCTGCGCGATCTGCGTTTCCAGCGTCCGCCAGGCCTGGCTGATTCCCTTCACTATGGCCTCCTGGCGATAGCCTCCATGCCGCGCCGCCAGATTTTCACGGCGGAGATCGCGTACCGTGCGCAATTTGGCCAGCGCCGCCTTTACGGCTGCACCGTCGAAGGGTGTGTCTTTGATCAGGAAATCCCAGGCCCCGTCCTTGATAGCCGCCACGGCGTCCTTGACGTCACCGTGACCGGTCAGCACGATCACATCCACATCCGGCTGATGGTCCTTGACCCAGCGGAGCACGGCACGACCGTCCACGCCGGGCATTCGCAGATCGGTGATGACACAGTCGAAGTCTCCGGTGCGAAGCAGATCGAGACCGGCTTGTCCGCCACTGGCTGTCCGGGTGTCGCATCCTTCCTCGCGGAGGGCTTGCTCGACGACCAATCGGACAAACTCTTCGTCATCGATGATGAGGGTGCGGATGCGTTCTGTGCTCATGAGGTCAGGTTGATGGTAGAGGGAAGGATGGTGGGGTTCGATCTACGATGATGTCGGCTCGTTCCGGAAACGCCAGCGAGAACTTGCTGCCCGCGCCTGGAGTGGATTCGGCCCACACGCGTCCATCATGTTTGTCCATCACGAGCTTGACGATCGCCAGGCCCACTCCCGTGCCTTCATAGTCCTGCGGGCTGTGCAGCCGTTCGAACAGGCCGAAGATCTTCTCGGTCTGTGTGGAATCAAATCCAATACCGTTGTCCTGCACCCAGAGAATCCGTTCGTGGTCTGTTCTGGTTCCGCCGATGGTAATGGTCGGCACAGGGGTCCGGCGGGAGAACTTCGCCGCATTGTCGAGCAGGTTGGCGATCGCTTGACGGATGCTCACCGGTTCGCCGTACAGATCGGCGAACGGCAGGGCGACCTGAATTTTCGGCTTCGGTCCCTGCAGTCCACTGAACCGGTCGGTGATGAGCGTCGTGATCATTTCCAGCACATTGAAGCGTTGCCGTGGCAGATCCTGTTGTTCCAACCGCGAATATTTGAGCAGCGCGTCAATCATGTGGGTGAGGCGCAGCGACGATCGACGGATGACCTCGATGTGGTGGCGGGTTTCGGCATCACCGCCTTCGAGGAATCGTTTTTCGAGCAACGAGGAAAATCCTTCGATCTCCCTCAGAGGTCCCTTGAGGTCGTGTGCAACGGAATAGGTAAAGGCCTCCAACTCCTTGGTTTTTCGCGCGGTGGCGGCCGTTTGTTCGCGCAGGCTCGTGACCATGGAAGAAAGCGAAGCCGCCAA
The DNA here is from genome assembly GCA_964556305.1 of uncultured Nitrospira sp. GTDB lineage: Bacteria > Nitrospirota > Nitrospiria > Nitrospirales > Nitrospiraceae > Nitrospira_A. The sequence goes on along the minus strand of CAZKVY010000011.1, from coordinate 64,907 downwards.
GGTGCCGACTTCGTCACGGGCCGGCCAGGATTCGAACTGCGCCGTCAGGTCGTGATGGGCTACACGGTCCGCGGTGATCGAGAGGCGCTGGAGAGGTTTCGCAATCCGGCGGTTGACCGAGACGTAGATCACACCAATGACAAGCCCAAGGACGCCAACCAAACCCAGCGCGATCATCCGGGCCTGTTGGAGCAGCAGGTCCCCTTCGATCTTCATTTCCACGTCGATGTCGCGGTGGGCGGCGACCAACTGATCAAGGTTGTGGGTGAGTGTCGCAATAAGGGCATCGGCTTTCGTGGTCGGCGACTGAGCCGTTCCGGAAGCCTGCGGCTGTGCGAGGGCCGCGCTCCATAAGCCGTTCAACTCGTGTAACGCGTGATCGATCTCGGCAACGGCCTGGTCTTCCTGGTCGGCCAAATCCAAACGCTGGTGTTGATTCAGCATACGCAGAAGAATCGGATGGGTGCGTGCTGCATGGGTCGAGCGATAGAGCTGCAGAGACTGACGGATCTCATCGGTATGCCCGGTCAAGCGAGCGAGGGTGTCGTCCGCGCCGGTCTTCGTCATTTGTTCGAGAAAGATGTGCAGGCTGAGATTCATGTCATAGGCGGAGCGCTGCATCGTCGCCGCGGTGACGATGGCCGGCACGGTGATCCGTTTATGGCGGTCGACATAACTGTTGATGCGGCTGAGATAGACCAGGAGCGCCGTGAGGCTCAACGCCAGGAGGCTGAGGATGACTCCGAAAGAGAGGAAAAATTTCTGTCCGATCGAACGGTCATGGAGCCAGCGCATGCAGGCCTCGTGGTGAACGAGCACCGTACCATACCAGGAGCGCTCCTGTCAGTCTGGAGGCCCAGAGGATGAGACCTCACGATCCACGACAGCGTTTTTGGACCGATGGAGTCCACCAGAGTGTGTACCTTGATTTGATTCGTTGCTGATCGTCGCGCTGAAGCTCGCGTGTCGGGCCATACGACATGTTCACGAGCGAAGGTGACTCAAGTTGCGGGTGCGAAGAGCTGTGGTCCGTCTGACGATAATGGCCAGGCTCTGTTGATTTGCGTACACGTCATCATGCGCTATTGATCGAGGCGCACGTGTATTGATTCGGCAGGTCGACTTCGCGGTTCTTCACTGGCAGGCTGTTCGGATCAGTACGTCGATCGAAGATCAACAAAGATGAGGCGCTCACATAAGCGGGTAAAAAGGACGCAGCGCTAAGATGGCCGGCGTCTGGACTGAAGTCCTGTGAGCTGCCCTCTCTTCCCCGTTCTGTCGTTCAGATTCACGGCTTCAAACATCCTGATAGGGACCGGACCGATTATCCCCGTGCCTCTGTGTGCAGGTTTGGCTCCAGGGGGTCGGACTCTTTTTTGCCGAGCCAGTGCATCAGGTCGAGCGGCCGGTCACCGGCCGCCCGGACCTGGCGCCCCCGTTTCTGGAAAAAGATGGGAAGGCCGCGGCGCGACGCTTCGGTCCGGACCTTCCTCGCCAACGTATGGTTCACGCGATCTAGCACCAGCACCACGGCTTCCGTATCCTTGGAATCGACCTCGTTAAATCCCTGGTCTTGCGTCTGCCCCAATGTTCGACGCATCCGTGGCCGCCGGCGTCGGCCCGTTCTGTGATCGCACAGACCGAATCACCGCCGACGACCAGGATTGACATGGTTGTCCCTTCTTTCTCTGTCGCTCAGTGACGTTCCTGGGCCGGTTTGTTGTCTCGTTCCAGTCCCGGTTGCGCGGGCATCGCGGCTAGCGCTTCCCGGTACCGAATGAGGAGTTCTTCCTCCTGATCCGGTGCGAAGAACCCTCCGCCTGACCGGACCTTCACGAGGAACTCTTCCGGCTCGAAGGTGGCATCGAATGCCGGAGACCGCTCCGGCACATTCGGCATCTGCCGGTCATACTTGCTGATATCAGGCCCTGGCCCATGCCGGTCGTGAGCTTCACGCAACGCCAGATGCAGAATCGTGTCCTGTACGGACACCCAGCCCGTGGTCGTTTCCTCTTCGCCATGTTCGGTCGCATGGCTGAGATGGTAATAAATGCGATCAGATGGAGATGCCTGGGATAAGGCTTTCGCCAGCGCCGGCGCCAGGACCGCAATTTCCCTGTCGCGGAAGGCTCTGGTTTTGTCGGCCTGCCCAACGAAGAGACGATGCAGCGCGTTGCGTCGTTCCCAGACTCGTACGCCTCGCAGCAACGTGCCGACTTCTGTTGCGGTCAACAATACCGGGTGGGCGTTCGTCGTCGACGCAGGGTCTTTCTCGATTCGAACTTGATTCAATCCCGACTGGTACACCGTTTTGGGCGGCGTCGGGGTTGGTGCGGCGCAACCAGCCACGACCATCACACCGAAGATGGCGAGGATGAGCCCGGCGACAGGGGCTGATGTTGGCTGCATGGGGCTGATGCCGTTCATGGTTTCACCTCTTCTCGTTGAGCTAAGCCGACCTCGGGGGACACGCCGTCGAATCCGAATTCCTGCAACAGGGTCTGGATCGTGTGGCTCAGTAGAAATTCAATGAAGTCACCGGCTGCAGAAATGTTCTGTGCCGTCCATGGGGCGGCGACACCGTAGCGTACCGGGGTGTGAGAGGCGACCGGTGCGGTGTCGACGATGCGGACTCCCGAATTGGGGACGGCATCGGTGCGATAGACGACTCCGATTTCGGCTTCACCCTTGGCTACCAGGTCGAGCACCGCCCGCGAGTGTTCACCGAGGATGTATTGCGATTTCAGCTTCGGTTCCAGTTTGCTGTATTTCAGAAACTGCGCGGCGACTTTTCCGACCGAGGAGGTTTTGGGGTCGCCGACCGCAATGCGGTGAATCGGGATGGTTTGCAGATCTTGAATGGAACTGACAGGGGCGGGGAGGGTCGTCCCCGTAATCAAGACTAGCGAGGTCGCCGCAAAGACGCGCTTGGTCCCCTGAATGATCAACCCCTTGGCCTCCAGTTGGTCGATTTCCTCGAAGAGCGATGGCAGAAAAATGTCGACCGGTGCGCCCTCTTCGATCTGCTTGCGGAGGCTCTGGGAGGGACCGTAGATGACTCGCAGGTTGATATCACGGTGCTCGGCCTCAAATCGCGGCAGCACTTTTCTGAGCGCCTCTTTCAAGCTGTTGGCGGCGGCAATGGTCAATGTCTCAGGTTGGGCCTGGGCCGGATGGATATTCCAGCTCAGACCGATCAGGAGGCTGACCGCAGCCAGAATTCCTCTGATACGAAATGCTGTTCTCATGGTGTCCTCCACGTTCGTGCGATGACTTGTCTGGTTGGTCTAGAAGTAAAATTGGTACTGTACATTGATCCGGTTCTCAACGAGGTCACGTCCGAATCCCGGTTGGCTTTCAAAGGGGAAGCGGTCCGGCGCTCGTCCGCCGCTGCCCATCGTGATGTTGGAATAATCGATTACAAGCCGGTTGTTATAGGTGCCGTCGAAGCTGTAGTTGATCGCGGCGCCGAACTCTTTGACCAAATCGTCCACTTGCTGGGTGGAAGGATCCATGAAGCCATACCGCACCGCGAGTTCGAGTTTACGCGGGATGATGTATTTTCCCACTTGTGCATACCAGCCATAAGCCTGGCCGAGGTTCACGGCAGGGCCGAGAAATTGCGCCGCCGGAATTGTGTTGAGGTCGAATGCGCTGGTACCGCTGTTAGCGTTTCGTAGTCGTTGATGCCGGTAGTAGCCTTCCGCCTGGAACGACCAGCCTTGATACTTCGCGATGAAGTCCGCTTCGTATGTCTGGAAATCCCAGATGCCGCCTGCCAGGAGCCGACCGTTGTACGCTTTCACGACGGCCTGCCGGTAGGCTCGATCAACAATATCGGAGCGGATTGAGCTCAGATAGTTCTGCGCCGGGTTATAGGCGTATCCGAAGGCGATCGCCGATTGCAGTGTTCGTGAGTTCAAAATGTCGCCCTGACCATAGCCGGGATTTCCTGAGATTTTGTACAACAGTCTGGCGGTATACATCATTTCGCCGGTCATGAAGCGCGTGTCGTAGTTGTAGGTACGGGTGGTTGCGGCTCCGGGCGCGCCCGGTGTGCCGCTTTGGGGCAACACGTTCTGACTGACGGAGGTGCCTTCCCGAGCGAGATTGGCTCCCACTCCGCCCCAGATACCGAAGGCGTAGTTGAATTTGTACTGATCCTCGTCGCTCGAAACGCTCACGCCGATGTCCCGGCTGTTTTGTTGATTGGCGGCAAACGCGTTCTGGACAATGAGGTTGTCTGCGAAAGTCGATGTCGCCATCGAACTGATGGTTGCACGGTTGAACCAGACCCGCTGTTGTCCGGCTTGGACCGTCAGCCAGGGAATATGCCAGGAGGAGACATAGGCATCGAGGAGACCGGCTCTTCCGCTGCCGCCTTCCTGGTTCCAGGTGGTTTGATCGAAGGCCCAGGAAATGTTGTAGCGAAAATCCGGGTCAAATGCATAACCCAGGAATTGGAGCCGGGCACGGGGTACGCTGAATTGATTGGAGTCGCTCTGTTTTCGAATCGCCCGGTATTCGACCTGACCACCCAGGATTTCTGGATTTCTTGAATCACCGATCGTGCCCCAGGCACTGTTGTAGGCGTTGTGAGTGTAGCGAACCTGGGTGAGGAGCCGCAGCTTGAGAAAAAACTTGTCTCCCACGCGGAAGTTCAGTCCGTTATTCACGTCGATGGAGTAGTTCGGCTTTGAAACCTGCTCACGCTTCTCCAGGACCCTGATGCCTTTGTCGTATTCCTCCTGGGTGATGATGCCTTTGAGATAAAGATACTTCAGTCCGGGATCTTCCCTGGAGTAGTACTCCCATTTTCCGTCCTTCTTGATGAACTGGCCCTCCTCGACCGCCGCGGCCTGTGGAACAGAGAGGCTGATCAGCAGGGAGGCGAGTATTCCTGCAATCCCGAGTGCTTTTAGCGACATATGCGACTCCTCATCTCCAGGTAACGTTTAATGCCCTGCACTGCCAACTTGTAAGAGATTGCGGATAAAGAGGTATTTATATATCTGCAATCCGATGAGGTATGAAATACATTATCTTTAATAACTTTGTCAACAATAATTCGGTCCTATACGTCATCTGACTCGGATGCACCTCGGAAGGTCACGTATAGTGTTATTTAATTATTGTATTGTGATATTTTTCCGAGACACTGCTCCGTCGTCGGACGGAATTCCTGGTTCCGGAACGCATGGAAAATTCTCGTGAATGAATCAGGCGACCGAACTTCATGCGCTGCACCTCCCGAAGCACGCAGGTCACGAGAATATTTTCCAAATTCGAGGGCGTAACTCGAGACCTTTCACCGCCTTCGAATCGAGCTTTCATATCGAACGAAACAGTTAGAGGCGTCCGAATGTTCAGATGTTGTTGCTCTGTGCGGGTACGGTGAACCTGATCCGATTGTTCCACAAAGACCATCGTCTGGTCGTCGGAATTCTGGAAGCAGGGGACAGCATCGAGCAGCATGCCACTACTCAAGGATGTGATATTCGATCCTGCGCAGATCAAGGCATCATTTTCAAAAACGCGCGAAAGCATTTGGCTGCGATGCTGCTGAGGTCAGTAAGGCGATTGAGATCCTCTGGTCAGGAGGGAATCAGGATCTGCATAGAGTTGACCCTTGAAGTGATCCTTCTCGCCGGATTGTCATACACCCTAGAAAGGACATGTTTGAATGCATGCGAAGGTGCTCGGAACGGTTGCTGCCATGGTCATGCTAACTTTGGGCGGCTGTGGCCTTTCGAAGCCGATGACATACCCGGGGACTGCTTCCACGCTCGATTTGCGTGAAGCGGGAATCATCGTCCTTGGCGAGATCGAGGGCTGTCGGGGAGCCTATTGTCCGTCAAGCCACGGAGAGGGAGGCCAGGAGTTGCCGCTCGGGTTGGCGTCTGAGCCGCCTGCGTCCTCGTATCACATTGTGCTTCGCAAGCGCGCTGCCGCTCAATTCCATGTCCCCGAACAGGAGGTGAGATTGGGCGAAGTGACAGTGAGGTATTACAAGGAGCTTGACGGCACCATCATCGGCTGGAAGGCTACTGCGCCGGCCGGCAAGCTCGCCGCACGGTAAATGCCTTGCAGTTTTCCTTCCGCCATTCATGACGAAGGAAATGGATGCGCTGAGCGGCAGGGCATCCTTCCCTCACATTGTAAGTTTGGGCTGTCGACATTCGGAAGAGCCTGGTATCAGAATAGTTGACACTAGTTAATCTATCATGATATCACGCCGAGGCGTCATGAGTGAAAAAAGCAAAGCAGAACCGGCTTCTAATGTTGTGAATTCTTTGCGCGCCTTACGCATGGCCAAAGGCCTTTCTCAGGGCCAGCTCGCCGATGGCGCGTTGATCACCCGCCAGGCTGTCTGTGCCATTGAGGCGGATCAGTACTTACCCACGACGGCGGTGGCCCTTCGGTTGGCCAGCGTGTTGGGTTGCCATGTGGAAGACATTTTTAGTCTCAAGACGACCGGCGAGTTGATCGAAGGCGATTGGGTGTGGTCGGGATTGAACGTGTCGGCCGTTCAGCCTCGCACCAGAGTCAAGGTCGCGAAGATCGAAGACCGGTTCGTGGTCCGACCGGTGGCAGCGTTGGGTGAAATTCTCAATTACACCGTGCCTGCAGATGGTCTCATCATCGGCAAGGCGGGATCAGGGGCGCGTTCGGCGAAGTCCGATCGGCGAGTACTCGTCCGGCTGCTGCGTGAACGGCAGATCGTCGAACGAGAAATCGCGGTGGCCGGTTGCGACCCGGCTATCAATTTGGCGAGCGAATATCTTCACCGGCACAAGGACACCTCAACGGTTGTGGGGTGGTCGATGGGCAGTGCGGCTGCGTTGGAGGCACTTAAGCGGAATGAAGTGCACATGGCGGGCTTGCACATTCTTGATGCGAAAACTGGAGAATCCAATCTGCCCTACCTTCGGCGGCACCTGCAGGGGGACGATTATATTGTCGTCACGTTTGCCGCATGGGAAGAGGGGCTCATCGTGAAAGCGGGGAATCCCAAGCGCATCCGCACCGTCGAGGACCTGGCGCGTCCGAATGTAGTGCTGGTCAATCGTGAAGAGGGCGCTGCCGCCAGAATGTTGTTGGATCAGCGTCTGGAGGCAGTAGGCATCGATGGCGCCGCGGTGAAGGGATATGGCGTCGCTGTCAGCTCGCATTTTGAGGTGGCACGACATATTGCGGACGGACAGGGCGATGCCGGCATCGGTGTTCGTTCAGCCGCGCAAATCTTCGGCCTCGACTTCGTTCCCTTGCAACAAGCCCGTTACGATCTGGTGTTACCGAAGCGATACCTCTCCAGTCACCCGGGCCTCTCGCATCTGCTGGATGCGATTGCCAGCCGTCAGTTCCGGACCGAGGTGGAAGCATTGGGCGGGTACGACATGACGGAAACGGGGAAGGTACGCAATCTGCGGGTCGGGTAGGTAAATCTCTACGGCCATGAATGCATCTGAATCGGCATCCTATTACAAGGCGAGGATATCAATGGCGCGTTATGCAAGTGTTCGCAGTGGTATCAGAGCCCTTCTTGCTCTGGCCGTGTTGGCAGCATCCATCACGGGTCTGCAAACAACGGCTGCACGAGCCGACGAGACGTTCGTCATTGCTGCTTCACCCAGTCTGAAAGATGTACTGGAAAAGCTGGGCAATGAATTTGAACGTCGCCATGCCGGGGTGAAGGTCCGTTTGTTCTTAGATTCTGGATTAAGCCTCCGGCAAACCATTGCCGGCATGGAGAACAGCATGGTGGGCCGATATTTTGTCGGCAGCGGGCCCATCAATCTTGTTGCGCCTGGCGGAGATGAACTGATTACACGTTTGGAAGGGAAGTACTACGTATTGCCAGACGGCAAGCGGCCCTACGCCTCCGATCAACTGGTGCTTGTCGTTCCCGAGTCGTTGGTGGAGGCTCCTGAATCGCTTGATGCGATCAGTCGAAGCGGAGCCAGGTTGTCGATTGCCGATCGGTCTCGAACGAGACTGGGTGTCCAAACCGACGACATGCTTCGCGCCCTCCGATTCCATGACTCCCTCAAGGGACGTCTGGATGTGGCGACTGATTCGCACGGAGTCATCGACCATGTCCTGAGCGGACGGGCGGATGCAGGGATCATCTACGGACACGAGGCAGTGAAGCAGCAGGAGCGCGTTCGAGTGGTCGCCGTGATCAATAAGGGATACCAGCCCACCGTCCACTCCATGGCAATGGAACGGTACTGCCCCAATCGTCCCCTGTGCGAAGAGTTTCTTTCTTTTGTGCAAGGCGCCGATGGCCAAGCCATCGTCAAGCAGGCCGGGTATGCAGTCCCTGCCGGAATAGGTAAATAATTTTTTTGCCGATGGTGCAAGGATACATTAATTTAATATTTGTACTCATGATCATGCATCGGAATCTGCAAGGAGGAGTAATGAGAGAAGCAACACCAGGGATAGGCTGGAGCCATGCACGTGTTCTCGCGTTGGGAACGGTCTTGGCAACCGGGATCGTGATGACAGGGTGCGCACGATTACCCTACACGACGAAGACCGTCCATGAGGATGAACGGGTAGTGGTCAATGTGCAGCGGGAAGTTCAATCACGTGCCTACACGCATCCGGTTCAGTTGACCGCAACCGAATTGGTTGGTGTGCTTAAGGGTTTTTCGATTCGTGAACAGCAACGCCTACCGTTGCGTTGGTTCGCTGAAGAAGTTCCGCCCAAGCCACTCTTTCGGGACGACGAAGCTCAGGCCCTGGCCCCATATCTGGCCGAAGCGTTGCAGCATGTCGAGGGCAATGAACGGGCCCACTTCGAGGTTCGGGGGCCAGGGAACAATCCGAGATACAGCCGGAATGTCGTGGCCGGCTGGGTGGCAGTTCGCGATCCCTATCTGTATCTCAAGGTGGAGTATTTCCACAATCAAATCCCCATCCGGAAGTCGGATAACTACGACTACAACTACCCGCTGAACCCTCCGACGCCAAAAGACTACATCCTCTATTTCGAGCCGGGCCGTTTCTGGCTCACCGATGATCAAGGCACCAGGGCTGTCGAGTATCGCCAGTTTCTCAAATCGGGAGAAGCGGGCAACACGGCGGCTCCGCGCTAATCGTGGACGAGCATAAGACCCGGTGTCCCACGGACATAAAAATTAGGTCATTCAAGCTAGAGACATAAAGGGGAATGTATACATGAATACACAGCGGAGATCTGTGTGTGCTCAGTCCGACCCTGTCGGGCGAAGGACCAGCCTATTTCCATTGATGTTGGCGCTGACGCTGATAGTGGGCGCTTCAGCTACCACATGGGCGGCAGAGTCAGGCAAGTTGCTAGAAAAAGACGGCAAGTACGTTTTTGTCGAGAGTATGGATCCGTCGATGAGGCTTCTGCTGGAGCGTTCGGTGAAGACCGGGTTGATCACGCAGGATGAATACAACAAGGTGGTTCAGGATTCCGAGGAGCGCACGCAGTTGTTGGCGCCGAGCTTTAAGGGCTGGTACGACCGCGGGTTCAACCTTTCGTTTAACGACAATGCGTTTTTTCTCAAGATTCGATTCCGGAGTCAGATCCGGTTCACCGAGCGTATTCGGAATGATGCCTGGAGAAATCCGGGAGAAGCCAAAAACTTTCCAGAGTTGCTTGGCGTATTCGGTGACTATCGAGCCAATCGTTCAGAGAATGTTGCGACCTCCTTCAATGTTCGGCGTTTGCGCTTCTATTTCATGGGACATTTGTTTGATCCGGACTTTAAATATTACATCCAGTTCCGTTCTGAGACCGCTGAAAATGCCCAGACCCCGGGAGCCCTGGCGCTGATGGATATGAATTTCACGTCCACCCATTTTAAATGGGCGAACGTTCAGCTCGGTCAATACAAAGTCTATTTCAACCGGTCACAGATCAATTCCACCGCGTCCATGCAGTTTGCGGATCGATCCTTGGTGCAGGATGCCTTTACCGCCAGCGGATTGGATCGTCGCGATATCGGTATCACGATCATGAACGACGAGGAATTGTTCCCGATCAATTACTACTTCGGTGTCTTCAACGGATCAGGGCCCAGTTTCAACCGGCTTGGCACCTTTGCGTCGGAAGAGCCGACGGTGGGGTGTCCCGGTGGACAAACCGGTGGGAATCCATTTCCGTCACCGGCTGGCTGTCCGGTCAATCAACGGAATCTGAATGCGAACGTCCGGTTTGATGTGGATCGACTGATGTATGTGGCGCGGTTGAATTTCAATCTCTTGGGGCGGCCTGGGTACGGCGAAGGCGACCTGGCCTACTCGGAAAGGCCGCAATTGGCCGTGGGTGGAGGATTTGCCTACAATCCGGGCGTGAATACCAGCACAGACAATGCTTATGTCGGAATCGATCTCGCGAACCTGAATATCCGGCGGCAGCTGGCGGCATTCGGTAACGGCCGACAGCTGGGATTGGGCATCGTGGACTATTCGACCTGGGCGGTCGACGGGGTGTTCAAATACCGGGGTTTCGCATTGCAGGGAGAATTTTTCTACAAGAACGTCAACCGTCATGACAAGGGCTTGCCTTGCGTCGCGACGAACGCGGGCGGTGTGTGTACCGCAAGCGCGCCCCAGAACTTCGGCAACGCCACGGGGTTCTATGTCCAGAGCGGGTACTACCTGATTCCCCGGACCCTTGAGTTGGCCGGGCGCTTCTCCTACTGGGATCCCGATACGCATTCGTCCAACGATTTGATCAGACAAACCGATGCCTCATTGAATTGGTTTTTGAATGGAACCTACGATCACCAAATTATGCTGACCTATAGCAATACGCAGTTTGGGACAGGCGGGTATGCCATCGGACGGAGCGCGCCCCTCCCGGCTGGATCGGGCACCGTCCCCTTGGACGTGACCAAGGGAACACTGATCGAACATGCGATCCGGGTCCAATACCAAATCTTCTTCTAACGGACACGATTGTGCGAGCCTCTGCCCAATTTGCTGGCGAGGCTCTCGTCAAGATTGAAAAACTATCATGATGAGTCACGACGGGCTTAGTGATGGGTTTCCACAGAACGTCCAGTCGAGTGAGGGGGACGGCAAGCAGACGTCTTGTTCAGATCAGGATGCCCGGGTGTGGCCCAGAGCCAGCATAGCCGATGCCGGCAAGGACATGGACGGACGCTTGCTCTCTCTGTTGATCGGAACTGCCTGTGTCTCAGTGCTTGCGGAATAGGAACATGATCACTTTGCCTGCTGGGCGGCCGGCATGCTCATAGAAATTCATATCGACCGATACGAGGCCTGGGTGAAGCCCGCTGGCAGGGATGGCCCTCCGGCCTTGTGCGGTCTGCTGTATCTTGACCATCAATCGGTGGCAAGCGCACGATGAGGGCCCTGCATTGAACGCGGCCACGTCGTGCGTCAAACGTACCGGGATGAAAGGAGCTCCACACGTGTCTATCATGAAGTTTACGCGACCGCTATGGGCGATGACCTGCATCCTCGCAATGGCGTTGATGCTCGTAATGGCAAACAAGGCGACCGTGGCCCAAGCCGGCGAGGTGACCGTTGCGGCCGCTTCCGATCTCAATTTCGCTATCAAGGACTTGATTGTGGAATATGAGAAGCAAAGCGGAAATAAGGTGAAGTTGTCTTTGGGCTCATCGGGAAATTTCTTTGCCCAGTTGCAGCAGGGCGCGCCGTTTGATCTGTATTTTTCTGCGGACATCGGGTATCCGAAGAAATTGGAGGAGGCCGGTCTGACTCTGCCGGGAACGCTCTATCGGTATGCCATTGGACGGGTCGTGCTCTGGGCGCCGAAGAGTTCGCCGCTCGATGTGGCGAAGGGTCTCACGGTACTCCGGGACCCGGCTATCAAGAAGATCGCGATTGCGAACCCGAAACATGCACCGTACGGCCGAGCGGCGGTTGCCGCGATGGAGCATGAGAAGGTGTATGGCGATGTGAAGGATCGGCTGGTGCTCGGAGAGAACATTTCTCAGGCCGCGCAGTTTATCGAATCCGGGGCCTGCGACGTGGGTATCATTGCGCTGTCGTTGGCTATGGCGCCGGCCATGAAAAGTGCCGGAACCTATTGGGAGATTCCTGCGGACACCCATGCACCGCTTGAACAGGGGGCCGTCATTCTCAAGCAGTCGAAGAACCAGGAAGTCGCCAGGCAGTTCCTGGAATTTATGAAGAGTGCGCAGGGACAGGAGATCATGACTCGTTATGGATTCACGTTGCCGAGCTAGCCGAGCGATCCTCTGTGCCTATGCCCTTCTCCTGATCACTGGGGCTGGCTGCTCCGAGGCGGTGATGATGAGGCACGAATCAGAGCATGGCGGTGTCATGACTTACAGTTACAAAGCAGACCGGGGTGGCCACATGGGCTCCGAATATAGAAAGCCGGCGTTAGAGGCCATTCGGGCCAAATGTGTGAACGGTTCAAGGATTCTTCGGGAAGGTGAGGTCAAGGGGTACACTAGCGCCGGCATGGGCATCATCGAAGGCACGGAAGACGAATCCAGGGGGCGACGCTGGGGCATTCAGTTCGAGTGCAAAGAGTCTCGGACAGCGCTCAAGAATGAACGTGAGACGGTTGGAAAGAATTGACCATCCGAAAAAAGACTCGACCCTGACGCCTGGCATCTCGAAGGCAGAGCGGTATAGAGTGCGCGATTCAGGCAGCCCAGCCGATCGGGATGAACTGCGGTCATGTTGGCGTTATACCGGAGCCAAGCGGCCCTGCGGAAATGTCTTGTTTCAGGTGAGACCCTCACGCACAGGAGATCATGAGGTAAGGTGGCTCAGTACCCCGGGAATCGTTGGTTCCATGTCTTGTTACCGGCAGCGGCATTGATGCTCGCCGGATGTTCAGAAGCCGTTGTGCTGAGTCACGAGTCTGGGCAAGGCGCAGTGGTGACCTATCTCTATAAAGAGGAGCGCGGAGGTCCGATGGGATCGCCGCATCGACGAGACGCCTTGAAGGTGATGGCTGAGAAATGCCCTTCCGGGTATACCGTCGTGAAAGACGGTCAGGTCCCGAGTTATAGCAGCGGATCGAGCGTGGAAGGGGCTGAAGGCGAGGAAGGGATGCGACGGTGGGGGATTCAGTTCGAGTGTAAGGCGGGCAGGAGCGACAAACGTACGGGCGGGAAGTAGAGTTCGGCGAGAAAAAAACTGTGGCGTCATAGGGTAGTCATGGCGGTTGAAATGTCTCAGCCGTAATCGAAAAGGGGGGAGACGATGAAACTGAGCGCGAGGAACCAATTTCAAGGTCAGGTCGTGCGAATTACCGAGGGCCAGGCCATGGCCGAAGTGGTGGTGAAGGTCGGTACCCTGGAAGTGGTGTCGGCGATTACCGAAGGCTCCGTGAAAAGTATGGGGATCAAAGTCGGCGACGCCGTCACGGTTGCGGTGAAAGCGACCGACGTGATCGTCGGAAAATAGATTTCAGTCGAGCCCCGTCTGCGGTAGCATCCGGGACAAGTAGAACCGATCACAGTATCGGTCGTGAACGGGATTATGAACTGGATTGCAATTTGGGTGACCTTCAAGCTGGCGGCGCTCACGGCGCTGATTCTCTTGATTGTTGGGCTTCCGATCGCGTACTGGGTGAGTTTCTCCCGCAGGCGGTGGAAATTTCTGGTCGAGTCGGTGGTGGCACTGCCATTGGTGCTGCCGCCGACTGTGCTGGGGTTTTACATTCTCGTGGCCATCGGACCGCACAGTCCACTCGGACGGTTTTATAACGACCTCGTCGGCCATCCGCTTCCATTTACCTTCGAAGGCCTCCTGCTGGCTTCCGTCCTCTACAGTCTCCCCTTCGCGGTGCAACCGTTTGCCGCAGCATTCGAGCAGGTCGATCGTCAGTTGATCGAGGCCTCCTGGACATTGGGGGTGTCGAAACTCGGGACGTTTTTTAAATTGATCGTCCCCTTATCCAAGGCCGGATTGTTGACCGGCGCGGTGCTGAGTTTCGCGCATACATTGGGCGAGTTCGGGGTCGTCTTGATGGTCGGAGGCAATCTAGAAGGTGAGACGCGCACGGTCTCCATCGATATCTACGATGAAGTGCAGGCCTTAAATTACGCCGGGGCTGCCAAGACGGCGTTCTTTCTCCTGGTCGTGTCCTATGCCGTGTTGCTCTTCGTATATGCCGTCAATCGAAACGTATGGGCAGCATGGCCGCGGAAATAACGATCCATTTGGTGAAGACGTTCCCCGGTCGGGCGCCGATACGCGCGCAGATCCGCTACCCGGTTGAGGGGGCGACGGTCCTGATTCTGTTTGGCCCGTCGGGGTCGGGGAAGACGACCATTCTAAGATCGGTGGCGGGGCTTGAGTGGCCTGAGCAAGGCACGATCCGCTTTGTGTCGCGGCTGTGGTTGGACACTGCATCAGGGGTTCGCGTCCCGCCTCAAGACCGTCATATCGGGTACATGTCGCAGGACTATGCGTTGTTTCCGACCTATACCGTGGCCGGGAATATCGCGTATGGCCTGAGCCATCTTCCCTCCGCGGAACGCAAGACGCGAGTGGATGAAGTGATGGAGCTGTTTCATCTGCGCGGGTTGGAGCAGGCGAAACCTAGAGAACTTTCCGGAGGACAGCAACAGCGTGTGGCGCTGGCGCGAGCCGTGGCGCCACGGCCGCTCTTATTGTTGTTGGACGAACCGCTGTCGGCCTTGGATGCGCCGACCCGGCTGCATTTGCGTGATGAACTGCGGACGCTGCTGAAGCAACTGGCGCTGCCGTCGATTGTGGTGACCCACGACTGGGCGGAAGCCTTGACGTTGGGCGATGTCATGGCGGTCATCAGCGCGGGAGACGTCTTGCAGGTCGGCGCGCCGATCGATGTGTTCAGTCGTCCGCAGAATGCGGATGTTGCGCGCGTGGTCGGTGTCGACACCGTGGTGAAGGGGCGGGTGGTGGAAGCCGCCGGCGGCATGGTGCGCGTGAGTGTGAACGGCACGGCCCTCATGGCGTTGGAGGCGGAATCGATCGGACCGGAGGTGTTCGCCTGTATCAGAGCAGAGGATGTGGTGCTCGAACAGGGGCGAGCCTCTGGGAGCAGTGCGCGCAATCACCTGACCGGCACGGTTCAGACGCTGACCATGTTGGGCGCATTGGCGCGAGTCACCCTGGATTGTGGATTTCCCCTGGTCGCGATGGTGACGCGGTCGACGGCAGAGGAGTTCAACCTTGCCCCGGGGCTGGTCGTCACGGCCGCGATCAAGGCTGGCGCCGTCCATTTGGTCTCGAGGCAGGGTGACTAGGATGGATGCGCTAGAATGCGCCGGTGATGCTGGCACCGAACTTCTCGCGCACGATCGGCGTGGCTTCTTCGATGTTCAGGCGTTTTTGCAAGACATGGGCGACTGACCTCATTTTGTGGGTCCGTGCCGGACCATTCTTTCCCTGTTCGGTGACCAAGACGTCGGCCACGCAGAGATAGATCACATCGTCGTTCTGTTGCGGCTGGGCCATTCCCGGGTATCCGCCACGGCCGCTCATGGCCATTCGCATCATGGCATTCATGTCCGGCATCCCGCCTCCGCCCATGGCCATGGCGCGCATGGCTTGCGTGTTCATCCCGCCGCCGGGCATGCCTGAAAACATCCCGCCCATGGCGTCCATGTCGAAACCGCCGGCATTCACGAGCGGAGTGCCTCCGCTGCCGATACCCGCGCCGAAGCCGGCCTTGGCCACTGCTTCCGGTCTCACTCCATCACCCGCTTTGTGACAATAGATCACCTGGGTCTGCAGCCAATACGCAGCCTCCGTCGGATCAGCGACGATCTGGTAGCCCTTCGTCTTCAGCCGGGCCGGAATATCCGTCGGGGTCGCCGTTTGATTTTCCGAAGTATTGCGGATTTGCACATAGATGGTTCGGGCGGCGCTGGGGGGCAGAAGGATGGAGGAATCGTTCACCAGCCCCGAACGCAAGACATTGCTGCAGCCGGTGAGCGTGAGCAGTCCTACCACCATGCCTATCGCCGTGCTGAGGGACCACATCGCCTTCATGTCTGATGTCCTGCCGGTCTGATCAGAAGTGCCCTGCCACTGCTGCGCTGAGTCGTTGCTGAACCAGCGGGGTGGCTTCCTGTTCGTCAAGTTTCTTTTGATGCACGTTGGCCGCCAACCTGGTTTGGTAGACCCCGGAGGGAGGCGGCGTACCCGGCTGCGATACCGGCAGAATCCCCCCTGTGGCGCCCAGATCCGTGATCTGCAGATCGGCGACACAGGCATAGTTGATGTTCTCATTGGCATCGGGCCGGGATGGTCCGCCGAACATGTTGCCCACGGCGTTTCCGATTCCCTCGGCCGCATTGAGTCCCAGGCTGGCGGCGCCTCCGACGAGTGCCCCCTGCGGCCCCGCCATGCTGGCCATGCCCGTCAATCCATGGAGCCCGGACATGATGGAGCTTCCGATTCCCGATCCGTACCCGCCAGCGACCATGTCTTCCACCGGCAATTCGATCTTGGTCTGGTTGCAATAGACGATATTGGTGAGCACGACATAGGCCGCGGCTTGCGGGTCTTTCACGACTTGGTACCCCTTTGCGCCCAGTCGCGACCCCAGATCGTGCAGGGACACGTCCTGATTATCGGAAGAGTTGCGAGTTTGGAGGAAGACGGTTCGTGCAGTTGAAGGGGCCAGCATGAGGCTGTTGCTGGCCAGGAGATCGGTATCCCGGACGTTGGCGCTGCAACCGAAGATGAGGAGAATGGCAGCCAGGAAACCTCGCCATGAGCCTCCTGCCATGATGACGCTCCAGAATGTGCCGGAAATCCGTGGAAGTGAGACGAAGTCGCGGCGCGATTCTAGGTGAATGGGGCAGAGGTTTCAATCAAGAAAATGCGAATTTTCCGAAAAAAATCCTCTCCCCAAAATCTGTGGATATCTCTGTTGATAGTTCTCCACTCGAATGCGAACAGCACCGCTAATTCACGCCTCGCACCAGGTTGCCTATTTATTGAGCATAGAGAAGAGGCATTGCCGGACCACAATATATTGGGGTAGCTATCAGATGTGTATGTATTAGCATTCATTTTTGTGCGCTCTGACTGTATTTGATGTTTCGTCTGTGGATACAGAGATTATTTGTTCGACTTCGTAAAATGACTCTTGACTTATGCACAGAAGCTCATCGAATTCGGCGAAATCTTCCCGTATGCTTCGCGTCCTTCGCCAGAAAGTCAGCGCTGGAAGAGGAGAATAAAATAGTCAAGAAAATGATTAACCGGACGTTTGACAAGATTGATACAGGTGTGTAACCATTGGTTACATGATGACATCGAAACAATTTCGAAGTTTGCGGGAGCAGTTGGGGTTCACGCAGGAGCAGCTGGCCGAGGCTTTGCGTACGACACGCGTATCTGTAGCTCGTTACGAATCCGGGATGCGTCGTATCAGCGGAGCAGTCGAGGTGGCCCTGACCCAGCTGGTGAACAGGGGGCAGGTCCTCATGGCAGGGGTGGTCGCCGCCGGGGTGCCTATCGAACCCGTGACGCAATCGGAGTGGGTTGACGTGCCGCCCAGCATGGTGCGGGCCGGAGAGACTTTCGCGCTCCGGGTCAAAGGCGACTCGATGATCGAAGATGGGATTCTCCCCGGCGATTTGGTCGTGGTCCGGAAACAACCGACTGCACACAACGGCCAGACGGTGGTGGCCCTGGTCAACGGCCAAGCGACGATCAAGACCTATTTCAAGCGGGAGCGGTCCGTCGAACTTCATCCCGCTAATGCCACGATGAAACCTTTGCTGGTGACATCCGCCGATGACTTCGCCATCGAAGGAGTGCTCGTCGGGGTGATTCGTCATTGCGACAAGTCATAAACCAAGGAGGGCATGATGACGCAGCAGCAACACATGATGATCGAACGGGTGGATGAACTGGAGCGCATGATCGTACGGCTAAACGGACGGATCGGAGCATTGCAACGGGAGGTACAACTGACGAAAGGCATGACTCAAGGATGGAGCGGCGGTTCCCGGTTACGAACGCTCCTGAGTGGAATGAAGCCGACCATGACCACCACCCATCCCATACGGGAAAATAGGAGGGTCCAACGCCATGATGTCTGTCTCTTCTGACATAGATGCCACGACAGCCGGTTGCTGTGCCGATTGCGGGCAGATTGTGATGCGAAGAACACCCCTTTCTGATGAGCAGACAAAGACGGTGCGGGAGGTCTGCATCCGGTGCCTGGTCCTGGCCTATCAGCGTCGGCAGTTTGATTCCGGCTGCTGTGGGTGAGGGAATTTCGGGCGCGAAACGAATCGAAGCGGAAAAATACACGTATTATTTGTTCCGCATTGGTATTTGCATATTCGTGGTCGTGCCGCAATAGTCCTCACGGGGATACGACTTGCGGCCGATCACGGTTCTCCTATCTCGTCCTCGCTAAATTCCGCCTACTGTACGGCCTCACTCCTTGTGTGGTCCCACTCTGTACAGCCTATCCCTAAACCAGCCAGGTTCGCTGGTAACCACAGGTCCGCCTCGAGCGAGAAAGCTCAAGAAGTCGACTGTCCGGCTCTAGTCGAAGGGACGACCCCGACGATTGGGCAGGGCGCCGCAGCACCCAGGGATATTCATTCACTCTGTCCTATTGTTCAAGCTCGGCAATACCAATATGATGGTGATGGGTGACGATCCAGCGGTTACAGGCTTCACGCTAGAGTGTCTTGCGTATTTTGGGCGCATGATTACATGAAGCAGCGGTGATATGGATCCGTCATCAAACCGACAGCGCCTTATATGGCAAGAAAGGGAAACTATGCGCGTATTCCTATGGTGTTTCGTAGCACTATGGTGCCTGCCTCAGAGTGTGAGCGTGGCTGCGGACAATACCGACTCCGAGTTGTCAGAGACCGCACGGCTTTTGGCAATTCTGCTCGATTCCGGTCGGGTTGCTATCGGACGCAATCAAGCGCTTATCAATGATCCGTCAAACGCGCAGACGGCATTTACGCAGGAACTGTTTGCCACCCACACCACAGCCATCTTTAAAGAGCGCACCGGCCATAATTTGGACGACTTGCCGAACGCGACTGTCCCCACCTTGGCGAAGCGACTATTGGAACGTTTGTTGATGGAAAGTAAAAAGACCGTGGAGAGTTATCAGCCCGTGCTCAATATGAAAGGACTGAAGTATAAGGGGCTCATTCCCGCCACGTTCGGCACGGAAACGGCCACACGCTTCCAAAAGTGGTCCGGGGTTTATTTGAAGCAGACGGCTCCTGAACACTTCCTTCGCAACGCCAACAATAAACCCGACTCGTTTGAGGTGGAACACATGAAGGAGCTCAGCGAGGCATCGTTCCAAAAAAATAAGGAAACGGTCGTCAGCAAGCTAGACGGCGGAAGCAGTGTGCGGGTTCTGCTCCCGCTCTTTTACGAAAAAGCCTGTTTGAGTTGCCATGGAGAGCCAAAAGGCGAACGGGATATTTCCGGCTATTCCAAGGAGGGCGGCAAAGAAGGTCAACTCGGTGGTGCGATCAGCGTCAAAATCGATATGAACCAGCTCGCTGTTCGTTAAATCTTGAGAGAGATGATCACGAGAACCCCCTAGACCAACTCACCACCCTTGCGGCGTGAACGACAAGAGTGCTTCCGGGCACGCTGCATCATCGGGCGGGATGGAAATAATCTGTCCCGCCTTGCCCACCTACCTCGAGCCGTGTCACCTACCTGTGCCATGCGATCTGCCCACATCGCATTCCGAGAGCTCTGAAGGATTGACGGCATGAGGCGTCTCTCAGCTTCCATCTCCCCGAATCGATCACCAATTCATTGCCGTCACACCAGCAGTCGGAACTGCAATCGCCGCATGGATGAAAGAGGGACACGTGTCACCCTGGCCGGTCTGAACCGGACAGGCACGTGGCTGTAGGCGAGGTCGCCAACTGACACGTTCAAGAATGATCTGGTGGCAGTGTCCCAGGGAGGAACTGCTGGCCTGTGTGCACGGTCCCATGGTCCCTTTCACCAGCCCAAGATGCAACGGGTACAGGATCGACGAGAAGGAATGCAGCCGCTCACGCGCTTGGAGGTACAGCCGCTTCTGACAGTGGCTGAAAGCCAGTATCCCGCATTGTATCCGGTGCTCTTGTGTGCTGTTCTGACGGGGTTGAGACAGGGGAACTCATCGGACTTCAATGGGGGGATGTGGTTAGCCGAGGCCAGTTCCTCGATGTCCGTCGCGTCGTGGTTTTAGGGGAAGTGACTACGACAAAGAACAAGAAAATGCGCCGGGTGGACCTGAGTCCCACGTGCTCGCGGCCTTGCAGCGAGCAAAGGGAATCCGCCAACTGCATGCGTGAGGCAAGGTGGAGTCCTATCGCCTCGGGTGTTTCTCTCTCCAGAGGGCATGCGTTGGGATCAAGGCAACGTGAAGAGGGACTTCTGATGCAGCAGAGACCAGGTAGGTCCGTTTCCACGATCTCAGGCACACTTATGCTTCTCTGATGGCAGAAGCGGGAGCCCCACGAAGTATGTTCAAAAACAGCTCGGCCACTCTTCATTCCAAGTGACCATGGATATTTACTCCCACCTCTTCCCCGACGGGAACCGGGAATGGGTGGCACAGCTCGATTGCCTGGCCTCATGGCTTGCGAAGAGGGACAATCCGCAACCTAAGGGTATAGATCAGTTGGTTAGCATAGCCACAACGACCAACCACTGAACTTGATTCTTAAACCCGAATGGCCTCGTGCGGTAGGGAGAGCTCATGAAGCGGCAGACTGTGGCGACGGTATCGCTGTGTATAGGACTGTTCACCACGACGGTCACACCGGCCCATAGTGAGCGGGCGATTCGAGAGGCGTTCTCTCAAGGACCCATCCCAGAGGAAGTGGCGGATGCCACACGCGAGTTAGCAACTACAGCCGGAATGAACTCGCTGCGAGCTGATGCACACGCCAAGCAGCATCAGCTGTTGGAGTAATACTTGAAAGCAGGATGGCGGCGGCCCTGTGACGACAGCCGAGCCCTCCTGCCCAGTCTCGATGAAGCGATACGCGTAGCCCGGGATGATGCTCGTATCGAAGAGGAATCGGACCTCAGGCGTAAACGAGATGACGTCGCCGCCATCATTGTCGACGCCTGTGCGGAGAACTCCACAGGTCAGCCGTCTCAACCGTGAGTCGATGGGCCCCACTTCCCGTCAGTTTGAGGCGCTCAACAAACCAGAAGAAGGTAGGTAAAGTTGCAGACAGCAAATGGATACAAGGCCATGCGAGGCGGATGTTTACATCCATTTTGTCGTGAGACGGCATTGCTCTGGACGTTCCTTTTCGTAATCACCGCTTGCACTACCACCTACTATCAGCCCTACACAGGCGCCGGGCCTGGATATTCGGAAGCATCGATCAGCAAGGATACCTACCGAGTTGAATTTCGAGGTGATTCCTCGCTCATGGCCAATGAGATCAATCGCTACCTGTTCTACCGCTGTGCGGAACTGGTGCTGAGTCTGGGCGCAAAATCGTTTGGGGTTGTGTATGGCTACAATGACTATGCCAACGCGGTCGCAATCATCCGCATCGGATATGCAGAGGTGGACGCAAGTCTAGGATGGTACGACGCGGCATCTCTTTTGAAAGAACTCGGCGATGAATTGCGGATACCCATTCACCCAGTGATCGCAAGCCCCAAGCTAGGCTTTGATGTGGGCACGGCAACGGACGTGATGACATACCCCTTCACCGCGAAAACCGTCGACTCGCAAACCTACCACTTATGGTTGAAGGCGGAATTGAATCCGGCACATGTAAAACTCATCGATCATACATTGTTCTATCGCGCAGCCAGGTTCGCAGAAGAACGGGGCGCCGACTATTTCGTAATTTTGTCCGGCTGGGCAGAACACGGTATGAGGCAAGTAGGGACTCCCATAGGCGCTCCAATCCCAACGGCACACTATGACTATTATCCCTTCTACGTGAGAAGCATTGTCGTTCGTTTGTTTTCAGGGCAGCGGCCAGTTGAATTGATCTCGGCCTTTGGTACGGATGATCTGCTTGATAACGCACGAGAGGAGCTGCCCTTCGACCGTCCAGGCACCCTACCGACAGCAGCATGGGACCGATTGAATGCTCGCAACCAAGGCATCATCCCTAGCACTGTCCCCGAAGGATCACTCAAGCTGGTCGAGTACCGTGAGCCAGGAACCCTCTCATACCTCAAACCAGCGACGGAACTCGAAGAAAAACTGATGGTCCGCTGTGCTCAAGCGACGTTAGATGCCGGGTTGGATTATTTTGCCCTTGTGCGTGGCGGGCCCGTGAGCTTGCCATGGCGATTCAACACGCTACTGAGTTTTCGAGGGTTTGGGTACGCCGGAGGGACTCCCGTATTCTATGGGGAACGAGCAGAAATGTATGACCGTGCGCATGCCCGCATCCGACAATTTCGCAAAGCTGACGTGACACCGTGGGATTTTGCCTACGACGCCCGCGATGTGCTGAACAACATTGGTCAACCAATAGAGTAGCAGCAAGTGAGGGAGGTGAGGGAGGTTTATATATTCGTATGGAAACACAATTGAGGAACAAAGTAATTGTGTTCCAGTCGCTCTCACTTCCGTCACTTGTTTATCCCTAGTGTTCTTTGAATTGACAAAAAAAAGAGGCCCTTTAACCCAATGGATCGAGATGCTTGACGAAGTCCGCCGAACACTGATCGATGATCGCTTTGGCACGGATCTGCACAGTGTTGATCAAATTTTCGGCTTCATTGCTTTTCACCTGCGGTTGCACCACTTGTGGCCATGTCTCATCTCCACTACAGGTTTGCACGCCATGCCTATAGCGAACCCATGGAGATAGGGGTACCCAGCTTCCACGTAAATCACTTACGCGTCGTAGCGTTTAGGTTAGCCAGCGACACTACAACCGCTGCCCAATGTTGTGCATGATATCCGCAGCATCAAATACGAAGCCGTCAGGGGGGAGGCCGTCACGTTTTCGAAACTTTCGAATGCGGATACGGATATCGTCGTACTTCATGTCATAGTTCCCACTGAAGACAGGCGTGCCGCTCGCATAGCTGTTCTTTATAAATTCACCAGGTTTATCCTGTTGCCAGGGCTCAAGATATTCCTCTTCTTTGACGAACGAAAAATAGTCATAGCCGTCTGCCAGAGTCGCTTCTGCACACCGCACGAATAATCTCTCTTCAAGGTCCGCGGGAGTCCGTTTGTATGAAATCATGCTGGGATCGCGATAGCGGATGTCCAGAGGAATTGCAGCAATTTCACGAATGCGACTAGTGTCCCTTCTCGGGTAATCGAGCTTGCCCGAGGATACCTTGCCCACTTTCTCGTCTGGATGGCGAAACTTGAGCCCTGCACTGTCAAGAATGTCCTGCGCCATGAAAGCTGCGGGGAGAGCGGCAGGTCGTTCTCCTTTAAACAATCGTACGATGACACTTCGTTCATTGTAAGGGTGATAGTAGGTGTTCTGCCCCGCGCCGGTCCCATAGCTCCCAATTCGACCGCTGCCGCTCAGAAGCACAAAATAGTCGGCTCCGCTATCAACGGCAAATTGTGCCAGCCGGTGCCATAGCATCATATCCAGAAGTTTGAACCAATCAGTGGAGTATCCAGACGGGCTCGTCATCTCAGGCAGGCTGAGTTGCACCCTGTACGTCTGACTATCAATGGAAGTGACGAAGAACGGATACAGAACCACCGCTGTGTAATCGACATCAACGTTCGACCGCGGGTTCGCCACAAAGTCATGCGAAGGAATGCCGAGCAGCGGGCTCAATTCCTCAAGGATTCGTCGCGCATCATACCAACCCATGTCCGGGTCACCTGACGGAGAGGAATCGAATCGGACTATGGCAATCGCTTTGCCGTTTATACCCAGTGTGTTGGTATCGACATTGTACCCATAGACAAGGTTGAACGAAGAGAACCCTTTCGCGATGGCAAGTTCAGCGCATCGATACAGCACAAAGGCGTTTAAGCGTTTCGTCGGTGCGCGGCCCTCGAAGGTCACCTTGTAGGTATCCGAGGCAATGGGCGTCTCTGAGAATCCAAAGCCAGTTCCCAGATGCGGTTGATAGGTGGCGGTAGCGCAAGCCGATGTGACAAGTAGCAGGACCAAAATAAAAACTAGGGAGCATCGCACCGAATGGTATATCAACATGACAAATTCCTCAGCAAAATATTTTTCAAAGTCTACAGAATGAAGTCATCAGTCTACGCACACATGGCTAAAAATCAATTTGGAATGGATTTATATCGCCTCAAATCGAACTATAGTAGGCACGGCTGTTAGTGATGAGGAACATTGTTGAACGAGAGGTTATTGAGAATGTGAGATCTCTGGTCATGCGAACGCTGCTAGCAATGATGGTCATGCCGACACTTGTGGCCGGCTGTATCTTTGGCAGAAGTGACTACGCCGACTTCGACTCTGTCAGACGCCTCACGGATTTTGAGGGCACATATCAGAATCGAGGGCAACCGAGCCGGTTCCATGCCACTCGCATCCAGTTTCTGTCCGCCATCCTCTGGCCGGACGGGAATGTGAAGCATGCAGAAATCGAGACGATTGACGTCAAGGCGATCAACGCTGACTCACTCGTAGTCAGAGCACTCTCAGAACGGGGCGTGGAGAAAGAAAGCACCTTTGTAGAAGGGAAAGACTTCGCCCTCGTGGACGGCCAGATCCATCTGAAGGATGAGGTTCGAATGTGGAGGGGGCCAGGGGATCCATTGTTCGGCCCCACCTATGAACACGTCGCACTTGGCATCGATCGACAAGGGCAAGGCAAATATCGTCAGGATGCGGCAGGCGCAGGTCTAGTCTTTATGATCCTACCAATAGTGGTCACTGATCGTGAGGATATCCGTTTCCTTCGCGTGGAACCCTAACACGGCAACCGAATGGAGGCGTTAGCCCCAGCTCAATAGTAGTTGTTCGTGGTGCTGCCGCCCTTCCCACCGCCGCCTGCAAATGCCGTAATCCCGGCCGCACCCACGAGAACAGCCCGCCTTGCATGTTGTCGGCTTGTTTCGCCTGCGCGTTGTAATTGTCCCGTCCCCATTTCCCGGTGGCCTGTGTCGCCGCAAAGACCGGGGCGGCTCCCACTTGCGCGTTTTGGGCATAGCCCGGTGTCGAAAACGGGTTGGAGACTTGCGAGCCCGACATGGGCCGTGATTTCGTTGAGGGGGTCTGCCGTTGTGCCAGCTGTTCGGTAATGGACTGCTTCCGCCGGTCAGCGTCCATCTGGTAGGCCTGCGAGGTCAGGGCGCCGGCATTGACGCCAGCCTGCGTGTTGGCGTCGTTCAGCCCGCGCTGGAGCAGCTGCATCTGATCGGCATAGGCTTTGGTGTGGGGGCGAATGCCCGCGGCGATGAGGTCGGATTGCTTCTGATCTTGTGCCCTGGCGTAGTCCTCTTTGGGGCGTGCCATCATGGCGTCAATGGTCTGATTGCGGAGTGTGCTGTAGTCACCTGGTACGGATGGGGCACCCGAGAAATTGACGGCTTTGCCGACCATGCCTTGGAGGGCATCGGCCCCTTGCCCGCTCAGCTCACTGAGTTTCAGCTTGGTCGCGTTGGCCTGGTCGAACAGCGCTTGCTGGGATGGAGAAAAGGCTTGCGTAAGAGTCAGCCTTTCCTGTTCTGCTTCCTGATGCTGGAAAACCTGCTTCCTCACTCCGTTGTGTGCTTGGATAGAATCTGGCCTATGAGGGCGTTGTCCATGAGTTTAGGATTACCACAGGAGGAGCAACCAATTAGTCCCGAGTAGATCGCTATCACTCCGCACAACGAAACGGACCACCGGAATCGTCCAGCCCAGCCCTTGCTATTCAAATACCTTTTCAAAGATCCCCGGCCATGAGTATTCATCTTCACCTATACGCCCTCCTCAGGTCGTGGCGGCGGATTCGTAAGAGACCAAACCAGAGACACGATCCATCCCACGATGGTCCATCCGAGCAACAGGTTCAGTGTCAGGATCGCCACGCGATTGTAATGCCCGCGCACCCAAGCAATGATCGTGGGAAGAAAGTACAGTGCGACGCCCACGACGAAGGATGGAAAGCCTACATGGAAATCGAAGCCGGGAGGGAACATTCGCGCCTTCTCAGTTGGTTAAGAGGTGATAGTAAAGACGACAGATACTGTGTTAAGACGACGTGATTACTCCCGCTTCTTCACCTTCTCAGCTTTGCAGCGCACGCAGGTCCAGATTTCCGTCCCGGGCTGAGTACCAGCACTCTGTTTCATGATGCTCCCACAGCGAGGGCATTTCTCACCAGCTGGTGTGGTCATCGAATACCTCCCGAGAAGGGTGGGCCTTGTCTCGCCTTATTTCCCCGTGGATGGGTCGCGTATTCCGTGCCGGCTGAGCCATGCTCCGTCTTCCGCCTGGTTCACTTGTTCATAGACCTCGGCGATGATCTCCTTGACACGCCCACTTGTTCGTAAGTTCTCAAGCTGCGCCATGATCTGTTCAGGCAGTGACGGCTGGTGGACGGCCAGCGCACTAATGATGGCTTCCACTTGGATTTGCTGTCGAACAAGGGCCCACATAATTCCGGGCATGGTGTGGCTCATCGGTTCTCCTTATGAAATATCTCGTTGGCTTCACTGCAATTCGCTAAAGCATTTCCGATCACCACCACGTCAAGCTTAGGAAGAGCTGCCTCACCCGCCCGCTTCGTGATAGACCACGTCACCCTCTTTCCCGCAGCGAGCGCACTTCCCCTGTTTATGCTTGAGTGCTAGGTGCATGGCCCAAGAGCGGAACAGCGCCTAATGACTGATGAGCAGCCGAGTGATAAGTTGCGGAAATATTTGGTGGCGGTGACCCGGATTGAACGGGTGACCCGCGGCTTATGAGTCCGCTGCTCTACCAACTGAGCTACACCGCCACAGCACGATGGGTTACGTGAAGAAAGGAACGCGAATAATAACTGAAATGCCCCTGAAGTGTCTACCGATTGCCGCACGAAAAGTGGCCGTCCATTCGATCGTGGCTTGGACAGAACCGCATGGGAATGGTATGACGCTACGCTGGGTGTTCCGGGCCTCCAGCTTCACGAGCGGTAGCTCACGGGGGCATCCGGTCGGGGCACGCATCGTCTTATTTCACCTGTGACGGCATGGGCGCAGAGGCCGCGCTCATCAGTGGGGGGCTCGCATGATGACGGGATTTTCTTTCGATACGATCGTTGCCTGGCTGCTCACCATGTCCGCAACAGTGGGGTTCGCCAGTTTGCGGATCATATTGGTATTGGCCATCGGGTATGTGGCGATCCGGTTCGTGCGGCTCGGCTTGCGCCAGCTGGAGCGCGTGATGATTGTGGCCAGCGACAAGAAGGACCAGGAATCGGGAACGGCTTCCAAGCGAGCGGCGACGTTGACGGGAATTCTGCGGACTATCGCATTGTCGGGGATCTGGGCGATCATCATCATTGAATCGCTGCAACTGGTCGGATTGGATATTGCGCCGATTTTGGCTGGCGCCGGGATTCTGGGCCTGGCCGTCGGGTTCGGCGCGCAAAATCTGGTGCGCGATTTGATCAGCGGATTCTTCATCATCCTGGAAGATCAGGTCCGGCTGGGAGACGTGGCCGTGATCAACGGGACCGGCGGGGCGGTGGAGACCATTACCTTCAGAACAATCTCGTTACGCGATTTTTCGGGCGTCGTGCATATCTTTCCCAACGGCGGCATCACGACCTTGTCCAATATGACCAAAGACTGGTCGGCCTTTGTCCTCGATATGGGCGTGGCCTATCGGGAGGATACGGATCGGGTGGTGGAGGTGATGCGGGCGGTGGGCGAAGAGTTGCGTGAAGATCAAGAGTTGGGTTCGCTGATCATCGAGCCGATTGAAATCGTGGGAATCGAAAATTTTGCCGACAGCGCGGTGACGATTCGCGCACGAATCAAAACGAAACCGGCTGAGCAATGGAAAATCGGGCGTGAATACCGTCGCCGTCTCAAGAAAGCCTTCGATGCCCAGCAGATCGAGATTCCCTTCCCGATGCGTACCCTATTGATGGGCGAGGCCAACCCTCCATTGAAGGTCGAGGTGATCGCCGGCCTGGGTCTTGGGAAGAGCTAAGGGCTGACCGGGATCGTCAATCAGTTATCTGAGTCAGTCTCGATGGTTTTCAGCACAGGCGCGCCCACCATCGGTGCCGGCAGATGGTCGAGGGCCGTGGGTCTGGATTCCGAGACGTCCTGCTTGCGACGATACTCATCCAATCGTCGATGAACGATACCGTCCGACAGGCCGGGGTAGTAGCCCTTCAGCGCCTGGACGCCGGTCGTCGCTGTGAGCCGGTCCCCGTTCCGGTGACGCCGGATTTCGTTGAGCCGTTGCGTCACCCGCTGCCGTGCCGCGACATGAAACGCATCGGCCAATTCCCACACCGTCGTTCGTCCCTCCAATCTGGTCTGCTGCTCGGCATAGAGCACCGTGGCGACCAGCGCCAAGAGATCTTCGCCGACGGATTCGATCCGGTTCTGCACCCGCTGCTCGTCTTGAAACGAAGCTTGGAAGCGCACCATCGCATAAAAAATCTCCCGCGCCAGGCGTCGGCTGGTTCGTTCGGCATACTTGAGCACAGGCCCGACTTGAGGATGCGCGAAGGCCGGCCCCGCCGGAAGCAGGCGTCTGTTCCATTGCCGCAGGTACCAGGGCCCATAAAATGCCCCGAGCTTTAAAATCTCCTTGAGCTGGTCGAGAATTGACAGGTCGCCGGAATAGAGCGGTTTGGCGCGATCCAGATGGTGGCTCAGCCCTTCGCGCACGATGAACGGGCGTAGGATGTCCGTGGCCCCCTCGCCGATGCGATACATCTCCGCGTCCCGCACGAGTTGCTCGATGCCAAAGGCCGCTTCGCCGCGAACCATTTTTGAGGCAGCCGTTTCATATCCCATGCCTCCGAACAGAATTTGCGCACCTCTGAGAAAGTGAATCGTGTGCTCGGAGCAGAAGATCTTCGCGACCGCGGCTTCGATGCGAATGTCATACCGATGCTGATCGGCCAGCCGCCAGATCAACATGGAGAGGGCTTCCATGGCAAACAGATGACCGGCCATGTCTCCAATACGGATCTGTTGGGTTTGACGCTCTGCCAGCGGTTTGTGAAACGTGACCCTGGCGTTGGTCCGATCCAAGGTCGGTTGCCAAGCCTGCTTCGCCATGCCGAGACAAATGGCGGGAATGCTGATCCCGCGCCCCACGTTCAGGATCGTCAGGGCATATTTTAATCCTTTGCCCACCTCGCCGATCACGTTCTCGATCGGAACCCGGACCTGCTGCATCGTCATGTGAGCGTTTTCGATCCCGCGGCACCCTTCGAACTGGCAGCGTTGACGCACCTCCACGCCCGGTGCGGACATGTCCAGAATGAACGCGGTATGCACCAGGTCGTCGGCTCCATGTCCTGCGGGCATCGGCATCCATGTCGTCTGTCCGTCGCGGACTACGCGTCGTGCCGGAACGCGGGCAATGAGCGTGACAAAGCGGGCGATCGGTCCATTGGTGCACCAGATTTTTTCACCGGTCACGAGGAAGTAACTGCCGCTCCCGTCGAGGACTGCTTCCGTCCGCACGTTCGCGGCGTCGGAGCCGGTCAGCGGTTCCGTGAGGGCGAATGCGGAGAGGGCTTCCCTCGCCACCACCGGAAGATACTTCTGCTTCTGGTCTTCGCTGCCGAACAGGAGGATCGGCATGGCGATGCCGATGGACTGCGGCACGGCCACGGTCAACGCGAGAATGTTGCTCCAACTCGCAATCATTGTGAGGACGCGGCCATAGTTGGTGTAGGAGAAGCCCAGTCCGCCGTAGGTTTTCGGAATCTTCATGCCGAAGGCGCCGAGTTTGAACAGGCCTTGAATCACCGTAGGGGGAATTTTTGCCTCGCGCTCGATCTCATCGGGATCCACCTCCCGCCGCAGAAATGCCTCGACCTGTGCGCAGAAGGCGACGCCGGCAGCATGTTCCTCCGGGGGCTCCGGAGGTGTCAGCAGCAACTCGAAGTCCGGCCGGCCGTCGAACAGTCCGGCGAGAAAACTGGCCCCTGACAATCGTTCGCGCGCTTCCTCGATCCGTTCGAAACCTTTGATGAGCCTGCTCATGGATGCCCTCACTCGGTCTGTGTCATCACGGCTCCCTGAATTGTCTGTCGCGATACTGCGCCAGGGCTCCTGCCAACCTGGCCTTCAATTCCAGCCGCTTGGGTTTTCCTGTTGAGGTATAGGGCACCTCATCGCCAAGCAGCAGGACCTTGGGTTGCTTCGCGAACGGCAGCCGCGTGCGGCAATGCGCCAGGAGATCCGCTTCGCTTGGGGGAGAGCCGGGGTCTTTAGGAACCACATAAGCCGCAATTTCTTCGCCGTAATAGCGGTTCTCGAACGGCACAGCCATGGCAAATCTCACGGCCGGATGGGTTTTCAAGACGTCATCGATTTCCAGGGGCGAAATGTTGACGCCCCCGCGGATGATGAGTTCCTTCAAGCGCCCTGAAATGAAAAAGAACGGCCGCTCCAGGTTGTCGGCGAGATAAAATCCCTCATCTCCCGACCGGAACCATCCCCATTTGAAGGCGGCCTCATTGGCATCATTCCGTTTGAAATAGCCAGCACAGACGGTGCGCCCGCGAATGCAAATCTCTCCACGGACGCCCTCGGGCACGGGCTGTCCATGGTCGTCGAGGATCGTCATCCTGTTGTGGCGAAGCGGCACTCCGATGGACGGGAATTCATATCCGGTGAGCCAGTGACGGTGCTGCTCCGGGGTCAGATCGTTCGGCAGGAAACAGGAGTAGCAGGTGGTTTCGGACAGGCCATATCCATGCCGGATTTGTACGCCAAACCGATCTTCGAAGCGCGCGGCGGTATCCTTCAACAAGGGCCCGGCGCCGCAGATCACGCCGCCGAACCGGCTCAGATCGTAGGGGGAGATATCCTCATCGGCATCGAGCAGGAATTCGAGCAGCGTGGGAACGACGCTGACCGAGGTGACGCGCTCCTCATGAATCCGTCGCCAGAAACTTCCGGTTTTGAATCTCCGATTCAGTACCAGGCTGCCTTTGCAGTACAGAGGGGTGAGTAGCGTCACGACGATGCCGTTCACATGGTGGATGGGCAGGACGCACATCACACGATCGTGGATGCCGAAGCCGTGCCAGGCGGCGATGGCCTCCGCATCGATCAAGAGATTGGCCACCGTCAGGATGACGCCTTTAGGCGGACCGGTCGTGCCGGAGGTGTAGACGATCAGCGCATGGTCGTCGAGACGTGAGGTTGACGGAGAGAGGCGGGGCGGACGGCTCGCGCCGTTCGGCCCTGATTTTTTTCCGATCCTCTTGCTGGCGAGCACACCGGCATCTCCGAGGGCGATGACGTTGCGCAACGTGGGGATCTCCGATTGAAGCGCGCAGAGTTCCTCATAGGCGTCCTGCCAGCAGAAGGCCGCTGACACTTCCGAATGTTCGAGGATGTAGCGTTTCTTCTCGCGCGGTTCCTCGCAGTTGATCGGCACGACCGCGACTCCCAGCGTCCAGGCCGCGAAGTATGCCAGCATCGTCACATCATGGTTGAAGAGCAGCGTGGCGATCCGGTCGCCCCGGGTCAGGCCGAATCTGGAATGGAAGACCCCGGCCAGGCGTTCGACGACAGCCCCCAGTTCGGCATAGGTGTAGGTCCGGCGCAGATTGCGTTCGTCGTCGCAGAAGGTCAGGAAATGCCTCGTGACGAGCTGC
Source organism: uncultured Nitrospira sp. (assembly GCA_964556305.1). GTDB lineage: Bacteria > Nitrospirota > Nitrospiria > Nitrospirales > Nitrospiraceae > Nitrospira_A. The sequence continues at coordinate 33,188 of CAZKVY010000011.1, read as the reverse complement.
GGGTCGTAGACGCGGGACCGAAAGAACTCCGCGAACGAAGCCCAAGGCAGATCCAGCGCGTGTCCCGACGCGTCGCGAGCCTGCTCGATGTGGTCATGCACGTCGCTCAAGAGGTTCATAGGCTTTCGGCGCGGGGCCCGTATAGAGCGCCCGCGGTCTGATCAACCGGTTGTGTTCCTGCTGCTCAATGACATGCGCGCACCAGCCGGTGATGCGCGAACAGACGAACAACGGTGTCGAGAGTTCACGCGGGATACCCATGAGGAGGTAAGCCACGGCCGTATAAAAATCGAGATTCGGACGAAGTCCCTTCTCCTCCAGCATGAGTCGATCGAGTGTGGCGGCAATCTGATACCAGGTGTGATTGCCGCAGAGATCGCTCAATCGTTCGGCGTGGCGCTGGATGATCGCCGACCGGGCATCGCCTTGCCGGAGCACGCGATGCCCGAATCCCATCACACGCCGTTTCTGCGCCAGCGTCTCCCGCAGCCAGAACTCCACATGTTCGGGGCGGCCGATCTCGAGCAACATGGCGGCCACCGCTTCATTGGCGCCTCCATGGAGTGGGCCTTTCAACGTGGCCACTGCCGCCGTGATCGCGCCATGAAGGTCGGTCAGGGTGGACGCGGTGACTCGGGCGGCAAAGGTGGAGGCATTGAACTCATGTTCCGCATACAGAATCAGTGAGACGTTCAACGCCTGCGCCATGGCCGCGCCGACGTCGCCTTCCCGGCGTCCTGCGACGAGGCCGAGGAGGTTCTCTGCGAAACTTCCCTCTGTGTCCGGCTTCGCGGGGTGCCGACCCGCCATGACCTGGTAGCTATCGGCGATCAGTTGAGGGATGTGAGCCAGCAATCGCACCGATTTGCGAAGGGTCGCCGCGCGGGACCCGTCTTGTGCATCAAGATCGTTCAGCCCGAGCAGTGAAATCCCGCTACGTAGCACGTCCATCGGATGCATGCCGGGCCGCAGGCTCGTCACAAAGTTCTGCACCTGTTCAGGAAGCGGTCGATTGCGCCGCAGCAGATCGGAGAATTCCTCCAGCTCTGTTCCCGTCGGCAGATGGCCGAAGAGCAGCAAGTAGGCGACTTCTTCAAAGCTGCTGTGGCTGGCGAGGTCGCCGATCGCATACCCTCGATAGCGCAGTCCCGCCTCTCCTTCATCCACCTGACAGATCGCCGATTCCCCGGCAATCACACCTTCCAGCCCCGGGCTGTAGTCAGGATGTGCTGGTGCCTTTGCCGCGAGTTGCTCTTGCATGGTCTGGTGCATAAGGCCTCCGCATCGATGCTGTACCATCCTCGTAGCGAATCAGGTCGTACAACTCCTGCCTGGTCATCATGTGATCGAGCCAGTTCCGTTGGGTGCCGAAGAACTTCAGTTCCGACAACAGTTTGTCGACCGCCCGCGCCGCGACGCGTAACGTGCTGACAGGAAACAACACCGCGTGATACCCCAAAGCGTGAAACTCATCCACGCTGAGGTACGGCGTGTGGCCGAATTCCGTCATGTTGGCGATCAGCGGCACCTGAACGCCCGCGTTCCGCATGGCCAAAGCGAAGGTCCCGAACTCTTCTGGCGATAGCAGCGCTTCCGGAAACAACATATCTGCGCCGGCTTCAGCGTAGGCCCGGGCCCTTTGAATTGCGGCCTCCAGTCCATCGACGGCTCGCGCATCGGTGCGCGCCACGATCAGAAAATTCCGATTGCGTCGTGCGTTCACGGCGGCGGCGATTTTGGCGACCATGTCGCCGGTGGGGATGATGCATTTGCCTTGCAGATGCCCGCATTTCTTGGCCGCCTCCTGATCCTCGATCTGCATGCCCGCCACTCCGGCACGCTCGAATTCCCGTACTGCGTCCATCACGCTCGAAGGAGGCCCATAGCCCGTATCTGCATCGACAATGGTGGGAATGGCCACAGCTCTCGCGATCGTCCCAGCTTCGTCGGCCATGTCCGTCAACGAGATGAGGCCGATGTCCGGCAGGCCGCGTGCGGCAGACACTGCCGCTCCGGACACGTAGACCGCTTCATACCCGGCTCGTTCGATTTGAAGGGCGGTCAATGCATTGGAGGCCCCCAGGACGGCCACCGTACGCATGGTCAATAACTCACGCAATCGTTCTCCTTTGTCGCCGGTCGATTGAGCGAGTGTCATGATCGAACCCTCAAGAGCGGCATCAAGGCAGCGATGTCCTGTTGTGCTTCGAGGTTCCAGACGAAGTCGAGCAGGCGGCGGAGTTGCGCGCGATCGATGCGTCTGGATACCAGACGCCGGAGTTTGTCCTCCACTTCCCGATCCGACAGAGGGTGGCCGGGATGGCCCAGGGGTTGATCGACTTGCCGGCTATACGTCGCTCCTTCCGCAGTCCTGATCGTGAGGCGGGTCGGCATCGTGGTCGGGTAGCGATGTTCGAGCTCCGGCAGGTTCACGATATGGATCTTTTTCATCAGCTCGTGGAGACGTGGATCTCGCAGCCGCTTCGGAGTGAAGGAATTCATGCTCACGCGGCCATCGATGAGGGCGACCGCCACGCAATAGGGGAAGCTGTGGTCGGCCGTTTCCCGCGTGGCAGGGTGCCATTTTTCAGGATCGCGGCCGATGATTTCTATGGCGACCTCATAACTGCCGATTTCCACATCGGCGACGTGATCGTGCCAGCCCGTCCCTTCTGTCGCAACCAGTTCCGCACGCAAGGCCAGGGCCGCCTCGACGGCGCTTTGCGCATGGTATTCCACGGGAAAGTGTTTGATACAGGTTTTGAGAATTTTGAAAGTAACCGGCTCTCCGCCGGGCATCGCCTGTCCTCCCAACATCGGGAGCTCGAAGAGACCGGAGACCAGCTTCATGAACCCTTTCTCGCCTTCGAAGATCGGAGCGGGCCCGGTCATGCCACGCCGGGCGAGCAGGGCGGCGAACATGCCGTTGCGCGCGGCGTTGGAAAACGCACAGGCCTTCCACATCGACAGGTCGCCGACCCTCGTTTGGCGCAGGGCGATATTCGCCACGCCGGCCAGATTGACGGCCTGTCTGGTCTGCGCTTCAGAGAGCCCAAGAACGTTGGCGATGCCGAGTGCGGACGAGACCGGTCCATAGGTGACATGGTCCCAGCCCCGCGGCCGCAAGGCTGCTGCATCACAGAGACGACATTGGATTTCATAGGCCAAGGTGAGGGCCTGAATGACGAGCTTGCCGGAGGCATGTACCGTCTCCCCCGCAGCGAGGACCGCCGCGATATTGTCAGACGGATGGGCCGGCTCTTTCGACAGATAGGTATCGTTGAAGTCGAGGTATCGGACCATGGCGCCGTTGGCGAAAGTCGCGAGGTCGGGCAGGGTCCTATGGTTGGTACCCCAGACTGTCGCCCCGCCGGGAACCTTCGCGGCGAGGGCCATCTCACGGGCGATCCTGCAAGGGGTGGCCGTCCAGGCGCCGAATGCGCATCCGAGACTGTCCAGGAGGCGTCGCTTGACCTCATGGACCACGTCGTCAGGCAAGTCGTTGAACCGGAGCGACTGCGTATAGTGCGCCAGACGATCGGCCAGCATGTGCCACCTCACGGCTCACACAGCAACAGGTTATCCCGCTCGCGTGCCGAGATCGATGGAGAGCCCTCTCCGCTTGTGGAGCTCCGGGCTATCCAGATCCCGCCACCGTTCGTGTTCGGCGATGACCGCAATCAGTTCCGCGATGCCTTCCCCCTTCACCGCCACGGTGCGAATCACCGTCTTGCACCATTCGCGCAAATCCCGCAGGGTCGCATCCGCGCCTTCGCGGTCGCCTTTGTTCACGACGACGATATCGGCGATCTCCAACAGTCCCGCCTTCATGGCCTGGATATCGTCGCCCAGTCCCGGCGCAACAACCGCCACCACGGTATGCACGACATGCATGACGTCGAGTTCGTTCTGTCCGACGCCGACGGTCTCGATCAGAATCACGCCATAGGCCGCGCCCTCCAAGACCCGTATCGCCTGCCGCGTCGCCGCGGCGAGCCCGCCCTGGTAACCGCGCGTCGCCATACTGCGGATGTAGACCTGTGGATCATCCGTGTGCCGCTGCATCCTGATACGATCGCCGAGCACCGCGCCGCCCGTCACAGGGCTGCTGATATCCACCGCCAGCACGCCGACCTTCTGCCCCAGGCGGCGGTAGGCGATGATGAGCTGATCGATCAAGGTGCTTTTTCCCGTGCCGGGATACCCCGTGATGCCGATCACGAAGGCGCGATGCATTGAGGGGGACAAATGAGTCAACACCGCCGCGCCGATAGGATTCCGGTTTTCGAGCAAGCTGATGACACGCGCCACGGCTCTGACCTCACCGTCTTGCACCTGTTTCGCCAGCTCAGCGGCATTGTGCGTGAAGAATGATCGGTCCGTAGTGCCTTGGGTCACGTCACACCTTCAGGGCCGGTTGCCTGATACGAGCCGGCGGTATTTGTGACAGCCGCGAGTGTGGAGAATGTCCGACCAATGTGCTGAATTGATGCGCGCAGTCAACGATCAGCCTTTCGTCCACGGGGACCGGCGCGCCGGATGCCTTCAGGGCGAACACGACGTCTTCCGTCGCGACATTGCCGGATGCGCCAGGTGCATAGGGACAGCCGCCCAGGCCGCCTGCCGAACAATCGAATGCGGTGATCCCATAGTCCCTCCAGGCCGTAAGCACATTGGCGATGGCCATCCCGTAAGTGTCATGCACGTGCAGCGACAGACGGAGCGGGTCGATTCGCGTCATGACGGTATCGAGCAGGGCGCGTATGTCGGCGGGCGAAGCCCTGCCCACCGTTTCTCCCAGTGAGACTTCATCCACACCGAGGTCGAGCAGCCGCATCATGACATCCAGTACCAGCAGCGGCGCCATGCGCCCCTCATACGGGCACCACACAGCGGTGGAAATGTACCCTCGCACGAGCATGCCGTCTCGTTTGGCTCCGTGGATCACGGGTTTGAAGCGGACCAAGGATTCGTGCACGGTCGCCTTGATGTTGTGCCGCGTAAAACTGTTTGATGCCGCCGTGAACACCGCGATCTTCCTCACCGCCGCGGCACGCGCCCGTTCAAGGCCCCGTTCGTTCGGCACCAAGGCGGAATAGGTCACGCCGGGAATGCGTTCGATGGCGCGGAACACTTCATCGGAGTCCGCCAATTGCGGAATGGCGGTGGGCGAGACGAAGGAGCCGGCCTCAACTTCCGCCACACCCGTGTGCGACAGGGCATTGATCAGGTCAATCTTGCGCGCCGTCGGGACGAACACCGCTTCATGTTGCAGTCCGTCACGAGGGGACACCTCAATGATCCGGACAGGCAACCGGCGAGCCTCATGTGTGGCGAAGGACAACATCGTCTGACGTGTTCGCCTCCTGTGGCTTCCGCCCGCGTGGCTTGGCCCACGAAGGCAGCCGTTTCTCGATGAAGGCGCGAAGTCCTTCGGCGGCCTCCGGCGCGCAACGGGCGCGGGCGTTGTATTCCGGGCCGAGCGCTAAACGGTCCTTGTCGGATAAGGCCCGCATCCGGTGAAACAACAATTTACTTTCTTTGGTGGCACAGGGCGCCAACTGCATGATGGCGTCGCTCAGTTCGACGATGCGATCATCCAAATTGCTTTGAGGCACGACATCATGTGCCAGGTTGTATCGCTGAGCGGTCGATGCGCAGAAGGTCTCGCCGCTCAGGCCGTATCGCCGCAGGAACGACTCGCCCGCTTTGTGTAAGAGAAACGGCGTGATGACGGCCGGAATCAACCCGAGTCTGGTTTCGCTCAGGGCAAACGTCGCATCTTCCGACGCCACCACGATGTCGCAAACCGCCATGAGACCGAGTCCGCCTCCGAACGCCGATCCCTGCACCCGGGCGATCACCGGGCAAGGGGATTCATCGATGGCGCGGAACATGCGCAGCAGTTGATGGGCGTCACGCATCGCCGGCGTTTCCAGCACCGGTCCGCCGGACTGCAGCCATTGAAGGTCGGCTCCGGCGCAAAAGACCGGGCCGGCAGCGGCCAGTATGATGCCTCTGACTGATGGATCGTGCGCCAGGTCTTCGAATGCCTCTCTGAGATCCGTCACCATCTGGCCGTCGAAGGCGTTGCGACGGTCGGGTCGGTTCAACGTCACACGCGCAATGTCGCCATTCGACTCGAGCGCGAGGGTGGTAAATCGGTGCATCTTCACCTCCTATGGCTGCTCACATGCGAAACACCGGTGCGCGGCTTTCCTTCACGGGAGACGATGCTGCGAGATCCAGGCAGAAACCCAGGACAGGGCGGGTGTCGACGGGATCCAGAATGCCGTCATCCCAGAGACGGGCGCTGCTGAAATACGGACTGCCTTCCTGCTCGTATTGCCGCAGGGTGGCTTCGGTGATCTTCCGGCGTTCGTCATCCGCCAAGGTGCTCTTCTCTCTCGTTCGTTGCTGTTCCTTCACCGTGACCAGCACCTGTGCCGCCTGTTGCGCGCCCATGACGGAGATTCGGGCGTTGGGCCAGGTGAAGAGGAATCTGGGGCCGTAGGCCCGCCCGCACATGGCATAGTTGCCGGCTCCATGGGAGGCGCCGATCAGGATCGTGAATTTGGGGACCTCGGCGGTCGAGACCGCCTGGACCATTTTGGCGCCGTCTTTGATGATGCCTCGGCTCTCATAGTCCTTTCCGACCATGAAGCCGGTGATGTTCTGCAAAAAGACGAGAGGCACGCGACGCTGAGCACAGAGCTGGACGAAGTGCGCGCCTTTCAGCGCCGATTCGGAGAGCAGCACCCCGTTGTTGGCGACGATTCCCACCAGGTGGCCCATCCAATGAGCGAACCCGCAGACCAGCGTGGCGCCGTATCGTGCCTTGAATTCGTGGAAGCGGCTGCCGTCCACAAGCCTGGCGATGACCTCCCGGACTTCCCATTTTTGCCGTGGATTGGCGGGAATGAGTCCGTAGAGTTCTTCAGCTGGATAAAGCGGTGCTTCGATGGTATCGCGACGAAATTTCGGAGGCCGCCGGCCCAGCGTGGCGATGATCGAACGGCAGATGTCCAAGGCATCATGGTCGTCATTCGCCAGATGGTCGCTGACGCCCGAAAGGCGCGTGTGCAGATCGGCGCCGCCCAGTTCCTCCGTGGTCACTTCCTCACCGGTAGCGGCCTTGACCAGAGGTGGTCCGGCCAAATAGATCGTGCCGGTCCCCTTCACGATGACATTCTCATCACACATCGCCGGCACATAGGCGCCGCCGGCGGTGCACATGCCCATGACGACGGCAATTTGAGGAATGCCGGCCGCGGACATGCGCGCCTGATTGAAAAAGATCCGCCCGAAATGGTCCTTGTCCGCAAAGACCTCGGCCTGCATTGGGAGGAACACGCCGCCTGAATCGACGAGGTAGATGGCCGGTAGCCGGTTTTCCAGGGCGATGGCTTGAGCGCGAAGGTGTTTGGTGATGGTCATGGGGAAGTAGGTGCCGCCTTTGACCGTGGCATCGTTGGCGGCGATGACACAGAAGCGCCCGGACACCGAGCCGATGCCGGTAATGAGTCCGGCTGACGGGACCTGATTGTCATACAGACCGAACGCGGCGAGCGGACTCAATTCAAGCCATGGTGAGCCGGGGTCGAGCAGCGCTGAAATCCGTTCGCGGGCGGTCAGTTTTCCACGTTGTTTGTGGAGCGCGACGGCGTCTGCCGATCCGCCTGCCCGCACCTGCGCCAGGTGTTTATTCAGATCGGCCATCAGGCCTTCGTAATGGGCCTGGTCCCGTCGAAAGTCTTCCGATTCTTTCCGTATCGCGCTGTTCAGGACACGCATGGCCTGAATCCTCTCACCGTTCGGTTCGAAGGCCGTTCACAAATTCGACGATGTCATGCATCGGGGTGGCAGGCCGGAATAACATCTGCACGCCTGCCGCTTTCAAACGAGGCACATCCTCGTCGGGAATGATGCCGCCACCGAACAGGACAATGTCTCCCGCGCCTTGTTCCCGCAGCAGTCCCAATACGCGAGGGAATAATGAATTATGCGCGCCGGAATGGATACTGAGGCCGATGGCCTGCACGTCCTCCTGGATGGCGGTCGCCACGATCTGTTCGGGACTCTGGTGAAGTCCCGTGTAAATGATCTCGACTCCCGCATCACGGAGGGCGCGGGCGACCAGTTTCACACCCCGGTCATGTCCGTCCAACCCCACCTTGCCGATCAGGATACGTAGGGGTGTCGCCGCGACGGTCATAGAGCCACCTCCTGAAGGACATATTTCCCGTCCACGTTTTTGCTGACATAGCCGGCTTGTACCAGAGGATCGTGCTCGAATATCAAGAGCCACTGTTCCTCGCAGGCCCGGTCTAACACTCGCCGTTTGCTGTCGAGAGTTTGAACGGGATTGAGGTCGTACCCCATGATGTAAGGCAGGGGAAGATGGGACACCGTGGGAATGAGATCGCCCAGGAAAAACGCAACCCGGCCTTCAGATTCCAATTTGACGCCTTGATGGCATCGCGTGTGCCCGGTCGTGACGACGGCCGTCACTCCCGGCAGCAGCTCCGTATCACCTTGGAGAAACGCCCACTGATTCGCGTCGGCCACCGGTGTGAAATTGTCGCGGCGATAACTGGCCCTGGTCCGTTCGTTGGCCTGAATCGCATCCTCGTATTCTCCCTGCTGCACATAGTAGGTGGCCTTGGGAAAAGCCGGCGTCACGGCGCTGCTTCCGTCGGCCGCCGTGTTGCCTCCGGCATGGTCGAAGTGCAAGTGCGTGTTGACCACAAGATGGATATCGTCACGGCTCAGGCCTAGATGCTTGAGGGACTGTTGCAGGGTCGGCGTCCGTTCGACCGCAAACATGGAGTAAAATTTCTCATCCTCCTTATCGCCGAGCCCCGTATCCACCAGGACATGCTTACCCTGGGCTTTGATCAGCAGGCAGGTCAGACTGAGGGGAATGCGATTCAGTTCATCCGCCGGGCAACATTTCTGCCAGAGCGTTTTCGGGACGACACCGAACATGGCGCCGCCGTCCAGCCGGAATCGGCCGTCGGTGACCGGATAGATCTCAAAGGCTCCGAGTTTCATGCTCACCGGATCTTAGAAGCCCGTTTCGCAGGTTCACATGTGCCTCATCGGCGACGATCAGGAGGCCTCCACCTGCGGACGTCCAACGAGGGCTTCTGAGCCGCTGGTTGCGCACGCACGGGAGGCGCCCGATTGCCGGCGCCTCACAACACCACCGGTTCCCGATAGGTCCCATAAACTTCCTTGAGTGCAGCGCAAATCTCACCCAGCGTCGCTTTGGCCTTCACGGCTTCGATCAATGACGGCATCAGATTCTGATGACAGGACGCCATTTCCTGCAGCTCTTCCAACGAGCCGGCCATCTTGAACGGATCGCGTGACTTTCTCAGATCGGAGAGGCGCGCCACCTGTTCCTGTTCCACCTCCGGCCCGATCTTCAAGATGGGAATGGATCGATGCTCTTCCTCCCGATGCTCCGTGACACCGACGATGCTCCGTTCCTGCCGCTCGATTTCACGCTGATACCGTTGCGATGCATCCAGGATCTCCCGTTGTGGAAACCCTCGTTCGATCGCGCAGACCATGCCGCCCAATCCGTCCAGCTGTCGAAACAGCTCCAGCGCGCCTTCTTCCAAACGGTTCGTCAACGACTCGACGAAATAGGACCCGCCCAATGGATCGACCGAATTGACGGTTTCGCTCTCTGCGGCAATGATCTGCTGCGTCCGCAGGGCAAGCTTCACGGCCTCTTCCGTCGGCAGGGCTAGCGTTTCGTCCATCGAGTTGGTGTGGAGTGATTGTGTGCCGCCGAGCACGGCGGCGAGGGCCTGCAGCGTGGTTCGCACCACGTTGTTCAACGGCTGTTGGGCGGTGAGGGAGCAGCCGGCGGTTTGGGCATGACAGCGGAGCTGGAGCGACCGGGGGTTCTTGGGATGGTAGCGCCGCTCCATTTCGCGGGCCCAGAGCCGACGGGCTGCGCGGAATTTGGCAATCTCTTCAAAAAAATCATTGTGGACGTTAAAGAAAAATGACAGCTGCGGCGCAAACGTATCCACATCGAGTCCGGACTTCACGGCCGCTTCGACGTAGGTCAGCCCGTCGTAGAGGGTGAAGGCCAGTTCCTGAATGGCCGTCGAGCCTGCCTCGCGGATGTGATACCCGCTGATGCTGATCGGATGCCACTTTGGAGCATGCGCCGCGCAATAGGCGATCGTGTCGACAATCAATGCCAGGTGCGGTTCCGGAGGAAAGAGCCATTCCTTCTGGGCGATATACTCCTTCAAAATGTCGTTCTGAATGGTACCGCCCAGCCGGTCGAAGGTGATCCCGCGTTTTTCCGCCACGGCGAGATACATGGCGAACAGCAGGGCGGCTGGTCCGTTGATCGTCATGGAGGTGGTGACCTGATCGAGCGGAATGCCGTCGAACAGCCGTTCCATATCGGCGAGGGATGAAATAGCCACACCGCAATACCCCACTTCGCCTCGCGCCAGCGGATCATCGGAGTCGAGACCCATGAGGGTCGGCAGGTCGAAGGCGACGCTGAGTCCGGTTTGTCCGTGATCCAAGAGATACTTGAAGCGTCGATTCGTGTCGTCCGCGGAACCGAATCCGGCGAATTGCCGCATGGTCCAGAGCCGGCTGCGGTACATGCCGGGGTAGCAGCCGCGCGTGTAGGGAAATGTGCCCGGTTGGCCGAGGTCCTGTTCGGCGCTCCATCCCTTGAGATGATCGGGACCGTAACAGCTCTCGATAGCCAAACCGGAGAGGGAGGTGAATCGGGATTTCCGCTCGTTCATGACGCGTTCCTCCAATCACGGAACGGCAACGTCAGGTCATATGCATCACCGGCTGATCTCCGTACTGGTAAAATCCATGCCCGCTTTTCCTGCCCAGCCAACCGGCTTCCACGTATTTGCGCAAGAGGGGACAGGGGCGGAACTTCGGATCACCCAGGTCTTGATGCAGGACCTCGCAGATGGCGAGCACGGTATCGAGTCCGATGCGGTCTGCCAGCGCCAGGGGACCGACAGGGTGGTTGGTGCCTTCCACCATCGCGAGGTCGATAGCTTCCGCCGTTGCCACCCCATCCTCCAGCGCGAAAATGGCTTCGTTGATCATGGGAATGAGGATCCGGTTGACGATGAAGCCGGGAAAGTCTTTGCAGACGACGGGGGTTTTCCCGCCGCGTCGAACGAGCTCAAGCGCCAATTGCATGGTCTGCTCGGAGGTCCCGATGCCGCGAACGACTTCGACTAATCGCATCACCGGTACCGGGTTCATAAAATGGATGCCGACGACCCGATCGGGCCGGCCGGAAACCATGCCCAGGCCCGTAATGGATATCGAGGAGGTATTGCTGGCCAACAGGGTAGAGGGTTCGCAGATCTGACCCAATTGCGCGAAGAGGGCTCGTTTCATGAGCGGATCTTCCGGTATCGCTTCAATCACCACCTGCGCTTCCCGCAGCCGTTGCATGTGCCGTATCGGATGAATGATCGCCATGGCCGATCCGGCTTGATCACCGCGCAATGCTCCCTTTTCCACGGCTTTCGTGACGCCCTGCCAGATTTTCCTCGTGGCCTCTTCCAGCGCCTCTTCCGTCACATCGACCAGAAGCACGTTCCACCCTGCTGTCGCCAGCACTTGGGTGATCCCGCGTCCCATCTGCCCCGCGCCGATGACCCCGATGGTTTTGACGTCGTCAATCGTCATTGTCGATTCCACGCCTGCTCCTGCCCTTCACTCCGCATCACTCAGACCATATGGTTGTCACGTCCGTTCCACAATGAGCGCCAGCGCTTCTCCGCCGCCGATACAGAGGCTCGCCAGTCCACGACGGGCATCCCGGGCCTCCATCGCGTACAACAGCGTCGTGAGAATCCTTGCTCCGGTGGCTCCGATGGGATGCCCCAGGGCGACGGCGCCGCCGTTGACGTTCACCTTCTTGGCATCCAATCCGAGTTCACGATTGATGGCCAACGATACGGCTGAAAAAGCTTCGTTGATCTCAAAGAGGTCGATGTCGCTGACCGCAAGCCCGGTCTGCTTCAACAGCCGTCGGATAGCTTCGATGGGCGCAATGGTGAACCATTCCGGCGCGAGCGCGGCGCCGGCGTATCCCACGATGCGAGCCATAGGAGGCAATCCCAGCCGGTGAGCCTCCTCTTCCGCCATGACGACCAATGCCGCCGCGCCGTCATTGCAGGAAGGGGAGTTACCGACCGTCAGGACCCCGTCGTCCTGGAAGACGGGCTTCAGCTGCCGCAGCCTTGAGAGATCGACCCGGTTCGGTTCCTCATCGTCCGTGACGATGAGCGGTGCGCCTTTTTTTTGAGGCACCTCAACCGGGACAATCTCTCTGGTGAATGAACCGGCGGTGATGGCCTCACGCGCGCGGCTATAACTCTCCAACGCAAAGTCATCGACCTCCTGCCGGGAAAAGTGATATCTGGCGGCGCAGAGTTCTCCGGCATTCCCCATATGAAACTGGTTGTATACATCCCAGAGTCCGTCTTTGATCAGGCTGTCCGTCAGTTCTCCATGCCCGAGCCGATAGCCCTGTCTGGCTTTCTCCAGCAGGAAAGGTGCTCGCGTCATGTTTTCCATCCCGCCTGCAACGATCACCTGCGCTTCTCCCAAGGCGATGGCCCTCGCCGCCATGATGGCGGTCTGCAGGCTGGAACCGCAGACCTTATTCACGGTCACGGCTCCCACCTGGTGAGGCAGCCCGGCCCCGATCGCCGCCTGCCTGGCGGGAGCCTGGCCGAGCCCGGCGCTGAGCACGCATCCCATCAACACCTCGTCGATCTGTTCTCCCGCCACATTGATGCGTTTCAGTGCTTCGGCGATCGCGATGCTTCCCAACCGGGTTGAGGGAATGGAACTGAAGAGGCCGTTGAAGCTCCCCATCGGGGTTCGAACCGCGCCGACGATGACGGCTTGCTGTCCGACGGTCACAGGAGTTTCTCCCAGTCGCTCTGTTGAAGATGCTGTTTCACCTTGGCCATGAATCGATCGGCCGTCGCGCCGTCAATGATCCGATGGTCGAACGACAGACTCAGGTAACACATGGGGCGGATGGCGATCGCATCGGCGATGACCACCGCGCGTTTTTGAACCGACCCCACCCCGAGAATGGCCGCCTGTGGTTGATGGATGATCGGGGTACTGAAGAGGCTGCCGAATCCGCCGTGGTTCGTGATCGTAAACGTGCCGTCCAGCACTTCATTGGGGGTCAGTCGTTTGCTCCTCGCCCGTTCCGCCAGGTCCGCGACCTCACGGGCCAATTGCGTGAGCCCCTTCTGACCGGCATGTCGAATCACCGGGACCAGAAGGCCTTCGTCGAGTGCGACCGCAATGCCGATGTGGATGTCTTTCTTGATCGCGAGGCCGCGATCCTGCCAGGAGGAATTCAGCAACGGCAGGTCCTGCATGGCGCGGGTGACGGCGCTGATCACGAAGGGCAGGTAGGTCAACGGGCGACCGGTGCGAAATGTGTCGATACCGGCGAAGTCCGCCTCGAAAAAGGTCGTCACATGGGCGGATGTGCGGCGGCTCACGAGCATGCGGTCGGCGATGGTCTTCCGCATCGAGGTGAACGGCACAATCTCATCCTGAGCCTCGTGAGGCTCAGGGCTGGTGGTCGGGGCTTCACCGGTTCGAGATGGTTCTGGAGGCGGCGCTTGCCTCGCGGATACATAATCCAGCAGGTCTTTCTTCGTCACGCGGCCGCCTTCGCCTGTGCCGGTGATGACGGTCAGGTCTACCCCATGCTCGCGCGCAAGTTGCCTGACGGCCGGCGAATAGTGCGGTTCACCTTGCGGCGAAACTTGTTTCGCGCGTATACCCACGCCTCCGACACGACTGACAATACCGTCAGTCGGTTGAGCCGGTTTCGTGTCGAGTCGGGCCAGCAATGTGCCCACTGGTACGGTGGCGCCCTCCTGGACCATCACCTCCGCAAGGAATCCCGCGGCCGGAGAGGGAACATCGAGTGCCACCTTTTCGGTTTCCACCTCCAGGAGAGGCTGGTCTTTTTCGACTGCGCCGCCGGGCTGGATCAGCCACTTCACCAGGGTCCCTTCAGCGATGCTTTCACCCAGCTGCGGCATGACGATATCGGTTGCCACTGTCACCTCAGGTTCTCCGCGATCAGCAATCAGCGTTCAGCCTTAGAATCTCATTTCTCCCGGTGAAAGCTGACACCTGATGGCGGAAGGCTATTCATTTCAATAAGCCGCCAGTTTTTTCGCTCCCGCGATGATGTCGCTGACTTTGGGCAAAAAGAATTCCTCCAGCGGCGTGCTGAACGGTACCGGCGTGTCGGGCGGGGCGATGCGAAGAATCGGCCCATCCAGACAGTCGAAACAGTCTTCCGTCAGCAGCGCTGAAATTTCGGCTCCAATGCCGCCGGTCTTGTTGTCTTCGTGGAGGACGATCGCCTTGCTGGTCTTGCGCACCGAGGCGTAGATCGTGTCTTTGTCGAGGGGGATGAGCGTGCGAAGATCCACCACCTCCAAATCGATCCCTTCCTGATGCAGCACCTCCGCAGCCTCCAAGGCCAGATGGACCATCGCTCCATACGTAATGAGGGATATGTCTTTGCCGGGCCGTTTCACGTCGGCTTTTCCGATGGGAACGATGTACTCCTCTTGCGGCAGGACCGCCTTGATCCGTCGATACAAAAATTTATGTTCGAAATAGAGAACCGGGTTGGGGTCGCGAATGGCGGCTTTCAACAATCCCTTCGCGTCGTAGGGGGTCGACGGCGCGACGATCTTGAGGCCGGGCGAATGGAAGAACCATCCTTCCGGACATTCCGAATGAAACGGACCCCCGTGGACGCCGCCGCCGAACGGCGCCCGGATGACGAGCGGAACGGCTGCTCCCCAGCGGTAGTGATTCTTGGCGGCGACTTCGGTGATCTGGTCGAAGGCGCATGAGATGAAATCCGCGAACTGCATTTCGACCACGGGCCGCAATCCCATCATGGCTGCGCCGATGGCTGCGCCTACGAACCCGGACTCCGAGATCGGCGTATCCAAGACTCGCCATTCGCCGTATTTCTTCAGGAAGCCTTGCGTGACCTTGAACGCGCCGCCGTACGCGCCGATATCCTCGCCCATGAGAAACACCCGTTCGTCCCGGCTCATTTCTTCGTCGAGGGCCTGTGAAATGGCATCGACGTAGGTGGTCTCGGTCTCTTGAACGGCGGTGGCAGGGGTCATGGTTGTACCTCATCTTCAGTGGCGAACACGCCGGCCAGGGTCTCCCGACCTTCCGGCAGGGGGCTCTGCTCGGCGAACTCGGTTCCTGCTTCGACTTCTTTCTTAGCGCGTTCCCCCACCTCGTGAAAGTAGGACTCATCTCCGTAGCCCAGCTGCGTGAGCAGCCGCTCGGCGCGCAGAATCGGATCTTTGATTTTCCACTCTTCCAATAATTCCCGAGGAACATATGTGGCCGCGTCATGCTCGGAATGCCCGTGCATGCGCATGGTTTTGAATTCGAGAAACGTCGGTCCTTCGCCGGAGCGAGCCTTCGCAATGGCTCGTCGGGAAGCCAGGTACACGGCCGCTACGTCGTTGCCGTCTACGATCTCCCCCGGCATCCCGTAGGCTTTAGCCCGCTCGACCACATCGGTGATCGCCATTTGATAACGAACCGGCGTGGAGTAGGCATATTGGTTATTGGTGCAGAAGAATACGACGGGGAGTTTACGCACCGCAGCGAAGTTCATCGCCTCGTGAAAGTCCCCGCGACTCGTTCCGCCGTCGCCGGTTCCGGCGAAGGCCACGCGGGCCTCTCCTCTGATTTTGAAGGCCAGCGCCGCACCCGCCGCGACCGGCATGTTGTCGGCCAGATGGCTGACGAAGCCGATCACGCCTCGTTTGAGATCCCCCATGTGGACATTGCCGTCTTTGCCTCGGGTGGGCCCGGTCTGTTTACCGAGATATTGGGCGATAACCTCGCCGGGAGAAAACCCGCGAATCAGGAAGGCTCCCATATCGCGATGAAACGGGGCGATGACATCGTCCGGATTCAATGCCGAAGCATATCCCACGGCGATCGCTTCCATGCCGTGGCTGGTATACACGCCGCCGACGATTCGGCCTTGCCGATAGAGGGCCGTGATCCGGTCCTCCACGCTTCTGGTCAGTCGCAGGTAGGAGTACATCTCAAGGAGGTCGCTGCGTTTGATGTCCTGTGCGACGACGGCCTGGTCCATAGCTGCCTCCTCTATCGATCGGTGCCCCGAATCACCTCAGAGTGGGGGCAGGTCCCTCCAGGACAGGAGCGGCTTTCCGTCCCGGCAGGCGTGGCAATCGGACGGTTCCCATTGCGGCATGTCCAGATCGACACTGAAATAAAACGGATAGGTCGCCGCCAGTTCGTCCACGAAGGGAAACTGCCCGCTGTCTCGCCTGGCAAACACCATCATGCCCGCGAGCTGCCCGCCGCGATCGGTCACGACCTTTCCCAGTTTGTTCACGCACATGCCGCGTGTGGTGACGTCGTTCAAGGAGAGAAACCGTTCACCCTGTTCAACCGTCCCGCTGACGATGTCGGTGCCGATCTTGCCTGTCTCATGATGAAAGGGAGTCAGTACGGTGCGCAACGGTAAATGCGTCGCCAGGATCTCGCACGTTCGTTCCGCCAGCAGGCGCGCATCCGACGACGTGGTGAGAATTCCGGCCGGTGGGTGCTGTTGAAACGTCTGGAGGATCCACTCCGCCATATTGGAGGCGATGGTCGTCAGGAGGTCTGGAAATCGAGCGATGGACTCGAATCGCAGGTACACCTCCGTATGGTGGCCCGACACGACCTCCACATGGCTGTCGAAGTACACCGCGCGCGAGGTGCGCAGCAGGCGTTGAATATCCCAGGACGAGAGGGTGGGGTGCGGAGTATCACGAATGAGGTGTTCCAGCCTCATCTCGATTTCCGATCCGTCATAGAGCGCACGCTGTCGTTCCACCAGTTCCATGGTGGCAGCCTCAGAGGATTTTGCTAGCGATGTCATCAGGCTCCCTCACGCACGGATCGGTTGTGGCCGGCTATCATCGTCCTGAGAATGCCAATCGGCTGGATTTCCAATTCGACGCAGTCTCCCGGCTGCAGATAACGATCGAGTTCCAGGCCGCAGCCACCGCCGACCGTTCCCGAGCCCAGCAGATCGCCGGGATAAATGGCTTCCCCTCGCGACACATGCTCGATCATTTGGGGAAACGACCAATGGATCGAGCCGAAGCGTCCTTGAGACCAGACCTCTCCATTGATGCGTGCAATCATCTGCAGCGAGGCAATGTCCGGGATCTCATCGGGTGTGACGATGCAAGGCCCGATGGCGGTGGCGAAATCTTTTCCCTTCGCCGGACCGAGCCGGCAGGCCATTTCTTGAAACTGGATGTCTCTCGCGCTGAAGTCATTCATGATCGTATAGCCGGCGATGTAGGCGGTTGCGTCGCGTTCCGCCACATCGATTCCGTCGCGCCCGATGACGCAGGCCAGCTCCAGTTCGTAATCCAGCTTCTGGGTGTTTAACGGCCAAGGGAGCGAATGATCTGGCCCTATTATGGTGCGATGGTTTCCCTTGTAGTACACCGGCGCCTTGTACCATTCAGGAGGAATCGGTTGACCCCGCCGCTTTGAAGTGGCGGCGATGTGATCCTCAAAGGCAATAAAATCGCGGAGCGACGCAGGATTGGGCAGAGGCGCCGTCACGTGAACCTCGGTTGTGTGATAGACGATGGTTTCGCCTGCTGGACCAGTAAGAGACGCCTCCTCCTGCTGCGTCACGAAGTCGAGGGCTCGCCGCGCCGCTGCCATCGCGGAGGGGCCGCCTTCCAAAAATTCCAACATCGTGGCCGGGACTTGGGCATCGGCGAGGCGGCGCGGTCGTGGCTCCCGCTGGTCGGCGAGCAGGCAGGCGTAGGCCATGTTGAGATCGACGATCGATCCCGCCCGGAGTGCGCCGATTCTGGTGAAGGTTCCGACGGGTGTGCGGATGTGAAAGCTCACAAGTTTCATGGCCGGCTCCAACTCATCGCATAGTCTTTCAGTTCAACCGCCTCCAATTCCGGCAGGACCTGAAATGCATGCCGCGATTCGATCATCACGGCAACTTCATTGGTCTGGTCTTTGCCTTTGCTGGCGGTGATCGCCTGTGGCTGCGGCCCGTGGTGAATACCCTGAGGGTGCAGCGTCAACATGCCGGCCTGAATGCCGGCCCGGCTGAAGAACTCTCCCCGGTGGTAGAACAGCACTTCGTCATAATCCATGTTGCGGTGGTAGAAGGGGACGCGCAACGCGTCCGGGTCGGTTTCCAGCGGTCTCGGCGCAAAGGTCGAAATCAAGAGTCCTCCGGCTTGAAACGTGGCATGTACGCTGGGCGGCAGATGGTAGCGAGGGCTGGTGACGGGGCGAAAATCCCGCACGTTCAACTTGGCCGCCCACAGATCGCCTTTCCAGCCGGCGACATCCATGGGGTAGAACGGATAGTAGACGCGTGTGTCCTCATGATCCCGTTTGATACGGACTTCCCATTCCCGCCGACTGTTCGTATCCTCCGGCAGGGGGGCCGGCTCCGGCGCGACGATGACCCCCAGATCGAACAACGCATGCCGGCCGAGAGGCCCTCGATCGGGTATTTCCACGGGCAGCGGCGTTTCAATAATCAGAAACAAGCCTGGCTCTTCTTGATGGTCCACATGGATGCGATAGGTGGTGCCTTTTGGAATGACCAGGTAGTCGCCAGGCTCATACCGTAGCAGGCCATAGTCGGTCTCCCACGTCCCGCGCCCGCTGTGGACAAACACGATTTCGTCACCGTCGGCGTTGCGCGCGAAATGCGTCATGGTGGCCGCGCGCCGTGAAACAGACACACGGGCATCAGGGCTTTGCAAAATCGTGACCGGTCGCCGGTCGGCGGCTCGTTGATCGGGAGTCGGAAGATCGGTGCAGGTAAACGCGCGCGGTCGCAGGGGACCTTCTATCCGACTCCAACCGGTGGGCGGGTGGCTATGATAGAGGTGCGAGGAGGGGCCGCTGAATCCGCGGCGGCCGTGCTCCTCTTCGTGCAGGCCCTCGGGAATTCCCACATGGGCCTGATTTGGAGCGGTGCCTTTTTTAACCAGATACATCGGGAACCTCCTGACAGGTCAGGTGCGGCTCGATGTCTTACGATGCGTGTGACGCGGCTTCTACTGCATCTTCGAAGGGAAGCGGGAGCGTCTCATAATCGATGATGGTCCGCGCCACCCCTTTGATCTGATCCCGTTCGATGTCGCGATACAGAGATTCCACGGTCGCGCGGACGAACGTCTTCGATTCTTCATGGCCATGCTGCCGCTGTGTTAATTCGAGAAATAGTCCGCAACCGGGGAATAGTGGGTAGGTAAACCGTTGCCGAAGGGGTCCGAAACCGTCCCGTCCGTCCTTGATGTCTCCGCTGAACCGGACGCCGTGGGTTTCCCATTCGCGGCACACGGCCTCGATATCGTCGACCTCAAGGGCGATATGCTGCACACCCTCTCCGTAGGTCTCGACGAACTCGCAGATCTGAGATTTGCGTTCCTTGTTTCTGCCCTGCATCAAGGCGATTTTCGCCTCGCCCCGTTGGACGACGACCGTATCCATGCTCGACTTGTCGCTTCCCACGTCCTGGGCGGACCAGATCACCTCGAAACCGAGAATATGAGTGAAAAGATATTTGGTCGCCGCCAGATTCTTTACGCACAACGTGATGTGATCAACCCCGATGGCTTCTTTCATGACGGTTCCTCCCAGGCGTTTTTGGGAACCTGAGCCGACGTCGTGTGCCACAATGTCTCGTTCCTTCACGCATGAGCACACTCTACAACATAATAGTTGCATCATTCAATATAGATTTTGTATTATTTGGGCATGATGATGCGTTGCTTCCCGATGGGAACACAGGACCAGGACACGAAAGGGCGTTTCGAAACGACGGCGGAGGTGCACGATGTCGTTTTACGAACAAGTGCGCTCGGACGTGCTGCGACACGGGGCGATCAATAATTCCTACCTCGACCGTTTCTGCGCCGGCGATGTCAGCGACAGAGAGTTTCGTGAGTTCGCCGTCGAATTTTATAATTTCTCCCGGTTTTTCCCGCGTATCCTCGCCGCCCAGTTAGTCAACACCGAAGATGAAGCCGTTGCGGATGAGTTGACGAAAGTCCTCTATTCGGAACTCGGGGACGGCTCCGTCAAGAATCGGCACGAATTGTTGTATCGGAATTTTCTCCGATCGCTGGGGATAGATATTCATGCCGCGATGACCACGCCGATGCGGCCGTCGACCCGGGCCTACATCGAAGGGATGGAGACGCTCTACAGCAGCGGAAATCATGCGATGGCGCTGGGCGCGTCCTTCGGCTTGGAACATATGGCCATCACCATGTGGGATCATCTGATTCCGGGGCTGTCGCTGTTGCGGGCCACGCGTTATCCCGCTATGGACATGACGTATTTCGTATTCCATCGTCAGCTTGAATCTGATCACGAACGGGCCATGGAGAAAGCGATCGGGGCGATCGATGGCGCGATGGGTGCGTCACACGCGCCCATGTCGGACACGGAGAAGGACGATTTTCGTCTCGGTGTGCATGCGGTACTCGACTATCTCGAAGGGTTTTGGATGGGGCTCGAACGGAGGCCGGCCGCTGCCGCACAGGCACGGCCGCAGCCGGTGCAAGGGTGGGGTAATGAGCTGCGCAGCTAACCGTTCTGATCGTTCAGAGATGGGAGGATCAGATGCCGCGGCCTTGGATCAGCCGGTATGATCCCGGTGTCTCTGCGACCTTCGACTATCCGGAATGGACAATTCCGGATCTGCTTCGACGCTCTGCTTCCCGATTCCCCGAATCGCCCGCGCTCTTTTTCTACGGCACACAGATTTCTTTCCAGGAGCTGAACGATTTGAGCACCCGTTTTGCGCGGGGTCTCCGGCGGTTGGGCGTCCAGACCGGCGATCGGGTCGCTCTCATGTTGCCGAATATCCCCCAGGCGGTGATTGCATACTATGGCGTCTTGAAGGCGGGAGCTGTCGTGACGCCGACGAATCCCTTGTATGTCGAACGGGAAATTCAGAGCCAACTGAGCGATTCGGGCAGCGACACGATCGTAGCATTGGATCTGTTTTATCCACGCATCCAGGCCATTCGTGAGCACACTCACTTGCTCCGCCGGACCGTTATCACCAGCCTGAAGGATTTTCTCCCGCCGGTGAAACGATGGTTCTATCCGATCAAGGCGCGATGGACGAAACGCTGGGTCGCGATCGAGAAGACCCCGCCGGTCTATGACTTTTGTGAATTGATCGACCGGAAGGCCGGAGAAAGGGAGGCGGATGTCGAGCCCCTTCCGACCCTGGAACCGGGCGCACTGGCGCAGATTCAGTACACCGGCGGCACGACGGGCACGCCCAAAGGCGTGATGCTCACGCACCGCAACGTGGTGGTCAATACCATGCAAGGCCGCTTCTGGTGCTCCTCTTTTCGCGAGGGGCAAGAAGTGTTTCTCGGCGCGGTGCCATTGTTCCATTGCTACGGGCTGAACACCTGCCAGAACCTGGCGGTGGCGACCGGATCGATGATTGTCCTCCTCCCGCGTTTTCATGCCGACGAAGCGGTGAAAGCGATCCAGCAGCATCGTGTGACCATCATGTCCGGTGTGCCGATGATGTTCTCGATGATGACCGATTTGCCACAGGTCCGCCGGTATGACTTGCATTCGATACGGGTCTGTCTCTGCGGCGCCAGTCCGCTTCCGGCTGAGGTTCAAGATGCATTTGAACGCCTGAGCGGTGTGAAAATTTCAGAAGGATACGGGCTGACCGAAGCAGGCCCCACGACCCATTGCAATCCCATCGACAATGAACATCCCCGGGGCTCGATGGGAGTACCGTTTCCGGATACGGACGCGAGGATCGTGGACGTGGAGACGGGAATGCGAGACCTTCCGCTTGGAGAGGCCGGCGAACTCATTGTCCGTGGCCCACAAGTGATGCAGGGCTACTGGAAGAAAGAGGCGGACACCCAAGCGGTCTTGCGACGCGGCTGGCTACACACCGGTGACATCGTCAGACAGGACGAGCAGGGGTTTTTCTTTTTTCTCGATCGCAAGAAGGACGTGATCAAGCCGTGGGGCGAGACCGTCTATCCCCGGGAGGTGGAAGAAATCCTGTTCCAGCACCCGTCCGTGCGCGAAGCAGTGGTGGTGGGCATTCCCGATCGTCATTACGGAGAAGCCGTGAAGGCGTTCGTCGTCCCCACCGAAGGGGCGGCTGTGACCGAACAGGAGTTGATCGACCACTGCCGCAAATCTCTGGCGCGCTTCAAGGTGCCGGTTGCCATCGAGTTCCGCTCGCAGTTGCCACGGACCATCATTGGAAAGGTGCTGCGAAGGGCATTACGCGATGAGGCAGAGGCTCCTGTCGCGAGCGCAGAGGCCGCGCGTCAGGCGATGTGAAACGGGAAGGAGGCTTCCGTGAAAGAAGTCGTCATTGCCGCCGGCGCTAGAACTCCCATCGGCAACTTCGGCGGCGCACTGAAGGATCTCACGCCGCAGAGGATGGGCGAGCTGGCGGTGCGTGAGGTGATCGCGCGCGCGGATGTGGATCCCCGGATCATCGACGAAGTGATTTTCGGCTCCGTCGGCCATACCAGTGACGCCTATAACGTCGCGCGCGTGATCGCCCTCATGGCCGGACTCCCGATACGTACACCTGCCTATTCGGTGCAGCGGAATTGTGCCTCCGGCCTCCAGCCCTTCGTGAACGCCTATCAAAACATTCAAAGCGAGGATGCCGATGTGCAGGTCGTGGGAGGCGTCGAAAGCATGAGCCGCGCGCCGTTCGTCTCGCGGGACATGCGGTGGGGGAAACGGCTTCGCCATGCGGAATTTATCGACAGCATCTGGGAAGGGCTGACGGACGCCTTTTGCGGTCAGTTGATGGGCCTGACGGCGGAAAATCTGGCGGAGGAATTTGGCATCAGTCATGAAGAGCAGGATCACTTTGCTGTGGAAAGTCACCGCCGAGCATTCAAGGCCATCCGCGAAGGCAGGCTCAAGGAAGAGATTTTCCCGGTGATGGTTCCAAAATCGGTGGCAGGACGGGAGGTCCCGCCGGTCGCGGTCGTGCAGGATGAAGGTCCGAATGTCGCCTTGACCGAACAGCAGCTCGCGCTCTATCCGCCTTTGTTCAAGGAAGGCGGGACCGTGACGGCGGGGAACAGTTGTCCCCTCAATGACGGCGCTGCCGCCGCGATCGTCATGTCTGCCGCGCGTGCCCGCGATGTGAGCCAGCGCCCGCTCGGCCGCATCAGGAGTTACGCCTTCATCGGTGTGGACCCGACCCGCATGGGCATCGGGCCGGCGGAGGCGCTACCGCTAGCCCTCAAGCGTGCCGGCATCAACCTGGGGGATCTGAACCTGATCGAAGTCAACGAAGCCTTTGCCGCGCAGTATCTCGCGGTGGAGCGTGTCCTGGGACTCAAACGGGACATCGTCAACGTGAACGGCGGCGCCATCGCGCTGGGTCATCCGGTCGGCATGACCGGGACGCGTCTGGTGATGACGCTACTCTACGAAATGCAGCGGCGTGGCGCCTCGCTGGGGGCAGTAGCCATGTGTGTCGGCGGCGGGCAGGGAGCCGCCATGGTTCTGGAGCAGGTCTGAGTGTTGAATGATCGCAGTGTGTGAGGGGCGGCAAGGCGATAGAAGAACGCATCCGGAAGGTCTGGTGACGCGATGTACATCTACAAGGTCGGGGTGGCGGGTGCGGGCACCATGGGCGCGCAGATAGCGGAGGTGGTGAGTTTTGCCGGGTTGCCTGTGGTGTTGGCGGATGTACAGGAATCGCTTGCCAGGCGAGGTGTCGAATCGGTGCGGGCGATCTATCAGGCCCGTATGGCGAAGGGCAAGATGACGCCTGAACAATTAGAAGAAAAGATGCTGCTGGTGACGGCATCGCCCAATCTCGAAGGGCTCAACGATGCCGATCTCGTCATCGAAGCGGTTTCAGAAGAGTTGCGGCTCAAACAGCGGGTGTTCCAGGAGCTGGATCGGATCTGTCCGCGCAGCGCCATTCTTGCCAGTAACACCTCCGCGTTGTCCATTTCGGCCCTCGCATCGGCCACCAAGCGGCCAGGCAAGGTGATCGGCCTGCATTTTTTCAACCCAGCCTATGCGATGCCCCTGGTGGAAGTCATTCCCGGCTTGGGCACCGATCCACAGACGGTGGATGACGTCGTCGGGTTTGCGGAAAGCCTCAGGAAACAGCCCGTGATCGTCAAGGAATGCGCGGGGTTTCTCGTCAATCGACTCCTTTCTCCCTATTTGAATGAAGCCGTGTGGTGCTTCCAGGACGGCGATGTGTCCATCAAGGAGATCGATCAAGACCTGGTGTCCTTCGGCATGCCTGTCGGCCCTTTTACCCTGCTGGATACGGTCGGGTTGGATATTGCGCTCGATGTCGCGCGCATTCTGCACGATTCGTACGGGCCCAGGATGGCGCCGGCGCCGTTGCTTGAGGCGTTCGTCAAGGCAGGACGGATCGGAATCAAGGCGGGGCAGGGGTTCTATGAATACGGTGATGTGGGGAAGGGCGGAGTCGATCAAAGTCTGGACGAGTTGAGAGAACAGGTGTGGCAGCGTACCGGGCGGCATCAAATGACATGGTCCAGGATGCGTCCTCTCCTGGCCATGGTGAATGAGGCGGTCATCGCGCTGCAGGAAGGCATCGCCTCTGCGCGAGATATCGACCTTGCCATGGCGGCGGGAACGGGATTTCCCACCGAGAAGAACGGTCCGCTGCATCTGGCCGATCAGCTCGGCATCGACCACGTGCTTCAGGAGTTGGAAGAACTCAAGGAACACGTGGGTATCCGGTTCTGGCCTGCGCCGATGCTGCGGCGCCTGGTGGATGCCGGGTTTACAGGGCAAGCGGCAGGCAGGGGATTTTTTTCCTACGAACCATCTCTTGATCGAATGAGGTGAGGTGCCTATGACCACCAGGGCCGGTTCGATGATCGCCTGCCACCTGGACGGTGCAGTGGCTACCGTGACGATCCATCATCCTCCGGCCAATACGCTGACGCCGGAACTGCTCTCCGAGCTCAGCCAGGTCGTTGAGGTCGTCGCCAAGGATGACGTCATCAAAGCGGTGGTCCTCACCGGCACGGGACGATTTTTCGTGGCGGGGGCAGACATTCGCCTGCTGGCCTCGATTCCTTCGTCGCAGGAGGGTGAGTCCATTGCGCTGCAAGGGCAGGCCATCTTGAACCGGATCGAGTCTTTGGAAAAACCTGTCATCGCGGCGATCAACGGCGTCTGTCTGGGAGGAGGATTGGAACTAGCCCTGTGTTGTCACATCAGGCTCGTTGCTGAGGGCAGTCGGTTGGGGCAGCCGGAAATCAATCTGGGCATCATGCCGGGGTTCGGCGGGACGCAGCGCCTGCCCCGAATCGTCGGTCAATCCAAGGCGTTGGAACTGATCTTGACCGGAGACTCGATTTCCGCGCAGGAGGCGAAATCGCTTGGGTTGGTGTCGCAGGTCATCCCGCCGGAAGATCTCTTGCGTCAGGCTCAAGGCCTGGCGCGAAAGATGGCCTCCAAAAGCCTGCCGGCCCTGCGCGCTTCGTTGCGAGCCATCAGCCGCGGCGCGGACATGACTCTGCCGGAAGGCCTGGCCCTGGAGGCGCGTCTGTTCGGTGGCCTCTGCGATACGGAGGATAAGCGGGAAGGCCTGGCCGCGTTTTTGGAGAAACGTCAGCCGCACTTCACGGATCGTTGAGCTCTGTGCAGGTGACTCTGCCGATGAAAGGGCGTCATGGCACCGGCATTCGGCAAACGGGCCTTGGCCTTAGGCGGGGGGGGCTTCACGGGTTACCTCTTTGAGATCGGCGCCTTGACCGCATTGGATGACCTGTTCGAGGACGGCGTGACCATGAACGATCTCGAACTCTATGTTGGAGTCAGTGCGGGGGCGGCTGGCGTGTCCTTAATCGCCAATGGCGTGAAACCGCGGGATATTCTTGAAACGAATCTTTCCGGGATGAGGCCCTATTATTTCGATCATCGCAATGTGTTTTCTCCGGCCATTGGAGAGGGGCTCAAGACGTTCTGGCGCATCACCCGTCAACTGGTTCCGCTCCTGAAATATTATGTGCGGCATTACGGTGAGATGACGCTCATCGACCTGCTCGACAAGGCCCAGGATGCGCTACCGAGCGGCATCTATACGCTGGAGCCATTCGCTCTCTACCTCGCCGGCCTCTATAAGGCCAAAGGCCTCAGCAATTCCTTTGCGGAACTGTCGAAGGAGCTGTATATCCCGGCCATTGATTTGGAAACAGGCGAGAGTGTCATGTTCGGGGAAGAGGGATGGCGGGAGGTTCCCATTTCACGGGCCGTGACGGCCTCTTCGGCGGTCCCCATCTACTTCTGCCCGGTGCGTATTCAAGGGCGCGATTATATCGACGCGGGAATCGGCCGCATGGCCTTCTTCGAAGTCGCCGTTCAAAAAAACGTGGATTTCATGATCATGATCAATCCCATGGCGCACCCCGCCCGGCGCCGCCTGCCGGCAGATCTGCCCGCGGACGGCAGTACCGTCGGCCGGTTACGGGATCGGGGGTTTCTGTCCATCGGAGAGCAGGCATCGCGAATCAACTTCGATGCACGCTTCTCTCAAGCCTTGGAACGATTTCAGTACGATTATCCCGCCAAGGAAGTGCTTGTCATTTCGCCGGTGGAGGAAGACGCGTTGTTGTTCGAGCGGAGTTTTCTCAGTTACCGGGACCGCATCCATCTTCTACGCGCGGGATATGTTTCGGTCATGACATTGGTGAGGGATCAGTTCGATGGCGTCTCCGCGCAGTTCGCTTCACACGGCATAGCCATTTCGCGCTCACAGTTCGAGGCCCGCGCCGGGCAACGCCTTGCCCGACTCAATGACGTCGCATCGATGACGGCTCCGCGCGTCGCACCGAACCCTGCCGTGCCTGCGCGTCTCGGAGGCGTCGGCGCCGCTTGGCGCAAGGCCAACTAATT
The DNA here is from genome assembly GCA_964556305.1 of uncultured Nitrospira sp. Lineage (GTDB taxonomy): Bacteria > Nitrospirota > Nitrospiria > Nitrospirales > Nitrospiraceae > Nitrospira_A. The sequence goes on along the minus strand of CAZKVY010000011.1, from coordinate 6,119 downwards.
TCAGGGCGGCAGAAAGCCCGTATGGCGAAAAACAACAGCATGTTCAAAGGATCGCTTGCGGCGGCCGAAGCTGCTCGTGACAAGCGGACCTATTCGGGGTTTCTCTCAGGTCTGTTCGAAGGGAAAGTCCGACGGCATCTGTTTGCCCAGGCGTCGCTTCCTATCAAGAGCGACGCGGCCACCGATTTTCTCGACACCCTCCGCCACCTCCTGATCGAGAAAGTGGACCCCGAAACGATCGACCGGGAGGGCGTGATCGGCGACGGCGTGTTCGCTGCACTGAAAGAGATCGGGGCATTCGGTATCAAAATTCCGCGCACGTTCGGCGGGCTTGGATTGTCTCAGTCGGAATATCATGAAGCGGCGACATTGATGGGTAGTCATGATGCGGCAACTACCGTCCTGCTGTCGGCGCACAACTCGATCGGGGCGGCCGAACCGGTGAAGCTGGTCGGGAACCTCGAACAACAACAACGTTTGCTTCCTCGGCTGGCGAAGGGAGACATTTCCGGATTTGCGCTGACGGAAAAGGAGGCCGGCTGCGATATCTGGGATCTCAAGACGTATGCGATTCCGGTTCATGAAGCTGGTGTCCTGGTCGGGTATCGTCTGACCGGCGAGAAGTTGTATACGACCAACGCTCCGCGCGGGAACGGGGCCTTCCTGGCATCGGTACTCGTGGTGATTGCGCAAATTGTCGATGCGCCCCATGACATCCACCGCCCCAAGGAGGAACGGCGATTCGGTGCCTTTGTCGTGGATACACAGGCACAGGGTTGCACCTGCACTCGACTCAGCTTTATGGGCGTGCGCGGCATCTATAACGGCCAGGTACACCTGCACGAGGTCTGGGTGCCCGTCGCGGACCGGCTGGGAGCAGAGGGCGAGGGTTTGCGGCGCGCCCTGGAAACCTTGACCGTAGGGAGACTCACGCTTCCTGCCGCCTGCCTGGGCAATCTCAAACAGTGTCTGTGGTTGGCCCGACTTCGCGCGCAGCAGCGCGTGCAATACGATCGCCCCATCGGCGAGCATACGGATATCGGGGCGAAGATCGTGTTGATGGCCTCGCGGGTGCTGGCGTTGGAAGCCATCGTGAAGATCACTGGCATCTGGGCTGATACGAAGCAGGATGTCCGGTTGGAGTCGGCGGCGGCAAAAATCCTGGCGACGGAATGGCTCCTGGAATCGTTGCTCGATCTGTTTCGCATCTATGGCGGGCGCGCATTCGAGACGCCGGATTCCTTGCGGCTCCATGGAGACGTGCCGGCGCCGATCGAACGGCTGATACGCGACGCGCTCATCAACGTGATTTGGGAAGGCAGCAACGGAATCCTGACGATGTGGATCGGCAGAGAGGGTCTCTCGGAATACTTTCTACAGGGCCAGGCGTTCCTCGATTTTGACTTGGCCGACATGGTGCGCGCCACGCCGTTCTTCGTCAAAACGGCGGCCAGGTCGTTCGCGGGCGTCTCTGTTTATGAGAAGGAGAGCTTTAACGCTGGCTCATTCGACACCCTGTGGGAGCGTTTCGTGGAGAAGAAGAGTCGCGAACTGGCGCATACGACGTTGTGGGTCGCGGCGCGAGATCGGCAAGGGCTGGCACGCAAGCAACGGTTGGTGACGCGGCTGGTGAGCGCCGCCATGCATCTCTTTGCCGTCGAAACCCTGCTGTGGTACAAGTCACGAGAGGAACAGCGGGGCATGGCGCATATGCAAAGCCTCGTCACCTATTTCTGTTCGAGAACCAGCGCCGCATTCAATCCCGAGCCGTTACTCTCGCTGCGCACGTCGTCGTGGGATGATGATTCCACCCTGTATCCCCTAGCGAAAGCCATTCTGTCCGGACAAGTCGACTGGCTGGAAGCGGGCATCATTCCCTGTCGAGCGATCGAAAACGGCCCGGCGATGAACGAGGAACGAATGGCGGGTGCTGCTGCGGGGGTATGAGCATGGTGCCGATTGGACAGGGAAAACGACGCGCAGCTCTGTGGATCGCCGGGTTCGGTGAAGATCAATGCTTGCCGGGAGCGGATAATGGAAATTGCCAGGTACTTTGATGCGGTCAAGGACCGGTATCATTTGACCAGTGATTACGCCCTGGCCGAAAAGCTGGGCATTGCGCAGCCGGAAGCCAACCTGATGCGGCGCGGCCTGAAGATTCCCAAACCGGAACTGTGCATCAAGATGGCCAAGCTGCTGGATAAGAATCCGGTGGAATTGCTGCTGATCGCGCAAAAGGACAAGGCGCCCAAACAGGCCAAGGAGTACTGGACCCTGGCGCTCACCGCAGTGGATGTCATGCTGCATGTGCCGAAGCGCCCGCGGTATCTGCCGAAGAAGGTGGAAGCCATCGGGCGGGAATTGAAACAGTTGGAGGCGCAAACTCTGACGTACGAAGGGGCGGCGGCCAACGCAGAGGCGGTGCGGCTCATGGAGACGGCGGAACAGTCCGTCGATGCCATGATGGAACGCTGGAATATCTGGAAGAAAGGCGAAGCGCTGTATCCCAACTACCTGCTGGCGAATCAGGCAGCGGCGCGGCGGCATGTCCGCATTCGACGGCTGCTGATTCTGACACAGGCACAGATGCAGCACGACGCCACCGTGGGCGATGCTATTCAGGTGATGGACGACCAGCGGCGTGCGGGCGTGAAGGTGTTTTATGCGTTTCGGGAGGCGTTGGTGCATTCGCCCGCCTTCCAGCGGCTGGAAGATGACTTCAGAAAATACGGCGCGGCCGAAGATATGAATACCGCGATGTTCGATCGGGAAATTTTGATTTTTTCACAGACCTACGGGAGCGTGCCGCTCGGGATGGTCGGGACGCCGACACCCATCACGATGATCAATCGTCTACAGATTTCGTGGAAGCCGGAGATGATTCGGGAACTCGATCCGGCGCCGCTCTTCGACATGACGCGATACGTATTCGACTACCAGGGATCCGGTCCATTTCACGAGCAGTTGGCCTGCTTCAGGAGGTCGATCCGTGAACTACCCATTCGAGCCGTTTAGAATCAAAGTCATCGAGCCTATCAAACGCACCACCCGCGAAGAGCGGGATCGGTTGCTCCGCGAGGCAGGGTACAACCTCTTCCATGTTCCCGCCGAGAGCGTCTCCATCGATCTGTTGACGGATAGCGGCACATCGGCCATGAGCGATGCCCAATGGGCCGGGATGATGCTCGGCGACGAGTCCTATGCGGGCAGCAAGAATTTTTATCATTTCGAAACGGTCGTGCGTTCCCTCTTCGGGTACCGCTACGTCATTCCCACGCATCAGGGCCGGGCAGCGGAACATGTGCTGTTTTCCACGGTCGTGAAACCCGGAATGTGCGTGCCGAACAACATTCATTTCGATACGACCAGGGCCAATGTCGAGCACCAGGGGGCAGAGGCCAAAGATCTGGTGGTCAGCGAGGCCTACAACCCCCATTGTGAGCTGCCGTTTAAGGGCAATATGGACGTCGCCCGGCTCGAAGAAACCATTAAACAGGTCGGGCCTTCACGGATCCCGTTTGCCATGATCACCGTCACCAATAACAGTGCCGGAGGGCAGCCGGTTTCGATGGCGAATATCCGCGCCACGAGACAGGTCCTGAATCGCTACGGCATCCCGCTGCTGTTCGATGCCTGCCGGTTTGCGGAGAATTGCTTTTTTATCCGGGAGCGCGAGCCGGGGTATGCGGACATTCCGGTGCGGGACATCGCCAGGGAACTCTTCAGTCTCGGCGACGGTTGTCTCATGTCGGCCAAAAAGGATGGCCTGGTCAACATCGGCGGATTTCTCAGCCTCAATCACGAACAATGGACGCAAGCGATCACCAACATGCTGATCCTCGTCGAAGGATTTCCCACCTACGGCGGACTTGCGGGTCGTGATCTGGAAGCGATGGCGAGGGGACTCGAGGAAGTGCTCGATGAGGAGTATCTCCGCTATCGCATCGGGCAGGTGCGGTTTTTGGGGGGACTGTTGGAAGGTGGAGGCGTGCCGATCGTCAAGCCGGTCGGAGGCCATGCGGTGTATGTGAACGCGAAAGAGTTCCTGCCGCACCTTCATCCAGCGCAATTTCCGGCGCAGGCCCTCGCCGTGGCCCTCTATCGGGATTATGGCATTCGCACGGTCGAGATCGGAACCGTGATGTTTGGAAAACGGGATCCGGTGACCGATCAGACGATCTACCCTGAATTAGAGCTCGTGCGCTTGGCGATCCCCCGGCGGGTCTATACGAATCAGCATCTGGCCTCTGTGGCAGAAGCGATCATTGATCTACACCACCGCCGGGACTCCATCGGAGGGTTGGTCATGACGTACGAAGCTCCCCGATTGCGGCATTTCACCGCCCGATTTGAAGAAGACGTACCTGCCCGGGTTCTGTGCCCCGGCGCAGGGCTGGCCGCTGCGCCCTTGTCATGATGCGGCAGGGACATTCTTGGCAGGTACGTATACCATCGAGAAGCCCGTTGTCGCCCTGCCGCCTTCTTCTGTGCCAACCTGATCCATCGGTAATCCTGCCCACCTAAAAACTTCCCGGTCCCAGGAGTATTTTGTTTCGAGACATGTTATAAGCAGTTCCTTCGCAGGATGGACTCTCCAAACAGCTACGTATCGCCTCGGCCGTGAAACGGTTGCCGCGTCACGTTGTGTTGTTGCTCGAGGGGGCGGAATGCTCAGCATAGCAGCGGTGTCACTCAGGAAAAATTATCGCAAGCAGATGATTATACGGGCACTGGTTCACGAATCTCCGTGCCCCGTCCTCAAGAAAGAGGGGAGGCCTTGATGGCTTGTGTGAAGAAGTCGGTGGGGCAGGAAGCAGGGATTCACATGGCGCCTGACGCGAATCATGCGGTGCATGGCAGTTCATCCCATCGTGGAAAACGCGGCAGTTCTCCGTGTAACTGGGCTCGGACCTTTGCCGGTGTCGCGGCTCTCGTATTGCTTGGCGCACTGGCCGTGCCGGCTCATTCGCAAACCGGTTCGCAGCTCGGTCCGTTGCCCCCGAAACCGCCTCAATTGCCGGTCGTGCCCCCGCCCGCACAACCTCCTGCGCTTGACCTTCCCTCTCCCCCTCTCCCCGGCGCGCTCGATCAGGCGGCGAAGGGGCCCAAGATCATGGTCAAGGATATCCGGTTGGTCGGCAATACCGCCTTTACGTCGCAACAGCTTTCGGAAATTACCACTCCCTACACGAATCGAGAGTTGACGGCGGAAGATTTGGAATCGTTGCGCCTCGCGCTCACCTACTACTACGTCAACCACGGCTATTTGACGTCCGGTGCGGTGGTGCCGGAGCAGGATGTCGCAGACGGCGTCCTGACCATGCAGATCATCGAGGGAAAGATTACGCAAGTCAACGTCGAGGACACCAAGTGGTTCCGCCCCTCCTATTTTCAAAGTCGGGTGAATTTGGCGGCCGGCCCTCCGCTGCATGTCGAAGCGCTCCAGGAACGGTTGCGCGTGATGCAAGCCAACCCCCGCATCGAACGGATCAATGCCGAATTGCTGCCGGGCGCCGCCATCGGAGAAAACACGCTGAATGTGAAAGTGAAGGAAGCCAACCCGCTCAAGGCCTGGCTGGAATTCAATAACTACCAGTCACCGGTGGTCGGTGCGGAGCAAGGGTTTGTCACGCTGGCTCACCGGAACCTGCTGGGCTTCGGCGATACGCTGAGTTTGCAATACGGACGTTCGGCCGGGGTCAACCCGATGCTGAATTTTAAGTACGAAATCCCGGTGAGCCCCCGCGATACCACCGTCGCGCTGCAATATCGCCGGTTTGATTTCGGGGTCGAGGAGTCGCCGTTCGATACATTAGATATCAAGAACAAGGCTCAGATATTCGGCCTCTCGGTCAGGCATCCGGTCATCCGGAAGGCCGACCAGGAACTGGCGTTTTCCCTCACGGGCGAACATGCCCGGAATGAAAGCACGTTAGGAGGGAATCCGTTTGAGCTCATCACCGGGGCGCCGAACGGAAAGTTCCGCGTCACCTCACTGCGTTTCGGTCAGGAATATGCGCAGCGTTCTGCCGAACAGGTGATCTCCCTGTTATCGCGCTTCTCGGTCGGTGTCGGCGCGATGGGAGCGACCGCCAATGGTGATCCGAACCTGCCGGATG
>CAZKVY010000010.1:0-82016 GCA_964556305.1 uncultured Nitrospira sp. | reverse complement strand
GCCAACCCCCAATCATCCAGGACCACGAGGTCGGTCTTGGCGAGACTCCGGAGCAGGCGCCCATAGCGGCCATCGCCTTTCGCCACGGCCAGCTCTCGGAAGAACCGCGGCAGTCGCAGATACAGCGCGGAGCAGCCCAGCCGACAGGCCATCTGCGCCAGCGCACTGGCCAGGTAGGTCTTGCCGGCCCCGGTCGGGCCCACGATCAACACATTGTCGTGACTGCGAATCCATTGGCCGGTCGCCAGGGACGCGATCACGCCTTTGTCGAGCCCCCGAGGATGGCGATAATCGAGATCTTCCAACGTGGCGCTGCCGGGGAGCCGGGCCTGGGCGAGGCGCCGGGTCAGGCGGCGATTCTCCTGCGTGGTTCGTTCCCGATCGACTAACAGCCCCAAGCGCTCCTCGAAGCTCAGCCGCTGCACATCGGGCGTCTCCAGTTGTTCCGTCAGGGCGGTGGCCATGCCCGTGAGCTTCAGGGCTTCCAGGGCGGCGAGTGTGGGATGGCGTAACATTACAAACCTCCTTCGTGTTGGTAATAGGTGGTGCCGCGCAGATGGTCGTGCTCGATGGGGAGCGGGATGGTCGGGGCCGGCTCAGGGAGCGGCTGCTGGTCGAGCCCGGTCTTGAGGATTGACTGGACACTCTTGTAGGCGACCGCGTCGATCGCCTGGGCGCGATGGCACGCCGCTTCCAGCCGCGCCGAGCCGTAGAGGCGTTCCAGCCGCAACACCCCGAGGCACGAGCGATAGCCTTGTTCGGGATGCCGGCGTCGAGTCAAGAGCGTGTCCACCACCGCCGCCGTGGCGGGCCCGATGGTCTCCGCCCACTGAATGAGCCGCGACGGCGACCATGCCAGATACCGTTGGTGCGCTGACGGAAGATGTGCGGCGACGGTGGTGTGTCGGCCGCGTTCAATACTTCGCAGATGGCTGGCCACACGCTGGCTTTTGTGGAAGCATTCCACGGTGGTCGCCGTGAGCCGTATATCCAAGGCCCGGTGCACCAAGGGCGACGGCACACTGTAGTAGTGGCCCTCGATCTCCACGTGCGAGTCGATATTCACCCGCGCGGTGCGCCACTCCGCATAGACGTAGGGCTCGATCGAGAGCGGTTGGAGCGCTGGCTGGTCCACGGTCTCGAAGACGGACTGCCGACAGCCGGGGAGTTTCTTGAAGGGACGGCGATTCAGCCGGTCCAAGCATCCGGCGATCGCGGCATTCAACTCCGCCAGACTGAAGAAGGGCTGATGGCGCAGCCGGGCGAGGATCCAGCGCTCCACGAGCAGCACGCCCGCTTCGACCTTGGCCTTGTCCCGCGGTTTCCGCACCCGAGCTGGGATCACCGCGACCCCGTAGTGGTGCGCGAGCGCCGCATAGGTGGGATTCAACTCCGGTTCATACCGACAGGCCTTGGTGACGCCGCTGCGCAAGTTGTCCGGGACGACGATCTGCGGCACGCCGCCAAAGAAGGCAAACGCCCGCACGTGTGCCCCGATCCAATCGGGCAGCGTTTGCGTCCAGGTCGCCTCCGCGTAGGTGTAGTTGGAGACGCCCCACACCGCGACGAAGATTTGGGCCTGCCGGAGTTCGCCCGTGCGTCGGTCTTGGACCGGCACGGTCTGGCCCGCATAATCGACGAAGAGCTTCTCGCCGGCCCGATGCTCCTGGCGGAGACAGCGATCCAGGGTCGCGCGCCAGGCCCCATAGAGATCACAAAAGCGGCTGTACTGGTAGCCGTCCGGATGCTGCGCTTTATATTCCTGCCACAGGAGCGCCAGCGTCACGCCCTTCCGCGTCAATTCCTGATGCAGCGTGGCCCAATCCGGCACGGCCCGCGGTGTCGCCGTGGGACATGGTGCCGCTGGATACAGCCGGGTTTCCAGCTGCGCGTCATCCAGCTCCTCCGGCAACGGCCACGACAGCCCAGCCGCCTTGGCACGATAGAGCGTGTCCGCTACCGTACTGCGCGCCACCCCACAACTGGCCGCGACTTGTCGGTTACTGAGCCCGCAGGCCCATTTGAGTCGCAGAATGTCTTTGATCTTTCGCATGGTCACTCGCTCCGCTGGCATCGGTCCCTCCTCCACAAAAAAATGGAGGCGGTACCCTACCGAAGGTGAACGAGGACCTGTGTCGCGGACGGCTCCGACAGGAGCCCGTGGCGGATCGCCGGCTTATTCCGGGGGATGTCGGCCACCGATTCCGAGCAGGCTCGAAATAGTGGCCGGCTTCCGGTCGGAATCAGTGGCCGCGTTCCGTCGGAACGGGTGGCCGACTTGCGTCGGAATCAGTGGCCGGCTTGGGTCGGAATACGCAGTCAAGCTACGCGTGCGCGATGTGTGCCACGGCGATCAGATTGCCCCGCGGGCGATCATCATGCAACAAAAAACCCAACGACCGGTGCAGTTTGAGATCACACCGTCCACTCGGGAAGCCGTAGGAACATGGATCAAGCAGGCCACGCTGAAGTCAGAGGACTATCTGTTTCCCAGCCGCATCCACAACTCCCCTCACATGGGCACCCGGCAGTACGCACGAGTGCTCGAGGGATGGGTGAAGGCCATCGGCCTCGATGCCTCAGCCTACGGGACGCATTCCATGCGGCGCACCAAGGCCTCGCTGATCTATCGGCGGACGAAGAACCTGAGAGCGGTGCAACTATTGCTGGGGCATACCAAGCTCGAAAGCACCGTGCGCTACCTCGGCATCGAGGTTGATGATGCCTTTGAGTTGGCCGGACAGACGGAGGTGTGACTGTCCCACATTGGTTGGTGAGTCTGGCAGCGCCCCAAAGCCAACGGGCGCTGTCCGACCCAAAGTTGACGTCCACGACCGACCGCTATCAGAGAGGGCTTATGCCGATCCGCATAAGAACCCGTGATACATGGTCCCGCACCCGCAACTCATTGAAACGACAACGAGCATGGCGTATTCTTCACGAATCGTAGTGGCGTGTTACACGGATAAAATTGTCTAATCCGGTTCTTGTACCGGTCGGCCTAAACATAGTTAGCTTTCAAGAGAGAACAGATGTTCCATGAAGATATGCCAGCGACGTTCGTGACCTACGCCGCAGACATCCTTGGCGATACATCCCGTGGTTTGAGCGGCTCACAGATAATCAAAATCACAGCCGCACATGCGGTCGATAGCGATGCGAGGCTGCCACACCCGACGTATCCATTTTCAAAGCTTGGAATCAACAAGAGGACCGCACTGTATGAAAACTTGATGGCCTTTCCTTCTAAGGAACGTTACAAGATCATAAAGGAAATGTGTGATCACCCTACTATTCAGGCTCAGCAGAAAGAGGAAACGCACAAGTTAAAGGTCAAGCTTTTCACAAAGTATGGTCATCTCGATGAGGACGGTGGCTCCGAAGGAATAAACGAAACTCTCGTCGAACAAACACGTCACTGGCTCGAACCGTTTCCTGATGCGCTTCAACTATTCAATGCAGCGCTTCAAAAACAAGAGCACGGCGTTTTTCTGCGCAATTTGCTTGATGATCTCCGCTTGGCGTTAGAGAAGCTTTTACAGGCCATCTTTGGTAATGGAAAGTCGCTGGAAAACCAGTTGCCCTTGCTTGGTCCATTTCTTAAGAACAAAGGCGGTTCCCCTGAACTGACGAATATGTTCCAGAAGCTACTGGACTATTACTCGAAATACCAAAATACATACGTGAAACACAACGACGCCGTCATCGAGGAGGAAATTGAGTTCATATTTGAAATCACGGCCTCATTTATGAAACACCTCGTTCGATTAAATTCGCGTGATGAAAGCTAACAACGCCATCAACTCGGACAGTGAAAACAGCGCCCCAAGCCGACGGGCGCTGTCCGACCCAAAGCCGAAATGCACGACCGACGGCTATCAGGTGGTCCAATCGAATGACGGCGCCGTCGGTTCCCGCACGGTGTAAAAGAACAAAATTTCACAGCACTGCGAGCACCTAACGGTACTGCTGAAGAAGGATTTTCTTTAAGGCAAATTGAACCTTGTTAGCGCTGTCTCAGGTTTCACAGGTTATGTGATAAGAAGGTCAATGATATTTGACCCGATTCAGTTAGTTCCTCCGCTTCTCTCATATCGTGCCCAATATTCTTGCAAGCGTCGGAAGCCTGAATCTGAAGATAAACTGGACTCTGTTGAACTGATTTGGTCCAAACAGGTTTTCAGATCTTTGGCTGGCCATGGATCATGTTCATCCACAATTGCAATGAGCAGAGATAAGGACGCCAGGGGATATTTTGTCGCAAGACCCGATTCAGCAAGTTCGCTTAATGGTAGGTCAAAGTTCTTGGTTTTAATCAAGAACGGCATCAAAAAAGCCACTGCCTCAGGGAAAAGTGACCGGGCGAGAACACAAATCTTCGCTAAAGCAGTCGATTCACGACTGGAACGCTTTTCATGTGATTTTGGCCAGATTGACTCAATGAGAGGCTTAACCCGGTTACTCCAATACTCTTCACTCCGATCCTCTGCGCCCTCAAGAGACCGTACCAACATCACAGCCGATTCAGCTAACCCTTGTTTAGGCAAGGCGTTGAACGCCTCTCTCAATTCATTTTTCATGAAATGCTGACCTAGCTCCAGTGCTGCCACTGTGAGCAGGGAAGCGTATTGCGAATCGTATTTCCCAAGATCAGGGTAATGGTGAGCTGTCGCGAGAAAAGAACTCTTAAATGCATCCAACAATTCAGCACTTAGCCGTGGTGTCCATAGGTAACCTTCCCATACTCCCTTCACCTCAACCGGATTGGTGTCCCAGTTAAAAAATGGCAGCAACATTTGCGTGGTCCATACCGGGTCACCTGAGTATAGGGATCTGAGATGTGCAGCCATGATGACCCGACCATGAACGTACTCCCTTGGCTGCGGATCGAAGAGTCTTGTTAGTCTAAGTTTAATGGGTTCAGGCAATCCTGAATCAACCGCTGGCTCAGTCTGATACCAGAAGTCGAGGAGAGCCTCCGTGGCTTGCCCAACAGGATTGTTGATTGCAGCATGAACAGGCTCACCATCTGAAACCTCATCAGTAGCATACTCCAAGATCTTGTCGAGGAGCTGAAACCATAATTGATGTGAAGATGACGGTACCTGCCTCGCTAACCTCTTGAGCCACCAACCATAGGCGTGCTTGAGGTTGGAGTATGTATCTATGGGCACCTGAAGCAGGGACGGTCCAATCTCGCTAAGGCTTGTCAAACCAATTTCACTCTCAGCAAACACCTGCAACGCTACTCGCCATACACCAGCATTCCAGATCCCATTTTCTCCGAGCATACGAATTGCTGCCATTGCCTTATCTGGAGCGGTTTGACAGATATCTTTCCAATCATCTTCGTACCAATGATCATCGACAGGGCGAGTCTTGAGTGCGTTCACCAACTGTTCATGTTGTCTCGGCAAGACGATATGCGTCCTAAAACTTCCTCCTGAACCAGATTCCATCCGATAGGGAAATTGGTCTTGGTCATCTGGTGAAAGCTGCCATTTTGGAAATTTAGCGGAAATTTCGGTAAGACGTTCCTTTGCCTCACCCGTCATCTCAGAACCCGTTGTTTCCCATATTTTCAATCGCAACCAAATCTTACGGTCCACTATCCCACTCCACTCTTCATCCTCGAGGTCTTCGCGATACATGCTCCGAGGTGGCCCAGCCAAGATGACATTGCAGAGTTCACTCCTCTGAGAAGCATCAAACCTGGCAACTAGATGTATTAGCAGGCGCAGTGATTCTCTCTGAGTTTCAGGTGACCACAACCAATGAGCATTATCCTGCAACAAGAATTTTAGTCCCTGTGTATGGTTGATAAGGGGAGATTCTGTTGCAACGTGGAAGACCAGCCTTTTGAAGAGCGGGTATCTGATCAGATTCCATCTCTCCAATTCAGACTCTGCCAGAGTAGGCGCACCCGTTGATGTTGATAGCCATGCATCTCGACAAATCTTGATGAGAGCAGTCCAATCATGGAAATTATTATTTTGAGGATGATCAGATATAGATGGACGGGCGATGTATGAAAGGTCGCTTTGCCAGGAAACTTCACCCAGCTCGGCCATTAAATCCAAGGTTTCTTGCAGGCATGTCGTAAATTCAGAAAGTGAGTCAATTGCCAGCTTAGGCCAGTCAGTGCACTCTTTGATCTCGTTCAGTTTTTCCCAGGGAGATTCTCCGATCCGAAGACAAATTTCCCAACTAGCGTAGTCCCTGGCTAGTTTTGCTCTATGGCGATCTCCTTGATCCTCCTCGCCATTTTCCCGTTGCGCGTCCCACTGTAATGGCTCCCTGAGTCCCACAATGGGACGAAGCATCTGCGACAACTCTCGTTTTAGAGAAACACTCCAACCAAACCGCTTGAACTGATTGCACCAACGATAGAGAGACATGGAAGAATAATTCCGAATGCTCGTCCCGAGTCCAGCACAAATCAATCTCCAGATCAAAGCAAGAGGCCCAGAAATCCGAGGAGGATCGGCAATCAGCTCCCGGGTTACCAATTCTCTAAACTGTGGATGGAGTAAACAGCCACTCTTGATGACCCATGTAAGCACCTTCTGTTGGTCAAGATGGCGGCATATCCATCTTGCGATATGTCCCATCACCTCGTCTAAACGAGGCGCAAGGAAATCAGCATCTGCGATTGACACAAGCGCCATGTTGGAATTGTTATTCTGTGGCGCTGGACGATTTACTAAAGAAAATGATTTCACATCTTCGATAGAAGATGGCTGTGTTACCCCAAGGCTGGAGAGATCGGATATTTTGAATCGTGACTCTGCAAAAACGTCGAGCCATTCAACCGGCGGTATAGGATCTAGATCGGCAAAGGCCTTAGTCACCGTTGGATCCATCAAAGCCCAGATTACTCGATCAACCTGCCCATCACTTGCATTGCGCGAAGGAGGCATAACGGCTTCACGGGCTATGATGGCTCGCTTGCCAGTCATTCCGTCTCGGTATAGTCCTGCCCATTCAAAAAGAGTCTTGTGCAACAGATCATGGCTTCCAGCTTCGCAATAGAGAATGGGAACAACTCCTTTGGCTTGCCAATCTCGTTTATCTGCGTCCTCTCGTCCTTCCCTGAAGGGAGCAAACGCAAAGACATCGTCCGATTCTTCTCCAAGAATCCTGTCTGCCGCGAGTGCATCAAGCATATATCTGAGGACTGGATCGCCGAGGCTATATCCCACAAAGCAGACGACATAATTGCGAAATAGCTCTGTAACAAATCGGCTAGCCCAGCGCTCGGTAAGATAAGCCAGACCAAAGTCCCCACTTGATACGACGAGGCTATTCAGTGCTGTCGGATCATTGTCTTTCGGAAGCAACCCATGAAGATGAACAAGGCCGTTCCATCGGCTTTTCTTTGGTATTGGGAGTAAGGGAGCAGCATACGGCATCAGAGAGGGGTCCACTTCGAGAAAAATTCGATCGAAGTTTGTTGTAACTACTCTCAGAGAATTATCTTTTGACGTTCCCAGCGTGAGAATGGCCTTGTGAGTATTTGTAGAAATGGGATTCGCCAGGTCTAGTGGAGTGAGGATGGTCTGAATCTTTTCACGGACCATCGGACGATTCCTGATTCTTCTTTCCAGCAGATCAATAGCCACATCAAACCGTTTTTCCTCAAAAGCTGCCTTTTCAGTAGAATTAAGGTCCTCGCCAAGATCCTCAAAAAGTCTTCGAGTAAGCCCCTCGAAACCCGGCAATCCCGCTGGATACGAAATGCCTGCACCGCAAAAGAAAACGACCTTACCATCCTCATGAGACTCCACCAATCGGTCAGGAACCTCGGGGCCGTCTTTAATAAATCGCACTAGGATCTCGCCTCAATGAACAAAGCTAATAGGCTAGGAAGTATACGTCAGAATGATTAGATCAGAAAGGAGGGCGTTCTTGTGCAAACAGTCGTGAGAGCGAGGAGATCGCTTAGTTTTGCCCCAACGGTCACTGATGTGGTTACGCAGATCTTGATAAGCAAGCGGCTGTGCGGATTGGGGTTAGCCGCCTGCAAAGTCGCCCCAAGTTTCAATTGACTCCGTATGGGTATGAGCGGGCCATGAGTATCTTCCCCCTATCTTTTCAGTGGTTTGATTTATTGACGGTGCAAGGCGAATTCTTGATTCACATGATTTCGAGAACTTACGGAACGACACTTGGGCAGCTTTTGTGGACGCCGACACGCAGGTTAGGTAACTGTTCTACGACCCTCCAGACTCAGACCCAATCCAGCCAAGCGTAGCGTGAAGCGCGCACAATCTCTAATGAACGGCAGCTTTCCGGCGCGGGAATTGCCTTAGCGGCTGTCGCAAATTGGCCGATGGCAGTCCTCGACCCAAAGCAGAAGTACACGACCGACCGCTACCAGAAGGGGCCTTACACCGATCCGTATAAGACGACGATCTCATCGCGGTAGTGGAACGGAACTTGTCCTGCTGCAATGGGTTAGGGCTGGCGATCGGTGCATGCCCGCCGGTTTAGGCAGAAGTGGACAATCTACCGTAACGGGATTATACAGTCTGTCTAAACATTGTTCGGCGTCACCACCGCCCTCTTTTGTTGGAGCAACGAAGTGATCTCACTTGACCAGTTTGAAGCCCAATGGCTTGAAGAGGTTGTTGCAGGCGGACCCTCAACAACACAACTTGGCCACAGGTTTGCGGAGAAGATTCTGCGAGACTGGCACGAAATCGACGCTGCCACTGCCGAAGTCGTCCTTTGCGACGGCGCAGGCGACGGCGGTATTGACGCAGCGGTCTTCGTTCCTGAAGACCCAGCCGAAGGAATCGAAGGCGATACATGGATCCTCATTCAGAGCAAGTATGGATCAGCGTTCACGGGCTCTGACACCATCAGTTCCGAGGCGCAGAAGCTCTTCGCGACGCTCGAGGGCAAGCGGGAGAAGCTGTCTTCTCTTTCGGCCGAGTTGGTCGCCCGACTCCGTAACTTCCTGTCGAACCGCGGGCCCAAAGACCGACTTGACTACGTACTTGCCACGGCTAAGCGCCTCACTCCTGAAGAAGAAGAGTATCTAGCCAACATCAAGACACTTGGGCGCGCAAAGTTCGGCAACTGCTTTGGTGTCGACTCTGTTTCGATAGAGACCATATACAACAAGGTCGCGGAAGAAGACGCGTTCGGCTCAAACAAAATCCAAATCAAGCTCAGGACGATAGTCGCTAGCTCCGGCAATATCCTGCTTGTAGGCGCCACTCGATTGACTGATGTCTTTCAGTTCATGCAGGACTACAAGTCCGCATCAGGGGACCTCGACTTGTTGTATGAGAAGAACGTTCGCAAGTTTCTCGGAAACAAGCGAAAAGTAAACAGGGGAATCGAGGCAACGATAGAGAATCACCCGGAGCGCTTCGGTCTATACAACAACGGTATTACCATCGTAGCGGAGGATGTTTTGAAGGTCAGCACTGACGAGATCGTTCTGACCAACCCATTCATCGTAAATGGTTGCCAGACTACTCGTTCAATCTGGTCAGTTCTTCAGCGAAAACTCAACTCTGGCGGCACTGCACCATCCGATAAGCAAAAAGATTGGGAAGACAAGCTAAAAGCCGCGGTAGTCATCACCAAGATCGTCGTTGTTGGGTCTGAAGGCGAAGAACTGCTTACTGAAACTACCCGCTACACGAACTCTCAGAACGCGGTGGGAGAGAAGGATTTCATTGCACTAGAGAAAGACTTCCGCACTTGGGCCCCACTTTTCAACTCCCGGTACGGAGCCTTCCTTGAGATACAACGTGGTGCTTGGGAAGCGCGGCGCGCATTTCAGAGGCAGCATCCGCTCGCTGAACCCCGCTACGAAGAAGCCGCTTACGCCTTTGACCTGCTCAAGGCCTATGCAGCTGGATGGCTCGGTGAGCCTGGCATCGCGTACGCGAAGAATCCGCCCTTTGCGCCCGGTGGTTCGTTGTTTAACAGAATAACGAGTGACAGCACTTTTGGGGTGGAAAGCCTTTACTCCGCATTCTTAATGCAGAAGCTCGCTAACGAGTACAACTTTGGCCGAGGTGCAAAAGTGCAGACGCGGGGCCAGACAAGATACCTCTTTATCATGGCCGCAGTCGATCTGGTAAAAGATTTTCTGCTCAATAACCAACTGGACTATTCTCTGTCCTCTATTTCGGCCGCAATTGCCAAACTACATGCCGGCGGATACCTCAAGAATTTCGGCGATGCAGCGGTACAACTCATCGACGACTATTTAACCAACGGCAATGAGGACTGCCTATTCTTGGAACCAGAGTTTCAGAAGATGCAGGATCTCAATGCGTTCTTGAAATCAGAGAAACTCGGCAAAGGGGAAGAGTTTTCTCCCCGACTTCGGACCCAGATTGCCATGACAAAGAAGATTTTCCGCAAGAGCGCCCCTGTCGTTGAGATGAAAGCCACCATCGCAACTGCAGGGTGACGCCGAACCATGCCTTGCACCGGACGCTTCACCAGCGGCGCTTCGCCTGCTGGTTTCGCGCCGGTGAAGGCAGTCGTTAGGGCACAAGGAGACACGAGGTGCCAAGCAACAGCCTACCACCTTGGGCATCTGGTCCCGGAGAGATACTTAGGCACGGGCTTGGCCTTCTGCGCGAGGACACGGACACGAACCGTCGACTTGCAATGATTGCCATCGACAACGCTGTCGAGCTGACGATCAAGACGTACCTCGGTCTACCCAAGCGTATTACGGGGCTTCACGTTCCGCGAAAGGAACTGAGCGAAATTTCCGAGAGTTTTCCGGCCCTTCTCGATGCGATCGAGCGACATGCGCACGACAAGTTATTGGGAATCGATCTCGGTGAAATCGAGTGGTACCACCGACTCCGGAACGAGCTCTATCACCAGGGAAACGGTCTGACAGTTGAGCTCGACAAGGTGAACGTCTACGCGCAACTCGCTAACGTTCTCTTCAAGAACTTATTTGGCATTGAGCTTGTTCATCCCCAGGCCGGCCGAGAGCGTCTTCTCGGCGACTTTCTCGAGGCATGGATCGATCTCGAGCGGTCCCTCGTTTCAATGGCGCAGGATCACTCGTCCACGGGGTCACAAGGCATGAGTATGCTTCAAGCGGCCCGCTTCCTGCGCGGAACCGATCTTGTTTCGAAGGAAGACGTACGTGATTTCGAACGCCTCCAGCAACTAAGAAACAAATTGGTGCACGGCATTATTGATGACCGAGACGCTTTAACCCCTGAGATTATCAATCAAGTCCGTCAACTACGCGAAAAATTCTCCAAGGAATAGCGTGTGTCCTAACATGCTCGTCAATCAGACGCCCCCAAGCGCGCTCCGCTGGCTCGCGGTATCTTCCGTCGCCAACACTCCGTCAGGCGCCGGTTACGAGTGGCGTTAACGCGGCAGGGCTGAGGACCGCTTGATGGCGGTGCGATCTTGGCACCGAACTTCCGCACTTGGCCGATGGCAGTCCTCGACCCACAGCCGAAGCATATGACCGACCGCTACCAGATAGGGACGTCTTACACCGATCCGCCAAAGAACCCGTGATACATGGTCGATGGGCTGGCACTCATTGCACCACTGTCGATGATGGGATAGTGTTCACGATCATTGAAGGTGTGTGACGCGGTTAGAAAATGGCAGATCCGGTTCTTATATGGATCTGCCTAAACATTGTTAGGTGCCGAGCGGGGTCGTCGTAGGTCATGAAGCTGACCAGCTTGTCCATCACAAACTACCGGGCGCTCAGGGACGTAGCGATTCCTTTGTCGAGCTTCGGCTGCCTCATCGGAGAGAACAATTCAGGCAAGTCTTCCTTCTTGCAGGCTTTGTCTCTGTTCTTCTCTGGCACCAAGCTGGCGGCCAGCCACTTTTTCGACGATTCCAAACCTATCCGCATCGCGGTGACATTCGAAGATATTGGTGACGCAAACTTAGCGCGATTGGCTGCCGAACACCGCACCCGCGTTGCGGGAGTCGTCAAGAATGGACGTCTTGTCCTTGTCAGGGCCTACGACACTGCTGGAAAGAGTTCGCTGCTGTACAACACTCTTACGCCGAATGACGTCAGATAAAGTTCCACATGGATGACTTAAACGTTTGTGCGGCACTTATGTCTACAGATTTGGTCGTGCGTCCGCTCGGATTCTCTAACGACTAGCTTACGTCGCACGAAAGGCGACGTTGGTTAAATACAAAAAAGAGGGTAGGTGCAGGGCGTTAGGTTCGGCGTCAATTATTGCTGAATTGCGTAGGCAGTTTGGATCAGAACATGCAGTCGAACAGTTTCTGCAGGTCCCTCCAAAACCTAGAGTGAAAGCAACCGATTCTTTTCTTTAAAAGGCATTGGTTCGAAAACAGAAAAATGATCCTCTAACAGAGATGACGGATCAAGTAGGCGTTCGATTTGTAGTGTTGCTATTGGAGGACATTGACCGAATTGGGAAGATTATCCAATCAGAGCGCTGGCTGTGGCAGAAGGATCGAGATCATGAACAAGAGCGTTTAAAGAGGCCTGACTATTTCGCATATCAATCTGACCATTATGTGATCCGTACGAACGAGCAGTTGGATTTCGACGGGGTAATAATTCCATCGCATTTTGCTTGTGAAATCCAAATCCGAACGATTTTGCAGCATGCATATGCGGAAATGGCACATAGCAGTGCCTATAAACCATCTATTAAACTGCCTGATGAGGATCAGAAGAGAGTACTTCGCTCACTGGCAAAAGGGTCTGCTTTAATAGAAACCACGGATGATGTCTTCAGGGAAATTAAAACCAGGCTTCGTGACTATAATGAAAGTATAGACGCGTTGCGAATCACGTCTTCCGAAATTTACGAGGCGGTTACAGGTGAAGCATCAAGTCCATCAACTCGGCTTGGAGATGTAATTGTTGATGCCTATCGAGGGTTGTTAAAGGACCTAACGCCAGTTCGATTAAGAGCATGGGCAGATGCGCGTCCCTGGCTAGGTGCCAAGCTAAATGGGCAACGAAAACAATCAGTCTTTTATCGCGACGCGGTGCTCATCCTTCTAGGTTGGCTAGTTACAGAATATGAAATGAGCATCCCGGGCAATGGCCAATAGATGGTAGGCACTTGGAGGACTTTTATACGACGATGGGGCTCTCAAGTCAGAGCCTTTTCTGACGAAGGAGTGAGGCTGAGCGAGGCGCGTCCACATGATGCCACGCTGGAAGGAACTTATCTAAAGCCGTGACCGCCCGCCGAAGCGTGCGATTCCATTTCTGGCCCCCATGGCTATAGTCCCCGGTTTTCCCCGGCATCTTGTGGCCCATTAGCCATTGGCGGACTTCATACACTATCTCATAGTTCTGCAGTGCCGTGGAAAAGGTATGGCGCAGGTCATGGAAGCGGAGGTCCGTGACGTTCGCGCGATTGCACAGGCGAGTCCACGCTTTCTTAAACGACCGGTTCTTCCACCGGGCGAATAGTCGGGTCTGGAGCTGTGGCGTCGTGGGTGTGAGGGCCCATGTGGCCAGTGTGTTCAGTGGAATCTCTTTCGGCGTCCCTTTGAGTCTCGAGAGGGCAGGAGGGAGGACGAGCCAGTTTCCATCCGATCGCCGCTCGATCCAGCCCGGTTGAATCATGAGCAGCTTGCTTTGCCGGAGCCCGGTCATGATTGCGGCCACGATGGCTCGCCACATGTCTGGATCAGCAGCGTCGTGAAGCGCCTTGAGTTCCTGCAGGGTGGCGACTCGATCGCGTTTGGTGCCCTCCGGAAGCTGGACGGCTTTTGATGGATTGCCTTTGATGACACCGTGGGCGGCGGCCAAGTTGAGGATCCGATTCAGGACGCCGTACTCCCGACGAATCGTCCAGTCGTTGGCTCCTTCCTTCTGACGTTTCTCGACATAGGCGAGGCACGTTTCTGCGGAGATCTCCGCCATAGGCATGGTGAAGTGTGGCGCGAGGTGCTTCATTACGATGCCTTTGGGCCGGGTGAGGTCGATCCGTTTTTTGGTACGCAACGTCCGGTAATAGATCCGTTCCGCAAATGCCGCCAGTGTTTCGCCTGCGGCCGTGGTCGCTGTGGTGACGAGGGGTGGATTCTGAATCCGTTCCACCATCGCGATCGCCAGCCTGTCCTTTTCTTCCTTCGAAAGGTCATAGCCGAGCAGGGGGCGATGGCGTGCTCCCTTCCAGCGGAAATCCAGATAGGTTGCGAGACCAGAGGCGTTCTTCCGGTCGTACGTGGCGATCTTCACAGTGCCTTACTTCTCCAGTTCATAGAGTGGATTGCGATGCTTGGTCCGATGGGTGGCTCGGCCAGCCGGCTTCGGTTGGGGTGGCTCGCTCGTCCGCCCGCTTTCAATCCAAGCGATCAGCTCCTCGTAGGGATACAGCCATACACGAGACTTAGGAGCGCGAAACCGTGGTGGCCCGTCTTCCATCTGCCGCAGCTTGCTCTTCGAGCAGCGCATCAGCCGGGCGGCTTCCGGCAAGGTGAGATACAGTAATGTGTCCATAGGGTCCTCCATGGGAAAGGAAGATAAAGGGGATGGGGGCGGTCATGTGGGCCGAGCGGCTGCCAGCCTGGGTGAGGTGCTGGCAGCCAATCCCAGAGTATGAGGTTAAACTGTGCGCTTCTTGCTGACGGGGGTACTCGGGGAGGATAAAGTGTGAAAGGAGGAACGGCGGTAGGCATTCGGGTGCTTAAGGACCAGCCAGCTGAGTTCAGCAAATTGATCGGCGGGCGGAGTTGTGGTGATACCGCTTCGAGGTTCCAGGGCGACGAGGTATTTGGCCAACCAGGAGGCGGTTATTCGCCGGACGCCCAGCATGGTGGCTATTAACGTCATCGGGACCCGGGACTGCATGGCCCAGGCTGCGAAAGTGTACCGGAGGTCCTGGAACTGCAGGTCAGGCAGACCGGCCTTGTGGCAGGTCTCACGGAAGGCGTAGTGCAGGACGGTTCGAGTGAGGGGCTTTCCGAGTCCATCCACGAAGAGGGAAGGGGAGACTGGCGTCGTGTGCTGGCGAATCCAGCAGCGCATCGCCAGAGGTTTTGGGAGGGGGACCTGCCGAGTCTGTCCTGACCGCTGCCCTGCCACGCGGAGCTGCTCCCGATCAAAATCCATGTCATCGCTCTGGAGGGCGACAAGCTCGGAGGCGCGGAGCCCTGCAAACAAGCTCATCAGGACCGGACCGACGAGCCAGGCCTGGGCATGTGAGAGCAGCATGGCTGCTTCTTGAACGGAGAGCAGGCGATGGGTCATTCTGGACAATTGCTTGGAATCGGCACTCTGTGCTAAGCGGCGCTGACCCTCGAGAGCCTCTTCTTTTGTCCGGAACCCGGTCGCCACCCAGTAGGTTCCATTGCGATAGGCGCTGACCGTCCATTCGATTCGACCGTCATGCTGCGGGCATGAGTAAATTCCGAAGACGCGATTCTGCATAAAAACCTCCTTATAGTGACGTTAAGTTTTCCGAAGGGTACCGCTAGCTAGTTGGCGGTACCCCCTTCCAAACGGTGCATGCCAGCCCGCTCTCCCCTGGATGGCTCCATCCTGAGGACCCCCATTTGATGCTCGATGGCTCGACCGAACGAGACATCTGTGAGCACCAGGAAGGCATTAAAGCGCTTGCGCGTTGTCATAGTCGAAGTTGTCCCATCGGAGTCCAATGACTTCCGATGCTGGTATGCGCGCTCCGCAGAGAGCTGATACGATTTGCTCCAGGACACATAAGAAGTCTGTTGTTGAAGCATGCGAAGGGTGAGCGAAGCTGAGCCGCGGCGACGTGCTTTCATGAAAGGTCCTCCTTATTGGGTGATGAGATATGTGCGAGACACGGTACGTCCCGTGGCCTAGGGCCTATGTCATATGCCAATTCCTTGCTGGCTCGTTTCTTAGAGCGCCTGGTCTGTTCGGGGGCAACTAAGTCGGGGAATTGCTTCTAGTGGTCCCATGACAACTTAGGTAGGCAGTCGAGATCTACCTGTGTCTGGTACTGGCGGATCAAGACCTAGGCCACATGGCGGTCCGGTGACGTATGGGAAAACGTGAATAAAACGTGAAGTAAACGCACCGTAAGGGGTAGACGAGGTGTTCTAGGTACCCAGGTTCTTCGCGTTTTTCGTAGAAATTCAGCCTGGATGCTCGTCAAAACACGCTGTGGATGGCAGAGCATTTCCTTACCAAGGACGCGCTCTACCATCCTGGCGTACCTGAAATCCGATCAGGCGGCTATGTCCGAATTGTCAGGAGTTTCATCGGTAGAACCGCCAGTTACATCGGTTTCTGCAGATGGGAGACCAGAGAAAAGCATGGGGGACACATCATCCTTGCCAGCGCCGAACGTGAAGTAAGCGTGAAGTAACTTAAAGTTATTCGTGTTCAATTGTTGATTTTTGATGGCGTCGGGATGACCGTCCAAGAGAAGAACTTGCCGGGTGATGTGGTTGGGAGACAGCTGTGTATAGATCTCCGTCGATTTGGTACTGGCATGACCGAGTAGTTTGCTGATCGCATAAAACTCGGTTCCTCCCATCACGGCCCAACTCGCAAAGGTATGACGAGTGTCATGAAACCGGAAATTTTGGATGCTTGCTCTGTGGACGGCGTCCAGGAACTCGTGGTCTATGTGACTTCTCTTGAAGGGCTGTCCTTGCGAGTCGGAAAAGATAAAGGGTGACCGTCGCCCCTCTCGATATCGCGCCTTGAATAGGTCTAAGACGGTCCCCATCAACGGAACGTGCCGACGTTCTCCGTTCTTCGTCTTGTCCAGGTAAATATATCCGGCCGCCATATCGAAGTGCGTCCACGTCAGCGAACGGATTTCGCCCATTCGAAGCCCCGTGTAGATCGCGGTTACCACGATTTGTTGAAGCCACGGGGGACAGCACTTGATCAGCCGGATCGTTTCTTCAAGGGTGAGATAGCGAAGGCGACCCTTCGCAGGTTTCGGTGTCTCGACCCGTAGGAGTTTCAATGCCAAGGCATCTGAGACCAAATCCAGCTTCAGCGCTTTGCGAAGTGCCGTTTTGAAGCTATTTATTTCGCGCAGAACGGTCGCAGGTTTGACCTTGTCCGTCTGTTGGCGCTCGAAAATATAGTTGTGGATCTGTAATGGAGTCAGAGTGCCAAGAGGGATGTCGCCAAGGCGCGCCCGCAACACTTTAAAGGCGGCTTTGACGCTTGCCTCGGCCGGCTTGCCAATCAGAGTGCTCAAGTAGTAATTCTCCAACCCGCCTAAAGTTAACGGCTCTTTGGTGGGTTCCCCAGAATTAAAGCCTTTCATTTCCTTCAGTCGGCTCTCGTATACAGTTTTCGCTGCTTCCAAGGACGTCTGTTTTGTCGACTCCGATTTGTATTTTGTTCTTGTACCGATAGTTATGGGTATACACATCCACCAGTAGCTGCTGTCTGGACGCTTGAAAATTCCACGTGGTCTTCGTGCCATGGGGCATTCCTCCTTAGAGTGAATTCATTGAACTAGCACACAGCGATGGCTGCGATCGCTTCATCAAGTGATAGCTGGCTCGTCTTGACGAGATCCTTCTTTGGGAAACGCCGATACAGCGTATAGCGAGTGACGCCGAAGCGAGCTGCAACTACGGCATACGTCACTCCCGCTTCGAGTAACCAGGCGGCACCCGACCACCGAAGATCGTCTAGGCCACACAAATCGAGGTCAGCCTGTCGCAAGACTTGATGTAAACTCGCCTCGAGAGATGAGAGAGACAATGGCATGCCGTTTGTGTGACATAGGGCAGAGACGGCTTCCTCGTCAGGACGAAGAAATGGCGAGATGAAGTCGCACACCAGTGGAGCAAGTCGTACATAGCGCGGGTGCTGCGCGTGAATGGGCGGGACAAAGATGAAAGCGTTGTCCAAATCAAAACATTTAGGGGTCAGGTAAACCAGTTCCTCTGGGGAAAGGCCTCCATGGACCGCGAGTGCAAAAGCGACGCGCTCATAGGGCGAAGTCTGATCGAGCAGGCGTTTGATTTGATCTTTGCTGTAGCGTTTGGTCGGGATGAGTCGGACTTTCGACACGATAACCACCTCGTACTAGGGATGAATCTTTCTGGCCTTTTGCCAGCTCAAGATCCGTCCGAAGATGGCTCGCCGATCCGTATCTGCTGTGGTACCGAAATGCAGCACGACAAATGATCGATCCACAACACACAGCTAGAGGGACCACTGTAGAGAGGTCGTTCGTGGTTGCGAGGCGATGTCAGTAAGGGAGGGAGGTTTGTCCCACTGGTGGGTCCGGACAAAGGATTAGGCCGTCCCCCGAGCTTATGAAATCGAGAGCCACTTCTTGTGGCTCTTCTGGATCAAGGTGTAGCCAGGGAAAACAGATACTTAACTGGCGGTTCTGGTGTCAGCTGAGGGAATGAGAGTGAAATGTCGGTCCGGAGAACGGACATGACGTGAAAAAATGAATGTCTCAGGATGAGCTCAAGTGAAATTGAGCTCCATCTAAGTGATCACGTGTGAACAACGTTTCGCACATCGATGGATAGTTAGGCAGCGCGGAGGGAAAGTGTGGCGAGCCACTTGCGAATCTTTGGTATTGCCTCTTCCGGAATAGGCGTGCTCCTTTTATTTCCGTTGGGATCAGGGTGAGTCAGCCAGTAAGTCAAGGTTGATGGCTGTATGCCCAAATGTGCGGCAAGCTCTCTCTTTTTCATGCCGCTTCTCTTCAGCGCCGAGGCAATCTCCAGACGCAAGGCTTCATCCGCCTCCATTTTGTCCGCCAAGCCGTCGGGTCCTACGATATTCTGCCAAGTAGATCGAAGCGTTTCGAGATAAGTTGTTGGAAGAAAGCAGAAGATTAGGATAGAGCCCCACACCTTCTCGGCTGGCCAGGCTTTGAGGTCGTTCAAATCTAGCCACGCTAGATTCTTGTTAGATGAATGATGACACATGACAATACCCCCGAGCTTCTTTCCCACAACGTACTCCAGATCAGTTAGGACCAGCTTTGTCCATGCCTTGTGGGATTGGCCTATCCCCCCTGCTGGAAGGGGATAACAGATTGCTGCGATGGTTCTGAGATAAAATCCTGATTCGGGGTTCTTCTCTGTGGGGAAATGCCCAAGAGCACCGACCATCCCGTCGTTGTGCGGAAGCCTGTCACAAAACTCTCTCGTATAAAGCCTTCTTTCTTTGGGGGCCAGGCCACTCTTCCCCAAATGAGCCAATGGAGTCTTCGCAGGGTCCTTATTTAAGGTGATATTCCGATCCAGGAAATTAAATAGATTTATCTGCGGCGCGGTAAGACCGGCAACGCTAAAGTAAAAGGGCAACAGCGGATCCTGCATACGATAGCTATCTCTTGATTCTCCTGCCTTGCCGCCCTGAATTCTCCATCTGTCTTCAAGTGATAATTTCTTGGTGAAGCTAAAATGGATTCTGTTTATCGTACTGACGGAGGTTCCATTGGGTGGATCAATCTTAAAATTATTAAGAATGCCCAGCGTCCTTTGCATTAGTTGAATCTCATATATCCCGTCCCCGTGTCCTCCTTTTCCCCTAGGGCGATACTCCCACTTTGCTATAAATCGATACACATCATGATCAGCCTGCTCTTTGACTAGTCGGTAGTAAAGCATGACGTGTGTTAGCAGTGTGAGTGCTCGTTCGATGATGGGCTTCCAATTCCGAGGCCCTTTTCTAGCCCTAGCATGGTGAGGCCACACGAAGATGCGAAGTTCGGCTGCCGGAATCTCGAAGGGGTTGGTTTCATGTATGCCAATTTTTCCGAGCATCATCCACATCAACTCGCAGGCAAGTCTCCATACTTTGTTTATATCGACTTCGCGACCACCATTATTGAGACCCCAATTCATGTTGATGCCGACTTCGATAGCCTTATCGCGGCCATCTTCCAGGATGCAAAACAGACCCTTTTGCCCATCTTCTAGTAACCGTGGGGTGAAGTTAATGTTGCTGTAAGGGAAGGGGGCACGTTTGCCCGCTGGACTCGTAGCAGAAGAAATGTCTTGTTCTGACGGGTTCCCAATGATCGTCCAGTTTGTCGGGAGATGAATCTTCCGAGCTAGGCGAAGAACCTCAAGAGTCTGGTTACTGAAGAGTGTTTGTCGGGTACGGACGGATAGCGATGGTGTAGATCCCGGCTTAACCGGATGTGACGTCGTGATGAGTGCCATTACGATTAGTTTGAAGCGAATTAATACTATTGTCCGGAGGCCTCTTCAAAGCGAAGAAGATTGTAGTAAAAGTTTAAGGGGATGGTGCGTTTGTGGACACCATCGCGACCTTTTACAATTTGAAATTCTAAGCGTTGGATGCAGGGCGCGGTTGTTGACCGCTCAGGCTCATCCGGATAATGTTTTCGTGGTTTTGGCGAAGGCTGGGTAGTTGGGAGGCCATCTTTGGACCGCAAGATAAAAACCATATCGGCGGCATAGCCAGCGCGAGCCGAACCCATGACATCTGCCAATGCAGCGCTGGTACTCTGATCCGATGGTTTTTCCCCTGCTCCTGTCTTGCGAACTTCTGAAATAACCAAGACCGCGTCTTCGGGAGATCGCAGTTTCTTCATGGCGCTGATCCTGCATTTGTCAGCGTCAAGCTCAGAATGGATGCGCCATTGTGACTTATCGGGAATGGACCATATCTGGAGGTAGTCCACCAGTATAAAAGCCTTCCTGGTTCCGGTTTGCAGTTTTAGGGTCTCTAGCTCCTTCCGTATCACCTCTAGGGATGGTTCTTCGTCATCGAGAATACGGATTCTTTGACCCAAATCACCGAGAGCCACTTCTGCTTGATGAATTTGTTGCTGTACCCCTAGTTTGCAGTCATGAGGTTGGTACTCGCCCCGGACTAGGGTTCCATAATCGACTTGGGAGAGCCGGCACAGCATCCTCGTCATAATCTCCCACCGTGACATTTCCATCGAGACAAAGAGAAAGCAGGTGTCAGGATTGTGCTTCACAATGTCCAAGCCAATCTGCACGCCCAACGCAGTTTTCCCTATATTGGGTGGTGCAGCCAGCAGCATCAGCCCTCGAAAGCCACTGATGGTCTTATCTATATTGGGTAGCGTGCGTTGTGGAAGGCCTAAGTGTTCCTGGCCGCGATATTTTTCTAGCTCGGTCTTGTGTTTCGCGAGGTCGTCGGCGAGCGTGATAACCCGAGGACATGCCATTCCTTTGTTCAGTGTCTGTGCTTCTACAATTACGAGGGGAGGCCGATCTATAGATTCTTCATTGGGAACAGCTGTAGATGAAAAAGTGTCTGCACTGCGTTCT
The DNA here is from genome assembly GCA_964556305.1 of uncultured Nitrospira sp. Taxonomy (GTDB): domain Bacteria; phylum Nitrospirota; class Nitrospiria; order Nitrospirales; family Nitrospiraceae; genus Nitrospira_A. Next base: position 60,785 of record CAZKVY010000010.1, on the reverse strand, counting down.
CTCATTCTCCGCCCCTCCCCGACAGGCAATATTCCTAAACCTATCGGAGAAGGGACTGCTAAACTTGAGGTCGTAAAAACAAAATGGACTTTGGATTTTGTGAGAACAGGGGGAGGGAGTGGGGCCAGAAGGTGTCACCCTCGATTGTGATCAAGAAATGCCTGAACATCTCGAGGATCAAAGCGAACCGCCTTCCCAAAGGTAATGCATCGAAGTCGACCTTCGCGGGCGACCGAGTAGACATAGGCGCGTGACACTCGTAGCCGTGTTGCCACCTCGGATGCTGTTAACAGAGTAGTCGGCTGTTCGGGAGCAGTATTGCCAGATGTTCCTGTTGGATTGGCCATGGGATTAGTCCTTTCTCTCTTGATGGGATAGTTGTATCGTCCCTAGCTAGAGTGATGAGTGGAGTGTCGCTCTGAGCGTATCAATATGCGCATAATGGCAGCTTGGAGCTGTCGCCCTAACCCGCCAGTTCGGATTTGGTGATAAGGAATGAACCATTCAAGGCCATCATCCGTCCAGCTGTCTCCAGCTATGACTGCCCGAATACAAGCGGGATTATCTGATGGTGACAATGTGAGAATAGCGTAAAGTGTGTCGATGCGGATGCCGACCGCAAGATTGTCCTCATCGCCCCGCAGGACTTCGCATTGAAGACCTCCTTCCTCCAAGATACGCGCGAGTTTCTCCAATTCAGGAAGCACTGTCTCGCATGCGGCGGTGAGAAACTGCCGAGAGAGCAAGTCGTCAGCCGGATGTATGTCAGACTTGCCCTTCCATCGTTGAAGTTGTTGTTTTAAGCGAATGTACGAGTCTTGTGTGGTTTTCTGCATAACGCAACTCCTATTGATTGATAACCTCATCGTGGATCTGGATCGGTCCCTATTCGGTTGGAAAGGATTTCACAGTGCTACAGCGGTGGACGAATCAGTAACCGGTCGATGCAGCGTTCGAGGGCCGCTGCAAATGTCGCCCGCGTGCACTTTCGATAGGGAAGCACCTGAGACTCTTCGATAGGCGGATCCCACCCAAACCGCACCGTGATCTGCATTGAAACGGCGTCGAGTGGCTGAAGGAAAACCCCAACCGTCCAGGCCTCATTCAAAAACAATCCAAACCACATGGGGGTCTCGTGCAGTTTATCCACTGCATGCGCCGGAATCCCTGCTTGCTGGAGGATCGTTACGAGGCGCCGTGTCAGCGGAATGAGATCCGGCTCCGCAAAGGCCTGGAAACGGGCCACCCCGATATCGGGTGTCGGGTGTATCCATCCTTTCTCTTCGTACTGCTGTAGTCGCCCTTGAAGCTTTGAGTACGCCTCGAACAATTGCATCGCGTCTATCTCCTTCGTGATAGGTGAAAAGATTAATGTGCTGGTTCTCTAGTACTGAACAATGCTGTCTGCTCTGAGTGAAACCTTCATTGTCTCACTCCCTGTTCAGCACATCGTTGGACCGTCTCGGACCTAGGATCCGGAGGGCGATATCTTCAACGATTTGCATAACGTGCCCGAGGTCGAGCTCGATGTCCCGGTAAGCGATGAGCCCCTGACACTGATCCTCCGGGTTGGCTCGGCGTCGCGCGGAGATAAGAAAGGCATGAGGACTCTGGGCAGATGGGCGAAACGCAATCTCAATATCGAACTGCTCGATGGTCAGGCTGACATGACCTTTGTTTGCGCATATCTCAGAGACCGTGGCGTGTATTCCTTCGGCCTGAAGGGACTGCTGGAGCTCTGACAAAATGTGGGACAGTTGAACGGGGGCTATTTTCTTGAAGCGTTCCCAGCTCTGTGTCTGTGGCCTAAGAAGGTCTCCGGCTTTCCACTCTCGAATCTTGTTTGTGAGATAGGTGAATGGCGGTTGAGAAGACGAGGACATGGCAAACTCCTTGGTGAAGGTGACCGGCTCGACATCGCTGAAGCAGCGTACGGCCGTAGCGATATACCTAGTTCATTTGCTGGCCCGTGGTCGTTGGGAGAGAAATGGTGAGATTGTGAACGGTGAAGGCTGCGGGATTGGACTAGGGCGTGTTAACACTAATCATACGATTTGTGCGATACTGCGCGGATGGAAATCACCGAAGCGCAGTACGGCCTGATCGAGCACTGCCTGCCAATCCAGCGTGGCAACGTGCGCCTGTCCAATCTGCAAGTGTTGAATGCGATCTTGTATGTGACCGAACAGGGCTGCAAATGGCGCGGCCTGCCCAAACGGTTCGGCAACTGGCACACGATCTACACCCGCATGAATCGCTGGTCCAAAGGCGGCGTGCTGGATCGGGTCTTCGCGCAGTTGCAGCAGGAGCAGATCGTCCGCCTCAAGATCGAAGCCATGGCGTTGGACCGTACGGCCGTCAAAGTGCATCCGGATGGAACGGGGGCGCTAAAAAAAACGGTCCGCAAGCCATCGGGAAGTCCCGCGCCGTATGGACCACCAAGATTCATATGGTTGCCGCGGATGCTCGCACGGCCATAACGTGTGCACTCTCACCCGGCCAGGCCCACGACGCGCCCGAGGGGCGCAAACTCCTGCGGAGGCTGGGCCACGCTCCGTGGCCGTTGCACTTGTTGATGGACCGGACGTACGAAGGCGACGAGACTCGGCAACTGGCGCTTGACCTCGGCTTGATCCCCGTGGTGCCACCCAAGCAGAACCGGGTCACGGCGTTGGCATACAACCGCGTCATGTACAAGCGGCGCAACGAGATCGAACGGCTGTTTCGCAGGCTCAAGGGCTTTCGCCGCATCTTCTCGCGGTTCGAAAAGCTCGACGTCATGTTTGTCGGATTTCTCAACTTCGCGCTCATCGCGGATGGGTTGCGGATAGTGTGAACAGGCCCTAGAGAAAAAGTTCAAATAGATGGCCCGAGCCGTCTAGTTTGCTTAAAATGCTGATCATCCCTGGTTCGTGGGATTGTGTGCTACGCGGGGAATATATAGTCTGCGAGAGTAGCCCAGATAGGCAGCACTCCATCACCGTGGTGGAGCATGGAACGGAATTTCAATTGCGGGCACTGGGAGGTTGGACGTATCAGCGCGGCGTCCAAAGGACTTTATTTGATGAGTTGAGGCCATAAGAATCAGGGTCTTTTGCATCTAATGTATTTGGCTGCACCTAGGCTAATGAAGATGGAGCCAATATCCTTAGACGACAGCGTGCATATTTTATAAGGGAGTCTGATGAGTCAACGCAGTTTTAAAGCTGAATTCCAAGGCTGTCCAGTAGAAGTCATGATGGGTTGGGATCGGCCCGAGCAGGAATTTTTTCTTATGGTGAAGGCGATCGGCTCTGGCGAGCAGAAGTTGTCATTAGGACAACTCGTCAATCACGACGGTTATGTTTATCACAGCGTATTTGATGACCATGTTCCTAAAAAGCGGGAACAGCAGTTGGCTTATTTTCAGTCTCAGCTGATTCGATTTGGTCTATCAGTTCCAGGCGAGTTAATGGCGCATCTGGAATCCGATCAACTGATCATCAGTATCGAGAATAAGATCGTGCGGTATCAGGAAGATGGATCGGAAGAGGAGACATCATGAAAGGCGAAGATAGCAATTCTTCGGGTCAAAACGTCACAGAACACCGTTCTGCCTAGAAACCATTTGTAATCCAGAATATATTCTCCCTTCACAAATCTCTTGCCACATAGGCTTTCGATCACCTCCGACTCTTCGGGGACTGTTGCCGTATTTTGGGGGGCGGGGATTTAACGAAATGTGCCCTAATCGATTTGGGCGTAAGTACATATGGCCGCCAGCGACCATCGGAAGCGCACATGGTGTTATTTTCCTGTAATTGATGGCGTTTCTTGGCACTTCATCCATCGGACTACAAACAAGTCGAATGCATTGAAAAGTAAGGCGAAAGAACCGATTCTTCGCCTGCCCTTTTAAGGCGAGGGTCCTGGGTTCGAATCCCAGCCGACTCACCATTTTTCAATTACTTACGCGATTCAGTCACTTCCAATGAACCTCCATTGGAAGTCCATTGGAAGTAAGTGACTCTTTTGCCCTTCTTTTTTAGCTGACTCAACCTGGCCTTTCCCCCTTCTCACACCGTATTCCGTTTTCAGTAATTGCCGCATAGTGGAGTCTGTTCTATGCCGCGGATCGTCGGGTCGACCACCACACGAAGCGGATCGTACTAGGTTAGTAAGGCAGGAGTTGTCTGAAGCAGAGCAGCGAATGATCTCTGCTTCGACTTTACGGAGAGTATGTCGAATTCAGAAATGGCGTGCTATTCGATAGGCAGCCTCCTCTTGCAAGCCGGGGCTCGGCCGGTTGCGCGCCGGCCGGCCAATTAGGCGAAAGCGAAGTACTAAAGCCGACTTCCAGGACGCTTCGTCAGATCATTTTGGACCAGTACGAAGTTCTCAGCAGCTTTGCCTTTTACCTCACGGAATCAAGCTGTTCGCTGAGCATGTGAAATATGATGCGGCCAACGCTCACCACTCCGCGATGCTACAGATCTACCATGAGCGACAAGAAAACGCGTTTGATCAGCTGAGCGTTGAAGACTTGGAGGAGTATGGCATCAAGGAAAAAGGCAAAGCGAGTCAAATGCTGAAGTTGAGTCAGACATTTCCTTGCGCGGGTGGCTGATCAGTAGGCCGTCGGAAATGCTGCGGATGTTTGAAGATGACGGCCTTACGATCATGTCTTGCGATCCGTCCGGAAAGAGGTCCAATAGTTCCCACGCCTAGTGACCCCAGATGTCACGGTCCGCGCTGTGTTTGGCTATCTCATCCGGTCTAAACAGCCGAAACACCAGCAGTATTCTTTCTGCCCTGACTGTGACCTCATCTGTCACGATCTACCACTATGATCAAATGCCGTCTAACGAAGAGGAGGTTATCATGACTGGTCAGTAGAGCGGCCAGCAAGATAACACTTGTGGGTCCTTGTAAATATCGTTAATTCCAAACAAAAGTGGCTCAATGCAGTCCAGGAAATGGCTGGCGATCCTGGGGTTCATTTGGAAGCTGGATCAAAAGTTATCCGGAAAAAACCGGACGGAAGCTATGTTAGGAGGCCCCCTAGAGGAAGAGGTTTATCAGGGAATATGGTACAAACTCCCTCCAAGCTGAGGACAGAGGCCGCCGTAAATGCCGACGATCGAGCATATAACAATTGAGGCCGTTCAATGAACATCACTGTTGGGCTGCGGCTGGATGGTGAGCGCGGATGGCGACCTGCCAATCGGTTAGGAATGCCGGTAGTGGGACCCCTCGGGTTGCTGGATATCCTCGAGACCAGACTCGGTTTGAGACGTAGAGAATGCACACACGTGCAACGAGTAACGCAATACCGCGAATGTCTCAAGTCCTGTGACACGTCGGATCGTTTCTATCATGCTTCGTTTGAGATCGATCCGATCGGAGCATCCGCTTCGCTGTTGTCATGGAGGGATCAATGGCATCTGTATGGCTGGAACGGCGAGTCGCCATCCGGGGCAGGCGGCCGGATCGCCGACATGGTGGCGGTTGAGAAGATCGCCCGCAATTATGTTTTCCCATCCATTGGGGAACGATTAGCCCAAGTGACTGAGTGCCTCTCGCGGCAGCAGTCCAAGATCGAGCAGATCGAATTGGTTGATCCAATTGAGGCATTTCCCAAGCGCTGGCAGGAAGTGCTCGCCAGGCTGCCGGTTCAATCGGTTCGAACGTATGTGCCTTCGGCAGACGGACAGACCGTCCTGGGGAAACTCCAACGTGCGCTCCAGGCAACCCATCAAGGCCAGAAGCCCCATGGCAAGATTGCTTGGGAGAATGATGACAGCCTCCGCGTCGTCCGCGCGGAGACGAGCCTGGTCGCGGCGCGCTGGGTAGCCCAGACGTACGCATCGCGACAGGAAGAAGTCGCGATGGTCGCCGAGCAGGGTCGTTCGTTACTCGACGCAACGCACGATGCCGTCGATATGCCTCGTCAGGGATTCCAGGATCCGAGCCCATTGGTACCGGCGCTTCAAGTGTTGCCGCTCGCACTGGCCACAGTGTGGGCGCCGCTCGATGTCTATGCCCTCCTCCAGTTTCTCTCTCATCCAATCAGTCCCGTTCCCCACTATGCCAGGCGACGACTGGCCGGAGTGATCGCGGAATGCCCAGGCATTGGTGGCGCACGGTGGCGCGAAGCCATAGCGGAGACTGAAAGGCTTTATCCGGAACGCGCTGCGGATTTCCGCAAAACCCTCACGTTCTGGATCGAGCACCCCCGCTATGATCCTGCACAGGGCGCCCCGCTCACGATGCTGCTCGAACGAACGCGTGGAGTGCGCGACTATTTTGGCGCGAGGCTTGCCGATGAAGATCCCATTCAAAGCGCAGCCAATGCGGCTGGCTACGGACAGGCTGGCGCGGTAGCCGCGGCGCTCGAGGCCTTGGGCACTCAAGGTGAGGTCACTCTCTCACCCATGGACCTTGAGGCGCTGCTCACTCAATGTACGGGCCGCGGTGCGGCGAACTTCGCGATGCATGCTCATGTCGGATGTGCGTCTTCGGTATCCGACCCCGGTGCTTTAATAGAACCGTTCGATCGGGTCATCTGGTGGCAGATGGGAGCGCCGGCATTGCCTAGCCGTTACCCCTGGAGCCGAAGCGAACTCGCCACCCTCGCGCGAGCCGATGCTGACATTCCCGAGCTTGATGAGATCCTCTCGCGGCGAGGACACGATTGGCTTCGCCCGGTTTTGAATACGCGGAAGCAACTGATCCTCGTCCTTCCTCCTCCGGGCGAGGAAATGCACCCGCTGTGGCAGGAAATCCAGTGGTTCGTGGATGGCCTCCGCCCGGAGCCGCTGGAGGATCTGTTGGCGGGTCGAGCCGGCTCAAATCTCTCGGAAGTGGCACACGCGCCTCTCCCCCGCCGAAGACGGTGGTGGAGCCTACCCTCCGAAGTTAAGATTTCGCTTCGCTCAAAAGAATCGTATTCCAGCCTCAACACATTCCTAAATGCCCCTTACCAGTGGGTTCTGAAGTACCCCGCCCAGCTGAACCCGTCCAACCTGCTGGCAGTAACCGATGGAAACCGGCTCTACGGCAATCTCTCGCATCGGCTGATCGATCGGTTCTTTCGTACCCAGCGTGTGGAAGCCCTTGCTGGCGACGAAATGAAAGCTTGGCTCGCACGGGAATTTGCAGAGGTGGTCGCGGAGGAAGGTGCGGTCCTGCTGATGGCCGGGCGACGGGGTGATTACGAGCGGTTACGCTTGATCCTGGAGTGTGCGATCCATGAAATCCAACGACAGTTCATGGCAGCGGGCATTGATCTGGTTCAGCCTGAGCGGGACCTTGCCGGTACATTCCCAGGAGGCGAGCTCGAGGGGAAGGCAGACCTCGTTGTTCGTAACACATCTGGCCGACAGGCCATCATCGATATGAAATGGGCCGGTGCCAATGGGCATCAGGAACGGCTCGCGAAACACCGCCATTTGCAGTTGGCTTTGTATGCGGAGATGCTGCGTCAAGAAACAGGAGCTTGTCCAGGGGTGTCCTATTTCGTCCTTGAGGTGGCTCGTCTCCTCGCCCCGAATACGGGATTCTTTCCTGAGGCACGATCTGTTCGCTCTCGTATCACAGAAGATGCACCACCGGAGCTGTGGGACCAGTTCCTCAGCGCATGGAAATGGCGCCGCTCTCAAATCGATGGGGGAAAGATCGAGGTGCCCACTGAAGGCATCGAAGCCACCCCGGAATCTGTCGGACCGCCCAATGCTCTTACGCCGGAAGAGTTGCCGGAGGCTTATAACGAGTACCGCTGGCTAGTCGGCTGGGCGAACTAACCGATGAACGGCAAGATCAGATTCGTGAGCGCAGGCGCGGGAAGTGGAAAGACCTACCGTTTGACGCAAATTCTCCATGAGAAGCTTGTCTCCGGGCAGGCCTCGCCCGGCGGCGTCATCGCAACGACCTTCACCCGCAAGGCGGCGGCAGAACTCCGCGAGCGTGTTCGGACCGCGCTGCTTGAAAGGGGGGAATTCGCGCTGGCGACTTCAATGGGGCAGGCACGCATCGGCACGATCAATAGCGTGTGCGGAGGGTTGCTGGAGCGCTTTGCATTCGAAGCGGGTCTCGCTCAGGAGCAACGCGTGCTGGAGGAAGCGCAGGCTGGCGCGCTGGTACGAGAGGCGATCGATGCCGTCTCCGATCACGCCACAATAGAGCGTATCGTCGCACTCGCAAGGAGATTGGGAATCGAGAGTTGGCAAGATGCGCTCAAGTCGCTCATCGACCAGGCACGGGCGAATGATATTGCACCGGCACGCTGTGCGGCATTCGGTGTGCGCAACGCGCAGGACCTGCTGGCACACTTTCCTGCGCCGTCCAGCCAAGCTTTGGATGCCGCGCTCATATGCGCAATCGACACAATGGTGCCCGCGCTCGAAAAGGGCTCGACAGGTAAAAAGAACACGGACGAATACATCGCTCTCGCCCGCGAATCACAACGCCGAATCAGTAGCAATACTGCGGAGTGGGCCGATTGGGTCAGGCTCTCCAAGGGTGCACCGGAGGCGAAACTCAAGACGATTGCGCTGCCTGTGACGGAGCTTGCAAGTCGGTACGTCGAGCACCCACGGATGCGGCACGACATCGAGCAGTATCTTGCCGAGATTTTCGCCCTTGCTGCGAAAGTGCTTGACGCCTACGCCGCGAGAAAGCGGGAGCTGGGTGTCATAGACTTTGTCGACCAGGAGCATCTGTTCCTCGCCTTACTGGAAAAGCCGGCGGTCATCGAGGTGCTATCGGATGAACTGGATTTGCTGCTGGTGGACGAATTCCAGGACACCAGCCCCATTCAACTTGAACTGTTCATGCGCCTGTCGCGTATTGCCCGCCAATCAGTCTGGGTGGGCGATGTCAAACAGGCCATCTATGGATTTCGAGGGAGCGACGCTGAATTAATGAAAGCCGTGCTCGAAAAACTTCCAGGTCTGGGAGGCTCCAAAGAGGTCTTGGATCATTCACGCCGCTCTCGACCGCACCTGGTGCGCTTGGTCAATAGTGCCTTCGGCGATGCCTTTGCGCCGGGACTCTCTGGTCCGGAAGTGGAGCTCGCACCGGTCCGGGAGGAGCTCCTTTCGGACCCCGCCTTTGCCAACTGGTTGCTAATAGGCAAGAACCTACAGCAAAGAGCGGCGGCGCTTGCTGAAGGCCTCAAGCGACTGATCGCCTCCGACTATCGCGTCATTGACCCCACAACGGGCAATCCTCGTCCCGTCAACTATGGAGATATTGCGGTTCTCTCGAAGACCAATGTTGGCGTGCAGACGGTGGCGGAAGCCCTGCGCGTAGCCTCCGTGCCCTGGGCCACGCAACAGTCCGGATTGCTCTCCACTCCTGAGGCGGTGTTGGCGCTCGCGTGTTTACGGCGACTCAACGACCCTTGGGACACGTTGGCGAGTGCCGAGATTGTGTCCCTGGCGGACTGCGAGGAGCCGGAGTCCTGGTTGGCTGATCGTTTGCGCTATCTCGAAGGTGGTGGTGATCCGAGCCTCTGGCGAGTCGACGAGGCCAAGGAGGGTCATCCCATTCTGTCACGACTGGCACGATTGCGTCCTCAAGTGCCACTCCTTTCGCCGGCCGCTGCGATGGAACTGGTGCTTATACAGTGCGACCTCGCCGGACGGGTGGTGCGCTGGCGGCGGGATGAATTGGTCGCCCGGGTGCGACTGGCGAACCTCGAAGCCGTACTCCGTCTTGCCAGATCATACGAGGAAGGCTGTCTCGCGAGACGGGAGCCGGCAACGCTGTCTGGACTGATTCTGTGGTTTGGCGAGCAGGCGCAAGGGGAGCTCGATATGCTCGCCGAACCGCCGGTCAATGCGGTCAAGGTAATGACGCATCACGCGGCCAAGGGGCTCGAATGGCCCATCGTCATTCTTATGGACTTAGAGAAGGACATTCAAGATCGGCTCTGGTCGGTCGGTGGCCGGTCCGAGGAAAGTTTTGACGTTGGCGCGCCGCTGAAGGACCGCTGGGTCCGCTATTGGCCCTGGCCATTCGGCAGCCAGAAGAAAGTCGACATTGCCGATGGGATCGCCCAGTCGGCGGAAGGACTTCGCGCGCGTGAGGAAGCGATCGACGAAGCGAAGCGGCTCCTTTATGTGAGCATGACGAGGGCGCGCGACTTTCTTGTCTTCGCGTTTCCCGAGAAAAAGGGTACGTGTGAATGGCTGGGTTCTCTCAATGCTCCCTGGCTCACGCTCGAAGTTCCCACTGAAGCGATTGTTCTGCGGGATGGCTCTCCTGTTCCGTTCGCCTTCCAGCGCCTTGAGCCGCCTATTGCGACACCAGCTACCGTCGAACCTGATTCGGTCCTCCGGTGGTTTCCTTTTCCCAATTCGCGGACAGAACGCCTTCCCGCAACGCTTGTTGCTTCGGCTTGCCTCGCCCGACCGTGCAGCATCACTGATACCGTATCGCTCGGCGATCGGATTGCACTGAAGGCGGGAACGGATATGACGGCACTTGGCAATGGCATTCATGCCTGTACTGCAACGGCGTTCACCGATCCGGCCGTACGGCTGGATGAGGCTCGCGTGGCACGAATACTTGAAGGATTTGGACTGAAGGGCGCAATCGATCCTTCAGCGTTGGTCCGACATATCGAGGCCCTCGATCAGTGGATCTCCTTGCGTTGGCCGGATTGTCGTCGCCATGCGGAGATTCCCATCGAGTCAATCCTACCCAACGGACAATACATGCACGGGCGAATTGATCTTCTGCTAGAAGTCCCCGAGGGCTGGGTGCTGCTAGACCACAAGGCGAACCCGGCTCCCAAAGATAAGTGGAGTGAAGTTGCTACCGAGCACGGTGGACAGTTGTCTGTGTATGCTGAGGCATTGGTTCGCGCGACCGGCCGTTCCGTTACTGAGCTCTGGATTGTTCTGCCAGTTGCAGCTGGAGCAATCCAAGTAAAGGTAGGTGCATCGTGACTAAAAGTCTCTGCGGAAAAGTTGAACCACGTATTTTATGTTATTTGACTGGTGTTTCCGTCGGTGCCCCTTCGGAAGTGTTGCATTACCTGGATCATGGGCGTATTGAATTCGGCACGATTGGTATTCGCTTATTGATGCATTCGTAATTTTGATCTCAAATATGAGTTCTTCGATACTCTCTTACGCTCCCGGTTCCCGCGTCGTCATCCGTGATGAGGAATGGCTGGTGCGGCGAGTTGATCCTTCCACCGATGGCGGACATCTTCTCACCTGCGATGGTGTATCTGAACTAGTGAGGGGGCGAACAGCGCTCTTTCTGACGGAGCTCGAAGGCGAGATTGCAGTTCTCGATCCCGCCAAGACTGAGCTCGTTCCAGATACGAGCTCGCACTTCAACAGTACCTTTCTGTACCTCGAAGCGCAACTTCGACGCAGCACTCCCAATGATGACAAAATTCACCTGGGCCATCGGGCGGTCATGGACTTGGTGCCATATCAGCTTGATCCAGCCCTGCAAGCGCTGAAGCAGCCACGACAGCGCATTCTGATTGCCGATGCAACAGGCTTAGGCAAGACGCTCGAAGCGGGCATTCTGACCACAGAATTGATTCAGCGCGGGCGAGGCCAACGAATACTAGTGGTCGCGCTGAAGAGCATGTTAACGCAGTTCCAAAAGGAGTTCTGGTGTCGCTTTTCGATTCCTTTGGTACGACTCGATTCGGTTGGCTTGCAACGAGTGCGCAATAACATTCCAAGCAACCACAACCCGTTCAATTATTATGACCGCACTATCATTTCCATCGATACGCTCAAGAACAATCTCGAGTACCGGAACTATCTCGAGAACGCGTGGTGGGACATCATCATAATTGATGAATGTCAGAACGTGGCCGCTCGCGCAAGTGAGGAGGGATTAGCTCGACGGGCGCGCCTGGCACGGTTGCTCGCAGGTCGGTCCGACACGATGATTCTGTTGTCGGCTACCCCTCACGATGGCTCGGCACGTAGCTTCGCATCGCTCATGACACTCCTGGACCCTACTGCCATCAGTGATCCAGATGACTATACCCCAGCAGATTTTCGGGACAAAGGTCTCGTCATCCGCCGGTTCAAAAAAGACATACGGGATCAGGTCAAGGAAGACTTCCAAGAGCGTGTCACTGAACAGCTCAGGCAAATGGCGAGTCCCCAGGAGGAGGCGGCCTACGAAGCCCTTCTCCGTATTCCATTCACGCAGCGAGGCCAACGCAGAGTGGGAAAGCAGCACGAGTTGCAACGTGTGGGGATGCAAAAAGCCATCTTCTCGAGTCCCTTTGCCGCTCTGGAATCCACGGACAATCGTATACGAGCGCTCCAAGACAACACTCCGGTCAGCGTGGACGAACAAGTTGAAATTACCGCCCTCCAAGAGTTCGCATCGACGTTGCGCAAGATAGACGCCAACAGCTTTGGCAAATTCCAGCGTTTGGTCCAGCATCTGAAGAGCACGCAGTTTAACTGGAAGCCGGCTGAACCAAATGATCGCCTTGTTATATTTTCTGAGCGGATTGAAACGCTCCGTTGGCTTCAGAAAGAGCTGCCTCAAGCCGTTGGCCTAAAAGCCAATCAGGTGGACTTACTATGGGGGGAGATGCCGGATACTGACCAACAGGAGTTGGTCGATCGTTTCGGCCGGCATGCTGACCCGATCCGTGTACTCCTCTGCTCGGACGTCGCTTCAGAAGGGCTGAATCTGCATTATTTCTGCCACAGGTTGATTCACTTTGATCTGCCCTGGTCGCTCATGGTCTTTCAGCAGCGGAATGGCCGTGTGGATCGCTATGGGCAAAAACGACAGCCACGCATTGTGTATTTGTTTACGGAGACGAAGGTCGAACGCATCAAAGGCGATCTCCGCATACTGGCAGTCCTCCAAAAGAAAGATGAGCAAGCGAACAAAAACTTAGGGGATCCTGCTTCATTTCTTCACGCGTTTGATCCCGAAAAAGAGGCTGCCAAAGTTGCCGACGTTATGGCCGCCGGAACAAGTCCGGAGCAATTTGAAGCCAAACTAGATGCGAACCAGGCAGCTTCAGAAAGCATGGGAGAAGACGATGGCGACTGGCTATTGAAGTTGTTCAGCCAAGGCGAAGCATCAGGCGGTGTAACGACGAGGCGGCCCTCTAGCACCGATGCCATCTGTGATGGTGCATCATTGTTCGGCAACGCTCAACTGAGCAGCGACTATATCTTTGCCAAGACTGCACTTCTGCAACTCTCTAATCCCCATCCCATCGCCCAATTTGGCGCCGATGATCAGACTCAAACCATCACGCTAACCGCGCCACTCGATCTACAAGAACGTTTACGGCTCATTTTCCCATTGGAAGTGCGCGATGGTGATCATCGCTATGCAGTGTGTGCGCGCAAGGATCGCCTGGCGCAAGCGATTGAGACGGCCCGTCAAGCGAAAGAAGATGAGGAAAGCTGGCCCACGTTGCACTACCTCTGGCCGCAACACCCTATTATGGACTGGCTGTCAGACCGGGTTCTGACGGCGTTCGGCCGGCATCGCGCTCCTGTTATTCAGTGTCCACAACTCGCTGACGGGGAGCAGGCCTTCATCCTTATGGGCCTCATTCCAAATCGTAAGGCACAACCACTGCTCATTGAATGGCAGGTTGCCCTGTATAACAAGAATGCGTGGTCGTTGCAGACCTTTCCTGAGTTTGCGGCCCGGACCCAACTGAAGGCTGGTACGCTGGCCAACAGGAATCAAGGCATCGTTACCAATCTCCCGCAGGCAAATTTGCCTGGCGCGGTGGCCACTATGCAGGACCACATGGTCAGGTTGCAGCAGGCCTTTTCCGACAGGATGGAGCAGCGTCTTTCCGGCACGCTAGCCGACCTCAAGCGCCTGCAAGACAAGCAGTTCGAACAACTCGAATTCCGCTTGGCCGCCAATCAACAGGCCGAACAAGTTAAGAATGCCAAACGGGAAAAACGCATCAAAGACATCCGAAACGTCTTCGACGAGTATCGTCAATGGGTAGAAGACACGATGACAACAGAGCCCCAGCCATTTATTCAGGTGCTGTGCGCAGCGGTTCGGTAATACTCACGGAATAGGAGCCGACAGTTCCGTCATGCCTTCTGCTCAAGCCGTCCAAAGCTTTGTTGGTATCGCGAACGAAAACGAATTCTACGGTCATCACTATTTGGCCGAGGTCTTTAAGGGCGATATCAAATCTGTGATTGAAGGCTGGCAGGCCGCCGAGGAACAGACGGCAAAGCCTGTCGAATCAGGCCAGGCGGTAGAAGAAAACCCCGCAGCGTTTCGTGCGCCGCACAAACAGCTTGGAGGTCTTGGAGGCAAGTGGTTCGCGACTCTCTCAAGCCATGCACGCTTCAAAACCGACGCCGAACGTTTGCAGGCCCATCGGAATCTACATACACCACTCTTAGAAGCCCTCGGCTACAAACTTCAGCCCAGGGAAATTGAGCTGCAAGTCGGCATGCCGTTGCCGATATGGGCTGCCTTCGGTGAAGTCCACCAGCCACCGAGGCTCCTGATCGTACCGGCCTATGAGCCGGGTCGAGAAGAAGAGGACATGCTGGATCACCGCTTAACGCCAGCCCATTACGAAGGCCAAGAGGTGCCCAAGGTCCTGAAAGGGTTGACCTGGCTTGAAATCGTTTCGGAAGCGTTGTTTGCTGCGGAGCAGCCCCCGCGTTATGTCATTCTCGTTGGATTAAAGCACTGGCTGCTTCTCGATCGCTACAAGTGGCCAAACAATCGGCTGCTACGATTCGATTGGACGGAGATCCTCGACCGCAAAGATCCCTACACGTTGCAGGCAACGGCCGCGCTGCTTCATCGAAACAGTTTGGCGCCAGATCAAGGCGCTAGCTTGTTGGATGGCCTTGACGAAAATGCGCATAAGCATGCTTTCGGTGTCACTGAAGATTTGAAGTACGCGTTGCGGGAAGCCATCGAGCTTTTAGGGAATGAAGCGGTCCGACAACTCAGACAAAAAGCACAAGACACCAAGCAAGGATTTTATACCGGGAAAGCTGCGGTCGATCCGGGCGAACTAAGCCTGGAATGTTTGCGCCTGGTCTATCGGCTCCTGTTCATGTTTTACATCGAAGCACGGCCTGAGCTCGGCTATGTCCCGATTCAAAAGAGCGACATCTATGCGAAAGGCTACAGCCTTGAGTCACTCCGGGATCTGGAACTCGTCGCCCTCAATACACAATCCGCGCGAGACGGGAAGTACTTTGACCAGAGCCTGCGTCGTCTATTCGCGTTAATCGCTCAGGGTTGTGGCATCGAAACTCAAACCAAGCTGCTTTCTGGCAGTGCCAAAGAAGTGTTTGCATTGGCCCCGCTCGATAGCAAATTGTTCGATCCTGCCAGTACGCCATTACTCAATCAGGTCATTTTTCCCAATCATGTCTGGCAGCGTGTCATCCGCCTCATGTCGCTCTCAACCGGGAAATCTGGACGAGGCAAAGGCAGAGTGAGCTACCAGATGCTCTCGATCAACGAACTAGGCGCCGTCTACGAGGCACTGCTGTCCTACAGAGGCTTTTTTGCGCCTGAGGATCTGTATGAGGTGCAGCCTGAGCCGAAGGCAAAGAGATCGAGCGAGGGCAACAATGCCGATGAAGAGGACGATGACAATGCCAACAACGGCAATGACGACGATATCGGCGGAACGAGCACCGACATGCTTGGTACAGCGTGGTTTGTGCCGGCCAGCCGCATTGGCGAGTACAAACCGACCGAGCGTGTCTATGATGAGGATGAAAACGGCCGCACGATTCTCCGCAAGTACCCCCGGGACACATTCATCTACCGTTTGGCCGGGCGCGATCGACAGAAGAGTGCCAGCTACTACACTCCTCAGGTCCTCACGCGCTGCCTCGTGAAGTATGCATTGAAGGAATTACTGAACGACAAAACGGCGGACGAGATTCTCTCGCTCACTGTGGTCGAGCCTGCCATGGGAAGTGCCGCGTTCTTAAACGAAGCTGTCAATCAACTGGCGGAGGCCTATCTCGAGCGTAAGCAAGCGGAAATGAAACAGCGTATACCGCACGAGCAATACGCGAGGGAGCTGCAAAAAGTCCGCATGTACATTGCAGACCGCAACGTGTACGGCGTCGACCTCAATCCGATCGCGACGGAACTGGCCGAAGTCAGTTTGTGGCTCAATGCTATCTATGGGGAAGCTTCCGAGCCTGGCCAACCACCGAAAGCAGCGCGTGTACCATGGTTCGGCTATCAGCTCTTTGCTGGAAATAGCCTCATCGGTGCTCGTCGAGAAGTGTACAGAACAAACTTACTGCAACCTCGTGCCAAACCGGTCTGGCATGAGGAAGCGCCGCGGCGCCTCAACCCACGGGCTCCAAAGCCCAGACTAGATCGTGCCGATGATGAGATCTATCACTTCCTACTGCCTGATCCAGGGATGGCGGCATACACCGACAAAATTGCCAAATCACTCTATCCAGAAGAGTTTAAACGGCTAAAGAAATGGCGCACGACGTTCACAAGACCGTTAGAGCCGCACGAAATCACTCGACTTCTTCAGCTGTCGGATGCGATTGACACCTTGTGGATACAGCACACCGAACAGTTGCTCCGCGACCATGCCAATACAGAAGACCCGTTGCCAATCTGGCCAGAAAAGAGCGCGGAAAGCACGGGCACCACCCGTGCCCAAAAAGAAGCCATTCGCAAACAAGGTTTGTTGAACGAAGATGGGGACTTGGCCACTCCGTATCGTCGCCTGAAGCTAGTCATGGACTACTGGTGCGGGTTGTGGTTCTGGCCCATCACCCAAAGCGCCAATCTTCCAACTCGTGAAGAGTGGTGGCTGGAGATAGGAGCGATTCTCGAAGGCAATATCGTCGACTTGGCTTCTCAGGGCAGGATGGAATTCACCCGTTCGGCTGAACCGGATAAGTTGGTTCCCGAAATGCGAATGAGCCTATTCAGTGACGTGCAAATGAGTTTGAGCGAAAAACGAGATCAGCCCAACCTTCACGATCGCTACGGCCAGCTCCGCATCAGCAAGCTTCGGGATACTCTCCCTCATGTGAAACAGGTCGAAGTCATTGCCGCCCAGCGGCGCTTTATGCATTGGGATCTCACATTTTCCCATGTGTTCGTTTCACGCGGTGGCTTCGACTTGGTTGTAGGGAATCCTCCCTGGCTCAGGGTAGAGTGGAACGAAGCCGGCGTTCTGGGCGAAGCGAATCCACTCGTGGCCATCCGCAAGTTAAGCGCGTCAGAACTTGCGCAACGGAGAGCTGCTGCATTTACTGAGTTTCCCAAGCTGCAAACAGAATGGACCAGCGAGCTGGAGGAAGCGGTAGCCACCCAGAACTTTCTGACTGCGGTGCAAAACTATCCGTTGCTCAAAGGGGTGCAGCCCAATTTATATAAATGCTTCATGCCCGTTGGCTGGACGTTGGCTGGGGATTGTGGCGTGGTGGGCTACCTGCACCCGGAAGGGCCATATGATGATCCCAAAGGTGGAATGTTACGCGAGGCAGTGTATTCGCGGCTACGGTCGCACTTCCAGTTCATAAATGAATTGCAACTGTTTGCCGATGTGGATCATCACACCAAATATAGTATCAATCTTTATGGTCCTACGCAGATACAACCTTGTTTTGACCAGCTGGCTAATCTTTTTGCCCCCTCAACTGTGGACGCCTGTTATGCCCATGATCGTAGCGGGACTCTAGGCGGTTTAAAAAACGAGTGGGGGAAATGGAATACAGCTGGCCATGCAGACAGAATTATTCGCATCGATGATGCACAATTGAAGGTGTTCGCCGAACTCTATGATGATCCAGGCACACCGCCACGCCGTGCGCGTCTGCCAGCGCTTCACGCTGGGAAACTCTCCAGTGTTCTGTCAAAACTCGCCGCCTATCCACGCCGATTGGCCGATCTAAGCGATAAGTATTTCTCCACCGTCATGTTTGACGAAACATATGCACAACAGGACGGGACGATCGTGCGTAACGCCGACCGCAGCGCGCCTTTTGTCTTTACGCCTGAAGATTGGGTTCTGTCTGGCCCACATTTTTTCCTGGCAAATCCTTATAATAAAACGCCCCGAACTGTTTGCAGTGCCAACGGCCACTACGACTCGCTCGATTTGGAAGTTGTGACCGACAACTATCTGCCGCGGACGAATTATCGCCCGATGAGCGACCGTGAGGAGTACACGCGTCGCATACCCAATGTGAGATGGGTGGAACCGGTAGTAGTGACACTGCCGTGGGATCAACTAACGGACCAGGAGCAAGACGCGCACGCTAGCCTGAAAGACCAGCTGGTCCCGGTTCAGCGATGGCGAAAAAAACCGGTGACGGACTATTTTCGCCACGTCCATCGAAGGGCAATTGGCTCCGCCGCCGAACGCACGGCTATCCCTAGCATTTTGCCAGTAGGGGCTGCGCATATAGACGGAGTATTCAGTATTACGTTTCGGGAGTCCACGCAACTTATTGCCTACGGGGCTGGATTTGCCTCAATGGTGATTGACTTCCTTGTCAAGACAACCGGAAAGTCAGACTTGCGCGGAGACTTGTCGGATAAGCTGCCCCTACTTGAGCCATCGATCCAACGAGCCGTTCGCTACCTCGTACTCAATTGCTTGACTACGCACTATTCGCCGCTTTGGGCCGAGCTATTTGACCCCGCTTTCGTTCGGCAAGCCTGGACACAACCTAACAACCCGCGCCTTCCTCAGGATTTCTTTGCGCGCCTCGGAGCGCAGTGGCAACGTGATTGTGCCCTTCGAACCCACTATGCCCGTCGCATGGCGTTGGTAGAAATCGATGTGCTCGTCGCTCAGGCTCTTGACCTCGCACTTGATGAGCTACTGCTCATGTACAGAGTGCAGTTCCCAGTGATGCAGCAATACGAGCGCGACACTTGGTATGACTCCGTTGGCCGGATCGTTTTCACGGTGAACAAAGGCCTCGTCGGCGTCGGATTGCCTCGCAAAGCAAGTAGCAGTAGCGCCGACGTGGTCATCTCCACTCCTGGCGGCAACAAGAGGATAGGAAAATTTGGGTGGGACGACATTCGGTCAATGCAGGAACAAGGAAACCTGCCTGATGGGACAATAATCAGCCATACCGTTCTCAACGACACGCTGCCCACCGGTCCGTTTCAACAAGAGCGTCGTTACATCGCGCCCTTCGCGTTGGCCAACCGCGAAGAGGACTACCGGATCGCATGGGCATTTTTTGAGCAGCAAGGGAAGGCCTAGGGCCTATGCTTCCTTCGCTTCTTGCCAGAGAGATCCAGAACGGCATCAAGCACTTTCTGACCACAGGCTTTGAGCCATCTGATCCTCTCTTTGCCGGCGTCATGCAGCGCTTCGCCGATGATGAATTGCGTTGGCTGAAGGGCCCATTCGTCCAGATTGGACTGCCGTTTCGAACAGGCAGCAAAGGCAAGAAGTTCTTCGAGAGGTTTGAAACCGATTTCCCCGGCTACTCGCACCAAGAAGCCGCCTGGGAACGATTCTGTAGCGATCGCAAGGCCGCGAGCATGTTGGTCGCAACAGGCACAGGAAGCGGCAAGACCGAATGCTTTCTCTACCCCATCCTGGACCATTGCATTCGTGTAAATGCCAGCGGTCAAGACGGCATCAAAGCGCTGATTATTTATCCGATGAATGCTTTGGCAACAGACCAGGCTCGTCGGTTTGCAGAAGTGATTGCACAGACGCCAGCGTTCAAGGGTTTGCGTGTGGGACTCTTTATCGGCGGGCGACCTGGGAAAGATGGTCGTGGCCAAATGGCCATGACGGCAACCAGTGTCATCACTGATCGGGGGACTCTGCGCAAGGACCCACCAGACGTTCTGCTGACCAATTACAAGATGCTCGACTATCTCTTGATTCGTCCAAAAGACCGCGAGCTATGGCTGAAGAACCAGCCGGACACTTTGCGCTATGTCGTGGTCGATGAGTTGCACACGTTCGATGGTGCACAAGGGACCGACTTGGCGCTGCTGCTGCGTCGGCTGCGCGCACGACTTCACACGCCGGAAGGTCATCTGATTTGTGCGGGTACGTCGGCCACCCTCGGTGGCAACACCGACACTGAACCACTGCGTGAATATGCGCGGCAGATCTTCAGCATTGCCTTCCCTGCTGAGTCGGTCATTACCGAGAGTCGGTGGAGCGAGACGGAGTTCTTAGGGAGTGGCGCGATTGAGTATGTGCTCTATCCACGAGCAGATTTCGCTTCGGTGCTTGATTCGGAAGCGTACTCCTCACAAGAGGCCGCGGTCGCGGCGTGGTTTGAGCTCTTTTTCCCTGGGTTAGAACGCCCGGTGGATGTGAATGATGCCAATTGGCGCGTCACCCTGGGTGAATTACTCCGAAAGCATCTGCTGTTTGTGAATCTGCTTCGAGTCTTGAAGGGCCATATCACCTCGCTTACCGACATCCAGCAACAGATGCAGGGACCGCTGCCGGAAGCAGCCCGCCCGCATATTGGCGAGGTCATTGATGCACTTCTGGTCTTGGTGGCCTGGGCCCGAGACTCGGATGGCAAGCGTCCATTCGTCACGCTGAAGGTGCAGCTCTGGATGCGTGAACTGCGTCGTATGGTGGCGCAGGTGAGAGCCAACCCTCAAGACATCGAACTTCGAGCTGACAGTGATATCAAACGGGAACCTGGCAAGCTCTACTTGCCCCTTGTGCAATGTTCGGACTGCCATACGACCGGCTGGCTCAGCCGTCTGCCCTATGGGCAGTCCAAAATCTCGACTGATCTCGACGAGATTTACAACACGTGGTTCGCCAATCAGCCTGAGGCGCTCCGGTTGTACACGCGTACAGGCTTGGTCCGTCCCTTGTGCGAGGGTATGTTCCCTCGGCTGTGCACGAACTGTGGTCATCTGCAAAATGGGCCGGGGGAGTGCAGCGACTGTGGTCATGGGGACCTGGTTGACGTATTTCGGGTCACCGCTCTGCGTACCAGTACGAATCAGGCTGGAGTTACCTTCAACTGGCATGACTCGACATGCCCGGCCTGCGGAAGTCGCCATCGACAGATTCTGCTCGGTGCACGTAACGCGACACTCGGTTCAGTCGCCATTGAACAGAGTTGGGCCAGTCCCTTCAATGACGACAAGAAATTGGTCGCCTTTTCTGATTCGGTGCAGGACGCGGCGCACAGGTCAGGATTTTTCTCAGCACGCACTTACCTGAATACCGTTCGCACCGCTCTGGCCAAGGTCATTGATGCTGTAGCCACGCCACAATGTCCCTGGCCTCGGTTCCTTGAGTCTGCGGCTGGATACTGGCGATCTCAAATGTCGGATGAGCAATTCGTATCGGAATTCATCGGCACGAATATGATGTGGCAGCGAGATTGGGCTCAGTCGCTCCAAGAACAAGATAGCCTGCCGAGGGCAAGTCGACTGCCTGACAGAAGCCACAAACGCCTAGCTTGGCAGGCGTTTGCCGAATTCACTTACCTCAGTCGCCGCGGTCGCAATCTCGATACGATTGGAAAGGCCACGCTTGCGCCACGGATAGAAGACATTCAAGACGCCGCCTCGGACCTGGTGCCCGTGCTGCAGGAGAGGTTGGGCCTCCGTGAGGTTGATCAACGGACCGCCGTCCAGTGGCTCTGGGGTTTTGTCTGTCACCTCCGACAGCGTGGGGCGGTGGCGCACCCTGAAATGTCGGCCTACGCTAGAGACGGAAATATCTTCGCCTTCACTCGCTCGATGGATCGCATGGAATGGTTGCCCAGCATGGGCGAGCGCACGCCGCACCCGGTGTTTTTATCGATGCGGTCAAGAAGAGGCTTTGACCGTGTGGTCAATGCGCGAGGCCATACGTTCTACCAAACGTGGCTCGATGCCACATTAGGGGCGAATGGGCTCTTACCAGAGCAGGCTTCAGAGGACTTTTACGCGGCAGCTATTGAAGTCCTAGTGAATAGAGCGGTGTTGTTACGCATCACTACGAACGACGGGAACGTCTTTGGCTTGAACCCTGCCGCCTTGGTCTTAGAGACGCGGCTAGCGAGACTACAATCTAGGCAAGGCAAGCGATGGTTGACCGTCCCAGCCGATGCTGTCGAAGCGTTGCGAGGCATGCCTTGCCTTGATGGTGCAGCCCAGGAAAACTATACCGAGATTGTTGAGGCGGGCGGCTGGCTGGCGAGACGCTTTAGTCGTGGCCATCTGCGCCGCGTATTTAGCGCCGAGCACACAGGACTTCTGACACGCGACCAGCGTGAACGCTTAGAGCACCGCTTTAAGGCGAAAAGGCCTCATCCCTGGTATGAAAACCTGCTGTCCGCCACGCCGACCTTGGAAATGGGCGTCGATATCGGCGACCTCTCTTCGGTGCTCTTGTGTTCGGTGCCTCCGAATCAAGCGAGCTATTTGCAGCGCATTGGTCGGGCGGGGCGAAGAGATGGCAATGCCCTTGCTACGACGCTGGCCGATGGGAACAGCCCACACGATCTGTACTTCTTCGAAGATACAGCGGAAATGCTGCGCGGTGACGTGCTGCCTCCAGGCATATTCTTGAAAGCCGCCGAAGTGCTCCGTCGCCAGATGTTTGCGTTTTGTCTGGATGAGTGGGTTGGCTCCGGTATTCCTGAGACTGCGCTGCCTGAGTCCACCCAAGATGCGTTGAATGCCTACGATAAGGCGGACGAGTCTCGGTTCCCGTACACATTTGCGGAGTATCTTCAGAAGCACGAGGAGCGCTTGCTGAGGGCTTTCAAGGGGCTGCTGGGTGCCGATCTTGATGAACGTGTTTCCGATCGTCTCACGGCTTACATGCAAGGGACGGATCATGATGATGGGATGCGTGTCAGCCTTATCAAGCTCATCGAAGAGCTGGCTAAGGAACGACGGACTTATCGCGAGCGCAGCGAGAAAATTAAAAAGCAAATCAAAGGGCTTCGGGAGCGTCCACAAGACGAGGCAACCCGGAACGGGATTGATGAGCTTGAGCGTGAACGCCAAAAGATGCTGGAACTGATCAAGGAACTTAACCAGCGGGATCTCCTCAATACGCTGACCGATGCTGGCTTGATCCCAAACTATGCCTTTCCTGAGGCAGGAGTCGAGCTCAAGTCTCTGCTTTGGCGAAGGCGGTCTAGCGATGATCCGCAGGAGGCTGGAGCGTACATATCTTTGCCGGCGGAACGGTATGAGCGGCCCGCGCAGTCAGCCTTGTCTGAATTTGCCCCTGAGAATGTTTTTTACGCCAACCAGCGCCATGTGGAAATCGACCAAATCAACATGTCCCTGTCACGCCTCGAATGGTGGCGTCTGTGTCCGACCTGCCAACATATGGAGAACTTGGAAATTCACGCCGACAGCCAAGCGTCATGTCGGCGATGTGGCGATGCCATGTGGGCCAATATTTCTCAACGACGGCAGTTGTTGCGGTTTAAGCAGGCGATGGCGAACAGCAACGACACGGAGGTCCGCATTGATGATAGCGCAGAAGACCGAGAACCGAAGTTTTATGTGCGGCAAATGTTGGCAGACTTTGAGCGTGAGCATATCAAGGAGGCCTACCGCTTAAAGGCGCCCGATACCCCCTTTGGTTTCGAATTTATTGATCAGGTGATGTTTAGAGACGTCAATTTTGGGGAACCGACCAAGCCAGCCGAACCCTACGCCGTGGCTGGGGTACAAAAGGCTCGGCCAGGGTTCAAGCTATGCCAACATTGCGGACAGATCCAACGCCTCCCACGATCAGACAAGGCTCCTACCCAATCGCATGCCTTCGACTGTGAAAAGCGCGGGAGTGCCGACCCTACCAACATTATTGATTGTCTCTATCTGTACCGAGAGTTTTCGTCTGAAGCTCTGCGCATCCTGGTTCCCTACACTAGGTCTGGCGTCGATGAAGAGTCGGTTCAATCCTTTATCGCGGCGATTCAGCTCGGCCTCAAAAGACGTTTCGGCGGAAAGGTAGATCACCTTCGCCTCGTCACTCAGGAGGAAAGGGATCATGACCGGGGGGCCACTCGGCACTATGTGCTGCTTTACGACTCGGTGCCCGGTGGAACGGGGTACTTGCATCAATTGCTCGCCGATCAAGCCAAAACGCTCGTGGAAGTGATCCGGCTGGCTCTGAAACATCTGGTTGACTGTCCTTGCAATGCCGTTCCAGAGAAGGACGGGTGCTACAGATGTGTGTACCAATATCGATTGGGAAGGGCCATGGCGCTGGTTTCCCGCGATCGAGCCAGAGCCATTCTTGAGCAGTTAGTAGGGGGCCTGGATCAGCTAGAACGCGTATCGTCTATTTCCGATATCTACATCAATCCAAACTTTGATTCTGAACTGGAAGCGAAATTTATCGAGGCTCTGCGCCGGCTCAGCGGGCAAGGCGGGTTGCCATTTGTGACGCTAGTGCAGGATATCGTGCATGGGAAGTCGGGATACTTGCTTGAGATAGGAGAGCAGCGCTACTGGGTCGAGCCGCAAGTAG
Organism: uncultured Nitrospira sp.; assembly: GCA_964556305.1. Taxonomy (GTDB): domain Bacteria; phylum Nitrospirota; class Nitrospiria; order Nitrospirales; family Nitrospiraceae; genus Nitrospira_A. The sequence goes on along the minus strand of CAZKVY010000010.1, from coordinate 36,346 downwards.
ATCTCGGACCCGCGGAGGGCGTGACCGTTCCGTCTCGGCCCGATTTTGTTCTATGGCCCGCGCAAAGCAGATCGTCACGCAAGCCCGTTGCGGTTTTTTGCGACGGTTGGGCGTATCACCAAGCGCGCACACGAGAGGATGCTGGCCGACGAAGCGCGTTAGTGGCAAGTGGAAAGTTCTGGAGCTGGTCTGTGACTTGGGACGATGTACAGTTGGCTTTGGATGGGAAGCTCGAAACCAATTTGACCGACTGCCTTGATGGAATGTGCTTCAACGCGAAGGACGCACTTCCGCCGCCGCTGCGACTTATGTTTAGCCAGAATTTGTGGTCTCAACATGCCGTTGCAACGCTGATCCATTGGCTCGGCAAACCCTGTGATGAATCCAGTGATGACGCAGCCATCGCCATGGCACGCCATGCCGGTGCGACGGCGTTCCGAATGATTCCTCATCCAACCTTACCAGCGTTAGAGGAGTCGAGAGCTCAACTGGCGAGATTCTGGAACGACGTAAAGGATCATCCGTGTGAGCGTCCAGCCAGGGCTGTACCCTGTGGCACCATAAATGGCTCGGCATTAATGGTGCGGTACTGGTGGCCAAGTGACCTGGCCGATGCCGGGAAACCACTCCCACCTAGTCCCGGCTTTGCAATATTCAATGAAGCGCAGACTAAAGAAGAGCCGACTCGCCATCTGACATGGCGGCGTTGGCTATGGTTGTTCAATATCTTTCAAACACTGCCTGGGGTCTTGCTAGCGACACAAGCTGGATTGGAAGCTGGCGACCATTGTGCATTGACAGTTGTGACAGGAGCTCGTGCAGGGACTGGCCCGCAAGCGGCAGCACATGCCTCTGCGTGGGAAGAGATCATCAAGCAATCCATGTTGGAGTTGGGGACTGCTTTACGGTCTTTGATGGACAAGGGCTTTCCGCCGCCGAATGAAGTGGGCTACGAATTCGAGGAAAACGGGGAGGTGGTGGCTGAAGCGGAGTTGGCTTGGACATCACTGAAAGTTGTCCTTCTCATGCCAACTCATGGAGCGGAATTCTGGACATCGCGCGGATGGAAGATCGTGATAGCTGAAGGGGACTGGACCACACCATTGATCGAAGTTCTGAAATGTCGGTTAGGCCCCTAAGCTGAAGCGGAGGAGTGAATATGAGTTTAAGGCCAAAAGTCGCCTTGGCGCAGGACTTTCTCAGTAACTTGCCCAAGTTGCCGTCCGCCGTCCAAGGGAAGGTCTTGAAATGGGCCTTGCGCTTTCAGACCGACCCGACCGCCGCTGGAATCAACTATGAGCCGATTCGGGCTGCAAGAGATAAGAACCTTAAGTCAGTCCGCATTGATCAAGATTGGCGTGGAATTGTCTTTGAACCGCCATCAGGCGATGTGTACGTCCTCATGTATGTGGACCATCACGATGATGCTTATAAGTGGGCGGAGGGTCGTCGAATCGCCGTCAACCCCGTGACCGGTGCATTGCAGGTGTTCGCTGTCGAGAGTGTTGTAGAGCCGGCGCTCGAGCAAGCCCGTCATGCCACTGCCGAGCCAACAAAGTCGGCAGAGTCCAAATCCAAGAGGAAAGAGCAAGCGCGGCCACTCTATGAATCTCTGTCGGACCAGGAGTTGCTCAGCCTCGGGACACCGACGGAATTGCTTGGACAGGTTCGCTCCATCCGCACGGAGGCTGAACTTGATGCACTCCAGACCTTTCTGCCGGTGGAAGCCTATGAAGGTTTGTTTCTAATTGCGGCTGGCGACACTGTGTCTCAGATCCTGGCATCTCGCGAGACACGAGTCGATCGGTCTGTCAACACGGAAGACTTTTCCACTGCCATTGAAACAGCGGAAGCACAGGCGAGGTTCGCTGTCGTCGCAGATGAAGAGACAATGGCTGCGATCTTGAATGCTCCATTGGCTCAATGGCGTGTCTTCCTACATCCCACCCAACGGAAGTTGGCGCAAGGAGATCGTAGTGGACCAGTACGGGTGCTCGGAGGGGCAGGGACAGGTAAGACTGTGTTGGCCATTCATCGGGCCAAATGGCTTGCCGAGCAACGTGCATCTGTCGACAAAAAGGTCTTGTTTACCACGTTTACTCGCAACCTTGCCGCTGACATTGAGGAGAACTTAAAGACCCTCTGCGGTCCTCTTGTCATGGAGAAGATCGAGGTGAAGAATCTCGACGCGTGGGTACATGGCTTCCTAAGGCGGCACAAATACGAACACCGCATCATCTACGGCCGCAAGCAGGGAGAAGCCGCTGATGCCTGGCAACGGGCCTTGGGGCTCCAAGATCCCAAACTTGGCTTGTCAGCAGACTTCTATGAAGAGGAACTGGAGCAGATTATCCTTGCGCAGGGTATTTCAACCTCCGATCAGTATCGTCTTGCCAAACGGACAGGTCGAGGCACGGTACTCACTCGCGCAAAACGAGACGCCATTTGGCCTGTCTTCGAAGAGTATCGAGCGCAACTTGCCCGTCGAAAGCTTAAAGAGGTCGATGACGCCTATCGCGATGCAGCAATCCTCATGCAGGACAAGCCGCAACCCTATGCCTCTATCATAGTCGATGAAACACAAGATCTTGGCCCCCAGGCACTTCGAATGCTGCGAGCCATGGTTCCCAACGGTACTAATGACCTATTCTTTGTGGGCGATGGTCATCAACGTATCTATAACCGCCATCGGGCCTCGATGAGTGCATGCGGTATCGACATTAGAGGGCGTTCGCGAAAACTTTATCTAAACTACCGTACGACAGAGGAAATTCGCCGTCGGGCCATTGCCGCATTGGAAGGTTGCGAGGTTGACGATCTGGATGAAGGTTCAGACGAAGTGAAACGCTACAAGTCTATCTCTCACGGCCCCGCTCCTAAGACGCTAGACTTTCCCCATATGGAAGAAGCCCTGACCGGCCTGCCTCCGTTATTGCGGCAAAGTATTGGTGAATGCAGAACGGTATGTGTGATTGTGCCTAAAAAGCATGAGGCAAAGGTCGTCCATGATTTTTGCAAGACCGCCAATCTGTCCGCCAGCATCTTAGGTCCTGACGAACGCGATAAGTCGGACTCAAAAGATATCCGCATTGCGACAATGCACCGTGCAAAAGGTTTGGAGTTTGACGAGGTGGTGCTATTTCTTCCGAAGACGTGGGGGCAGTCGCCAACTGCCGAGGATGACACGAAGAAGCTCATTTATGTTGCGATGACACGGGCCAAGCGGCTTGTGACGACAATGAGGTACTGATTTCTTAAGCGGGCAGAAACATTGGCATTGCCTAGCGGAGTGTGCAACATGGTTCCGTTCAAAGCTATTTGGTCCCCCGCTGACCTGAATAAACTGTCCGGAAAGCAAAGCGTCCACGTTGGCACGGCGTGGAAGTGGAGCCGATACACAGGTGATCTTGGCGATGACCTAAACTTAAGTTCCCAGAAACCATTCACATCGCAACACGATCTCATATGGCGTGTTAGTCGACTAAGACGAAACAGAAAGATACGACCAGTAGTGGACTCCCATCGGGGAGTGTGGGAGCTCGTGTAGCGCTATGCCCGGATATCTCGCGATGACTGACGCTCGGTGGGCGGGATTGCTGCAATCTAGCAAGCTCGCCGACGAGATCAACTTCTGGTCGCCCTGCGACAGGCCGCTGCGAAACGATATCACCGGATCACGGATCTATTTTTATTCGGAACCGCCCGGGCTAGGCAAGAGAAGAGTCGTCGGATTCGGCAACGTCGGCGATGTATATGTAACATCGGTTGTAGATGCGTGGAACAAGTTTGGCGAACGCAACGGAGCCAAGACACTCCTGATCTTCCTAAAACTGCTCAACGAGGATCGCCTCAAGACGGTTGGCAGTAGGTCTCTCTCAGAGGCGTCTTTAATCGCCTGCCATACGCTTCTCGACGTTCATTGGCTTCCCGATCCAGCCGATCTCGACGACGTAGATATCATCGTAAAGCGAGGCACCCAACGAGGCCGTGCGCTGACCAATGACGAAGAAGCGAGACTCCATCGAGCCTGTATGGAGCGCCTAGAAAGTCGGATCTGATCTAACAACCATGGAGCAACAACGACTCATTGAAGAAGCCGACGCAGCCAGATCTCTCTTGGATCAGCTGCTCATCGATTCCCGACTCTACAAGAACAGCCAAGCCTACAAAGATCTCCTCGATTTCGTAATTCGGCTCAGAAACTTCGCTCCCTTTAACGCCATGCTCCTTCAGGTTCAAAAACCCGGATTGAGCTATGCAGCTTCCGCTTGCGACTGGAGGGCTCGGTTTGGTCGACAGCCTAAGGAAGGAGCCCGTCCACTCTTGATCCTCTGGCCATTTGGCCCGGTAGCGCTTGTCTATGACGTGCAGGACACGGAAGGCAAAGAATTACCACGAGATGTCGCTGCATTCTTCGCTACCGGCCCTATCGATCGAAGTGCACTGGCTGCCTTTGAAACACTGACTATCAAGGAGGGAATTGAATGGTGTGCGGTAGATGCCGGGGACCAGAGGGCCGGATTGATTCGGGTGTTGAAGCGTTCTTCGAACGACAAGGAACGAACGCTTTACCGCATGCATGTTAATCGCAATCATCCTCCCGCTACGCAGTTTGCAACTCTCGTACATGAACTGGGGCATTTATTCCTCGGTCATCTGGGCCGTGACAAGAAAAACAGTGTGCCACCCCGAACGGCTCTTGATCATGCGATGCGCGAGCTGGAAGCTGAATCTGTCTCGTATATTGTCTGCAAGCGGCAAAATATCTTCACCAATTCAGAGAAGTATCTCTCCGATTATGTGACCGTCTATAAGACGATCGATGACATTGATGTTTACCAGGTGCTGCGCGCCGCAGGACAAGTGGAGAAGCTGCTTGGACTTACGGGACGCACCGAGTTCGATAAACCTGTAAGCCTTGTAGGTGCTAAGCCATGAAGGCGGCAACACTAACTTCCACAATCGGATGGCTCGATTTTGGTGAAGAGGACCAGCGGCGGGCTCGTGAGTATTTGGCACAGTTCAAAGGAGATAACACTCTCGATGAACTCGGCTTTGGCATCATCCGGGATGCTCTTGCTGATTTGTTCTTCCCTGGAACCAACACAGTTATGACGCGTAGCCGGTACCTCATTTTCGTACCGGCTATCTGCCTGATTATTGAACGAGAGAAATTAGCGGGAACGAAAGCCTGGGCAAGGTTGAAGGAATTAGAAGATAAACTACGCGACAATCTCTGTCAGGGAAAGGATGCCGAAAATGGCGTGATCGGGAAACGAGCGCAGGACAAACTCGAACGATATCCTTCCGAAATCTACTGGAATTCATTACGACGTCTCAACATCTTCCTTCCTCAGTGGGGTCGAGCTTACTACTTCGCGCATCTCAGCGACATCTACAAGGCGATGCAACCTGAAAAGGATGACGATGGCTTGTCGCATCTGAGCAATGCCGATTGGGAGCAGTGGGACAAGTCTCTCCGCACCTTACTTAACGAGGGCCACTCGTTCCTGACGAGCAAAGGCGATATACCTTCGCCTCTATCTTTTGCCCTGACTAAGCATGAAGCGAGTTATCTGATTGCGAAGTATATGGCGCTGGCGGAGCGTGACAAGCGTCCTTCCTTATTAAGCCACCTGCTGGGAAACGGTCTTGAGGCGTCGTTCCAATATCCGTGGGACGTGTCAGCGCCGGCAGAGCTTGCCGGGTATGTCGACCATGCTCGTTACTTCAGCATGCTTGTTCGTGGTGCTACTTTTCAGTATTTCGACCTCCTCCAGGAAGAGCGTGGACGCCGTGGTATCCACGAGGAGAGTGCAGATTATGCCGATGTTTTCAGGCGGTGGTGGGAGGCGACGCGTCAGGATCTGGGAGCTTGGAACATTGATGAGTTCATCGCTCTGGCGGAAAAACGAGGTTCTTTGCGGAGGAATGATCATACGTTTCTCAAGAGTTGGCTTGGACTTAACGTGAAGGCGTCGAGTGCCCGAGGCATATGGGACAGTCAGGACGCCCGTGGCCTAATTCGCCGCCGAGAAAAACTAACGCGTCCCTCTAAAAGCCGTCTAGTCCATGCCGACTATCTCAAAAGGTGGAAGCCTCCCAGCGCCTCTGACGTCTCAGGCCTTGCTAAGAACCCTGATACCCTTCGCTATGGGTTGGATTACCGGGCTCGGATTGGCAATATGTTCGTTCAAGATGTTATGGCACCTTTGTAGAGCACATGTTCGAGTACACCGACAGGACCAACTTTCTAGATCTCGTTCGTCCTCCAGCAGGGTATCGGCTGGAATTCGGCATTGGGACCACGTACAGCCTCGATTTCGTCGCGCTTACCGCGGCGCTTCTCGCATTAATAGACGTTGATTGCAACGAAGTGGGTTCGGCTCAACAGGTGGATACCCTTCACGCTATCACTCGAGTGTCCGAACGCTTACGCGTCTTCGTCAATCGAGGTGGAATCGCAGCCTCAAACCACTCCAGCCGAGTGACCATTCTCTACGATCGTATCCTTAGAGAAGTGTCTTTTGCAGAAGGGATGTTCCATCCCAAAGTGTGGGTACTGCATTATCGACCCCGCCTCATCGTGAGGCAGGAGATTCCGCCTGGTGTCGTGCGAGTCGTTTGCGCAAGTCGTAATCTAACCACTCATCAATGCTGGGAGGCCTTCATTGCATGGCAGGGGACCGAAGGGACCAGAAAGGTCGGTGGACGGCTCCATTCGGACATCACCACCTTTCTTCGGCGGATCGTCGCGGAGGACCAAGAGCGTCTGCTGCAAGTGGAGCAGCTGCTTGATGTGTTAGGTCGGACGACGTTTGAGCTTCCTCGTTCAATGCAAAAGGATGCGCACTTCTTGTGGCAATGGCCTGGCGGCGAAGGCTTACAGCGCTATCTGCCGAACAGGGCCAGGAGAGCACTCGTTGTCTCGCCATTTCTTCGCAACACCCTCCTTAAAAGCATAGCGGATCGTGTCGAGAAGATGATCCTCATCTCGACGCAGCAAGAGCTGGATAAGATCGCAGATGACGCCTTCATGGCACGTCTCTGTGACAGAGGAAATCGTGTGTATGTCGTCCAGCCTGCCGATACCGACGGCGAGCTGATGATGGACCTTCATGCCAAGCTCTTTGTTTTCGAGGATAATGAGGGCTCTCACACCTTCTTGGGATCGGCTAATGCATCAAGCAGTGGATGGCAGGGAGGCAATTGTGAAGCCGTCACCGCTTGTTCGCCCGGTGTCTCCATTGATCATTTCTGTGATCGCTTTGTCTTCGGCGACACCCCAGCTGTACGAGGCAAGCGCCCGTTGCGAGGCTGGATCTCCGAGTATGAACGCCAGGCATATGCAGAAGATGAGCACGAACGAGCTGTGCAGTATTTGGAGCAGCTATGCGCTTCGCTGGCGAGGGTGACGCTGCTAGCAACGTTTATCAGGGAAGAAAGCGAACTGCGGGTGCGAATTGGTATGACGTCCCTTCCGGTTCACCAGGAGTATGAGCAGTGGGAGTCAGAATGTGAGATCAAGTTAGCCCTACTATCCCACCTAAATTCTGACGCTTCCTTGAAGGTTTTCAGAAACGCCTTCAAGGAGGGCGTGATCTTTAATGATGTTAGTACTGCGGACTTAACTGAGTTCTTTGTCATTGAGGTGACACACCGTAAACAGGGCAATCAGAAGCGCTTCATTGTCAAAGCAAAGACAGACTTCAGTCAATGGCGAGAAGAGCGGGACGCGGCTTTGATTCGTCAGCTGGTAACACGAGAGCATGTGCAATCGCTCATGCAGGCAATCCTGTTTGATGCAGCGAGCAGACCGTCTTTCTATTCCGGTGACGGATCAGAAGGAGGAAGGCATGACAAGCAAGACTCTCTTCTCCTGTCGGAGCTCACAGTTGAAGATGTATTGCGGTCGTGTACAGAAGATCCAAGTCGGATAAATGAAATCAACCATCTGTTGATGGCGTTCGAGATGACAGATTTGATCGATGAACAGTTCCGGGCCTTTTGGCGTACGTTCATGGCGGCTGAGGCAGAAGCAAGGAATGGCTGAACTCCGAGAGTTCCAACTTGCCGCTGTGGACCGCATTGTTAGTAGACTGACAGACCCTTCTGGCTCGCGCCGATTTCTCTTGGCTGACGAAGTTGGTCTTGGAAAAACTCTGGTCGCAAGAGAAGTTGTCCACAAGCTAAAGGGCAAGCTCGCACAAGCCAGTGGGATGGGTTTGACGGTCGTCTATATCTGCTCCAACAGCGAAATAGCCGACCAGAACTGTAGCAAACTCTGTGATGAAAAAGAGAGCTCAATACCAGGCCGGCTGACACTACTCAGTGTTCGATCAGCAAGTATCGGACAAGCTCGGGACAACGGGCATTTGCAGGTGTTCGCTTTTACACCCGGAACATCACTACGGGTTGAGCAGGGGACTGGGATTGCCGAAGAGAGGCGCCTCCTGCTTTACCTCCTTGTTCGAGTGTGGCGAAAACGTGTGAACAAAGTGAAATGGCGAGAATTCTTTCGCTGCACCGCGGGACTAGAACGTTGGAATCAAGATACTCGTTTTCGATTTCTCCGCCGGGAATTCTCGCGCAAAGTTGCTGGTGATCTACAAGCAAGACTGAAAACACAATGGGACTCGCAAAAGATTGTGCTGTTCGGTCCCAACGGCAAGCTAGAGGATACTCCTAGGAAGCTTCGCGATTGTCTCGATGAGCATGTCGAAGCATATGAGAGGGACAGTAATGAAGTCCAACGCAAGAATCGGAACCGCATTATCGGGGAGCTTCGTAAAGGAGTTGCCCGTGTGGCTTTGGAGTTCATCGATCCAGATCTGATCGTGCTAGACGAATTTCAGCGGTTTTCGGACGTCCTGCTGGCATCCAAAGATAAGGAGTCGATCGTCGGAAGGCTGTTCTCTAAGGACAGTGGGGCCACGCTCATCCTGTCTGCGACGCCCTATAAGATGTATACCCTCACCCATGAACGTGAGGATCACTACACGGATTTCCTAAAGACTTTGGCCTTTCTTCAAAATGAGGAACTGGATGGCCCTAATTTAGTTGAGCTCCAGAGTGGCCTTGCCCAGTTCCGCGATCGACTGACTCGAGGTGAGTGGGCCGTTTCAGACGATGATGAACTCTATGCCCTGTGCAGGCGCATCGAAGAACAACTCAAAAGAGTCATGTGCCGTACAGAGCGAAACTGGTATTTTGAGGATGCCGCGAAAGGTGTGGAGGAAGTTACAGCGGCAGGTCACCTCCCCCAGCACTCAGAACTGGCCGAGTATGTGCATTTGCGACGGTTTATGTTTAAGCGGAAGATCGGAGACTGGAATATCACTGACTTTTGGAAGTCGAGCCCGTCCGTACTGTCATTCATGGATGGCGGGTATGCTGTCATGCAACGAATACGACGAGAAAGAGTTCCTATCCCTGACACGGTCTTGCGGCCTAATAGTCAACTTCCAGAGATGGCAAAACATAACACCAAGTTCCGGCTGCTGTTCGACAAAGTCTTCGGCCTCAGCGAGCGGAAGCAGTCGCAAGGAGGGTGGAAATATCTGTGGGTGCGGCCTACCTACACCTATTACAGGGATAGGTTCTATGAAGGACGCGAGCCTTCAAAGTTTCTCGTATTCTCGCACTGGCGCTTTGTTCCCAAATCGGTATCCGTCTTGACCACCCACGAAGCGGTCAGGCAGATTGGTCGACCGGGGCGGAGGCTTCAGTCTGCGCCGCTGCACTTCCGGGAACGGACAGCGTTCTATCCATTCGATGTGTGCTATCCATCACTCTCACTTGCTAACTGTGTGCACCAGTTCCAGCACCCACCCGGCATGACCGAATTGCCGACGGAAAAGCATCTGTTCACCCAGGCGAGTCGAGATATTCGGGCTCTCTTGACTCAGGTAGGCGTAGAACCTGGAAGTGTTCGAGCTGCTCCCCTGTGGAAGATCATGGCTCGGGTGGAAGCGAGGGGGCAGTTCAATAAAGTGGTTCGTTCGACTATGAGTCTTGCCGCGGGGTGGAAAGATAAGGAGACGCATCTTCCTCAGCATGTCGAACAGTATCTCGCGTGGATGAGCGACGAAGGGCCGCTTTCGATTTCTGCGGCGCAACTCGACCATTTAACCCGCATTGCCTTGTACTCACCAGCAGTGTCATTGCTTCGGGCTTTTCATTCGGTCTTCCCTCCGGAGCCAGGTAAAACGTGGAATACAGCATTGCGGTTTTGCTTTGGACCATTACGCCACTATTTCAATAAACGACTCGTCCAGACGATCATCCGTCGTCATGGGACAGGGCACAGTTACACAGAGAAGGTCCTTTCATATTGCCGGAAGGCTCATTTTCAGGCTGTTCTTGATGAATACTGTTATCTTGTTCGCTATGTGCTTCAGGAAAGTAACCCCGAGAAATTCTTAGATCACATAGGACGGGCTATGGGTATGTGGTCAGGCTTGCCGGGAGTCAATGAGCGGACTAGCAATGGACATGTTTCGAGACGGTCCCGGCCCAAGCCCGCACATTTCGCCTTGGCTTTTGGGGATGATGTTTCAGATGAATCGAAGAAGGCGGACGGGAAATCACGCAAGTCTGCGGTGCGAGAAGCCTTTAACAGCCCATTCTGGCCATTTGTCCTCTCCACGACTTCAGTTGGTCAAGAAGGCCTGGACTTTCATCTGTATTGTCGCGACATTGTGCATTGGAATTTGCCATCGAATCCCGTCGACCTAGAACAGCGTGAGGGCCGTATCAACCGTTACGACGGCCTATCCATTCGCCGTAATATAGCTCGAGAGATTTCTTTCAATTCAGTGCATCCGCAGAAGGGCGAAAACATCTGGAGGTCGGTTTTTCGATTTTTGACAGAAAAGAGCCACAGTAACGGACGATTCAAACACGGTCTCTTTCCTCATTGGATCTATCAATCAGAAGTGGGTTCTGGCAGTTCAAGCAAGAATTCCATCATTCGGCGGCACCTGTTGTTTTATGCAGGGAGCAAAGATCTAAAGCGCTATGCTGATCTCAAAAACTCTCTATCCTTGTATCGATTGGTTTTTGGACAGCCTCGGCAACAGGACATTCTTGATCAAGTGATGAGTAAACGCCAATTTAAGGAACCTCAAGAACTGCACCGATCTCTTGCGAAATATATGGTCAATCTTTCGCCATTTGGCCCAACGGATGCCCTGGAGCGTGCAAAACGCGAGGCCGAACGTCTTCTGAATGATGCTGACGGACTCCAAGCTATATTGCAGATCGTAATTCCCAATCATCTTTTGAAACTTCCGAAGACCGTCTTAAGCGAGATTAAAGACAATGTGACTCACCTTATTGGGATTGCGGGAGGCAATGCAGAAACATCCAAGAAAGAGAATCGCCAACGTGCCTTGTCCGCGCTGCTCTATCTGCTTGATCCATATGATGCCATACATGATTGCCATGGCGTCCTCGGATATGCGGACGACATCACGGTTATCAAGGAGACGTGTCGGGATATCTTGTGAACTGATGCTCGGTGCAGTGCATGAAAGGCCTATAAAAAGTGGGCTGGGGGACAGCGCGATCCATGAGACTCGGAGAGGAATTGGGTATCCCTAAGCCCAAGAGGCCGTAGGTATCGGAGTCGACTCCCTCTCAGTTATCTGTCTGGGGAGACCGACACCTATATTCCTTAAGCTTTCAGCATGGCGTGCTAAATGCGGTCGTACAAACTTATTAGGAAAAGCGCTTCGTCCAATTGGACGAAGCGCTCACGACCTGAGACCGCTCATTCTGTAACGGCTTTATCTCCGTGTGAGCTCCTTTCGTTTCGATCGGGTTCCGTTGTCAGGGACCGCGTTCTGACTAAGGCTGATATGTGAGTAAGGAGTGGTCCCCCGCCGCCATCCTCATGGCAGTGGGGGATAAGGCTGCAGAGATACATGGCAGCCTCGTCGAGGGTTGCATCTCGTTCAGCTGCTTTTCAAAGGATGGTCGGCCGGCGTGTTGGGATGGTTCGCTATTGCGCGGACGATGCGCTGCGATTTGCTCCCTAACATCCGCTCCAGCGTCGTCCATTCCGTAGTGGGATTGGCCGCCACGGCGAACCGGACCCCCAGGACAGGGTCCTGGGACAGCTGATGTAAGACATCCAGCGGGCTGAGGGCATGGCGGGCCACTTCCCGCCGGATAAATTCAACGGGATCTCTGGCCAGTGTGGCAAGGATGGCGGCTGACACGGCAGGGTTAAGCACCACACTCCACCGAACCATGTAGTGGGGATGTTTCGCAAACTTTTTTAACTGGGATACTGCCATTGGTCGCTCCGAGACTGCCTTGGCCAACGTGCATGGATCGGGAATCCGGGCGACCGTATGACCGAGCTGACGTGCAATGTCTTCCGAAGTGATGGTGCGAAGAGCGGACCACTTTAGAGCTGGGACTGACGTGTGCCGAGACGAATGATAGGGAAACAACCACGGCACTGCCACCTCGACGGCAGCCTGTTTCCGCACGAACTCTTCCAAGACCTGCCGCACAGCGGGGGGCATCTGAATAACTTTCTGTTTGCGCTTCATGGTGGACCTTCCTTTTTTGAGGGAACTGGTTGTGTACTCCATGGTTACAAGGTAGCGGCGAATCGGATGAGCCGGCACCCATAAAGACGGCCATTTACCTCCGCTTGCTGGCAGCATGATGCTGGTGTGGTCAGGGGGGAGATTAGGAAGAGAATGGGTGCTCGTTATCGTCGCGATCAAGATTGCAAGAGTCGGTGAGGGATGGTGCCGAGAATCGAAGGCGGCGTCCGTGCTAACCGATCGTTCTGCCTTCGTGTCGACTGTCGCAGTTTGGCGAGGAGCTGGACTGGATGACGGGCGAGGGAGCTCTCCTACCAGCTCTTGAACATGGCGGTGGGGGAAATGGAGTCAGATGCCCAGTGATCATGATAGTGAATGGCCCCCTCTACCTTGCCACGTCCAGGTTGAGCCGCCGCCGGCCGCGGCATGCCGTCCTGTGAACGAATACCTGCCTACACATCAAGAAACTGACGGAGCTGACGCGGATTCTCCGTTCATCACCACTCAGAGCTTGCTCACCTTGATCCAAGCCTTACCGAGGACCATGGCGGCCTTGCGAAGATCAGGCCGCCAGCTGTCGAACGTCTTATAGATGTCCGACACGTCGCCTGTCTTATGCCCGAGGAGTAGGGCGATGACTCCGGGATGGACATGGGCTTCCTGCAGAGCACTGCCGCAATTCCGGCGAAGGTCATGAAAGTGAAGGTCGCCGAGTCCGGCCCGTCGAGTCAGCCGACGCCAGCTCTTGCGAAACTGGTCGGACGGCCACTCGCCAAACACCAGTGACGACTCTGGGTGCTCCTCGAGGAGCACCTTCAACGCGGCCGTGTTGACCGGAAGTTCAAGTGGTCGCCCTTTTACCGTGGATGGCGCTTTGGGCGGACGATACCACCACCCATCTTTCCGTTTGTAGAGATGCGCGCGATCGGCCCCGATGATCAGTTCTTGCCGCAGCGGCATGTTAAACGCCAAGATAATGGCGCGTTGCATGCGCGGAGAGGCAAGCGAAAGCAGCGTGCGCAACTCTTTGATCGAGGCAATCCGGTCCCGGGGGACATAGGGCTGCAGGGGAAGGTCATCGAAGGGATTCGATGCGATCAGCTCGTGGCGTTTAGCCAAATTGACGTACCGGCGTGCCGTATTGATGACCCGCCGGATCCCCTGTTCCTCGTAGCCATTGGCGCGGAGTTCTAAGATGAGGTCTAAACCATGTCGACGGGTCAGATCCGCGAAGAATGTGTGTCCCCAACGGGGAAGCAAATGCGTGTCCACAATTCCCAGCGGGCGGCGCATATCGACGAGTTTTTCGGCCTTGAGCTCCTTCTCATACATGGCCCTGAAAGAACCGAAGGTGCCGGTTTCGTATTGTCGCTGTCGTTTCGGCCGAAACTTCAAACGGCCTGCCAGCACGCCCTCTTGGATCTGCTTAGCGCGGGCATGGGCGTCTGCATAGCTCGACGCGTCAGAAATCGTGAAGCGGATGCGGTCGCCGGCATGCCAAAAATAGACGTCATAGACGATACCCGTTCGTGTCTGTCGCGCTGTTACCGAGAGTTTTCCTGACATGGAACCACCTCAAATGCGGGATGAAGGGCGGAGCGACGACCGATTCCAAGGTCATGTGCAACTTGCTCCCAGTCATAGCGGATGACCCGACCTCGCTTGAGTACGGGGCTGATGGCTCGCGCCTTCGTCCAATTTCGTATGGTTTGCGCGGAGACGCCGATACGCTCGGCGACCTCACGCGCGGTCAGGTACCGGTGCTGTAAGGGCGATGTGGCGAATGGTTGGTGTGGCATCATACGGAGAGTGTGGGGGAGTCGCGCCCCCGAATCGGCGGCCAAGAGCTGTCAGGCCAGACAAGATGCTGGCAGGAGCGCAGGATGTTGGCTCAAAAGGAAAACGGAAAAGGGGTGGGCGGCGAGTGTGTCCCTGAAGAGACGTCCGGTTTGCCGTCGCGACGGCGGTCGCCCGCACTTCCTAAGGGTCATTTGCGCAGTCGTCGCAGGCTGACGTGCTGGGCGGGAATGCGGTTTGTCGGGAATGTCTTGCGCGCCTGGGGAGCGCTCGAGGGAGTCGCCGTCGCGACGGCAGCACGTGATGCGCACCTTTCCCTGCGGATTTCACCCCACGCCGTCTTGTTGAGGCCTATACTCAACGACGGGGAGGCCATCGGCTACTGCTGGCAGCCGATGGCCCGTCCACCGCGGTGTCACCAGACCTGTTCATGGTGATCCCGGCGCTTCCAGTAGCGCAGTTGAATCAACCACATTCGATAGTCTGGTCCGAGGGCCCGTAAGGCGTGGGTTACCATCGCTTTACGGCGCGCCGGGGGATCCGCAAGGAAGGTGGTCAGCGGCTCAACGAAGTCCCGTGCAATCGACACCGCACGGATCTTCCTGGTCTTCACGGAAGTAATCCACAGGGTACAGGTTTGTCTGTCCAGACTGAGGTCCCATCGATCACCTCACTCAGCCGCAGGTGAGCTTCCGCCAAAAGTCTCTCGACTGTGTCGATGTGCGGAAAGCGCTGTTTGAGATGTGCCAGAGCGCGCTGGTCAGGATTGTGGATTTTGAAATTGCTCATCAGTTCATCACCTCCTTTCCGCTCATTGCCGTGAAGCGCTGAGACGACAGTGTTGTGTCCGGTGCGCCAGTGGTCTGCTATGGGTGGCGCCTACACTGGCGCTTCCACGGTTGAGCTACCGTCACTCTATGAGCCATCATCTGGTGACAAAGGAGGGATAAGTTGACACGACGGGATCTCTTTTGGCGGCCTTGGGAAAGATCTCAACAGAAGCTCCACTGGTAGTGCCGAGAGCAAAGACTACGACTTAGGGAATTGTCATCACGGCAATGCTGGCAGGTCGCGGGGTTCTGCCTAGTCCCCATACCAGGTACGGTATGGGGTCAGAGTCATGTCGGCTCTCCTGTTTTGGTGTGACGCCAGCCGCCATCTTCAATGAAGAGCACCGCAGGGCCGTTGATTTCAGGTCGCGATGGGGAGTGTGGTCGGTCGCAGGTCTCGTGGTGCGGTCGTGGCTCGTAGGCGAGTGATAAGGGTGGACTATGGTGTTTCGTTGTGTCTGTACGATGTGCTCCTGACACGTTTACGAGGGTGTGTAGGAGTCTGAGTGTAAATGCGACCGCTTTAAGGAAGTGGATTGGGACGGCTAAACGGAGATGGAACAATGTGCCGCCTCCCCCCTCGACTGCTGGTTCATGAAGGAGCCTGATATCGAATGTGAAGGAAGCATACCCCTCGGTAGGACGATGAAGACAGGGAACTACGGGAAAAGGTGGATGTCTCTAGGTACAGGTATTTCGGCAGAATGTGTGATCAAAACAAGGACGGACAAGAACAACGACTAACGAGTACTACGTCTAGCGACCTCAATCGGTACAATCGGCCTCTTTTAGAGGAACTGCTACAGTTGGGAGGATGTTGCCTCGAGGAAAGAAATCAAATCGGGTCGGCCTTGATCAGCTGAAGGCGTGCACTCAGAACCACACCAAGGCCACCCATAGGCTGAATCTCAATGGCATCAAAGTATGGTCCCAGTCTCGGGATGAGCGGTGGAAATTTCGAGCCGTCATGGCAGCCCCGCCATCCCATTGCCCGGGCTGCAAGAAGAGCACGCTGCTCCTAAAGTATGGCTCAAAAGAAATCGCCTTTGACGACCTTCCCCTGGAGGGACGCCCGGTACGCGTCAAACTCACCCGGCAGCGATATAAATGTAGGCAATGCAAACTGTTATTTATTGAGCCGGTGGAGGCGTTGTCTCCAGAATGGCGTGCAACCTGGCGACTAGTGAAGGCTATTGCTTACGCATCATTGCATCGACCCTTCCTGCATTTGGCAAAAGAGTACGGCATGCATGAACGAACCATCAGACGAATCGCCCATGCCTTTTTTCGAGAACTAGATTCGATGGCGCATCTGCCTACGCCACAGTGGCTGGGGATAGATGAGGTGCAGGTGCATGGGATTCCAAGAGCCGTAATCACCAATCTCAAAGAGCGGCTGACGTACGAGCTGCTTCCGGATACCCAGGAGAAGACCCTTCGAGCATTTTTCCGGTCCCTGCCAGGCCGTGAAGACGTAACAGTGGTCTGTATGGATATGTGTGATCGTTACCGCAAGATCGTCCGGGAACTCCTGCCAAACGCGGTCATCGTCGTGGACAAGTTTCACGTCATTCAGTTGGGGATGAAGGCGGTAGATCAGGTTCGCCGAGAGGTGAAGCGAAAGCGCCGGAAGAAAGTGAAATATGATACGCGGATTGTGCGTAAACGGCGATATAACCTCACGCCTCATGATCGCGAGGCGCTGAAGCATTGGCGTACGGAGGTGATCGATCTCGCCGACGCATTCGAGCTCCGGGAAGCCTTTTGCGAGATTTGGGAGGCATCGAATGAAGCACAGGCTCGAGCCTTATACGAGGCATGGCAAAAGAGATGTCTACAGGTCTTGCCGCAGGCGTTTCGGCCACGAATCAATCAGATCCAGAAATGGGATGCCGAAGTATTCCACGGTGTCGTCGTGAAGGTCACCAATGGCTATGCAGAAGGCGTGAATGGCATTATCAATCAGATCAATAGGGCCACACGGCGATTGGGCTTTGAGGCGATTCGGGCCAAACTCCTCTATATCCATGGGTATCCCAAATCTGTTTCCCAAGGGTCCAAGGCGAAATGGAATGACCCTTTCTATGAGTTGGATGAAATGGAGCAATCGCTCGCAGCCCAAGATGTGAAAGTTGAGCCTTCTTCGTTCGAGCATTCCATGCATCAAATTGCATTGGATTATCTAGATAAACTGGAATTTGACGCGAGCCAACACGGGCGGCCAGGCAGGTATGTTTCCTCGCAAGAGGACATCGAAAAGATGGTTGCCGCAGGGGGGATGAGGTTCATCCCCGAGTCGTCAGAGGACGGAGTGGCGGCATGAGTCGGGGATCACACGTTCTGCCGAATAGCAACATGTCCGGAATCACCTGTGACCGCCCGTACAGCCTGACGAAGTCCAGATTCATGGCTGGGCGCCAGTGCTTGAAGCGAATGTATCTCGATGTACATCATCGAGATCTACGAACACCCATGACAGAGGCGCAACAGGCACTGTTCGATTTCGGGCATAGATTCGGTGAATGTACCCACCAACGATTTCCAGAAGGAGTCCTGGTGCCGTTCCATCCACATGAACCGAACGCCGCCCTTGGTACGACGCAGGCGCTTGTGGCGGACCGAACGGTGCCGGCTATCTTTGAAGCCGCCTTCCTCTTCGATGACATTCTCATCCGTACCGATATCCTGGAACGGCAGGCGGACGCCAGCTGGCATCTCATCGAATGCAAGTCGACGACGAGCGTGAAGGAAGCGCATTACTGGGATATCGCATTGCAGGCGTATGTGTTGCGGGGGTGCAACATGAACGTGCGCCGCTATTCGGTGATGCATATTAATAGGGGATACCGCCGTGGCTCGGCACTCAACGTTGAGCGGTTCTTAGGATGTACAGATGTGTCGCCTGACACCCACAGGGTGAGCAAGCAGATCCCACCGCAAGTTAAGACCATGAAGCATCTGCTGATGGCTCCTCAGCCGCCACATGCCGAGCCGGGGCCCCACTGTTGGCAGCCATACCCCTGCGAGTTCTGGGCACACTGTACGAAGAAGAAAACGGCGCAGTGGGTGGGGTATTTGCCTGATGGAGCACGGCAAATCCCGAAGCTGATCGCCCGTGGGGTACAGACGTTCAAGGAAATCCCTGAGGGCTTTCATCTCTCCACAATCCAGCGGCATGCTGTTCAACAGAAGGAGTGGCGTAGTCCCCATCTTGAAACAGTCATGAAGCGATTATGCTATCCCATTCATTATCTCCACCTTGAAGCGGCCTGGTATGGAATCCCTCTCTACCCGGGGCTGAGGCCGTATGAACGAGTGCCATTTCAGTGGACGACGCTTCGTGAGTCCGAACGGGGGACTGTGAACCGAAAAGACTGGGTAGAGCTCAGTCATGAAAAAGCACCCATGCTCGCCTTTCTGGAATCACTGGTGGATCGGGTAGGGACCAAGGGGGCCATGGTCATTTATTCGGACGCTGTTCTTGGGACACTGCAGTCGTTGAGACAGAGATCGTCGGTAGGGGCTACTCAGAAGCGAGCAATAGATGACCTATTGGGACGTTGTATCGACATTCGGGAGATCATCAGGAGCATGTATTATCACCCGATGATCCATTATGGAGTGTATGATGCGATCCCCCGTCGCGACACGTCTATTGCCCAAATAGTTCGGATCTTACCGGACCCCCAGCGCTATCAGTTGCTGTCCACCCTGGACAGCGGATGGGCATCGCGAAGCTATCGCAGCATTGCGGCAGGGGGGAGCGCTGACGATGTCGTCAGGAGCTTTCAGAAGCAGGTCTTGGCGCGCAGCCATCAGGCTGTGCAGGCGCTCTATGCCATGCGTCAGCTGATGACGGCGCCATCGGACGTGGAAACCGGCATCGCGATCGCACAACATTCGGTAACAGGATGAATGCCGAGTGGCAAGGTCGTTCGGTCACTTACCAGTAAGCTGGCATGGCCTACCTAAATGTGGCCGCTCCCTCATCATTCTTCCCCCCTCAAGGCTTCTCGTTTCAAGGGGGCCCAGTTGTATGGGAGGGCAGGAGGCGGCTGTTGTTCACAGCCGCCTCCTTGCCGTTGGTTAGGGCCTTACGAAGTTGGTCCACCATCCGCGACGGCAGACACCGTGCCATGAACCGCCAGCAGACGCATGACCGCTGCCTGGAGTTCTCGCTCCAATAGGCCCTTCTGAATGCGCGCGTAGGGAATGAACCATTCGATCTGGCCGTTCGGCCGTCCGTCCCGTGACACGACGGCACGGATCGATTCGCCATGGTCCCCGGGAAAAAGCCCGATCGTTGCCCGCAGATCATCCATGCGCAGGCTCAGTCCCATGTCCGGTTCCTCTCGAACCACCGTACAGTCGATGCCGGCGTCGTGCAGGACGGCCGCGAGTTGCTGTAACTCGGGAAGCAGATAGTCTTCGGTCAGCCGCAAAAAGTGCGCTTGCGCGAGCGTCTCGTCCAGCTGCGGGAACTGCCTCCACGCCTGCAGGTAGGATTTGAGCTGGGGATAGCCCGTGTGAGGTGATGGGTGCATGGACGTCTTCCTTTCTTCTGGGTGAAGGGTCAAATGAGGTGGAGGTGACACGGGACGTCTGACTGCCAGGATTGCATCAACAGCCGCTCGATGGCGCGCTCAAGGGCGGCGGCAAATGTGACCCGTGTGCAGGTCCGATAGAGCAGGGCATGGTGCTCCTCGATTGTGGGCTCCCAACTGAATCGGAGCGTCAGCCGCATGCTGATGTCATCGAGCGGCTGGAGATAGACCCCCGCTGACCACCGGTCGTCCAGAAACAGCCCGAACCAGAGCGAATCACCCTCCAGTTGGGCGCTGGCCTCAGCGGGAATGCCGGCTTGGCAGAGGATGGTGGCCAAGCGGCGGGTCAAAGGCATGAGGTCGGCTTCCGCGAAGGCGAGAAAGCGCGGGCGTGTGGCCTCAGGATGGGGCGTGAGCCGGCCCGTCTGTTCGTACTGCTGCAGTTTCTGTTGCAGGGTTGTGTACGCGTCAAACAGTTGCATGGGGTGCACTCCTTGGTGATGGGAATGATGATGTTGAGGCTCCGGAGCCCTTCTGGCGGCTCATCAGCCGCGCGTGGCCGATGGCTCTCCGAGAGGATCGGATCCGGTAGCACGTCGAGGGGCCAAGGCCCTGAGGACCGACTCTTCGATCAGGCCCATCACACTGGCCAGATCTGTGTCCAGGTCTTGATTGGTCCGCAGCCGTGGGAGACCGGGTTCTTGGGGCCCCATCCGGCAGGTGGTCATCCGACACAGGTTCGGAACGTCATCGGGAGCAAACGGGACGTCAACGTCGAATCATCGATCGTGAGTGTCAGGATCCCCCTAATCACGGATCGTGTCTCGAATGGTGGTCCAAACGCCCGCGGCTTCAAGCGTCGACCGGAGGTCCCTGACGAGTGGCAGGAGGGTGTCTGGCGTCACTGCGCCAAACTGCCTGAGGCGCCGATCATGGTAGGGAGGCTGGGTTGACGTAGACATGACGGGCTCCTTGGTTGGATTGAAGGTAGATGCCGCTGGATGGGATCGCCCATCGCGTGCGCCGACCGTGCTCAACGATTCAAGGGCGGATGGCTCGCATGTTCAGTTGCTCAGATAGATCTTGGTGGCGCTGGCATGGCTCCGCTTCGTTGTGGGCCTCTTACACGATGAGCGTGCCGCCTCCCCTAATCCACGAAGACCGAGAGAAGGGCCGATTCGGCCCTCTGAGCCGCTGGGTTGGCCAGGAGTATGCAGTCTCCAAACAACCACCGGAAGCGGCCGGCTCGACGTGCGACTGAGCGAGCGGACCTCGAAAGGCGGATTCGCCTCCTTGCCAATCGAGGGCTTCGAGGGCGAGTGTTGCTACCAACGCTGCTACCGGTATGCGGAAAAATTGGGGCCACCAGCGGCTATCAGGAGCACCCAGGAGCCACGTCGGTTCGGCCAGGCCAACAGGCGAATCCCCTGTAACAACGCGGGGATGCATTTTATCCAGGCAGTTGTTGATGGGAACGAGCACTCTCCAATCGACCGTCCTAAACTAAAAATAGTGAAAATTCATACCCATGCAGAATCAATGAGTTGCGTGGGAGCCCTCCGCCCCCGGAGGCCAGGCTGCTACCGGTTCTGCTACTCCGCTGTCCTCCAGACCGAGTCGGCTGAGCGCACCAAACGATTTAATCTTCAGCCAGTTCGCATAATACTTCTCTGTGATGGCTGTCGAGGCATGTCCGAGTTGGGCCGTGATGAACGCGGTGTGAACCGCCTCACTCAACAGAATACTGGCATAGGTATGGCGTAAGCAGTAGACGGGCAACCACCGCGTAATCCCCGCCGTGGCGAGGATAAAGGGCCACGGTTGCTGCAACTCATGATTGCCGAGGGCCTCACGAGAATTACTGCCACAAAAGACGAAATCCTCGGGATGGGGGTTCAGGCGTGCCTTACGTCTGCGTAAGCGGTCGCAGAGCGAGCGTTCAAGCTCCACCCAGCGAGTTTTCTTGTTTTTGGTGACGCCAAGCCTCTCGCCCTCCTTAAACGTCACCTCAACTAAGACCATTGGGACCCCGTTATGGTTTTCGAGTGTTCCATCCAGGTCGAAATAGCGCCATCGGAGTGCCCGCGCCTCCCCCGGTCGCATGCCTGTCGCGACCAAGAGGTAGAGGAAGAGAAACAGCACCTCATTGATCATGCGGCGAGCGGTCATTAGCACGAGATCCCGCTCCCGTTTCGTCAACGCCTTAGAGACGGCAATGGGCTGCACCAGTTCCTCGGCCGAAGCGCGTTTGCCTTTCCGCCGACCCATCCGAGACGCCGGGTTGTCGGCCCGGATCCCCTCATCGACCGCGAACCCCAGCATGCTTGAGAGCGTACTTCCGATAATGCTTTTGATCGTTCCTTTGGACAAGCGTCTGGAGCGTTTCAGTGGTCGCTTGGAACAGCCAGAGGCATGCTTCTCGCTGAGTCGGCTCTTTAAGTTGAGAACGTGTTGACGAGTGAGCGCTCGAATAGGGATTTTGCCGAGGATGGGGAGAATATGGTCTTGAGCATGGGTGGTATACCCGTCAATCGTGCTCTGTTCCAGTTGTTGCTCCTCTCGCCAAATGATTAAGCAAGTGGGGAAGAAGTCTTGCAGAGTGATGTCCGGGTCAATGGCCCCGATTTTGGCGTCGGCCAGGAATTCCTGCTGGCGTTTGGCAAATTGCTCCGCCTCCTCTCTGGATCGGAAGGTTTTGACCCGTCGCTCTCCATCCGCGTCGTAATAATCGACCATCGTTCGTCCAGGTCGGCCACGTTCTGCGCCATCAATAATGATCATCCTTCGCTCCCTTCTGAGCGGTGCACGAGGGGGTTCTTGCCTTCAGGGGTGCGCCAGTCCGCATGGAGATGGTTTCGCAACATCCTGACCGCATGTCGGGCAGAGAATCTTCGGCTGGCTCGGCGCAGTGTGGGTCTGCCTGGCCGCCAGCTCCTGGATCAGGACCCGCATCATCGAGAAATATAGTTCTTTGGCTGACACGTCCGGCAACTGCAACTGCCTCAGCGCAGGCCGAAGCACGACGTAGCGGAACGCTCCCGGCCCCCAAGGGTGATTGGTATTCCGACCCGGGAACAGCCAATCATTTGGTCCGGTGGGGAAGCCTTTTTCCTTGAGATGCGCAATCTGCTCAAACCTCACTGCGTCGACAGCGGCCGAGACTGGAAGTATCTCTGGACTGAGAATCCCTTGCTGAAATTGTCCGCGTTCATATCCGGGAACTGGAAATTCGCCTCTTTCGGACCATCCGCGCGATATCCGCACGATCCCAGGGACGGCGAAGTCGCCTATTTGCAGGCCCAGCCCAAGAGAGAGCCACAGACCGATGTGGCGCATAAAGAAAATCAGTCGCGCATGATGAGGATAATGCTCACGGAGGTGACCGATGAGATCCTCAAGCTGCTCCTTTGTGAGGATCTTCTCCCGCGTGGTCATGCGGAGATAGATCTGCTCCCCATAATTGTCGTGTCTGCCTTCTGATTCCTCCGGCACAGCGTCTGACACATGATCCGTCTCGGTGTCTGAGTTCGACCAGCACGTCTCGTCAGCAGGATTGGCAGGCGAGGCACCTGCGGTTTGCGGTGAGGGACGGTGTTTGGTCTTCTTGTTCTGAGGATCTGTTTTGTGGTGCATGTCATCCATGTCGCAACAGTATCTGTAAGGCGGAGGCGGCCTTTTCTCCGGCACCTGTGTCCTGATGGGGACAGGCTCCTCTCCGTATGATCTGCGCCGATCACCGTCAGATGGCTCGAACGGGGCCCTGCCAAGCTTGTGATGCAGTGATTCAAGCTCCGCTCGTTGGCTTCCAACCGTGGCGGTCGGGTGTTTCACTATTCAATATGCGGAAGGCCGACCAATTAGGGGGCCGGAAAGGCGGCCAAATTACGAAAGAACTGGCTCGCAAAAGTATTGAAGTGCCCAGAATGTACGTGCGGGGCATCCGTGCGATTGAAGGCCGCAGAAGCGGCCGGGACACGGCTCCATGCTAAAAAAAGCAATAGAAGGCAGCCAACTATGCGATCACTTGACCGCGAGTGGCTTGGTTCCCGCACTTGCACGGCTATGTGATCAGCATGGCCTCGCGGAACAGACCGGAGCTCGGTATGCCGAATGTCCGAGCGTCAAACGGGAGCATGTAGTCCGAGCAGCATTCCAGGTATGGGCGGACAAGAAATGGCAGTGGTTCGTTTTGCGCAGTGCTGAGGCGGCGTGGCTTGATGCCGAGCTTGGGCAACTACCGAGACAGTGCAGACCCTCAAGTACGAGTAGGACAGAAAGCGACTTGCCGTGAGTTGGAACGCTTGCGCCGCGCCCATATCCATCTTACCGGGGAAGCCAACGCGCTGGACGCTGAACTTTGCCGCATTCGTGGCTAGGGGCCGCCGAAAAGGCGACGCTATCCAGGGCCTGGGCAAGAGACGGGTACGCAAAGACAAAGACCTTACGATAAAGTTGATCACCTAAGATCGGGGGACTCTTCAACGCCAGACAGGCAGTCCTGCTACCTCCGGGCAGGGTCCGCACGAGTGTTCTTGTCCAGTTCTTGAAAGACGGCAGGGACGGAAAAACGCAAATATTTCCCCACACGGATGACGGGGATCTCACCTCGTCTGACCAGATCATACACATAGGGAATCGGCACTGAGAGCAACTCGGCAATGGTCGTTGCATCGACTAATGGGTGATTCGGCTGCTGGACCGGTGTGTTGTTCGATCGTGGCCGTATGGGGGGCCGGCCCCGCTTCCGAGGCAGGGGGGACGAGGTCCGCCCGCTCGCTTCACCTGGAGGAATTTCTGACTCCATTGGGCACTCCTTCCGAGAGAAATCGCTGGGATGATCGTCACGCATGGCACTTTTGCACTCCTATATGACGGGTCATGGAGGACACCAGACCAGACGTAGGTGTTCGAGTATTACGGATTCCAAGATGGACGGAGTCGATATCCTGTAGTCGAACCTGCGAAGGCTGGAGTACTCCGGGGAGAGCCCACCCCTGAACCTTGCTGAACCCCTCAGGACTCGTCGTCGATGGAAATATCCAGAGGGTTGTTTCCGGCATGTCCCATTGGATTCCCACGTAGGGAACCGCTTCGTCCATTCCCATGATGAGAGGCGTGGTGAGGCCTTCCCTGCATAGGAGCATAACCAGCTCTCGTAACACCGGTGTCGCGAGTTCTCCGACCATCATCTGAAATCGACGACCTGCCTCTGTTTCACAGGGCAACAGCCCAGAATCCTGACTTTCGCGCAAGGCTACTCTCAATCCCCATAATTCCTCGCTGTTGTTCGTCATCGTAATCCTCCTCTGTGTTTTCTTTGGTGCCCTGAGTCTGGCGCGTGCGTAGTCCAGTGGTTGTTCCGTCCATTTGCTTCAGGAAGATTTTTGGCGGATGGCTCGTCTTGATCTTGCACAGGTTTTAAGAGAAGCGTTGAGGCGAAAACAGGTGTTTAGTGGAGGAGGAGATGGCCCAATCAACGAGGATGTTAGGCTTATGCGGTAGAGGAAAAGAAAGAGAGTCTGGTGGCTCCATGTTCGAGGTCAATTGGATTGAGGGTCGGCGTCAATTAGAACTGCAGGGGCCATCCTCCTGGTTAGGGCACTGGCTAGGGTCCGTCAGTGCGATCGTCGTTCACGTTCGTTTCTCGCGCTCACGCGACCCCCACACATGTCTCCTAAACAGATCAATGGGTGAGACGTGTGAAGGTCAGTCACACCACGTGGTCGGTCAAGGCATGTTGGGAGGATATCTTCAGCAGGGGGGCGACTGAAGCAGAGCGCTCCCGCCAGACTCAGGATTGGCGGTTTCGAGGATCGGGAAACCGTGTGATCCAGGTGGAGCGTGACTCACGCACCCTTTTCGGAAAAGTGGGGGGCGTGGGGTCAAGCGGGGAGGCGGCACGCCGATGTTTGCTAGGTGAGCCGGATCACGCAAACGTCCTCACAGGGTCGAGGGATGGCGTTTATCCTGTCGGCTTTCGAACGAAACAGGGGGATCCTCATCCAGATGCCCTCGCTTTCGTCGTGATGCCTCTATCCGGGAAGCTGAGCATGTTTCTGTTGCCGCAGGGTTCTGAGGACAGTGGCGGATTCAAGTGGTCGTCGCAACATCTTAACGAAGGAGGTTGCGATGAACATTCGAAAGCGGCGTTCGGATCGGTCTGGGCGGCCCCCCTTGCTGTCACCAGGTCGACCGTCAGTGGCAGGAGGAGAGGAACGGCGACGGTTCTGGGCAGCGATCGCGGCAGGCATGGCCAGTGAGGATGCCGCAATCGAGGCCGGTGTGTCGCCGCCGGTAGGAACAAGATGGTTCCGGAAGGCAGGCGGCATGCCACCAGCGATGTTTGGATGCTCGGCGAGGCCGCTCTCCGGCCGGTATCTCTCGTTTGCAGAGCGAGAGGAGATCGCGCTCCTTCGCGTGCAAGGTTCCTCTATGCAGGAGGTCGCTCGCCGACTCGGGCGGGCAGCATCGACGATCTCCCGGGAGTTGCGGCGCAACGCCGCCACCCGAAGCGGCAGTCTGGAATATCGTGCGACGACAGCGCAATGGCATGCCGAGCGAGCCGCTCGCCGTCCCAAGCCGGCGAAGCTTGCGCAAAACGGGCCATTGCGGGCGTATGTGGAAGAACGACTGGCTGGCGTCGTCGTCGCTCCGAACGGTGCTCCTGTTCCCGGTCCGGCCGTGTGCTGGAAAGGCCGTCGGCATGGACCCCGGCAGGATAGGCGGTGGGCAAACGCATGGAGCCCGGAGCAGATCGCCCGTCGCCTGCCGGTCGACTTCCCGGAAGATGAGACCATGCGCATCAGCCATGAAGCCATCTATCAAGCGCTGTTCGTTCACGCTCGAGGTGCGCTGCGCCGCGAGCTGGCGGCCTGTTTGCGCACCGGGCGGGCATTGCGGATGCCGAGGGCGCGCATGCACAAGCGAGGCAAGGCCTTCATCTCGCCCGAGATCATGATCAGTCAACGTCCGGCGGAGGCCGCCGATCGCGCCATGCCGGGCCACTGGGAGGGGGACCTCATTCTGGGTCTTGGCAGCTCCGCGATCGGCACCTTGGTGGAGCGCACAACGCGCTTCACCCTGCTGCTGCACCTGCCTCGCATGACGGGCCATGGCCATGAGGCTCGCGTGAAGAACGGCCCCGCGCTCGCCGGACACGGTGCCGAGGCCGTGCGTGACGCCATCACGCGCACGATCATCACCTTGCCTCAGCAGCTCCGCCGGTCGCTGACGTGGGATCAAGGGGCTGAGATGGCCCAGCACGCACGCCTGAAGATCGACGCAGGCGTGCAGGTCTACTTCTGCGATCCTCACAGCCCCTGGCAACGCGGCACCAACGAAAACACCAATGGGTTGCTGCGCCAGTACTTCCCGAAAGGCACCGATCTCAGCGTGCACAGCGCCGAGGAGGTTGCGGCCGTGGCGGCCGCCCTCAACGCCAGGCCCCGGAAAACGCTTGATTGGAAAACGCCTGCAGAGGCACTTGACCAGTTGCCCCGATAGGCCAACAAAGCCTATGTTGCGACGACCACTTGAATCCGCCAGTCCGGAGGTATGCCGACGTCACCGTGTCGCTCAGGCTCGGCATCATGAGATCCCGTTTCGCGGCTGGGAGGTAGAGGGCCAGAAGACGAAGCCTAAGGGGAGTGAACGCTGATCAAAGGGTGTACCAGTCGTATCGGTGAATCGCAATCCACGCCCGTGTTGGGAACTGCCCTGGCTTGTGTAGCCTTTGGTTCGTTGGTTTGACCATGCTGCTCAAGATCGGCGCCGCGATCTCGTTGGCCATGACCTGAAACCGACGACCTGGCATAGATTCACAGGGTAAGTCTCCTGCATCTTGCCCTTCGCGTATGGCCATTCTCAAATTCCACAATGTGGGGCTGTCTTCTCGCACGGTTATCCTCCTGTGTTCACCTGCGTGTTGAGTCTGACGCTGAATGGGGGCGCGACTGCCTGAGGCACGCCGCGCCACCGTGATCACTCAGTGATTCACTGGGTTGCCCGGCGAGGGCCGAGCAGCCGAAGGAGCGTCTCCTCTACCAGTCGACGGAGCGCGTCCCCGTTCGCGCCCTCGTAGCGGAGGCGGCTTTCGTAGCCCCGCTCCTCTGCGCTCAGGCGGCGAGCCGTGAGATGGATTGTCCTCGCGTCGTCACCAGCCGTAAAAAACAGGCCGACGTCCTTCACGTACAACCCCAACGATCGCGTCTCCTCGTCCAGATCGGTGATGGAGACGTCCAGCCCCTCGGCCTCCAAGATGGCGCGCGCCTCGTGAAGCACCGGCAGGATGTCCCGTGTGGCGACCTCCTGAAAGCGCATCCAACTCAGCTGGAGTGGGGGAAACAACAGGTCATTGGCCTTCCATTCCTGGAGTTTCTGTTGCAAGTAGTGAAAGTGAATGTGCGTGTTGTTCATCGGAAACCTCGTCTGTGGTGAATGCCGTCGCGCCGTGGGTCGGTCACGCGCGCAGCCAGTGCCGATTCAGCCCGACCGTTTCCTCAGGCTTGAAGAGCTGGCTCGTCTTCACCGTGCACCGGCTTCATGTCGGGGGTCGTGCAGAAAGCGGAGAGGTTCGTGGAACGCGTGAGCAGCGGAACGATCAACGGAGAAAACGCGTCAGTGCAGAGTCGGCTGCGGATGAGGCCCGTCGCGGGCGAATTCGGATGGAGAATGACTGCCGCGTGCTAACAGTAGGACCGCTTCTCGCTTGACCTCGGCAGTGGACGGCATGCGCGAACCATCTGCTTCCACGCCTCTGTCATGGCATGTTCAGATCTATAGGTGAGAAGGGTGTACGCGCGGACAAACCGTTTGCCCTTAGCGGCAAGGGGCCGGTTGGGCTCTATTTGAGGGCACAAACAAGGTCGAATCGGATCGGCCTCAGAGAGGAAAACGCGAGGGGCCAGCAGACGAATAGGAGCTAGCTATAGATTCCGTGTTCCAGTCGTCCCAGGATGGTCACGACTGATTGGAAGCCGGCATCCGTATCCATCAATTCTAGCGGGGTCTTGTGGGCTAACGCTCGGTGGACCGGTTCAGCCACTTCCAGGCCAGTTCAGGGTCTCCGAACACATCCTCGGCTCTCGCCCGAAGACTCGCCATCCGGGAGGCCCGATCTTCCGGGAATTGAGGGCTACTGTCGGAAGGAAAGGTCATCGCCAAAATGGTAGCCGACGTACGCCACGGTGTCTACCCCGTAGTCGTGGTCTTGTAAGAGGGATGACGAAAAATGCTGACGCCGGTACGGTGTTGAGACCCTCTGTCTTGCAGACAACAGCTTGTCCGTCATGCACTCGTCACGAGAGTGTTTTAGCCCTCGGCACAGGCCTGTGTCTGCCGAAAGGTTGGTCCATTCGTGGTGTATGGAGGCGTCCCAGATCTGCCCACAGAAACATGCCACCTTTTATGCCATGACGTCGATGACTATGCCAGGCCGATGACATCAAATTCGTTCACGAATTGTTGATGCTATGCACATGACAAGGGGCCCTGACACTGTGTATTCGCGCGTGAATTCTTGGAATGTACGGTCTCTGATTGGGTGATGCTGTCTGTCCTGCCCTTATCCTAATGGAATGGAACCCTTTCCTCAGGGCTCAGAAGGGCTCAACGTAATGTTTCGGGGCAACACGTAACCTGAACAAGACGGGGGATCGATGCAAGTAACGACGATGGGAATCCGGCCACCGATCTACACCAAAACAGCCACTCAAAACGCCGCAAACCAGCTGCCCTACTGTTCCGAACGGCTGCGTCCGACCCAAAGTAGACGTACACGACTGACCGCCTTACTTCCCCAGACAGATGCCGCAGCTATCGCATTGAAAAACTCAGTAGCTGGCTGGAATGCTCGTCAATACGTGTGCGACACGATTGGCGAAGCACCTGGAGGGCTCCTTCACATCGAGGATTGTATCTCGGCTCGCACCAACCTCCCAGCAAACTGCTGATCAATAAGCAGATTTCTCAGCGCGGCGGTCACGGCTCGATAGAACGCGTCCTCCGCTCCATTGGGACCAGTGTCGGCTTTCCCCGTGCCGCCGGTGGTCGCTGTGTAGACAATGGAGCGTGTCCGCTTCTCATACAGCTGCCACTCGACTTCAACGGACGCCTCCCCCGAACTTGTTCCATAATTGCCGAACCCCGCGAAGGGATAACAGCGACTGGAGGCTAAGCTTTTCACAACTCCACCAAGCATGAATTCCGCATTCCCGTCGCTGGGAGCTTCAAATAAGGATTCAGATGGCCGGACCACGTCATAGCCTGCCGCGTCGAGTTCGGTATTGAGATGATTCGCCAATTCCTCATTTAACAGCGGGACGTGTCCACCGGTGTTCCAACGAAGCGTGCCGTTCCGCAGGCAGAGTCCCCCTATATGAACGCTTCCGATCTCTTGCCCTCGGCCAAGTTGACTCACAATCTTTTTGACAAGCACCGGCCTCGATTTCGCTGGCAGACGGACCACTGTCGCATCGGGATACTTCTGGACCTGCATCGCACACGCAGACAGGACAAACATGGCAAATGCCATAGCGGCACCGGACATGAGTTTCACAGTAACTGGTTGCATCACGTCTCCTCGGATCACTCCTTCCACAGGCTACAGCAGCTCCATGACCATTCCCTCAGTGTGTCCAGGTTCTCTCGAAGGCTCGGGGTTTACGTTAAAACATGAAGTGAATGCCACCGACGCCGGCATGTACGACTAAGTCGGCGGTACCGGGGTCGAAGTCCAGTTCTGATCGAATGTGTTTATATTCGAGGAAGGCCCCGAAATTGTCCGTGAAGGCAACCCGAACGCCTCCTACAGCCGATAGCCCAAGGGTCGTTGAGTTGGCGGCGCTAAAGGAAGAGGAGTCGGAGACTCGTGCATACACCAATGCCGGTCCTGCGCCGACGTAAGGTTGGATAGGCCCCTGGGGAAAGCGTACCAAGAAATGGACGGCACCAGTCATGAGCTTGACGCGGGTTTCATCAACGAGCCCGCTCAGCCTGAAGGCGCCCACCGAAACCGTTGCGGGCTGCTCCTTGATTTTGGTTTGCGTATAGGAGCCGTCGAGCTCAACGCCGAACCATCGAGCGATAGTATCGCGCTCTGATCCCCAAAATCCGAGCTTCATTCCGACCATGGGGCCGGTTTGAAGTTTGAGGTCGCTGTAATGGACCGTCGCAAACCCGGACGGTTCAGTCACGTTGCTGAGCGATTGGGGAAACGCGACACCTCCATAGATGCCGACAAATCCACGGACTCCCTTCGGTTCTGCTTGATCGGAGGCTTCCGCGACGCCACTGTAGAGAAGTGTGATTACAATGGCTAGAAGTACAAACGGCATGTGCACCATCCTTCTTGTATGAAGCGAGACGCGAGGAATCAACCGACGATGAACAGCACCGGTTGAGATGCATGCGTCAATTGAGATGCGCCCGGATCCAGACCCTCCGCCAATGCAGTGCCCGAGACCGGGTCGTTACCCTCTTACTTACCTAAGTGAACCGTAAGGCCAGCCACGAGATGACTAACGTTGAAATTGATGGTCTGGTCCTGAGATCCAAACGTGAAAGTCTGCTGCGCATGAGTGAACTTGTATTCCGCAAACAGTGCCACTCGCCTCGTGAGCAACAGGTGAAGCCCAGCCAGTGCCTGAAGGGCCAGATCATGTGGAGCCCTCCCATCGGAGCCATAACTGGAGTTCTGCATTCCAATGCCGCCGCCGAGATTGGGGTAGAGCCGTCCGTGCGGAAACTCGGATGACACAGACATCGGGAGGCGCACTAAACCATTGACCGCTAAGATGGTGGAATTCACATCGGTTTTCGCACCGCGTGTGGAGCTGACAACCGGAACGCCATTGGCCGTGCCCGTAGCCCGTCTCGTCCCGGCCTGGACGTCGGGCTGGTAATTGGTCACGTCCAGCTCGACCCCAAGATCCACGGCGGAGAAGCGACGCGTGCCGGGAAACCACATCCCGATCTTTCCGCCCAGGGTCTTTGAACTGCCATAGGCACCATCGAGCACCGTGAAATGATTGTTCAGGGTATTGTCATCAACTCGTCGATCCGTGTTGAGTGGCATGGCGATCCCGCCAAACAGTGCGATGTAGGGATCGATCTGCGGTTCAGTGGGGGTATCCTGCGCGTACACCACCGGCATCGACCACACCAGGGTGAGCACAATAATGCTTCCAAGAACTCGCCGCGTAAGGGACATCAGACTCGCCTCCGAGACTGGAGGCACGATAAAGTGAAGCCGCTACCATGACCATTCCGCGTTGAGGGGGAACGGAGACGACGAACAAGGTAGGATTTCGTGTAGCTCAATGAGCGCGTTCTCTACACGGATGTGCGCATCAGGCCCGCTTCGCAGTGAGAAAAGGTCTGAGATGCGAGGACCAGACCTCGGGCACCGTGCGTCGAGCTGCCACGATTTGTAAGACCAACGGGAGTCGAGCGGCACGGCGCCACTTGCGCGTTAGTGATGGATGGGGTGATAGGTTGTGGTAATTCCTCTAGGCAGGTCAGCCCGTGCTGTCTGCTTGACGGCCTTTAGAAATGCGCCCCATTCGCCGAATCGTTTGGCCGAGAACCGCCGCTGCGTGGCTGTCCCATTCTCCCCAGGCCATCGCGCAACCCAGTACACGAGGGGGGGGCGAGCGCTTCGAGACGACGATCCATTACGACACTCCGCGTCACCCCGGACACCCCGGTCCGGTTGTTCTTCTTGAGGATCGCATACTGTGCGCGACGGGTCATGCCTGGAGGTTCCGCGAAAATCTCATCTCGATATGTCTGTGCGGCCTCCAAGGCCTGGGCCATCCCGCCATATCGCGCATCTGAAAATTTCCTGGTGTAGATCCGGTGTTGACGTTGGAGTGCCACTCGCCACCCGTGACGCCCATGCTGATTAATGGAATAGATGCAGGACCGATGGGGTTCTTCGGTCAATTCACCACGATCTTTGGTGCAAGGTGCGAGTCATCACAAAGCCTCGCGCCCAATCGGTTCGCCAAAATCAACTTCCGGATGAATGTTTTGTGGAGTGATTTCTTTGAGTAAATCATCGAGGCGGTAGGCTCGGCGAGTTCGCGGAGTAAGAACGATGGTTCCCTTCAAAACCTCAATGTCGATGTCGTCTTTCTCTATAAGTCCTGCTTGATCAACAATAGGCTTCGGGAGTCGAATAGCGATACTGTTACCCCATTTCGCAACCGTTGTTTTCATGGTGCTATCCTTTGGGAGAAGTAGACACAGCGTAGATACTACATTAATGATAACAGTTAAGAGTTGGACATCCTGATCCGGCCTAAAGCCATGCTCGGAAGGAATTCCGTAAAGAGGTGCGAAGGTGATCCTGGGCCTGCTCAGGCGTTTCGATATCAATAAATCGACAGTCCGCGTTCGTATCCGTATCAAGAGGCAAGAGCGTCATGGGCTGGCCGCGGCGAATCGCGTGGGCATTCGTCACGATCATGGATTGTTCGAATCAGCATTACATCATGTTGGAACGCAATCTGTTGTATACAGGATTGACAGGGGTCCGCCGGTTGTCCATCGTCATCGGGATCAAATACACGATCGGACAAGCCATTAAAACCGTCAAGGCTCAAAACCGTAACGGGCTACTTCAGTAACGTCTCCCGATGAATCTTATGATCTAATTGACTTTCTAAACACGTTTCTGAAGCATCAGCTGCGGGGGATCGGACAGGATTTGAAAGCGTTGGCGCCGCAGGCTGCACACGACAGCGAGAAGAAGCTGTCGGCGCTGTAACTTTTCTGCCAACAAACTCTTATCGCTCGCGATAACAGTTTCCAGCAGGATGCATCATTTGGCCATAACGCACTATCTCCCTCATGCATCGATCTTATTGATTGGCTAGAAGCGCAGCTGGCTCCTCAGCCGAGAGATTTTAGTCCATTTTACCCGCAATCAAGGCTGACGCTGGCCAGGTTCTAAGACGGTTCACAACCAATACAGACGACCTCAAAGAACCGTTGCTGAACGTGAGGTCTAGAATGGTGGATGTAATAGATTGGCAGAGTATGTTTGCCGAGGGTTGACCGTCAAGCTGTCTCCCTCACTGACTGGTGGCAGTACTGGGTAAGCGCTTGCGACGCTGAATCAATAGAAACTGAGGAGAGAACAGGCGGTTCGTGGTCTAGGAATGTGTCGAGTGCTTTCGGATTGAGTACCCATATGTCATCCTTGTCTCGACGCCCGGTTCGCTCTACATACCATTCAGGAAATACAAGAATTGGTCGGACCTTGTGTTTTGAGGCGCGACCATCATTCAGCAGGGCAGCCAGCCAGTGCGCTTGTGCCCGAACTTGATGCAGGGGTTCGTCAACAGGCCGGTTGCCTTCTAACCTTAAGGTATTCCCGTCATAAAAGATCTTTCCTGCGCCACGTAGTGGTTTGGTTCTCATTTTGGTTTCGATGGTGAAGATCCCGGCAGGCCCCACGATGGCATGGTCAATATTAAACGATGGACCAGGTATGTCATGGAACACCCGATAACCTTTGCCCCGGAGCTGTTCAAGCATCTGCCCCACAAAACGTTCACCGTCTCGACCTAGTTTAAGATTCTTGACCACGTGTCTAATGGGTACGATCTTGTTCCACGCATACAGGATCGTAATGATCGCAATAGTTGTAAGAATGAACGGGTTAAAAATGTGTCCCATCCACCACTGGATCCATCCGTAGAGGGCGACCACGACGAAGCAAAAGGGAGCTATCAAGATGGCGTCCATTTTTTCGTAGCATACGCTGATTCGCTCATCCACCGATTGACCTGGTAGGCGGAGCGGTGGTGTTCTCAATGTAGACCGGAGGGGCTTACCGTCAGTTTTCCAAGCTGGGTTAGACAAAGCTGTGGCCTCCTTCTTATCATACAAATTCGAGATGTATTGTATATCGACTTGTTTGGGGGAGTTAGCAAAGACGCACTCTTTGCCAGCAGCACTGGGGGAAACGTCTCATCGGTAGGATAAGCAGTAGCTTCCTGTTTTGTTTGAGAGGCACTAAGATAGGGCCGGACAGCCATTATCATACAATGACTTTATCTCGATGCTACTGCTTCGCCGCAAGGGCTAGACACCAGAGGCCGAATCATGGCTGCCCGGTTGAACCCCAGAGACACCTTTACGACAGAAGAAGGCGTCCTCGCTAACATGTGGGTCATGGAGGCGATCGTGGAAATCCTTGAACGAAAGGGTATTTGTACGAAACAAGAGGTTCACGACATGGTGTCTGAGTTTTTGAAACCGCCATGCTGAATTGAATGGTAAGGTAATCGTTCCTGGACTACCAGCCAACACGAAGGAAGAACAAATCCTCATCGACCATGTGATGCAGCTGATCGATGCGGTGAATATTAAATCAACCGAAGCTAAAGAATTGCTTCGGCGCGTGTCCCTAGCCATCGATCACAACGAACGAAGCGGAAACAATCTGCGTCAGTAACGTCATCACTTGTCGCTACCACGAAGTGCTCAGTCGTCACGGTATCGCCCATGTCTACAACCATTGGTGCTACATGCCCCCTCTGTCAGAGCAACATCGACGCATGGGAGCTTTTACCGAGGAGTTCACCGTCCTACGGCTCCTGACGCCTCTCAAGATGACCTATGAGGCGGCGAAGAAACGGGCGGCACGCTATGACAAGATCGTAGGCGAGTTACCGGAGATGCGAGCACAGACGGTGGATTTGGTGAGGCAGGCTTTTGTCCAGAAGATCCAGGCGTATGTGTTGGTCAATAACCGCGCCGAAGGGAACGCGCCACTCACAATTCAGGCCCTGGTTGATCGGTTGCGAGGCATGAGGGTGGAATAGAACCAAGAGGTCGATTAGATGTTACTCGCCCCGATTTTGCAGTCCGCTCCTTTCGTCAGGGCTCCGATCCTTTGGGACAGCCAACCACATCTTTTCTAAGAATTCACCAACTTGTATGAAGGCGTGATCTATAGGTCACTTCTGTAGGTCCCATCATTCACCTACATCCGAGTGGCCCGCCCCGGCGAATGCTTGTGAGTGGGTGCCATCGGGATGCGCTAACATGGCCGGTAGAAGGCAACGGTACCAACATTCAAACCGATGGAGGGAACCATGCCGATACCTAGCACCGCAGACTACAAGCAGGTGGATTCACTGGAGCGCCGTGTTCTCTCAAGACTCCGGGTTGCCTACGAGGCATTACACGATGCCCAGATACTGGTAGACCAGAACAAGTACCTATTAAGCCGGTGTGGTTCGGCGCTAGCGGAGGTCACTTCGGAGGGTCCCAAGATCGACAATGTCTTGGAGGCGGTGAATGCTCTTGGTGGACAGCTACACGCATACCGAGCGGTTTCGTTTCCTGAGGATATCGAGAGCTACGAAGCGACGCAAACCTATTTGAACGCATTGGATGAAGCTCGCACGAAATGGATGGATACCGAGTACTACCTAACGTTGTAGCGGCTAGCGAAGCGTGGATTATGGGCAGAACCGAACCCCGGACCCAACCGCAAGTCTTTCGAAAATTCCGAAACCCCAGGCCAAGGCCATCGATAAGTCAGAGCAGGCTTGAGTCAAAGGTATGGGCGTACCACCGGAATCTCTAGGAAGGCTCG
>CAZKVY010000009.1:0-83274 GCA_964556305.1 uncultured Nitrospira sp. | reverse complement strand
ATATGTATGAGCAGGCCAAGAGCATGGGCAAGGGCAATGAGATGAAGCGGGCGCTCTTCCGGACCATCCACAAAGACAAGGTCGGCATTATCGACAAGGCGATTCGCGAAGTCTTGATTCGCGAGGTCGGCCTGAATCCGGTGGCGTTCGAAGAAGGTCTGGCCAGCGCGAAACCGGCGAAGGCGTTCGAGGACGGGCGGAAATGGGGTGATCGCATCAAGATCCAACAGACCCCGACCGTGTTGCTCGACGGCAACATCAAGGTCGAGCAAATTGACCCGGAAAATTTGAAGCTGATCATCCAAAGCATTCTGGACGGTGACAGTACGAAAAAATGATCGGAGCACGTCGCTCATGGTGATGAATGGCTGTTGATCCAGTCTGCGGCATGACGGTGGAGCCGGAAACGGCTGCGGGGCATGCGGAGCACGAGGGGGAGACCTACTCTTTCTGCAGTCTCCATTGCCTCGACCGGTTCCGCGCGGCGCCGGCTCACTACGTCACGAAGGACGTGTCAGTCGGGGCCGGTGTTCGGAAGACAGGCCGCCGCTCGCTTCCGATGATGCAGTCGATGCCGGAACAGCCGGCCACTGGCGGCGAACGGGATCCGGTCTGTGGAATGACGGTTCAGCCTGCCACGGCGGCCGGGTCGCACAGCCATGAGCAGCACACCTACTATTTCTGCTGCCAGGGCTGCCTGGCCAAATTTCGCGCCGATCCGACCCGGTACCTCTCTCCTGTTGCGGCCACGCCATCGATACCCCTGCGTCAGTTCGGAGAAAAGACCCTGCCTATGTTGGGGGGCTCATCCTCCGGTCAGACGGCTGCGACCGTGATCGATCCCGTCTGTGGGATGATGGTCGACCCCAAGACAGCATCCGGATCCTTCGCGTATCAAGGTACGAATTATTTCTTCTGCTGTCAGGGCTGTCTCACGAAGTTTCGGGCTGATCCGCCACGCTATTTGTCGCCGGGGGCTGCCAAAGACGCGATGCCGGCACCCTCGGTTCCTCCTGGAACCAAGTATGTCTGCCCCATGTGCCCCGAAGTGTTGGAGGAGAAGCCGGTCCCTTGTCCGAAATGCGGCATGGCGTTGGA
Source organism: uncultured Nitrospira sp. (assembly GCA_964556305.1). Taxonomy (GTDB): domain Bacteria; phylum Nitrospirota; class Nitrospiria; order Nitrospirales; family Nitrospiraceae; genus Nitrospira_A. Next base: position 82,176 of record CAZKVY010000009.1, on the reverse strand, counting down.
GCCGGATTCCGTGCAGCCCCTCCCGACCAAGACGGAATACGTCTGCCCGATGCATTCGGAAATTGTGCAAGGGGAGCCGGGATCTTGCCCGAAATGCGGGATGGCGCTGGAACCACGGACGGTCACCGTGGAGGAGGAGCTAAATCCGGAGTTGGTCGACATGGCGCGGCGGTTCTGGGTGGGGCTGGTCCCGGCGGCGGTCGTGTTCCTGCTGGCAATGTCGCATATGATTCCCGGCCATCCAATGCAGCATCTTCTGTCGGACACCCAATCAGCCTGGATACAGTTTGCGCTCAGCACGCCGGTGGTGCTCTGGGCCGGATGGCCGTTTTTTCAGCGCGGCTGGGCGTCGATCGTTCACCGCAGTCCGAACATGTTCACCCTGATCGCGATCGGCACCGGCACAGCCTATCTCTATAGCGTGATGGCGACATTACTACCGTCGTGGATCCCGCAATCATTTCATCTCGAGAGCGGGGCGGTCCCGGTGTATTTCGAGGCGGCGGCGGTGATCACGGTCTTGGTCCTCTTGGGCCAAGTGTTGGAACTGCGAGCCAGGAGCCGTACGACCGGGGCGATCAGGGCGCTGCTCGGCTTGGCGCCGAAGACGGCCCGCCGGTTGCTCGATAATGGCCGTGAAGAAGATGTGCCGCTGGAAGAGGTCCAGGTCGGCGACCGGCTGCGAGTGCGTCCAGGCGAGCGGGTGCCGGTGGACGGAGTCATTCTTGAAGGCTCGACGTCGATTGACGAATCCATGATTACCGGCGAACCCATCCCTGTAGAAAAGTTTGCCGGGGAACGGGTCACCGGCGGCACAATCAATGGATCGGGCGGCGTCGCGATGCGAGCGGATCGTGTAGGAGCGGATACGCTGTTGTCCCACATCGTCCGGATGGTGGCCGAGGCACAACGTAGTCGTGCACCCATCCAGCGTACAGCCGATGTGGTAGCCGGATATTTTGTCCCAATCGTCGTCGGCGTTGCGATCATGACCGGTGTGTTGTGGGCATGGCTGGGACCGGAGCCGCGTCTTGCCCATGCTCTGTTGAATGCCGTGGCAGTGCTGATCATCGCCTGCCCTTGTGCGCTTGGATTGGCCACGCCCATGTCCATCATGGTGGGAACCGGGCGGGGAGCGTCGGCCGGGGTGTTGTTCAAGAAGGCCGAGGCGCTGGAAACGGTCGAAAAAATCACGACGCTGGTGTTCGACAAGACCGGCACGTTGACGGAGGGCAAGCCGAAGTTGCGGGTGGTCAGTGCGATGGCCCCCTGGTCGGAGACCGATCTGTTGCGATTGGCCGCGTCGGTCGAACGGGGTAGTGAACATCCGGTGGCCAGTGCGATTGTCGGCGGGGCCGAAGCCCGAGGTTTGGTGTTGGAGCCGGTGGCTGGGTTCACCTCGAAGGCGGGGAAGGGTGTCATGGCGACCGTCGCAACCAAGAAGGTTGCGGTGGGGACCATTGACTGGTTGCGGGAGTTGAAGGTCGCCGATGAGGGCCCGCTGGCCGCCTTGGACGCGAATGCCGAGTTGATGCGGCAGACAGGGCAAACCGTGATGTTGGTTGCCGTGGATGGCCACGCGATCGGACTGCTGGGTGTGGCCGACCCGATCAAGAGTTCCACGCCCGAGGCCCTTCGCCTGTTGAGACAGGAAGGCATTCGCCTGGTCATGGTGACCGGGGACCATGCGGTGACGGCACAGGCGGTGGCTAAGGAACTGAGATTGGATGAGGTGCGGGCCGGCGTCAAGCCGGAAGAAAAGAGCCGGATCGTGCAGGAGTTTCAACGGCAGGGCCAGGTGGTGGCAATGGCCGGAGACGGCATCAACGACGCGCCCGCTCTTGCACAGGCGGACGTCGGGATAGCTATGGGAACCGGCACCGATGTGGCCATGGAGAATGCCGGGGTCACCCTCGTGAAAGGGGATCTACGGGGGATCGTCCGGGCCTACCGCTTGAGCAAAGCGACGATGCGCAACATCCGTCAGAATCTCTTCTTCGCCTTTGTGTACAATAGTATCGGTGTGCCTGTGGCCGCCGGGCTCTTTTATCCGGTGTTCGGTCTCCTGCTGAGCCCGATGATCGCCAGTGCGGCCATGACCTGTAGTTCACTGTCGGTGATCTCGAACGCGTTACGTCTCCGGCATGCCGATTTATGAGTTCTGCGTGTGCATGACCCCGTCGCATGATAGGCTGGGCCTGCCGTTTTTGAGGATATTTCACACCATGTCGTTACGTGGATCACAAGCGGGCCTGGTGGCTCTGGGGATCGTGGGCGCCCTTCTGGGCTGCTGGTCGGAGGGGGCTGCCTCGGCGTTTGACGTCCTGGTGCCCCGTGTGTCGAAGGTGAGCACGACCGGCGATTTGCAGGCCCAGGTGCGAGCCACTGCCGCTAAGGTCCTTCCGGCCGTCGTCAGTATTGCCTCCACCGTCATGGTGCACGATCAGGCGTTCAGCGATGAAGGCCTGCCCTTTGGCATGTTTAAGGATGTCCCGCCGCGCCGCCAATACGGACAGGGATCAGGCGTGATCGTGTCGTCGGACGGCTACATCATCACCAACAATCATGTGGTGGCCGATGCGGTGGATGTTGAAGTGATTCTGGCCGATCGGCGGCAGTTCAAAGGCCGGGTGGTGGCGACCGATCCGAAGACGGATGTCGCCGTCGTGAAAATCAATGCTAGCGGCCTTCCCACCGCAGCCTGGGGCGATTCCAGCGCGCTCGCGGTCGGTGATTTTGTTCTGGCCATCGGGAATCCCCTCGGCTTGAGTCGCACGGTGACCTTCGGCATCGTCAGCGCGGTCGGGCGGGCAGATGTGGGGGTCGCCGATGTGGAAGATTTCATTCAGACCGATGCGCCGATCAATCCCGGAAATTCGGGCGGCGCGTTAGTGAACACGAATGGAGAGTTGGTCGGGATCAATACGGCGATCGCCAGCCCCACCGGTGGGAGCGTCGGCGTCGGTTTCGCCATTCCCAGCAACATGGCCAGGACGGCCATGCAGAGCCTCATCAAGACAGGCCGTGTGGTGCGCGGGTTTCTGGGCGCCTCCACCCAGGATGTCACGCCGTTGCTGGCCAAGATTTTTCACCTGCCGGACGTGAAGGGATCGATCATCACAGACCTGCAGGCCAAGGGTTCAGCCGAGCGGGCGGGGTTGAAGCGCGGCGATGTGGTGGTGCGGTTCGATGGGCGCGATGTCATGGACAGCGGCCATCTGCGCAATCTTATGGCGGCGGCCGCTATCGGCAGCAAGCACCGGATCGAACTCCTGCGGGATGCCCGCTTGATGCAGGCGGAATTGACGGTGCAGGAAGCGCCGCGTGAACGGCAACGGAAAGCGCAGACTGCTGAGACGTCAGGTCCCACGGCGCATCCGCTGTCCGGTGTGATCGTCGATGAAATAACTCCCGCGCTGGCGCGGCAGATGGATCTCCCTGCGAACACCGGTCTCGTCGTGACGGATATCGAGGACGGGAGTCTGGCGGAAGTGTCGGGGCTTCAGCCCGGCGATCTGCTCCTGGAACTCAATCGACAACCCATCCCCAACTTCAGCACATTTCAACGGCTCGCCGAGCCCCTCCGCTCCACGGACCTCGCGCTCCTCCTCATCAACAGGCAGGGCAGTCTCCTCTACATCCCGATCCAAACCGAGTAGTCGTTTCGCAATCGCAGCGACTCCGCTGGGGATGGCCGTCGTCGGCTCCATGATTCCCGCCGGCCGCTCAGTCCTATCTGTCAAGATTCTCAAAGACATTGAATTTCTCAATAACTGCGACATACTTATCTCGTGTTGCCCGGTGAGTCCTGAACATCATGGTGATGAGGTATGCCGTGTGGTCGATGAAAGTGGTTGGCTGTCTATCGGTGCTGTGGTTCTGGTCGGCCTGTGCCCCGGAACCTGATCATGCTCCGTCGTATCTCGTCGGGGTGTGGGAGACGCGGACCGATGGCTATACCGATCAACATCTGTTCATTGATCAAGCCCGGATCGGGTTCGGAACAAGCGCGCTGGCGGTGGACGGCTATGTGATTACGAAGGTCGATGAAAGCCGAGAGGGCGACAGGGCGCTGTTCGTCGTGTCGTACCAGGATGCCGAGCAGGCTAAATTCCAGCTGGCCTTCTTTTATGAGTCGGCCGGGGGCGGTCGGATCACCTTCAAGAACCAAGACCATTTGATCTGGACGAAAAGGGCGACGACATGAGCCGGCCACGATTCAGACGGCATTTCTTGTGGGATACGGTCCAGCCGCGGTTCCTGGGCCTCAGCCTGCTCTATGTGGTGGTGGTGATCGCCGCGGTCTCCGGCGCGTTGTTTTTTCCTCTCATGTTGCAATTGGATCACCTTCCGCTGTCCTCGACAGAGGCGCAGCGCGTGGCCGATCAGTTTGAATTGTTGCATAGCCGGTTTTGGCCGGCTGTCGCGGGGGTGTCGTTGTTGCTGATCGTGCACGGGGTCTTTTTCACGCACCGGATTGCAGGTCCGCTCTATCGCTTCCGACGTATTTTCCAGTCGGTGGCGAGCGGGGATCTGACCGTCCGCACGTCGATTCGGAAAAGCGACTATCTGCATGCCGAAGCGCAATGTCTCGGGGAGATGGTCAGCGCGTTGCGAGAGAAGATCGCCCGGATTGAAGCGCATCATGCCGACATGACCCCGCAAATAGAACGGTTGAAGGCGGCGGCTGCCCGTGGTGCGATGCGCGAGGTGGAGCAAGAGGCTGATCGATTGCGCGCGACCGTCGAACAACTGGCGCAGGCGATGGAACCCTTCCAAACGAAGTCCGAGCGCTGAACCTCAGCTCGCGCCGTTGCCCACCACCTCAGGTTTCTAGGATTGTTATGGTTTATGATTCCCTCCATCGTCGCCAGCAGGGATTCACCGTTATTGAACTGGCGATTGTGATGGTGATTGTCGGCGCATTGGCCGGATTGGCCGTGCCGACCTACCTCGGGTATTTGGACAAAGCCAGGCTCGCGCGCTGTATCGCTGAGATTCGCTACATTTCCCGCGCCATTGATTCGTACAAAGTCGACTATGACGTCTTCCCGGACACGCTGGCCGAGGCGGGGGCAGGCGACATCGTCGACCCTTGGGGGAATCCTTATGCCTATCTGAACATCGCGGCGCTGACGCTGCCCGGTTCGGGTAGTGGAGGGGGATCGGGTGGCACAGGCGGTTCCGGCGGCAGCAGTCCAAGCGGAGGTGCAGGTCCGAGTAGTACACCAGCACCAAGTCCATCCGGTTCGGGAGGAAGCGCGGCTCCGAGTCGTACCACGACACCGAGTCACTCAGGTGCAGGAGGAGGCGGCTCATTCAGTCCGGCCTCCCATGGAGCATCGCCCACCAGCTTCTGGTTCGAGCCGGCTAGTGCCTATGCTGCGGCACCGGTCAACAGCCACCGACCGTCCCAACCGCGAAAGGATCGCTTCCTCCATCCCATCAACTCCGACTACGATCTGTACAGCATGGGCAAGGATGGTGAGAGCGTGGAACCGCTCACGGCAAAGAAGAGCCATGACGATGTGATTCGCGCGAACGACGGCAGCTTTGTCGGTTTAGCCGTGGAATTTTAGCCTGATGCGGAAAACGTCTGCCAGCAGTGTTCTCGCTTCGTTCGGAGACTCACCATTGAGTTTTTCCACAGCCTTCTAGCAGGACGAGGCCTTGTGCAGATCGAATACGCCTTCCTCCGCAGTCGAGTCGCCCGCCGCGTGTTTTTTCTTTTTATCCTCTGTGCCCTCTTGCCCGTCGGCGCGTTGAGCCTGGTGTCGCTGACCGACGTCACCAGCCAGCTCACGCAGCAGGCCGAGCGTCGAGTGCGGCAGGAAAGCAAAGCCATGGGCATGTCGATGTATCAACGTCTGTTGCTGCTTGAGGCAGAACTCCTCTCGACCATCGCACAACGGCGAGCGGGACTGGCCGGGCAGGCCGGGGAGGTGCCGGCGCAGGTGCTGTCAAGACATCCGGGCTTTGTCGGAATGGCTTCTGTGTCCGAGGAGCGCGAGGCCTCCGTGTTTCTCGGTGAGTTGCGGACGGTTCCGGCCTTGTCCCCGGCGCAGCGGGCCCTGCTCCGTCAGAACAAGACGTTGCTCATGGTCGAGCCGTCTGGGCCTGACCACTCCCGGTTCTTTCTTTCCCGGCTCTCGGATGTCGACGGGCGCGTAGTGGTGGCAGAACTCAATCACGAATTTTTATGGGACTTGGGTGGAAGTATGACCCTGCCCGCCGATACCTCGATGTGTGTCTTCGGACAGCAGCGAACCGTCCTGTTTTGCAGTCACGCCATATCGGCGGCGTTGATCCAACAGTGGCCAGCGCAAGGCGGTAGCACGGCGGGGCTCTTTGAGTGGCGAGACGAACAGGACATATATCTGGCCGGTTCATGGGCGATCCCACTCCGCTTTCAATTCTTGACCGCGCCCTGGACGGTGGTGCTGAGCGAGCCCAGGAGTTCGGTGTTGGCGCCGCTGGCGAGTTTTCACTATCGTTTCATCCTGATCGTCGTGATCGCGCTGCTCGCCGTGGCGCTCCTTAGCGTGACTCAAATTCGAAAGACCATGGTCCCTCTGGAGCAGCTCGGAGAGGGAACGAGGCGCGTCGCGACGAGAAACTTCTCACAGCCGGTGCAGGTCCAGAGTGGCGATGAGTTCGAGGAGTTGGCCGCCTCATTCAACGCGATGGCGAGCCGATTGAATCAGCAGTTCACTCAGTTGGCCACCATCCATGAAATCGACCGCTCGGTGCTATCGGTGCTGGACCCCAGTCGCATTGTCGATACGGTATTGGCGCGGTTGCGCGAGGTGTCGCCTTGCGAAGGGATTGCCGTGTTGCTGATGGATTCAGCCGAACCGGCTCGTGGCTGGCTCTACGCCAGGTCCGGCGCGAAGAACCAGCAGACGACGATGACCGGTGTGCCTGTGAGTGAGGAGGTGCGCGGGATGCTTGCCTCCTATGAAGGCGGCACCGCCCTGATCGACGCGGATAGGGCCGGTTCGTTCGCCGCCCTGTGTGGGCCCGGTGTGGTCTCTCTGATGGTGCTGCCGCTGTTTCGTTCGCGCGACCTACTGGGCGCCATCGCTATGAGTTACTGCCGTACGCCGGAGATGGATGTGGAGCACGAGGCGCAATTACGCCAATTGGCGGATCAGGTGGCAGTGGCGTTGAGTAATGCTTCCGACCTGGCTGAGCGAAAGCGGGCGGAGACTCAGTTGCGTGAGAGCCACGCCAGGCTCGAACAAGCCATGAGCGATCTTCAAACAGCACAACAGCAAATGGTGCAGCAGGAGCGGCTTCGCGCCCTGGGTCAAATGGCGAGCGGCATCGCGCACGATTTCAACAATACTCTGTCGCCCATCATGGGCTTCAGCGAACTGTTGCTCATTGCTCCGCAGATGTCCGCCGACCCGGCACAACTGAAGGAGTATCTGCAGACCATCAATATGGCGGCCAAGGACGCGGCCAAGGTCGTGAGTCGTCTGCGGGAGTTTTATCGTCCCCGTCTGGATGCGGACCTGGCCGGCATCGTGGATCTGAATCGACTGGTCGAGCAGAGTGTGAAGCTGAGCCAGCCGAAATGGAAGGATCAAGCCTTGGCGAACGGAGTGGCCATCGAGATCAGGACGGAATTGGATTCGGTGCCGCCGGTGGCCGGCCACGAATCGGAGTTGCGCGAAGTGCTGACCAATCTGGTCTTCAACGCCGTCGACGCCATGCCGAAGAGCGGCTCCATCACGCTGCGGACGAAGGCGGACGGAGACTACGTGCGCCTGGAAGCCAGCGATACCGGCACGGGGATGACCGAAGAAGTGCGCCAGCGTTGTCTCGAGCCATTCTTTTCAACCAAGGGCGAAAAGGGTTCCGGGCTCGGGTTGGCGATGGTGTATGGGATCATCAAACGACTGCGGGGGACCATCGATATCACCAGTGCCGTCGGCGTCGGGACAACGTTCAGCATCCGCCTGCCGGTTCAAGCCGAGCAAGCAGAGGGCGCTGAACAAGAAAGCAATAGCCTGGCGGGTGTGCGGCTGCAGATCCTGGTGGTCGACGACGATCCGTTGGTTGGGCGTGTCACCGGAGAGTATCTGCGGGTAGCTGGCCATCAGGTGGACGTGGTGCCCAGCGCGGCTGAAGCCGTAAAGCGGTTCAACCCCGAGCGGGTGCACCTGGTGGTGACCGATCACGGCATGCCGAACATGACCGGGCGGCAATTGGCCGAGGTGATCAAACAGGTGTCGCCCGAGACTCCAGTGGTACTCCTGACCGGCGGCGACGAGATTGAAGTAAACGAACCCGCTTCGTCGGCCGTCGATGCCGAGTTGTGCAAACCGCTGACCATGGCGGCCCTCCAGCGCACGTTGTCGTCCCTCACGTTTCCCGGTCACCTCCCTGCGGAGAGCCGAAAAGAAATTGGCGATGCGGCATGAGGGTGGTAGGCTCAATGGTACAAATCTGTGAGAGAAGGAGCGATGCGAGTGTGATGCAGGACCTTGATCTGGGCACCATCAAGCTTCTTTTGATCGACGACGAAGCGCATTGCACCAAATTGATGGAGGCCTTTCTGCGGCAGGCAGGATTCAGTCACTTGACCATGACGAATGATTCCCGTCAGGCCCTGGAGCTGTATAAGAAGGTGAAGCCGGATCTCGTCGCTCTCGATATGCGCATGCCCCACATGGACGGTTTCGAAGTGATGCGGCAGCTGAGGGAAGTGATCCCCGCCGAGGACTATGTGCCGATTCTGATCGTGACGGGCGAGCTGGATGCGCCGACCAAGCATAAGGCGCTGGCCGAGGGGGCGAACGATTTCATCAACAAGCCTGTGGATGCGATTGAAGTGGTGTTACGAATTAAGAATCAACTGGAGACTCGTCGGCTGCATCAACAGGTCCGCATGCACAACCAACATCTGGAGGCTCAGGTTCGGTTGCGCACCAAGGTTGTGGAGCAGACACAATTAGATCTGCTCAATCGACTGGTCCTGGCCTCGGAATACCGCCACGATGAGAAGGGTGCCCATGCCTGGAGGGTGGGGCGAGTGGCCATGCTGCTGGCTGAACTGAAGGGATTGCCGCCGGAACAGGTGGATCTGATTAAAAAGACCGCTCCGCTCCATGATGTGGGAAAGATCGGCCTGCTCGATGCCCTTATTTTGAAGGAAGGCGTCTATACCCCAGCTGAATGGGAAGTGATGAAGACGCACACCAAGATCGGGTCGAAGCTTCTGGCCGATAGCCGGTCACCGCTCCTCATGATGGCGCGCGAGATTGCGTTGACGCATCATGAGCGATGGGACGGCACCGGATATCATCGTATAAAGGATGTTCAGACACCTTTGGCAGGGCGCATCGTGAGCCTTGCGGATGCATTCGATGCCATGACCCATCCGTGCTCGTATAAAGCGCCACTCACTCTAGTGCAGGCAAGGGCGGAGATAGAACGGAATGCCGGAACACAATTTGATCCAGAGTTGAGCGCCCTGTTTCTCGCCCTCATCGATCGTGAAGGAGAGAACCTCCTGGCCGACTCGACGGCCGTGCAGTTGTTTGCGTAACGCCGCGTTCTCCACCGTCAGATCAGGTTGCCTCATCACGCGCAAGTATCATCTCTGCATTCCATTGAACTTCCAGCGAAGAGGGTTCTACGAAGTGGCGGCTCGCCTCTGAAGGCTCTCCGTCGTTGGAAGAACGGCCCGATGGTTATTTTCTATTGAGGTCGCTGTCTTGATGGCAACGCGGATCAGGTGGGCGAAGGCTCATGGCGCAGGGTATCTCCTGGGAGGGCTCCTGCTTGCGCTGGCCGGTTGGGGTTTTTGGTGGGAGCCGGCTTCTTTGTCTACCCGGGAATATGATCTCTCGCTGCCGGGATGGCCCGCCTCCGCCCGCGACCTTCGCATCGCAGTGTTGGCGGATCTGCATACAGGCTCGCCGCATAACGATCTCGAAAAACTACAGGCCGTGGTGCAGGCGACCAATCGCGCTCACCCGGACCTTATCCTGTTGGCCGGGGATTTCGTGATCCAGGGTGTGGTGGGCGGACATTTTGTCGAACCCGAAGCGAGCGCCAGGATTCTTCGCTCGCTGAAAGCGGCCCTGGGAGTATACGCGGTGTTAGGAAACCATGATTGGTGGCTCGACGGGGCCCGTGTACGGAAAGCGCTTGAAGCTGAAGGTATTCCGGTTCTGGAGGATCGGGCCATCCCGCTCTTGTTCAACCGGACGCCAATCTGGTTGGCAGGGGTCAGCGATTTTTGGGAAGCGGCGCATGATGTGCGCCGGGCGTTGAGGGGTGTAGATGAGGTGAGTCCGGTGATCGTCGTCACGCACAATCCGGATGTGTTTCCCGAGATTCCGAAGCGGGTGGCGCTGACGATCGCGGGCCATACGCATGGCGGACAGGTTGCGGTGCCCGGATGGGGCAGACCTGTTGTGCCATCTCAATTCGGGGAACGCTACGCCATCGGGCATATCATCGAAGAAGGCCGCCATTTATTTGTGAGCTCTGGCATCGGTACCAGTATCTTACCGGTTCGCTTCCGGGTGCCGCCTGAAATATCGATTGTCACCATCCGCTTCGCGGTTCCACCCAGTCAGCCCTCATCGTGATTGACGCTTCCTCCATACGGGTGCTACAAAAATAAATTTTGTAGCACGATGAAGGGAGGGGGCATGGAAACACTCGCGCGATTCGGCGTCTCACTCGATCGGCATCTTCTCTTGGAATTCGACCGCCTGATCGAGCGGCGGAAGTACACCAATCGCTCCGAGGCGATTCGCGATCTGATTCGGGACAGCCTGGTCGATCAGGAGTGGGACGAGAACAAGGAAACGGTGGCGACCATTACGTTTGTCTACGACCATCATGTGCCGGATCTCGCCCGAAAGCTCGTCCACATTCAGCATGATTTTCAGGGCCACATCATGGCCGGGATGCATGTGCATCTGGACCATAATCATTGCCTGGAGGTCTTAGTGGCGCGCGGTAAAGGCGCCGCCGTCCGCAAAGTTGCCGACGCGTTGCTCAGCGTCAAGGGTGTGAAGCACGGCAAGCTGACGATGACGACGACCGGTAAAGGACTGCGGTGAGCCGTCAGTGACTGGTGCGCTTCGCTTCCTCGTGGTCGTGCTCGGTCTGATCCTCTGGACTGCTCCTCTTGGCGCCCATGATCCGGACGTCTTGGATCTGGAGGTGCCGGAAGTCCAAGTATTTGCCGACCGGCCGGTGGCAGCGTCCTCTCAACAGTTCATTCCCGACAAGGAATATCTCATGCAGCCGCAGGGCCGTCCGGCCCAGGTATTGCGGTTGATCCCCGGGTTCATTGCGGTGGAACATTCGGGCGGAGCCGGAAAGGCCGATCAGTATTTCCTGCGCGGGTTCGATGCCGACCATGGGACCGATGTCGCGTTTTTCACAGACGGGATGCCGATCAATTTTCGAAGCCATGCCCATGGGCAAGGTTATACGGATCTGAACTTCATCATTCCGGAAACCATCGAAGGCGTGGATGTCTACAAGGGCGCGTATCTTCCGGAGTACGGCGACTTCGCCACGGCAGGCGCGGTGAACTTTCGCACGCGGGAAGTGGTGAAGGAAGGCCTCGTGCAGTCGGCCGGCGGGCAGTTCAACACCCAGCGCCATCTCCTGATGTTCTCACCGACAAAAGATGCGGTGCGGACCCTGTTCGCGGCCGAGGGCTACTACACCGACGGGCCGTTTCAGAACGACAACCGGTATTTCCGGGGCAGCCTGCTGGGCAAGGCGACGATGAACCCGCTCGGGCGCGACGAGTTGGTCATCACCGGCACCTTTCAGAAGTCGCAGTGGAACGGTTCCGGCGAGATTCCGTTGCGGGCCGTGCACGATGGATCGCTCGACCGGTTCGGTTCTATCGATCCGAGCGAAGGCGGCAAGACCCTCCGTAGCACCGGCCGGATCAACTACCATTACGACATGCCGTCTGGCGGCCGCTTCTTCGCCAATGCCTATGCCCAGTATTACCGGTTCGATCTCTTGACGAATTTCACCTTCTTTCTCAACGATCCGGTCAACGGCGATGGGTTTCAGCAATCAGACCGGCGCGTGATGTATGGCGGCGACCTGGGTTATCGCTACAGTGGTCATCTCTTCGACATGGATGCCGCCGCCACGGTTGGTGTGCAGGCGAGGATCGACGATATCCATACGCGTCTGGGGCCGCAAGTGCGACGGGCGCCACTGGGAACGACCGTGGACAGCAGCATTTTTGAAGCCTCCTATGCGCCGTTCCTCAAACTTGAACTACAGCCCACACCTTGGTTGCGGCTGGCCGGAGGTGTCCGCACGGAGGTGTTCACGTTCGATGTACGAAACCGCTGTGCGACCTGCACGGAACAGCCGGCCGGCAACACGAGCTCAGGTCTCGTGCTGCCCAAGATGAATGTCATCCTGGGGCCCTGGTTCAGGACGGAATTCTTTGCCAACTATGGCGAGGGATATCACAGCAACGATGCCCGGTCGGCCGTGGCCCAGGCTGCCTCACCGCTCGCCAAAGCGAAAAACTACGAAGTCGGCATCCGTTCAAAGCCTTGGGGGCCTGACGGGGTCGAACTGATCGCGACCTTGTGGGCATTAGACCTGAAACAGGAACTCGTATTCGTCGGAGATGCGGGGACGACGGAGATCCGTGGCGCCTCCCGCCGACGGGGTATGGAAGTCGCGGCACGCGGGCAAGTCTGGGGGCCGCTCTACTTCAACGGCAGCGTAACCTGGACCAAAGCGGAATTCACCAACGGGGATGCGATTCCGTTGGCTCCGGAAGTGACGGCCTATGGTGCCTTGCTGTTGCGCTGGCCGGAGGGGCTGACCTCACAGATCCAAGCAACGTATCTCGGCATCAGGCCCCTGGTTGAAGACCGTAGCGCCAAGGCGCCATCCTGGACCACGTTCGACCTTTCGGAACGGTACCAACTTCCTGTGAAGCTGCCGCACGGTCGCCTAGAAGCCTTCCTCTTCGTGCAGAATTTGTTCAATGCGAAGTGGGAGCAGGCCACGTTTTTCTTTGATTCCCGTCTACGCAATGAAGCGGCTGGTGTCGCGGATACCCATTTTGTGCCGGGGAATCCACGGTTTATTATGGCTGGCCTCGCCTGGTACTTCTGACAGGCTGCTGAAGAAGCCCGCCAGCGTCGTGCTCTCCTCGGTATCGTCCTCAAGGTAGCCAGGGGCTACGCCTCCGGCGCGACCATCGGTTGCGGCTTTGCCGGACGAGCTTTTTGAGCAGCCTGTCTGGAAGAGTATTGATCTGCGCGTAAGGGTACGCCTGCGGTATTTCTCGCCTGCGGCCTTGGTGGTAAGCCGTTTTGAGCGGTCGACACCAGCCAGATGCATGAGGCGATTGCGGGATAACGAATCAGGGCTTTGTATCGATTGAAAGTGTAGGCCATCAGCATTTACGATTCGAGCTGATACGAATACTTGGTGTTGGAGCTGTGATGATTCTTCTTCGTGACTATTTCGATCGGCCGACTCTCGATGTGGCTCGTTCTTTGGTGGGGAAGTATCTCGTGCGAGAGAAGAGCGGCGGACTTATCTCCGGACGCATCATCGAAGTCGAGGCCTATATCGGCCAGGAGGATAGGGCCTGCCATGCTTCGAAGGGGCGGACGGCACGGACAGACGTGTTGTTCGGGCCGCCCGGACATGCCTACGTATACTTGTGTTACGGCATGTATGAAATGCTGAATGTGGTGACGGAGCAGGAGGGATTTCCGGCGGCGATCCTTCTGCGGGCAGTGGAATGCGAAGGGAAATTGATCGATGGACCCGGGCGGTTGACCCGTACCTTCGACATCGACCGCCGGTTGAATCGCTGCGATCTGACGCTCGGCCAATCACTGTGGTTCGAGGACCGCGGCGAGGTCATCTCGACCGGCGTGCTGAATACCCATCCGCGAATCGGGGTGGATTATGCCGGGGAGTGGGCTCACAAGCCGTGGCGGTTTCGTCTGACGACGCAGATATCCAAGCCTCGCCGTACCACCGTTAAAGCATCGCCCCCCAAGAAATAAAAAAGGGAAGCCGGTGTGCGGCTTCCCCTTCGTAGAACGAGTTCTAGAGAAAACGATGACTAGTCGATCTTGCGCTCGCCGGTGATCTTGGTCGCGGAGGTCACAGGCGGCTCGATCTTGATCTGGGGTCCCTGCACGTTCGGCAATCGGCCCGCGCCCTGGCCTTCAGTGATCCGCGCATTATCCGTCTTGGTCAACTTCTGTTCGGCATGCTTGGTAGACTCAAAGGACTTCAACAAGGTGGATTCACCGCGTGCGTCCTTTTGTCCGGGATCATTGGCCGTCGGCTGTCCGGTCACCGGACTGCCGTCATTCTTCATCGGATAACCTTCGTGCTTCGGCAACAGCGCCGGGTTTGCGGAGGCCATCGAACACATAAACAGAACACCTGCAAGGGTCGCGACGCTGCCGATCACGAGTTTCATACCCCTACTCCTTTGAAAGAATGTGAAAGTATGGTGGTCGAGTATATAGACGTTAAAAGCCTTAAGAGTGCCGGAATCTTAGCTTCCTGAAGAAGCCGTGTCAAGAATAAAGGGGGGAGGGGAGACCGGCGCGGGAGCCTCCTTTGCGCGCGTCCAACGCGCGGCCTCAGAAGGCCCTCGTTGGACGCGCGCAGGCGGAGGCTCACCCCGCCGGTCCACATCAATGAGAAGGATAATGGCATGCTCGGTCAGGTGGGCCGTTGGCCGGACCCAGGAGGTGAGGCTATTTGATGCAGAGGGAAAGCGCGTTAAAGGAGCGGTTGCGAGAGATACACCTGCGAATGGTGAAAAGCGAAAGACGAATTAGGATGCGGCGGTGGGGCGACGCGGCGGGCGGCGTCCCCGGCCGCGATAGCGGTGCGCAGGCCCACGGCTGACACCGGGCAGGCGTATAGTCACGGTCGTTCCCTCGCCGGGCGTGCCTGAAATTCCGATACTGCCCTGATGCTCCTCGACGATTTTCTTTACCGTGGCGAGACCGAGGCCTGTGCCGGACCGCTTCGTCGTGAAGAACGGTTCGAACACCTTGTCGATATGTTCCGGAGGGATCGGCGCCCCGTTATTCTTGATCAGGATCTGGACTTCCAGATGTTTTCCGGCCCGCTGGTTGCTCATGGTGATCGTCAGGATGCCGCCCGGGGTCATGGCCTCGATCGCATTTTTGAAAATGCTGAGGAAGACCTGCTGCATCTTGGCTTCATCGGCACGTACCGGGGCGAGGAGTCCGGGGTATTCTTTCACCACTTGAATGCGGGTGGCATCCAATTCGGTAGCGACCACGGTCAGTGCGTTTTCCACCATTTCAGGGACGCGACAGAGTCGGCGCGTGAGATCCAGCGGTTTGGCGAAATCCAGGATTTCGTTCAGAATCGCTTCGATACGGATCAAGTCTCGCATCGCGTTCTCGACACGTGTCTGCGGGTCGAAATCAAGAATGCCTTCCGCCGTGACCTCTTCCAACTGCGCGCGAATGGAGCCCAACGGCTCCCTGATTTCAGTCGCGAGGAAGGCGCTGAACTCTCCGATAGCGGCCTGCCGTTCCTGCTTTCTGATCACGGGCTCAGCCGAAATGAGTGTCGCGGAACCAGCCTCGGAATCGGCTGCCCCTTCGGCTTTAGGTGCACCTGCCGGTGCCGCGGGCGCAGCTTGGAGCAGATCGACCAACTTGAGGTTGATCGGTTCGAGCAAGCGGGCATCGGTCACCGCGTATCGGTCTGCTTCTTTGGACGCGAGTGTAATGGTTCCACCGACCTGACCGCGCAAAAAGAAGGGCAGAACCAACGACGATTGGAAGCGGTCCTTATACAAGTGCTTGTGATCGAGAAAGCGACCCTGGGTGGAGGCGAGGTCATGGTCGACCCGGGGCTTCCGGTGTCGCACCACCCATCCAGCGGCTGAGGCATCCAGTGTTAGGCGCTGGCCGGCTTTGAGATCCTTCTTCTGGTCCTTGGGGTCGGTCTTTTGTTCGCCGGCGATTCCCAAGACTTCCACGTTGCCGGCAAGCGGGTCATAGGCGCCGATCCAGGCGCGATCGAAGGCCAGGGTTTGGCTCAGTTCATTCAGCAGAACCACGATCTTTCCCTGGATCTCCGGCGTCGCGTGGGAGGTCGGGGCAGTATAGACATCCGGCACGGCAATGACCGGTTGGGGTTCCTGCACCACCAGGGGGCGGCTGAGCAGCACATTGAGGTCGAAGAGGCTGTCGCGCTCGAGGGCCTTGGTAATGTCGTCGCCGGCCTGCTCGAGCATGGTCTTGTCTTTTTTGGCGTAGACCGCATTGTCCTTCCGCCCGATGACCAGAAATCCATAGGTGCGATTGCGGTGGCGGAGCGGCACGCCGAGGAGCGACTTGGCGCCGGGAGTGATCAGGCGAAGCCGAATGGTACGCGACGCTTCGGGATCGTTGCCGACCGGAACAGACGTTAAGACTTTTTGTGAGGACAACGTACGGCCGATGGATTGGACGTCCCGCGGGGTGAATCCGCGATGCACCTGCGTGGCGAGCGGTCCCTGTTCCTGGTGGAAAATCGCCACCAGCGCGGCATCGGCCGGCAATCCGTTAAGGACGGAAGTCAGGGTGCGTTGAAGATGGGTTTCCGCTGCGGCTTTCGCTGGTTCGACTGGAGGACTCATCGACCTCTATGCAGAATGCTCCCGACCATGCAAGGGAGTCGCGATTGTCGACCGGGGCGTTTGCCGCTGATCGTGAACCAGGACCCGCTGTACGTTCGAAACACGATGCTCGTTATAGGTTGTGCGCTCTCCCCCTGAAGATCGAGCGTCGGGGCGCATTGTAACAGTCATATCAGCGTAACTCAAGGAAAGACGCAGCGCTCACGAGCTCTCGGGCCCGCCGGGATTGATGATGGTCGGAGGGCGATGTGGACGATGGCTGGTTTCGACCCGGCTATGTTCCACGACCAGGAGCATGTTGAGAAGGCTGCTGACCAGGCTGATCACGAGGGCGCCCCAGAATGACGCGCCGAATCCGATGACGGTGAACCCTTTTACTAGAGCCGCCGTCAACTGCAGTAACAATGCATTGATGACGACCATGAACAGACCGAGGGACACGACAATCAGCGGAAGCGCCAGCAGGTACAAGAGCGGGCGAATCAGACTGTTGAGCAATGTCAGAACCAGCACGGCTGCCACGCCTGCGCCGAGGCTGTCGGACTCGATGCCAGGCACAATCGTGACGGCTAGAAAGACCGCGAGGCCCATGATAAGGACCCTGATGATCAGGGGCCGAAGGCCGTCGCCGCCCGGTCCGGCTTGCTGGTTGCTTGACAGTTGAAACACACGCATGGGGAGTTATTGGGCCGCCTTCGGTTGTGAGTCGGAATAATGCACTTCCGTGGCCGTCAGGCCATCGGTCCCTTTCTCTGCTTCGACGACCACCCGGTCTCCCACTTGAGGCGGACTTTTCGGGCGGCGGAGATTGCGCACTTTGTATTGAGTCTTGTCCGTGAGACGAACCGAGACGATCTGGCCCTTAGGCGTTTTGATCTCCATGTGGGTGGCATCGATCGCTGACACGACCCCGAGCACATGTTGCCCGCTGCCATGGGCGGCGACGATGGCGGGAGCGCAGATGAGAAACAGAGCGGCAATAAAGAAGCGAAGGAATGTCACGGAAAAATCCTTTCGTTGGGGCATTAATGGCGGTGCGCGCCGGTGGCGCTGGCGGCTGCGGCGTCGTCTCCGCTCAGAAACTGATCGAACAGGGCTTCGTCTTGTAATTCTTTCTTCGTCTTAGGATTCAACGCGGCCATTTCCTGCAATTCTTCCTCGGTGATACTCGGCAGGTGCCGGATGAAATGCACGAGTTGCCAGCTCCCGCTGTCCTTGGTCGGATCGCCCGTTCCCCAGCCTGGCATGGCGGTGAAACGGATGCCGTTCTGAATGATGAAAAACAGTTCACCATCAGACATCGTCTGGGTCTCCGGCAGTCGCAGATCGGGAGACTTGGGGTAGACATTCCTGCCTATTACGGTGTCCCCGCTGCCGTTGTTGGCATGGCAGGATGCGCAATGGTCGGCGAAATGGGCACGGGCTTCCTTCATCAGGTCCTGCGTGACGGGCAGCGGATTGCGGATTCGCCTATTCTCATAGGGGATGGCCAGGTGTCGAAGTTGTCTGGCGAGCAAGACTTCCAATTCGTTCGGTACGGCTTTGGCGCTGAACCCGGTTGAGTAGGATTGGTATCCAAACCACCCGAGGATTGCCAGGGTGATTAGGAAGCCGAACATCAAGAGTCCGCAGATTTTTTTCATCAGAGACAAACCTTCCCCTGCAGGCGTCACGCCCTCCATCACTATACAGTCTCACTCGAATGAATGCCAATTGGACCGGCTTTGCCACAAGCGGGAAATGCGCGTGTTTATGCGGATGGTGGTGCAGGAGTGAGCAAGCGTAGCAGGAGGATGGCGGTGACCGGCACGTACATCAAGAGGCCGGTCGTGCCTTGCAGGGTCTCGCCGATCCAGAACGTCATGGCCAGGTTGAAGGCCAGGACTCCATAGTAGAGGCCGCCTCCGAGCAGCAGGCGATGGGTGGTTGAAGGGCGGTGCGCGGGCAAGGGATCGTCGAGCCTCCGGTCTAAGGGGAAGTAGATCAACAGGGAAATCGCACCGACGACGGCCCATCCGATGTAGTTGGCCATGGGCACGCCATAATGGACGCCCGGGTCCGGATAAAAATAGATTTTGCCGAGGAACCATTGGTCACCTCGCAAGGCAACCGGATCGATGACCATATCGATGAAGGCGAAGAACAGCACGGTCAAGAGGAAGACCGGCCATGACGTTCGTGTTGCGAGCGTGAACGAGAGCTGAGGGAGTTGCGGACCGGCACCACGGTGGTCCGGCGCCATCGGCAAGAGCAACAGGAGCGCGAGGCAGTAGCTGGCGAACAAGAGGAACGAAAACGAGATCGAGTCCATAAACGGAATATTCGAGAAGTAGAGTTCCTCGCCGACCGTGGACCCGTTGTAATGGTACCACCCGAAGGGAATCCCGTTGCGAGTTGAGGAGTACTCGCAAACGAAGGCGGTGATCCAGCTGATGAGCCAGAACCGCCAGGTCCGCGGCCAGCCGATCAGGGCGATGGCTGAAACCAGAAATGCGGCCAGGAAGGCAAAGACGTAAGGGCGGAGAATCACCGTTTTTGCGAACAGAGAGAAGAATTCCATCGAGGATTCACCGGATGCTCAAACACCTCTTCCAGCAAGGCCGCAGGCGATGATCCCCACGGCGGCATACCCTCCAGGACAGGGTGAAGACCTTCTCGAGTCGGGAGCGCGGATGGAGCGTTTTTTTCAGCATCCGACTACGCGTAGCCGTGTGAACGGAACCACCGCACCGCCTTTTCCAACGCCACCTCGGCGGGTGTTTGGGGCAGGCCGAGTTCGCGGATGGCCTTCGAACAGTCGTAATGCATTTTGTATTTGGCCATCTTCACGCCTTCGAGTGGGATGCGGGGGGGCATGCCGGTCAGGGTCGAGATCCATTGATTCGCGTAGGCCAGCGGAAGGATTGCCAGGCGAGGCAGTTTGACGGTGGGGGCCTTCACGCCCGTAATCCGACTGAGGATCTGAAAGACCTCGTTCAGCAACAGATTCTTATTGCCCAGAATATAGCGTTCACCTTGGCGGCCCTTCTGCATGGCGAGCAGGTGGCCTTGTGCCACGTCATCCACATCGACCAGGTTCATGCCCGTTTCGATGTAGGCGGGCATCCGGCCCTTCATGAAGTCTACGATGATCTGGCCGGTAGGCGTGGGTTTCACGTCCGCTTCGCCGACCGGCGCGCTGGGGTTCACGATGACGACCGGCAGACCCTCTCGCGCGAGTTTCAATACTTCCTGTTCGGCGAGAAATTTTGACCGCTTGTAATGCCCGGCCATTTGTTCGAGCGAGACCGGCGTGTCTTCCGTCCCCAGGCCTCCGCCGGGCGGCAAGCCGATTGCCCCGATGGTGCTGCAATAGACCGTGCGCTCGATGCCGACCTCGCGGGCTGTCTCCAGGAGCGTTCTGGTGCCGGTGACATTGATGTCGTAAAAGATGGAGGGATCTTTCGCCCACAACGCGTAATGCGCGGCCACGTGATAGAGTTGCTGGCAGCCGCGTAGCGCCTGGCGAAGTGAGTCGCGGTCACGGAGGTCTCCGTGGACCTGTTCTGCCGGAAGCCCGGCCAGGTTCTGCAGGTCCGCGCCCTTGCGGGAAATGACCCGTGTCTCCACGCCGGCTTTGACCAGGGCGCGCGCCACGGCCCCGCCGACAAATCCTGTTGCCCCGGTGACAAGCGCTTTCATGCCGATAACCACGTAACTGGTGACGTGTAAAACGAGAAGCGCATGGAACGGATGAGACGGGGATGGCGATGATAGCCGGGACGTTTCACGGCTTACGGTTCACGCCTCACGTCAGTTCTTGCGCGAAGTGATGTAGCGAGCCAATTCACGGAGGGGATCGGCCTTGGTGCCGAAGGAAGCGAGCCGGTCGTTGGCGCGGGTGACGCAGTCGTCGGCCAATTGCCTGGCCCCCTCAACGCCGTAAAACGTCGGGTATGTCTTCTTGCCGCGCTGTGCATCCGTGTTGGGATTCTTCCCGAGTTCTTCGCGCGTGCCCGTGACATTCAACACATCGTCGGCGATCTGAAAGGCCAGCCCGATATTTTCGGCGTAGACGGTCAGATCTTCGAGTTGAGCCGGGGTGGCGCCTGCGGTAATGGCGCCCATGCGCACTGCTGCGCGGATCAGCATGCCCGTTTTATGCTTGTGAATAGTCTGTAGTGTCGCCAGATCGATGTCTTTGTTTTCCGCCTGAATGTCAAGCACCTGCCCGCCGACCATGCCGACATTGCCGGACCCGACGGCGAGTTCTTGAATCAGCCGGACCTGCCGCGTGGCATCGAGACCGTGATCGGCATTCGCCCGGATGCAGAGCTCGAAGGCCATGGTAAGCAGCGCGTCGCCCGCCAGAATGGCCATCGCCTCGCCGTATACTTTATGGTTCGTCGGTTTCCCGCGGCGGAAGTCGTCGTTGTCCATCGCGGGGAGATCATCATGAATAAGGGAATAGGTATGAATCAGCTCCAGCGAAGAGGCTACGGGCAGCACGGCCGCGCTTGCAGCGCCGATGGCTTCCGCCGCGGCGATGGCCAGAATGGGCCGGACCCGTTTCCCGCCGGCAAACAGGCTGTACCGCATGCTCTCGTGCAGAGTCGTGGGCATGGTCTCGGCGCTGGGGATCACCGTCTGGAGGTACTGGTCTACCTCCTCGCGTTTCCGTTCCAGGTACTGACGGATATCCAGGCCGGTCGGGGAAAGTTGGCTCGTGGGGCTCATGCGGACGTCACTCGGAAGCTAGACATGATCATGTGCGCGAGAGAGTAACAAAGGGGTTTGGGGAGTGTCAAACGGGGCATGGGGCGGAAGGGGTGCCGGATGCCCTCCGTGAGGACACGACCGACCCATTGTCTCGCCGGCGTGCGCAACCGTGACGCTCGTTATTCCTCGCGTCGCGCACCTCGCAAACCGCGCACGCTCGGATGTGCTGGGTTGATGACGTGCAGTAGGAGATCAACCAGCCATCCCTCCCCTTCCCTCCTTGTATTTCCTTCGACCCCTTCGTTATACTTCCGCCCCATGAATATTCTTCGCAATGGCGGCGGTGACTGGGAGCCGATGTTGCTCGGGATTGAGCCCCGGAACTGCAAGGTCTGCAACCAGGGCTTGTACCGAGACAAGACGATGCTCCGAGGGGGCTGGTCGCGGTGCGCCGTCTGCGATGAATTCGTCCACTATAGTTGCCTTGCGAGCGGTAAAATCAGTTTCCTCAAGCAGCGCCCGCGCATTTGCAAAACCTGCAAAACTGCCGCGGAGCAGGCCAAACAAGCCCCTTCCCCTCCGTCCGGCCAACCGGCGCCCGTCGGTTCATGACCCTGCTATTGGATCCGCAGCAGCGTTCGACCAGGCCGTCCTGGCATGTATTCCTTTCGCACACCCTTCGGTATGTACTTGCGCCGCTGCTCTTCGTGTCCAGCGGATTCTTTACGGCCAATTTCATCGTAAGCGGTCATTACACCTGGCCTCGTACGAGTCGGGTCTTTGTCTTGACCCTCACCTTGCTGATTCTCGCCTACGAATTTATTTACAAGGATCGCACTATTCAGTCGAATACGCCTGATCGGGCATTCAATGGGGTGCTGTATTCCTGTATGATTCCCTATGCGCTTGGTGTCCTCATGATGCTGGCGTTGGCAAAACTGTAGCAAATCCCGTTTCCTGGTTCTTCATAGGTAGCTATGGCACAGCGATTTCAAAGCGGCGCTTTCGTGCAACAGTGTTTTGCCGTCCATCCGTTATGTTTATCGCTCAAACGCATTGACGACGACGGACGGCTGGTCATCGCCTGTACTTCATGCCGCATGATGCATCTCATGACGGCCGATCAGGTGGTGGGACGCGTTGCGGCCGTGCCGCTCGGCGGCGAAGTGGAGAGTCCCAAGGTGGTGTCCACGGCGAGAGAATCGTTGGAAGACTGTCTGCGCGCCCATCCCGTCTCCGTGACCATCAGAGAGTTGGATGTGATCCGCGACACGGTGGGATTGCGCTGCGGTGAATGTCGGCGAATATTCGACATGCAGGTTTCGGCGTTTGAGTCCCACCAGAAGTCCTAGTCGGATGCTGAAAAAAACCGCCAGCAGCATTCTCCCGTTGTACAGACCCGTAACCTACCCCGAGGGTACGCCTGCGGGTTCTCACTCGCTGCGGCCTTGCTGGACGGCTTTTTTGAGCATCCGACGAAAACGAGGTGCTATGCCGCCATACGCATGGGCATTTGGAGTTCGGACCCGTCGATATTGTGTTTCCTTGAGCTGTTAGCCTCCGTGGCCTTCCCATTACAAAACCGGTCTCTGACACCCGACGAACTCGTGTTGATTGCGGACGGGGAACTGTTTCGCGCCAAGGAACGGATTATCCTCAAGGTGCGCGATCTGCTCACCGAACTTCAGTCCGGGCTACGGGAAGACTTGGGACGGAGCACGCTGCTGCTGCCGCCGGGATTTGATCCGGCCAAGGCGCAATTTGTGAAGGGTGAGCGCCTTGAAGAATGCCCGTACCAATACCTGGACTATCCGAAACATTTTCTCGGCGACGATAAGTTTACCTTTCGCTCGCTATGCTGGTGGGGGCACCATCTGGTCTTCGCGATGATCGTCGAGGGCGGTCAGGCGAAGCAGTGCAAAAAGAATTTTTTTGACCGGTTTCACCAGCTGGCCGGCCAGGACCTGGAGCTCTCTCTGGCTCCCACGCTATGGGAATGGAAACGGGGTGAAGGTTATACCTTGCCGATCACACACGATCGGAAGGCCCAGCTGGCTGCCGTGTTGTCCGGGCGGGCCTGGTTCAAGATCGTCCGCTTTGTCCCGCTGAATTCACCGGCTTTGCGAGAGGGCCGTCTACCGGAGATCGGGCGTGAGACCTTCCAACGCCTTCTCCCTCTTCTCCGCCCCTGACCAGTCGAAGGTCCTGTTTCTAAATCGGCGGGGCTCTACCGGGCCGGCCGTGGATTTTCCTGCTGAAGTGGACCCTTCCCGTTTGTCATCCGGCTGCGAGTTGGGTAGACTGGGCGCGTTTTAGGAAGGCCACATACTGACAGGGAGGCATGTGTGATTGCACAGGGATGTCGAATCGCGAGTCAGGTCTGTATTGCGGTGGGATTGGCGCTCCTTTGGGGCTGTGCCGGAACCGGAGAAATGGTGTCGCTCAATGTGCAGCCGCAGCAACCGTTTGTGCAGAGCGGCCAGCCCGAGCCGCTGAAGATCGTCATCGAGCCGTTTGAAGACCATCGTGCGGACAAGACGAAGATCGGCCAGCGCACTCATTTAGGCGGTGGGGTTACGAATTTCAATGTTAGCGGAGGATCGCCGGGAGTCACGATCGCCGAAGCCTTGGCCGAGGCGCTGCGTTGGAAGGGGTGGAACCGCCGTGGCTGGGATGCGCGCGTGGTGCAGTCGGGCGTGGGGGTCTCGGGTGCCGATATCGTCATCGGCGGAGAAATTCGGGATTTTGCTGCCACCGCCAAGAGCCGCGTGTTCAACACGAAATTAACCGGCGAGAGTCGCCTGGTGATTCGGGCTAAGAATATGGCTGACGACAGCAGCACGCAACGCAATCTGCAGGGCGAACAGAGCAAGCTGGTGTTCTGGTTCACCAGCGAAGATGTCGAGACCCTCATGTCCGCCCTGTTGCAGGACGGCATCGAGCGATTTATCGCCGATACGAAGATCGAGGGTCGCGCGCTGAAGTCGGCCAAGTGAGGTGTTTGAGGTTCGACAGCGGCGCGGGGACGGCGGAGGAGCGTTGTGCGTGAACGCCGCTGGGAAACTGCCGGCCGGCTGACATTTCAGGAGATCCTGGCGGTCGGCGAGCGCCTCGGAGCCTTAGGCCTCAAGCCGGCCCATCCCGCCAAGGACGTGATCTGCTACGTCGAAGATTGGGCGGTTGAGTCCCCCGAGGCCTTCGATCAGCTCGATCATTGGGCCACAGAAGACGTCACGCTCCTCCACATCCGCGAGGCCTGGCAGGGAGATTTTTTTCTGCTGGCAGGCGGGTACCACACCGTGTACCAGCGCTTTCAGGATGTCGGCACCTACTGCTCGATCAGCCATCCCTGGCGCACCAAACCCGGTCTGCGATTTCATCATCCCACATCTATGTTCTGGCTGGGATTCCGTCACAACCATGCGTTCATCCGGGTGCGCCTCCATACGCAGGAGGTCGTGACGCCGGGCGAAACGCGTGAAGATGCGCGGCGGGCCGAATGGGTGGATGAGCGGCGGGCGATCTTTCTTGACGCCATCAACACGCTGGACCTGCCGGTGGAAACATCCGTCGAGAAGGGCAACCTCGTGCTGACGCCAGCGGACCCGGCGACGCCGTTTTTCTGTTCATGGCCGGATGCCTTCGGCCCCTGCCAGTTCGAATACAACTCGCTCGACGCCTATGAGTTTCTCGTACCGGCGAGCCGGTTGGCCGCTACCGTGGCTCATCAGCCGGCCGGGGTGCGTGTCTATCTCACAGGGTTTTCCGAGCAGGCGTTGGACGCCTTTGCAGCGGTACAACCAGGCTTCCGGTCTGTCTACCGCTGCTCCGTGCATTGTGCGCTGGGAGAATTGCCGGAAGTCTTGGCGACCATCGAGCCGCAGGGCCGTCTCTACAGTACTCTCTGTGAGTTCCAGACTCAGGAGTTGATGCCCGCAGGGGAGGATGCCTCGGCCATCATCGGGATTGTGGGCACAGCCGGAGGGTTTCAATTGGAGGCTCGGCTTAATTGCGCTCCGCTGCCAGAGGACCATATGGCCGGGTGGTTAGAACGACTGTTGGGAATGTCGGTGGTGTATGCGCCGCTCCCTCCCTTCATGTAGTTCGGCAGCTGAACATGGCCCCCAGCTGCGTTCTCGGGTCGAAGAAATCCTCGACGTACCGCAGCGGGTACGCCTCCGGTTCTTTCTCCCCTGCGGCCTTGCTGGATGACCATGTTGAGCTGCCGGACTCGGGATATTAAACATGATCCCCAGCTGCGTTCTCGGTCGTTCCGGTCCCTCAACGTATGGGAGAGTACGCCTCGGGTCCTTCACTCCCTGCGGCCTTGCCTGGGCAAGGCGCGTCTCGGCGCGCCGGGGTCGGGCGGGTAAGAAGGTCGCCATGTTGAGCCGTCGGGTGAAATGCCAGGAAATGATTTTGTTCTGCGACAAGTGCTCGACTGCTTCTGACACAGCCGCGGCCTTTCATTTGGGCCCCGATTTCGCTCTTCGTTTGACAATCGCCTGCGTCTCCTGAAATCTAGGGCATGGTCTCATTACAACGTTTCCAGTCTGTTCTGGGTAAGCCCTACCTGCCGCCGTTGTTCTTCTTCAGCGGAGTGACCTACGACACGCTGGTGCTGACGCGCATTGACCGGCTGCGGGACAACCTGTTGCTGTTAGCGTACCTGAGCCTGCTGGGATTTCTGATCGTCCTGACGGGTCGCTTGGGAACACAAGAGGCCACGCTCGACGATCTCCCCCCGGATGCGCCTTTCTTCATGAAATGGATCGTGCAGGCCAAACCCTATGCACCGATGGCTATTCAGTTCCTGTTGGGCGGCCTGTTCAGCGCCTACGCGATTTTTTATTCCAGAAGCGCCACTTTTGCCGGAACTGCCGTGTTTTTCTGTGTGTTGGTGGCCTTTCTGGTGGCCAACGAATTTCTCCGCAGCCGGCTGTCGAACGTGCAACTGCTGGTGAGTCTCTACGCTCTCGTCTGTTTTGCGTTTTTTACCTTCTTCTTCCCAGTCATGACCGGCTGGATGAATGCGGCGATCTTTCTGGCCGGAGCTGTGGTAACCGTGCTGGTGGTCTTGCGTGTCGTGCAGTTGATCTATTGGAATAACTCCGACCGCACGATGCACGAGGCGATGTGGGCCGGTGCGCCGGCCATCGGCCTCATTGGTCTGCTGGTTGGCTTCTATTTCTTGAACTGGATTCCACCGGTGCCGCTGTCGTTGAAGCACGGCGGGATGTATCACGAAGTAAAACGATCGGGCGACCGGTATGAATTGAGTTTTGAGAAAGCATGGTACGAGGTGTGGAAAAGCTCGGATAGTGTCATCCCCGCGGACGATCCGGTCTATTGTTTCACGGCGGTGTTCGCGCCGGTGGCGCTCAAGACCACGATCTATCATCACTGGTATTACCGCCCCGAGGCCGGGCAGCCCTTCACCGATGCCGACCGCATTCCGCTCAAGATTTCCGGTGGGCGTGAGGGGGGCTATCGCGCCTACACGTTTAAGGAGGGGCTCGACCCTGGGGATTGGCGGGTCGATGTGGAAGCCGAGGACGGGCGAGTCATCGGACGGGTGGCAGTCAAGGTGCTGGACAAGACGGCGGTCGGGCCGCTGTCGTTGACGACGGTGGTGTATTAGCCACGATGAGGCATTGGAAAGACGCCGGAGCACTCGAGCGGTGATGGCGACTGCCCTGTCGCTCAAACAGATGATCGCGTCCTGCCCCTTGCTTCGCTCCGGGCGACGTGGTTCCTGTTCGACGAGGGAAAGAGACCATTCATTTCCGCTGTTACCCCGTTGGATGACCACCTCGGCATGAACCGTCTCCGCAGAGAAGAAATCCGGTAGCTGATGGATGCTACACTGTAAAAAATCTTCGTATTCTACTCAATGCCCAGGGAGACCCTTGTATGATTCGTCGCCACATCGGGCTGCTGCTCATGTTGCTGGCTTTGGTTGCGGGCTTCCCTGCCGCGTGGACACTGGCCGATGAGCCGAAACCGTCTGCGCTTCCCTGGCTGGTGGGACCAGCCGAGGCCAAACTGGGCGATCAGGCGTTGCTGAAGTTGCCCAAAGGTTACCAATTTCTTGGTGCGCAGGAGACGCAAGCCCTGTTGAAGAGAATGGGGAACTTCCCCTCCGGGTCTGAGCTGGGGTTGATTACGGCCACGGCTGAGGGTGAACAGTGGTTTATGGTCGTTCGCTATATCGATGCCGGTTACGTCAAAGACGACGAGGCGGCGAATTGGGATGCCGATGCGTTGATGACCTCCATCAAAGAAGGCACGGAGGAAAACAATAAGACCCGCCAGGCGCAGGGATTCCCCCCGCTGATCATACGCGGGTGGGAAGAGAAACCGCATTATGACAAGGCGGCCAACAAGGTGGTGTGGGCGATCTCGGCGCAGGAGCGGGAATCGACAGTGGGAGTCAATTACAACACGTTGGCCTTGGGCCGGCAGGGGTATCTGAGCATGAACATGGTGGGGTCGCTGGAGCAACTGCCGATGCTGAAGCCGCACGTCAGCCAGCTGTTGGCCAATGTAGAGTTCGTCGAAGGGAAGCGGTACACCGACTTCAACAGCACGACAGACAAGGTCGCAGCGGTCGGCTTGTCGGCGCTCATCGCCGGCGCAGCCATCAAATCAGGCCTGTTGGCGAAACTCTGGGCCTTTATTATTCCCTTGGTGGTGGCGGGAAAGAAATTGTTGATGCTGTTGGTGATTGCGCTCGGCGGATTGGCCGCGAAATACCTCAAGAAGAAACCCCAGCCTGAACAGCCTGGCGGTGGCGGAGGAGTGTCGTCGTGAAAGTTCTCCTGCTGCTGCTGGGCGGCCTCAAGTTGGGCAAGATCGCGCTCACCGGCGGGACCATGCTCCTGTCGATGGTGGTGTACAGTTTCATCTTCGGCTGGTGGTATGCGGTAGGGTTCGTGTTGCTGATTCTGTTTCACGAGCTGGGGCATTACGCCGCCGCCAAACAGCGCAACCTGAATGTGGGAGCCCCGACCTTCATTCCCTTCGTCGGTGCCTGGATTCAACTCAAAGAGCAGCCGATGGACGTGGAAACCGAGGCCTATGTTGGCATCGCGGGGCCGGTCGCCGGCACCGTGGCTGCCGTGGCCTGTTATTACGCAGCTGAATATACTCAAAGTCAATTGATGCTAGCCTTGGCCTATGCCGGGTTCATGATCAACCTGTTCAACCTTATTCCGTTGTCCCCACTGGACGGCGGACGTATCACGGCCATTATCTCACCCAAGGTCTGGTGGCTGGGCGTGCCGATCCTGATCGGTCTCTTCGTCATGAATCACAGTCCCATGCTGCTCTTGATCGCCATCATGGCTCTCCCTCACCTCATGTCTACCTTCCGGGGCGGTCCTCCAGGCTTGCCGGAGCGGTACTATGATGTTCCGCTCGCTACCAGGGTCAGTTATGGCCTGTACTACCTCGCCCTCGCCGCATTTCTTGGTATCATGAGTTATGAGACGCACCTGTTGCTGCCCTCCGGACGAGGCTAAGAGCATCTTCCCCCACAGTCACGTTTCCTCGGGATGGCTGCTGTGAACACGTTCACGGCCGAGGTGAGCTGCATTCAGAATCTGACGCACGACGTGCGGGCGATTGAGCTGCGCTTGCTCGAACCAGGTAGCCTCTCGTTTAAGGCGGGGCAGTTCGTCTCGTTCGAAGTGCCGAAGGAAGGGCAGCCACGACCCGTGACCAGGCCCTATTCCATTGCGTCGCCGCCGGAGCAGCGAGATCGAATCCTCCTGGTTCTCAATCTTGTTCAGGGTGGGCCCGGTTCAGAGTATCTCTTCAGTCTACGGGAGGGATCGCGAACCTCATTCAAGGGCCCGGCCGGTACGTTTTACCTCAGGGACGATGGGGCGAGGGAACTCCTGTTTGTGGCGACGGGAACCGGCATCGCGCCTCTGCGGAGCATGATCCTGGCGCAATTGCAGCGGGAGCCAAACCGGCCCGTTACGCTCTTCTGGGGGCTACGCAGCCAGCGGGATCTGTATTGGCAGGATGAATGGACCACGCTGACCACGACACATTCGAACCTTACCGTGGTGACGACACTCTCCCGGCCCGAACCGGGTTGGCAGGGGGCGACCGGGCGTGTGACGACGCTGGTCGATGAGCGGGTCAGATCCGTCGCGAACCTTGCAGTGTATGTGTGCGGGGGAAGCGAGATGATCAAGGATGTGACGGCCCGGATCAATGCCAAGGGGTTGTGCCCGGTCTATCGCGAAAAGTATTACGACTAGCCGGCCGATGAACGAGCGTGCCAATGGCGTTCTCACGTCGCTCACTCCTTCGGCGTACAAGCGGAAAATGGGGAATGCCGGTGGAGACTGAGGATGGCGCGCGGCCTACTTGGCCGTTCGCTTGGTCGTATGTTGAAAGACGCACTTCGGGCAGGTGTAGTGAATGAACTGGTCACCTGCGACCAGACGTTTGGTCATGGCCACTTTGCACCAGGTGCACAGGCGGTCGGGCAATTCAGCGGTCGGAGTCGAGGCGTTCGGTTGCGATGCGGATGTGTCAGTCATGGCCGGCATTTTCGCTAAGGGTTGAAAGTTTGTCAATGTGCGCAAACTCAAAGAAATTTCGGAGATAATTATTTACAGGGTTTCGATCGTTGAGTATATTGCAAACATGTGTTTCCACTCCCACCATCCCCAACAGAAAGGTCATATCGCATATGCACAACGCCGAAGGTGCCACTTCAGACGACATCTCATCATCTTCAGCCAGGGTTGCTGACTCCGCGGTCCATCCGGACTCCGTCGGACCCGGCAAAGCCTGGGGCATTTGCACCTCCGTTGACCTCCACGATTGCATCCCCGAACGCATTCGCGATGCCAAACAAATCGAAGCTTACGTTGTGCAGCTCTGCGAACTGATCGAGATGAAGCGATACGGCGCTTGCCAGATCGTCAATTTCGGCGAAGGCCGGGTGGCGGGCTATAGTATGGTACAGTTGATCGAAACCTCCTTGATCAGCGGGCATTTCGCCAACGACACCAATAGCGCCTATCTCGACATCTTCAGTTGCAAGGGATACGAGCCGGCCATCGTCGAAGAGTTTTCCAAGGCCTTCTTCGGCGCCCGTCGTTCGAGCCACCGGGCCATGTTGCGGTATTAGATCGATCCCTCCTGGACCTCGTCCCCGGCAGGTCTGTTCTCCTGCCGGGGTTCCAAGTCATGAAGCAATCACCACCAAAAACCGTCCGCGCATTTTTCTCGACCCTGGCGGACAAGCTGGATCCTGAGGCGGCCGAAGGGCTGGATGTCGTATACCAGTTCGATTTGAACGGCGCCGACGGGGGGCAGTATCAACTCCAGATCCGGGACGGGGCCTGCCTGGTGTCCGAAGGGATCCATCCGGACCCGAATGTGACGCTGGCGATGTCGGGCGAGGACTGTCTACGGGTTTTGAACGGCCAGGTTAGCGGCACCATGATCGCCATGACCGGTCGGCTCCGTATCAGCGGAGAGATGGGCCTCGCGCTTCAGTTGGCGTCGCTCTTTCCAAGCCTCCGACCCTAACAGCCAAGAGAGAACCACCGTCTATGGCTTGCCTGGCCGAAGGCATCTTCCCACTGCGCTCCGTGCTTCTCTGGTTCGGTTCCGCCCATTTCCGCACCCCTGCAGTCACTTAAGTCTGTTGTTCGGTTGGCGCGTTCTCTACGGCCTGCTCCCCCAATTGATCCGCCCGCCGCGGAAACCGTTCTTCAAGCATCGTATAGACGGTTGGCACCAGGAACAGGGTCAGGATCGTTGAGACGGTGAGGCCACCCACGACTGCTCGGGCGAGTGGTGCGTTGGTTTCGCTGCCGGTCCCCAAGCCGAGCGCCATCGGGATCAGGCCCACGACGGTGGCAAGTGACGTCATCAAAATCGGCCGTAGCCTGGTGCGGGACGCCGTGACGACGGCCGTCGAGAGGTCCAGGCCGCGACGTCGCAGCACATTGGTGTAGTCCACGAGCAGGACGCCGTTCGAGACGACGATGCCCAGCATCATGATGATCCCCATCAATGACGACGTGGAGATCGTGGTGTTCGTCAGATACAGAATCACAATCACGCCGGGAATGCCCATCGGCACTGAAAACATGATGATGAAGGGATCGATGAGTGACTTAAATTGCGCGGCCATCACCATGTACACCAGGATCAAGGCCAGGGCGCTGGCATACATGAGGCCCTCGAAGGTCTCGCGCTGTTGCTGGATCTGGCCGGCGAGCCGGATGCTGAACCCGGTGGGCAACTGCATCTGGGCAAATGCCGTTTCCAGATCCTGGGCAATCGCGCCGAGATCGCGGCCGACGGGGTTGGCGGTGATGTGGACGACGCGCTGGAAGTATTTGCGCTCGATCTTCACGGGCCCGGCGTTCAATTTTAAGGTGGCGAGATTCTTGAGCAAAACCGGCTCGCCGTTTTTTGTCGTCAGCAGCACATGCTCGATGGCCGTCAGGTCCTTACGATGTTCCTCGGCGAGCCAGGCACTGATGTAGTACTCGTTCCCGTTCTGCGGATCGGTGTAAATGATGGGGTCGGTCTGGCCGTTGCCGTTCAAGGAAAACAACACGGCATTCGCGACATCCGTTTCGCTGATGCCCAGAAGCGCGGCCTTTTCCCGATCCACGACGACGTTTACCTCGGGGTAGTTTTCCTCCCGGCTGACTTCAATGTCCGCCATGCCGGGGATCTTGTGCATGATCTCCTGCGTCTGTTGGATCACGGTGCGGGCCTTCTCGAAGTCGTAACCGTAAATTTCGACATCAATGGATTTTTGCGACCCGAAACTCGTCACGCGTTTGACCAGGCCGCCCGGATCGAAAAACATCGCCACGCCGGGAAACAGTTTGACGATCGACGGCCGGACGGCGTTCATGATTTCAACCTGATTGCGCCGGCGTTTATCGGGAGAGGCCAGGTAGACGGAAATGACCGAGGTATGCGGCCCCGTATTGGGATTAAACAAGGACGAGCGGCCCTGCGCGAGCACGCCGGTGCTGGAGGCGATGGCTTCCAGTTCGTCCGGCGGAATCTTTTCCCGCAGCACCCGCTCCACCTCGGTCACCTGATCGACGGTTTTCTCCACTCGCTGGCCGACGGGTGCCCGCAACACAATGCGAAACTGGCTTTCATCCGACACCGGCAGAAATTCGGTGCCGATAAAGGGCAGGAGCGCGAGGGAACTGACGAACAGCGCGACCACGGCAACTAGTAACGTGCGGCGGTGGGCCAATATCCAACGCAGGCTGCGTTCGTACCCTTCATCGAGGGCTTCGTAGCGGCGCTGGCTCCACTGCATGATGCGCACGAACCAGGAGGGCAGCGAACGGTGCGCCTCCTGCTCCGATTTCAAGAAGCGGTAACAGAGTGCGGGGGTCACCGTGCGCGAGACGAAGAATGAGGTGAACAAGGCGATGGCGATGGTGAGAGTCAGCGGAATGAGCAGGAGCCGCGCGATGCCGACGATAAAAAACATCGGCAGGAAGACCACGACGGTCGTGACCGTGGAGGCGAAGATCGGCATGGCGACCTCACGCGCGGCATTGACGATGGCGTCCCAACGGTTCCGGTCGACGTTCAGGTGTCGCTGAATATTTTCTAATTCGACGATGGAGTCGTCCACAAGTCGACCGATTCCCAGCGCCAAGCCGCCCATGGTGAAGACATTCAGCGTCTGATTGGTGAAATACAGCACGATGAACGTCACCAGAATCGAGAGCGGGATGGCAACCGAGATGATCAACGTGCTGGTGAGATTTCTCAGGAATAACAGAATGACCGCCGCCGCGAGCAACGAGCCGTGTAGCGCTTGCTCGATGAGGTTTTTGATGGATTGGCGGATGTACACCGACTGGTCGAAGGAGATCCCCAACTGGACACCCGGAGGGATGCCGATCATTTTGGGAATCGCTTTGCGCAAGGCATCGACGACTTCCACCGTATTGGCGATCGGCTGCTTGTTGACACGTAAATAGACCG
Source organism: uncultured Nitrospira sp. (assembly GCA_964556305.1). Taxonomy (GTDB): domain Bacteria; phylum Nitrospirota; class Nitrospiria; order Nitrospirales; family Nitrospiraceae; genus Nitrospira_A. The sequence goes on along the minus strand of CAZKVY010000009.1, from coordinate 48,803 downwards.
AGCGTTTGCCGTCCGTGCGGACGACGTTGGTTTGAATGTCCGACGAGTCGCTCAGGACGCCGACATCCCGTACGCGGACGGGATTGCCCCGCGCGTCGATTTTGACGACGACGTCATTGATGGGCTCTACCGTCTTGAACTGGGTGTTGGTGAACACATTGTAGTCGAGGTTGCCTGCTTTGATGTCGCCGGACGGCAGGATCAGGTTCGACGCCTTCACGGCCTTGACGACGTCGAGGATCGAAAGGCCTCGCGCTTGCAGCAGAGCCGGATCCAGATTGATATTGATCTGCCGTATCTTTCCTCCCTCCACCGTGGCGGCCGCGACGTTGGCGATTTGTTCGATTTGCGGGGCGATAGTGTTGTAGGCCAGGTCGTAGAGCGCCCGTTCGTCGAGGTCGCCGCCGGAAGCCGTCACGAAGGCGACGGGAATGTTGGAGACGTCGAACTTGACGATGAAAGGCTGAAGAATACCCGGCGGCAGGCTGTTCAAGATCTGGGTGATGCGCTGCATCACCTCCATCTGGCCCACATTGATATCCGCGCCCCAGTTGAACCAGATTTGTACCGCACCGATGCCCTGCTTGGCGAAGGACTCCACATGTTCGACGTTGGAAGCGGAACTGACGGCCTTTTCAATAGGGTAGACAACGCTCTGTTCGATGTCGAGCGGAGGGGCGCCCTTATAGATGACTCCGACGAAGGCGACCGGAACCTGAATGTTGGGAAAGAGATCGACCGGGAGCCGTTCGAGCGATGTGGCCCCCAGGATCACCATGGCCAGGGACAACATGAGAATGCCGATGCGATTGCGGAGCGCGAGGAGTGTCAGCCACATAATGGAGACGTGAGAGGTGAAACGTTAGATATGAAACGAAGTGAGCACAGCGTCACCGCGGGAGGTGCCTTCACGTGATACCTGTTACGATTCACGTTTCACGTCGCCCAGCGGTTGAACTTGGACCGGAATGCCTTCACTGACCAGATCTTTGCCGGAGACGATGAGTTGCTCGTCGCCCGCGAGTCCTTTCACCACTTCGACCCGATTTTCGGCCCGAGCGCCCAGTACAACCGGAACCTGGTGGGCCTTCCCGTCTTTCACCACATAGACATACTGCGATTCTTCGAGCCGGCTCACCGCGTCCAGAGGAATCTGAATCGCCTGGGGATGTGTCCCGACCAGGACTTCGACGCGGGCGAACATGCCGCCTTTGAGGCGATGATCTTTGTTCGGTAGATCCACTTCCACGGTCATGGTGCGGGTGGCGCGGTTCAGGGCCTGGACGATGCGGGTGACACGGCCTTCAAACACCTCATTCGGATAGGCTTCTGCGCGCACGTCCGCGCGTTGCCCGACTTGCACATGGGGCACATCTTTCTCCACGACTTCGATCAGGGTACGAATGGTTTCAACATCGTGCACACTCAAAATGCCTCGGGACACGGTGGAGGTGCTGGTGGTCGTGCCGCTGACATAGGCGCCGGGGTCGAGGTTGCGCTCGGCGATATAGCCGGCAAATGGGGCGCGGATGTAAGAGTAGGCCAGGTTGGTTTCGGCTTGGGCCAGAGCGACGGTCATCTGTTGCACCTGGGCGCGAAGAGAATCCTGCAAGGCCACTGCGGCATCGCGGTTGACCAGCGCCGTATCCAAGTCCTGCTGCGAGATGAACTGGTCCTTGATCAACGCTTGCATGCGATCCAGCGTGAGAGTGGCATTGCGCACCCCTGCATCCTGCTGGACGACCTTTGCTTTTGCCGACAAGAGATTGGCCTTGGCCTGATTGACGGCATGGATGTAGTCGGTATGGTCGATTTCGACCAGCAGCTGATTGGCCTTCACCAGATCGCCCTTATCCACATAGATTTTGGCAATATAGCCGTCCACGCGGGAAAAAATGTTGACGAGCTGGTTGGGAATTAAATCGGCGGTATAGGTCAACCGCACATCGAGATCCTGCCTGATGGGTGTCATGGTGCCCACGGTGATAATGCGGTTCTTGCGCGGGTCGGTCTTGGCGCCGCTCGTGAGGCGGAATACGACCAACGCCGCCACGGCGACAAACAGTATGATGCCCAGGGTGACGATCGGATGCCGTCGAATCGGATTACCGGACACGAGTCACGCCTCGTTTCTTATCGGTGGATGAAGGCTGCAGGCCTTTCAAAAAGAGTTCGACATAGGTGGAGACGATGTCTTTATGGGGACAGTGCAACGGCACGTCGAAAATTTCATGCAGCAGCCGGTGGTGCACCACCATGCCGATGAAGGCGCGTGCGGCCAACAACGGATCCATTTGGCGGAAGGCGCCCTCGTCGATCCGGGTTTGAATGTATCCGGCTAAATAGTCGTAAAACACCCGGTGTTGTTTCCCGAAAAACATATCCGCCAGCTCATGGCCCTCCAGCGCGCTGAAGAGAAGGAGACGTAACATCGTGGGATCGGCTCCCGGGCGGATGCGGTAGCTCGCAATGAGAGTAAAGACCCGGTGGTCGTCACGTTTGCGGGCAAATTCCTCCACGGCGCTCAGCAGTTCGCTCAGCGGAGCTTTTTCGGCCAGGATGGCGGTGTAGAGCGCCCGCTTGGTCGGAAAGTACTTGAACACCAGCGCTTCGCTCACGCCGGCAGCTTTGGCGATTTCCTTGGTGGTGGTGCCCTTGAAGCCCTTGGCGGCAAACAGGTTCGCGGCAGAAGAGATCAGGCTGGCCTGGCGATCTTGACTGGCATGGCGGGAACTGGCGTTCGTTGGTTTCACGTCATCGGTCATCCGGTGAGTGAGTGGTTACTCACCTCTCAAGGTATCATGCAAGAAGGAAGCGTGACAAGGATCGTGAACATTCCCTCTGCACCGGCAGCACGCCCCGAAAGGACATGAGACCGGTGCGAGTTCGGTCAAGGGGCGGGAGGCAAATTGCCTTCGTTCAATTTCACCCGGAACGCTTCGCTCTCGAAGAAAATCACGCCCTGGCTGGTTCGGAGATCATAACGAAGGATGATGGCACTGTCGGAGCCCTGCCAGTTGAAAAATTTCACCGCGCCGCCGGCCATTTGGCCGGGCGTCTGATCGATGGGGCCGAATCGTTGTTGCAGGAAGGTCAGCAACCGGTCGTGGGTCTCCTTGCCGGTATACCGGACCATGACGCGAGCAAACTTGCCTTCGATTGTGCTGAACTTCATTGTCTCGACCGTCGCCGGGCCTAGCTTGATGGGCCTAGATATCAGTTCATACGTCTGGATTCGGCCCGCATCCTCCACCTTTACGAATTGGTCCGATTCGGTAAAGGCCGCGCCCCAAGGAATGCCTTCGAAACCATTCGGGTCGTTCTGCATGGGGACGGCCAGCGCAGGAGCGATCGGCGACAGCAGTGCGACGCCAATGACGAGGCCGATCAGCCAGCATCGATGATGGAGGAAGGTCAGACCATGCAGCATAGTTATTCCGCCGTATCCGACATGCGATCCTGAAAGCGTGGCGAGAGATTGCGGCTTTCGATAAACACAAAGCCCCGGTCCCGGTTCGCCTCATAGGTCAGAGTGATTTCTGTTTCCGATCCGCGCCAGGTGTATTGCTGGTTCAGCCCTCGCATCATTTGCCCGGGAAGCCGCTCAATCGCACCATAGGTCTGTTCGAGATAGTGCAGCACCTGCTTGTGAACGTGCGCACCGCGGTACCGGATGGTGACACGTGCGAACTGCGCATCCACCGTTGAGAGGTGCAGGCTTTCGACCGGGATGTCGGCATAGACCGGCGGGCGGTCGCGAAATTCATAGTCAGTGGTATGCGTGTTTTCACGGGTGACCTTGAGGTCCGGGATCCCGGTGAGGGGAACGCCCCAGGAAAGATCGTAATAGCCGTGCGGATCGTTCGCCATGGTGATGGCGGAAACTGGCCCAGCTGTGAGGAGCAGCAGCGTGCTGACGCACAGGATGCGCCGCATGATGCGGAGAGGCGACCATATTGAAAACGCGGTGCGCATGGCTTTCAGCGGGTCCCGATTGGCACGCTACCACGGCCGTTCACGCGGCGGCAACTCTCGGTGCGGCGTTCTTGTGAATGGAGGACCCCTTGGCTATAATGCGCCTCTTATGCCGGAGCCCGTCAGGCGACAGGAGCGAGGTTGATGATCGACAGTGATGTGTTCGTGCAGGCGCTCGAAAGTCTGGGGGTCAATTTCTTCACCGGTGTGCCCGATTCTCTCCTGGGCGGCATCATCGAAGAGTTGCTCACGCGTAAGCTCTACACCTCGGCCGTGCGCGAGGATGAAGCGGTTGCCATGGCGGCCGGCGCCTTTATGGCCGGAAAGATTCCTGCCGTGCTCATGCAGAACTCCGGGCTCGGTACGTCGCTCAATACTCTGCTCTCGCTCAATGTGATCTATCGGCAACCCTGTCTCTTGGTGGTGTCTTGGCGCGGTTTTGAAGGCAAGGACGCTCCGGAACATCTGGTGATGGGGGAGACGATGCCGCAGCTGCTCGATACGATGAAAATTCCTCACCGGACGTTGTCGGAGCAAACGATGGCGGACGACCTCCGGTGGGTGGGCCAGACTTTTATGAAACAGCGGGTTCCTGTAGCCCTTCTGATCAAGAAGGGCATCATCAAGGGGTTGCATCCATGAGGCCGGAACAGGGAACGATGCAGAGCCGGGCGCAGGCAATGGCGGCGCTGCTCGAAGTGCTGACGGATCAGCCCGTCATCATCTGCAACGGATTTCCTTCGCGGGAAGCTCAAAAGCTTGCCGATCGGCCGACGCATTTTTACATGATCGGATCGATGGGCAATGCCGCAGCCATCGGCCTGGGCGTGGCGATCTCAAAACCGTCCAAGAAAGTGATCGTCTTCGATGGAGACGGCAATGTATTAATGGGGATGGGGACCCTCGCTACGGTAGGCGCATTGCGGCCGAAGAACTTCGTCCACGTCGTGTTCGACAATGAGGTGTATGGCTCGACGGGAAATCAGCCGACCATCTCGAACGTCGTCCAGTTGGAAAAGGTGGCGAAGGCGGCCGGGTACGTGGCGGTTGAACGTGTGTTGGACCGTGAAGATCTTGTGTACGAATTCAAAGAGATGTTGAAGAATGACGGGCCTAGCATGTTGCTCGTCAAGGTGAACGAGTTTGTCGAGGATGCCGGACGGATTGCCCTGGAGCCGCCGGCGATCACCGCGCGCTTCATGAAAGCCATCGAGTAGTATCGGCACACTGAACGTGCTGGGTGAGCCCGTCCTGCTCCGACCCAATCAATAGCCAGAGGCATAACCATGATACTTTTGAATCCAGGACCGGTAAATGTGAGCGAGCGGGTGCGGCAGGCCTTGTTGCGTCCGGACATCTGCCATCGGGAATCCGAGTTTTCCGACATGCTGCTGCGCATTCAGCAGAAGCTGCTCACCGCCTTCGTGCCCGGTGCGGAGTCGGAGTATGTGGCCGTCGTCTTGACGGGGTCCGGCACGGCGGCGGTGGAATCCGCCGTTATGTCCTGCCTGCCGCTGGGCAAGCGCATGTTGGTGCTCAACAACGGGGTCTACGGCGAACGTCTGTCCAATATGATCGGCTTGCAGCGGCTCGGTGTGTCCGAACTCAAGTCGGACTGGCACATCAGGCCTGATCCGGAGCGGCTCCGATTGGCTCTGCGTCAGCATCCCGAAGTGCATGCGGTGTCCATGGTGCACCATGAGACGACGACCGGCTTGATCAATCCGGTGAAAGAAATTGCGGAAGTAGTCGACAGTCTCAACCGGGTGTTCGTCCTCGATTCGGTCAGTGGTCTCGCGGGGGAATCCATCGATATCGCCGGATCGCACATCTATATGGCCGCGGGTACGGCGGGGAAATGTATTCAGGGATTTCCGGGTGTCTCATTTGTCCTGCTGCGTAAGGGATTCCTGGACCAGATGCGCAAATATCCGAAACGTTCCTGGTATCTGGCCTTGACCCATTATGTCGATGATCAGGGGCGAGGAATCGTGCCTTTTACGCCGGCTGTGCAGGTGTACTATGCGTTTGAGGAGGCTCTGGACGAGTTGCTTGAAGAAGGTCTGACCAATCGTTTTCAACGGTACCGGCGCATGGCATCGAGAATTCGAGAGCGAATGGCGGGCATGGGAGTGCAGCCGTTCCTGCCCGCGGACATGCAGTCGAATACAATTACGGCCTTCCATCTGCCCGCCGGCCTCAGCTACACCACCCTGCATGATGAGCTCAAGGCGCGTGGTTATGTGATCTATGCCGGTCAAGGGCAGTTGGAATCGAAGATCTTCCGTGTCGCCAATATGGGAGCGCTCACTGACGCCCAGATCGACGGATTTCTGGGCGCCTTCGAGGAAGTCCTGGCCGGAGCGGTGGCGCGCGCATGAAGGCGATTATCCTTGCGGCAGGCGTGGGCAAACGCCTCTGGCCCGTCACTCAGCATAAGCCGAAATGCCTGATCGAGATCGGCGGTCAGACATTGCTGTCTCGCTATCTGGAATCCCTGGCCTCGGTTAGGATCAAACACGCGACCATTGTGGTCGGATACAAGCAGGAGATGATCAGGGCTGCCGCCGGCTCGCAGAGCCACGGGGTGGACATCTCCTATCTAGTGAACGAAGAGTTTCATCGTGGCAGTATTTCGTCGCTTTGGATCGCCAGGCAGGCGCTGACCGACGATGTGATCATCATGGACGCGGATGTGTTGTTTCACCGGGAAATCCTTCGGCGTCTGGTGGCCTCCCCCTCTGAAAACTGCCTGTTGATGGACGACACCGTGAAACAGACAGGCGAGGAATGTATGGTCGTTGTCCAGGGCGACCGCGTCATTGCCTTGACCAAGAAGGTGCCTGATCGATACGATCTCGCCGGCGAAGGCGTCGGGTTTCTCAGGGTGCGGCGGGCGGATACGGCGCACGTGGTCGCCTCCCTCAAGGGATACATTGACCAGGACCGTTGGGATATGGAATACGAGGACGGACTCTTGCAGTATTTTCGTGACGTCAAAGTCGGGCATGAGAAAATCGGGGGCCTACCCTGGACCGAGATCGATTTCCCTGAAGATGTGACGAAGGCGGAGCGGGAAGTCCTGCCGAGACTCTAGCACTTGAATGTCCGGTAGCGGCGATTCACGAACGGGAAATGCGTTCGCAATCATGAGTGAAAGTACTATCCAACGAGGCGCGGAACTGCAGGGGTTGAGCACGGCGATCCTATTGCCGGGCGCCGGGCTGTTTGGTGATCGCTCGGGTCGCGGGCTCGCCGATGTCAGCCCATTAACCCACATCGGAGGCTTGAGCCTCTTTCAGCGTACGGTGCTCACCTTGCAGCGGGGTGGCATTCGCCAATTGATCGTCTTGGCCGGTCCCGATGAAGAATTGCTCAAGCAAGCGTTGGCACGGGGCGCGCGGGTCACGATTCCAGTGCGGTGGATGCCGGTGCGGGAATTCCCGCTCGACGATCCGCGCACGTGGGAATCTCTGGCCGCTGAAGTCCGGGGCTTTTGTCTCGTGGCCGGTGTGCAGGCGGTGTTCTCCAAGGGCTTGATCGAGCACTTGCGGCAGACCGTGCGCGACGGCGAGGCGCTGGTGGTGACGCGTGAAGCGGGCTCCGTCGAGCCTGCCGCCGGTCGCCGGAATCCGGTGGTCGCATTTCAGGAAGGGCGGCTGATTGCATTTCATAATCAGCTCGGCCAGGAGGGGCGCCAGGTTGCGGCCGACTTGGTGGTGTTGCCGGCCAGTATTTTGAACCAGCCTCACGCGACGGCTGCAGGTATGACGAGCGAGGTCGCGGAAGGCACCGGAATGACCCCCATGCGCCGCTGGCTTGAGCATGCCGCCATCGAAGGGCGCGTGCGGGTGGTGGCTGCCGCGTCTCATGCAGGGCTCTGGTATCGCGAAGTGTGGGATCAGGGGAGCGTCGGCCAGGCGGAGCGGGTGTTATTCCGTTCGCTGAAAGGTGAGGCTGAAGGGTTCGTCGATCGGTATTTCAACCGCACCTTTTCGCGGCTGCTGACGCGACTCTTTCTACGATTGAAATGCTCCCCGAACACCATCACGATGGTCGCGACGGCTGTTGGACTCGTATCTGCCGTCGGGTTCGGTCTGGGCACGTACGCGGCCGGCATCATCGCCGCGCTCTTATTTCAATTGGCCGCCATTATCGATTGTTGCGATGGCGAGGTGGCGCGACTCACCTTTACGGAGTCTCCGTTCGGCGCCTGGCTGGATATCGCCATGGACAATGTGGTGCACATTGCCATCTTTGCCGGCATTGCCTGTGGTGCCTATGTTCGCCAGGCCGGTACGGCCGAGGCCTGGGTTCCATTGGCACTGGGAGGCGCGGCCGTGTTCGGCAATGCCATGGCGTTCTGGTTGGTCACGAAGGCGCAAAAAATCGGCGCCACTCGCGGCTGGAACACGCCGAAGCAGGCGGCCTGGTCAGACTTCATTCTGAAAAATGTGGCGAGTCGTGACTTCTCCGTGGTGGTCTTCCTGTTTGCTCTGTTCGATAAACTGGACTGGTTTCTGTGGATGGCCGCACTCGGCTCAACCGTCTTTTGGCTGATGATGGTATGGGTCATCCGACCTTCGGCACGGGCCCGTGCTTAAAGCGGCCCTCCTTATCCTGGGGGCGCTGACACTCTCGGCACTGGTCTGGCATATCGGCATCGGGCGTATTTACGATGCGGTGACGGAACTGGGTCCCGCAGCCATGGTGCTGATCCTTCTTCCTTCTCTCCTTATGTATGTGCTCGAAGCCTATGGCTGGCGCGTGACGCTCGGAACATGGGCGAACGGCGTGCCCTTTTGGCGCATCTTGGCCATTCGCACCGCGGGAGAAGTCGTGAACATGACCACTCCCACGGCCTACGTGGGGGGCGAACCGCTGAAGGCCTACCTTCTCAATCGACAGGGTGTACCGCTCGTAGAGGGTCTCGCTTCGGTCGTGACGGCCAAAACCACCATGACCGTCGCTCAAATCCTGTTCATTCTTGCGGGCATCGGCCTGGGATTCTGGTTATTGGGTTCCGGCGGTTCGACCGGACAGACGATAACGGCAGGGTTGGTCAGCGTGGGCCTCTTGCTGTTCGGGGTCGGCGCCTTTGTCATCGTCCAACGGCACGGCATGTTTTCGTGGATTCTCAACATGCTGCGGCGCATCGGCCTGCGCATCCAGTTTCTGGAAGCGCGCGAACAACAGCTGATCGAACTGGATCGCACCATCGCAGGTTTCTATTCCCACCGGCGACAGGCCTTCCTGCTTTCGACGGGACTGTTTCTGCTCGGCTGGCTGGCGGAGGCATTAGAGGTCTATGTGATGGTGTTGTGTATGGGGCAGTCCATCGCGGTCCTGCCGGCTGTCGCAATTGGAGCGTTATCCGTCTTTATCAAAGGGGGGACGTTTTTTATTCCGGGCAGCTTGGGTGCGCAAGATGCCGGGAATCTGTTCCTGCTTTCCGCATTCGGATACGGTGAGGTCACCGGCATTACCTTCGCCCTCCTGCGGCGCTTCCGGGAATTTGTCTGGATCGCGTTGGGGCTAGGTTGCTTGGCAATCATGACCAAAGGAGCCGATCCCTCTCTTTCCCGCAAGTAATCACCTCGCCCCCTATACGCCACCGTGTATCAATTGCGACAGTGAGCGCGCTTCGGAAGCTCCTACAGTGCGAATTCACGACAAGATGTGGCCCAATCGCTCATCGTCCGCTACACTACGTGACAACACTACGATCTTCCTTGCAGGATAAAACCATCGGACCGGCGAAACCCGGCGTTACCCATATATGAGTGTCCCTATACAGCCGTCACCACAGTCCGGTCATGAAGATTGGCCCCGCCGGCAACAGGTGACTTCCGCAACAGGGCGAAGGCCGACCGAGGCGCGGCAGTGGCCGCCCACACAGGATCCGCAGGAAGCGCTGGAGTTTTGCAGGGCCCTGGCGTCGGCCATGGAGCTGACTGCAATGGCCGAAGATCATCGCCAGCCACCGGCGTTGGTTGCAGCCATTCTAGGGCCACGTGTTGCCTCCATTCCTCCGCCGATGTTGTCGATCGTCATTCCGGTCTTCAACGAAGAAGAGAATTTGCAGACACTCCATACCCGCCTCACCAAGACGCTCACCGAACAGGGCTTGGATTACGAGCTCGTCTTTGTCGACGACGGCAGTCACGACCATAGCCCGGAAATATTGCGGCGCTTGGAGACGGAGGATCATCGGGTCGTCGTCGTGGAGTTTGCGAGAAATTTCGGTCACCAAATCGCGATCAGCGCCGGATTGGAGCATAGTCGCGGGCGTGTCGTCAGTATTATGGATGCCGATCTGCAGGATCCTCCCGAAGTCCTTCACACCTTTTTGGCGAAGTGGCAGGAAGGGTGGGAGGTGGTCTACGCCGTTCGAACCGCTCGGAAGGAATGGTGGGGAAAGCGGTTGGCCTACGCGGGGTTCTACCGGTTGCTTCAACGGGTCGCCAATATCGAGATTCCATTGGATGCCGGAGATTTTTGCGTCATGGACCGGAAAGTGGTGGATCTCCTGGTCCGCATGCCGGAGCGGAATCGATTTGTCAGAGGAATCCGCAGCTGGGTGGGGTTCAAGCAGGTCGGCGTGACCTATGAGCGCCAGGCTCGCCATGCCGGGACTCCCAAGTACACGCTTCGCAAACTGATCTATCTTGCGCTCGATGGATTGGTCTCATTCAGCCACATGCCGTTGCGCATCATTACGCTCCTGGGATTTACCGTCTCGCTGCTGTCTTTCCTCGTGGCGCTGTTCTATCTCATCAAAAAAATCACCATCGGGGTCGGGGTGGCCGGGTTCACGACACTGGTCGTATCGATTTTCTTCCTCGCGGGGATTCAGCTGATGACGATCGGCGTCATCGGAGAATACATCGGGCGTATTTCCGATGAAGTCAAACACCGGCCGCTCTACGTCGCCCGCCGCGTGACCAGGAGATAACCGCCATTCGCATGCTCATGTTCGATAACGAGTTCCCGCCCCTCGGTGGCGGCACCGGCGTCGTTAATCTCCATCTGCTGGAAGAGATGGCTGGGCGGCCTGATGTGACGGTTGATCTCGTGACGTCCTCGCGCACCAGAACGCGTTACGAAACCGAACCGTTTGCCGATCGGATTACGATCTACAAAGTGCCGGTCGATAATCGCAACATCCACCATGCCACCAATCGTGAGTTGTTGCGATACAGTTGGCGCGGGCTGCGTCTCGCCCGGCAGTTGGCGTCGGAACATCGCTACGATGTGAGTTTCGCCTTCGCAGGGGTGCCGGCCGGCGCAATCAGTTATCTGCTGCGCCTCACTCACGGTATACCCTATGTCCTGTCGTTGCAGGGGCCGGATGTGCCTGGATTCGAGGCACGATACAACTACCTCTACCCGCTATTGACGCCGTTGATTACACGGATCTGGCGGGGAGCGGGAGTGGTCACCGCGATCAGCTCGGAACAGGTGGCGTTGGCGCACCGAACCATGCCGGATCTGGAACTGGTCACGATTCCGAATGGAGTCGATACGATCTCCTTTGCTCCAGCCGGAAGCGCTCCGGCACGGCCCTTTACTATTATCTGCGTAGCCCGTCTCATCGAACGCAAAGGGCAGCATCATCTCTTACGGGCCTTCGCTCAACTACGCGCAGTCTGCGCTGAACCGATGATGCTGATCTTTGTCGGCACCGGAGATGCGGAGCCGCAGCTGCGGGAGTTGGCGGCGGATTTGAAGGTGACGGAGGCGGTGCGGTTCCAGGGATTTGTGCCTCGTGAACATATGCCGCAGGTCTACCACGAGGCCGATTTATTCGCGTTGCCCTCTCAACATGAAGGTATGTCCATCGCCCTTCTGGAAGCGATGGCGTCCGGGTTGCCGGTGATCGTGACGGAGACGGGAGGAACCGCTGAATTGGTGAGCCAGGGAGAAAACGGTGAAATCGTCCCTTGGGGAGATGTGCCGGCTCTCACTGACGCGTTACGCCGTATGTTGACGGCCGCCGAGCAACGCAGACGGATGGGGCAGGAAAGTCGTTGTCGCGCGCTCGAATTCGGGTGGCCGGCGTTGGCGGCCCGATATCTTGAATTGTGCGCGAGGGTGGCGGTCCCGTCGGTTGAAAGCCGGCCCATCCGTGCCCGCGGTTCGGGAACTATACGCCGCGACTTGACCAGGGAGCCTCGGGTATGAGGAAGCTGCCGCATGTGTGTATTCTGACCAGCCAGTATTTCGACTGGGGGATTTATGGCGGCTTCGGCAGCATGTCGCGCAAGTTGGCAGAAAGTCTGGTTCGCGCCGGTCATCCGGTCAGCGTGATCGTCCCCGGGCGCCAAGGCCAGCAGCCGACCGAAACCATCGGCGGAGTGGAAATCAAGAGTTTCTCGCCCCGGAACGTCGTGGATGCCTGCCGCCTCATTCGGTCATCGAGCGCAGATATTTTTCATTCCCAGGACCCGACGGTCCTGACCTATCTGGCGCAACGCATCCATCCGCGCCGGGCGCATCTGGTGACCAGCCGCGATCCGCGGGAGTTGAGCGACTGGTGGCTCGAGTTCCTGTATGCCACTCCGATGCGCCGCCTGTTGACGCCGCTCAACTACCTGACCGAATCCGGGTTTCTGGTCAGGCAAGCCGTGCGGCGGGCCGATGCGGTCTATTGTCCCGCCCATTTTCTCAAGGACAAGGTCAAACGGCTGTATGGGTTGTCTGTCCTGCCGACGATGCTCCCCAATCTCATCGACGTGCCGGCACACCTGCCGCAGAAGAGCGAGCGTCCGACGATCACATTTGTGGCACGCTGGGACAAACGGAAGCGACCCTGGTTGTTCCTGGAGCTGGCTGCAGAGTTTCCCGACTACCGGTTTGTGGCCGTGGGGCAGGGAAGTGCATCCGCGGAATCCGGCTTTGATGCCCAGTTGCGACGGAAGTTTCGTGGCGTACCTAACCTCGAGATGCCGGGCCTCATCAATCGCTTTCGTGAACCGGAACGTATGCATCAAATTCTGTCGGATACCTGGGTTTTTGTCAGCACAGCGGTGCGCGAAGGGCTTCCGTTGACGTTTCTTGAAGCGGCCGCGTATGGATGCCCCATCATCAGCCGGGTCGATCCGGACCAATTCGCCAGTCGCTTCGGGAGGCAGGTGCGGGATGATGATTATGCGTCTGCCATTCGCGGCCTGCTTGCCGAGGCGCCGCTGGAAAAAGGCCGGGCGGCGTACGACTATGTGCGTGAGACCTACGAAACGTCCAAAGCCCTGGCGGCTCACCAAGAACAATACGCGCGCTTTGCCGCCTAACCTGTCTGGGCAACACACAGTGACCGGAACAACGGGGCGCGCGCTTCTGAAAAGTCATGTCGGCATCAGCGGTTTCTAAAGGGATTGTTTCCGTCGGCGGTTGGTCGATGGCTAAATTGGCCACGTCGGCCCTCGTCCTGCCTATTCTTGCGCGGTTCCTCGGCATAGAAGGATACGGTCAATACGCCTATTACCTGGCGGTGCTTCTGCTCGCCTCGCAATTCGCCAACGTCGGCATGATGCAAACCATGACCAAGCGCATCGCGGAGCGGCCGGACGATGCTGCATGGTGTCGGGTGGTGGCGCGGTCCGGCGCCCTCATCAATGGCGTGGGAGTGGTGTGTGTGGGACTCGCGGCGGGAGTGCTGATCTGGCGCACGGCTTCGCAAGGCACGGCGGCTGTTCCGATTGCCTTGGCGGTGGTGGGCGTACTGTTTTTTGACCAGGTCTGGTTTTATGCGCGGGGGGTATTACACGGCCTTCGACATGAGGAGCGCGCGGCGATTCCAGGCATCATCGGGGTGTTGATGGCGGGAAGTTTCGGGATTGTCGCGGCTGTCACGGGCATGGGCGTGGTCGGGGTCTTTGCTGGTCTTCTGGTGGCGGATGCCTGGGTAGCAGCCGCCTGTCTGCGAGCGGTGATGTCGGCGCTCAATGAACTCGGCCCCCCCGTCTCGGAGAGCTCCCTGTCCTTGTCGACAGAAGCGATGCTGCGATTCGGCTTATCGGCCATGGTCTTTTCCATTCTGAATATGACTCTCTGTTCGCTCGATATTATTCTGGTTCGCCATCTGGCTGGCGAAGCCCAGGCCGGGTTGTATGCCGCAGCCGTGCAATGGTCGCAATTCGTCTGGTTCATTCCCATTGCGGTTGAAGGGGTCATGCTGCAAGCAACCGCTCGGCTGTGGGCTGAGGCGCGGGTAGAAGACGTCACGAACCTCGTGAGTCGTCTCGTGCGATACGTCATGCTGGGGACGATCTTTCTGCTGGTCTTGGTGTTTGTGTTGGGCGATCGGATTATCACGGTGTACTTTGGGCCGCAATTTTCAGAGGCCGTGGTGGTGCTGCGATTGTTGGTTCCCGGCGCTTGTTGTTATGCCTTGGCCCGCGTGTTATGGCCGGTGATTCAGGCGGGCGGCGAGGGCATGTCCCTGATCCGCGTTATGCTCGCGACGGTCATGGTGGACGTTGGCTTATGCGCGATCCTGATTCCGGGAGGTGGCGCCGCCGGCGCGGCTTGTGCTACTTCCCTCTCTTTTGCACTCGTCGCAAGCGGCTACATATGGATATTACGGCGCCGGAAGGTCAGCATCTTCGAAGGTCTTGCCCTGCCGCGATTCTGGGCGTTGGTGGTTGTCACGGGTGTCGCGGTGGCCGGGCTCTCCGCACTGGTGTCTATGCCGCTGCTGTCTTTGTTGATTGGAGGTGCCGTTGGAGTGCTGCTCTATTGGGTTGGTGTGTTCAGCCTCGGCATTGTGCAGGTGAACGAACTCGAATTACTCGTGCAGAGCCTACCGGGGGCCTTTCGCCGAGCGGGAGAGACGGCGCTCCATTGGATGACTCCACTGTTGTTGCGGCTCAAGGCCGTGACACCGAACTGACGTGGCTGTTCGCAGAATGCCTCTCGATCAACATAGGGTCTCAGTCATCATTCCAACGGTGGGGCGGGATACTCTGTCACTATGCCGCGCGGCCTTGGCGAAACAAACCAGGCCGCCGGATGAAGTGCTGGTCATCCTTGATCGAGACAGGCGCGGCGCTGCATGGGCTAGAAATGAAGGCATCGGCCAGGCGACGGGGGACCTTATCGCGCTTGCCGACGATGACGGGGTTCCGCCTCCTGATTGGTTAGAGCGATTGGTGGCTGCGCTCGATCGACATTCCGCAGCCGTCGCCGGGGGCACGTTTCAAGAGACCGATCCGCTCCTGAATGCCATACGTTGTCGCAACTCGCTTCCGCCGGTTGAACAGCTTGATCCGGGGGGATTGGTAGGCAACACCGGAAACATTCTCTTTCGGCGGGAGTGCCTCATGCAATGTCAGCGGGAGGACGGATATGTTTTCAATCCCCGCTTCACGGGGGCCGGCGAGGATTGGGAATTGATCTGGCGGTTGCGCAAGCGGGGCGCCAGGATGGTGTATGTCCCTAATCCGGTGACCCACCTGCGGCGGGCGACAGGCCTACAACACTTGCGACATTCCTTCCATCGAGGCAAGGCGATTGCGATGTTGTTTCGGGTCATGCGAGGGGATTCCAGCGGAGTGGTGCCTCAGGACAGCCTGTTGTGGGGAGAGGGCGGAAGGAAAACCAACCCGCGTTGGCTCAAGGCCCTCTGGTTGAAAATGCTGGGGCCGTTTGAGTGGCGCGAGTTTCAGCAGACACGTCATTTCTGGCTCTTCTGGCTCGGAGAAAAATGTCAGGCCGCAGGATTTTTCTGGGAAATGTGCCGAGGAATGCCGGCGACTCCCGGTGAAACGTGCGTGACGGACAGGGGCTCGGCCGTTCCTTCCCAGGTAGAAGGCAAATCATGAGTGACGTGCAGTTGCGTACAAAAGCATGGTTCGGCGATGAACCGTTGTCGATCAATTTTCCGCCTGCGTGGAAGATTGTGGAGGTCGGTCCTCAAGACACCCCAGGTTTGAGCGTCACGGCGATGCGGGAGAAACTGAATCGGCCCACCGGCTCCCTGCCACTTCGGGAAATTGCCAAGGGAAAAACAAAAGCCGTCATCATCGTCGATGATCTCACGCGGCCGACTCCTGCGGCAGATTTGCTCCCGTTGATCATTGAAGAAGTCAGACAAGCTGGGTTGAACGAAGGTGCGATCACCATCATGCTGGCGGGGGGCACGCATCCTCCTGCCTCCGCAGAAGAAATGGCGAAGAAGGTGGGGGCCGACCTCCCGCTTGCCATACGAGTAATGGCGCATGACAGCCGGGGCGATCTCGAGGATGTGGGCATGTCGCCCGGTGGTTTACCGATTCGGATCAACCGTACGGTGATGGAGTGTGATCTGAAGATCGGCGTGGGGTGCATCTATCCTCATCCGATAGCCGGGTTCTCAGGCGGCGCCAAAATTGTACTCCCCGCCGTGTGCGGCGTGGAGACGACCAGGATGATGCACGATTACCTGCGCGGTTCGCGTGAACGGGGTGGTTCCATCCATACAGAGCTACGGCAGGACATGATTGCGGTCGCCAGGAAAATTGGCCTCAATTTTATTGCCAATGTCACGCTCAACCACCGTCGTGAGATCAGCGGTTTGTTTGCGGGAGATCTGGTCAAGGCACATGAGGAAGGCGTGAAAGTGGCGCAACGTATGTATGCCGTACCGGTGGTGCCTGCGGCGGATATTGTTGTGGCGGACATGTATCCGTTCGATACCAGTTGGCAGTTCGCGCAGGATCGGGGTATGTGGCCGATTGAATGCGCCGGGCCGGCGACCTCGCGCGTGGTGATAGCGGCTTGTCCGCTAGGGCTTGGTACACATGAATTGTTTCCCGTGGACAGTCCGCTCTGGTCGCGCGTGGCGAGACGTCTGAAGCATTTTCGCCTGGCCGACTTGGACCGTCCGTTCGAAAAGCTGGGCACGGTCATGAAGCTCATTCGCCAAAAGCAGCATCACCTGATGGTGTTATCGCCCGGCTTGGACGAACAGGCTCTAAAGACCATGTTCCCTCATGCACAGCGATTCGGAGATTGGCCGGCGCTGCGGGCCGCCCTGTTGGCGCGCCACGGCGAGGGGCCTCTGACCGTAGCGGTCTATCGGTGCGCGCCATTTCTCACTCCAGCTGCAGCCGATCTGAAGCAAGAGGCGGGAGTGCCGGACTCGAGTCTCACGGAACCGCTGGCTTCGGCCTGAAACGCATGGAGCGGAGGATGTCGTCTCCGCGATGCTTCAACGACCGGCTCATCTCAAGACGTCATTCGTTATGCCTATCGCCAACCACGATCAATCGCCGCCTGACGACGATGATCATGATCTTCCCAAAGAATTCATCTCTGCGGTTTCCGAAGTAAGGCCTATCGATCGTTCGCTGGTTGAACGGCTCGACTCGGCCTCCTGGATGCCGGACGTCGTGGTTCTCGGCCTCCTGTTCCTGATGGTGTTCGGCAGCGGTCTGATCCATATTGAGAGTTTCCCTCCGCTGTTTTTTGACGAAGGCTGGACCGTCTGTGTCGCCCGGACGTGGGTTGAGATCGGCCATTATGGCTGTCTGCTCAGGGGAGAACCGGCTCCACCCTCGCTGGCGGCACATTTCCCCGTGGTGGCGTCCGTCGCGGCGAGTTTCACCCTGTTCGGTGTCGGCGTCTGGCAGACGAGGCTGGTGGGATTGTTATACACCTTCGGCGCGTTCCTGCTGTTGTATCTGTTGACGCGTCGCCTGTATGGGCGATCTGTCGCGATTGCCGCCCTTGCGCTGCTGATGCTCGTGCCGCTGAAATGGTCGATTCATCCCCTCTACATTGGTCGCCAGGTGTTGGGTGAGATGCCGCTGTTGTGTTTCCTCTTGGCCGGGTTTGTCTGTTTTCTCCGCAGCAGGCAGCGGCCTCTCTGGCTGGTCGCCGCGATTGTATGCTGGGCGCTGGCCTTGATGACGAAGGCGCAAGTCGCTCCCTTCCTCATCGTTTCGTTTGCCGGGGCCATGGTGCTTTTGGGCCTTCGGAGGAACTGGTCGGCTGTGCGGGGGCTGGGCATCGCCATGATCGGGTCATGGAGTGGGTTTCGGATATTGATCGAAGCCAAGAGTTGGCTGTTGAGTGGCCACACGATGGCACATCCGCCTATCGACGGAATGACCGAAGCTATTGCATTGGTATTCGTGCCGGCGATTCGTCTCGAGACCATCCAGCTCCTATTTGTTTCGTGGGCCGAATATCCACTCGGACTTGCCTATGCAGCCTGGCGTGTCCATCGAACGTCTGGCTCCCAGGACCAGGCTTCTCTCGAACAGACGACGCAGACCATGCTGGTATTGTTGGCAGGGAGTTGGCTGGCCTGGTTTGCATTTCTCAGCGCCGGTGAACCGCGATATGCATTACCCGGATTATTTCTTGCGGCGCCGTTCACCGCTGTACTCTTTTATGACACCACCAGAGGATTCAACGTAGCGTTCGTGTCGAGTGCCCTGCTGGGCCTCGTGCAGCGCCGGCGTGTGACGAGTGAGGGACTTAAGGCCGTCGTCGTGGTTGTGCTCCTATTGGTCATGGGCTGGGTCGCCCTGCAGGAACGGTATGCGTTTCGAGCACGTGAGGACGATCGCGACCTGTTTGCGGTAACACAGTATCTGCATTCGGCCACCCCCACAACGGCGTTGATCGAAACGTATGACAGCGAACTCTTCCTCTTCCTGAATCGCCCCTACACGTATGCGTCGCCCAGACATCTGGTTGAGATTATCCGGCGCGAACAGGGTCAGCCACAGGTGGTGACGTATGATCCATTGCAGAGCAAGCCCGACTATCTCGTGGTCGGCGAGTATGGCCGATGGGCCGGATTTTACAAGCCGTTGATTGCGCAAAACCGTGTGCGACTTGTGACTACCATCGGGCGCTATCAAATCTATGAACCGGTGCGTTCCTAGGCCACCAAACCCACACCCGCGCCTTTTCCCTCTCTCCCATCCTATGAAATTTTGCCTCTTGACTTCACACGATGCAGGATTATTTTTGCTCCGTTGCTGATGCTTAACCGGATGGATGGGAGGCAATCCCAGTCTGGAGAAGCAATGGCGGCAGGTGAATGCCCCGCTTCTGCTTCGACCAGCGTCCATCCACATAACTTCCATCAACCATTAAACTGACCTCTCAACAGAGAGGAGGAGGACGGTATGACCACTTATCATGCAGCATTGGTAGCACCTATCGGGCAAGACTCCTTCGACCGACAAATCGATCGATTACTGGAGGATGCGGTGAGCCAGTTCGGCGTAAGCGGAATAGCCTGGGCTCCCGCCAGCAATGCCTGGGAAGATGACAACGGATTCTATGTGCAGGTGGCGCTCCCCGGTTGGGAGCCGCAAGACGTTTCGCTCGAGGTGGCGAAGCACGTGCTTTCGATCAAAGGCGAGCGCAAGGAACAATCCGAATCGGCCAGAACCGTTCATGTCAAAGAGATTGGCGATGGTCGATTTATGCGGCTCTTCCGATTGCCGACCTATATTGATTCCGAAAAAGCGTCGGCTGTGCAAAAGAACGGCTTGCTGACCGTGACGTTTCCCAAACGGGAAGAAGCGAAGAGCCGACGGATCATGATCGAAGGAACCTAATCGTCCCAACGGCCTCGCGCTGAAGGCATGCGCAGAGCTCGGATCGCCACGCCGGTTCCTCTCCTGCCTTCCTCGGAATAACCGGTTGTTCCTGGAGGCCTCGCCGATTCCCACCATCGGCGGGGCCTCTTTCCCCACCGGCGATCTATGGCCAGAGTTTTTCGGGACTGTGGCGGACGAGACGCATGGAGGTCGAGCGAGATGCAAAAGGAGGATAGACATGAACGATAGAGGCATATTGAAGCGCTGGCGTCGTAGGGGCGGCCGATCACGGCATCGTACGGATGGCGTGCAGAGTGCGATCTCACTTGCCTGGCTACGCGGGTGGTGGACGACGCAGGCAAAGGAACAGGGCGAGCGAAGGGAAGAACACCACCACGTTCGTCCCGTGACCCCCTGGTCACACGGCCTGTTCTGATAGGAGCCTAAGGAGGATGACGGAATAAGGTTCAAACGAACAGAAAGGAGGTGAACACGATGATGGATCTAAGTCTGGTTCTTGATGCCGGACTGACGGTGTTAGGCGCGATCGCGGTGCTGTCGATGGGACTCTGGACGTTGTCTGCCCAGTCCAGCACTGTGTCCACCTCTCAGGAGCCGTCCGTTCCGTTGAATGCGCATGGTCACATGCAGTTGCCCAAGGCGGCTTGATTGCTCCGGTGACATGCTCCGATCGGAGAAGGAGCGTCCTGATGCCTTCCCCTCGGATCTCACTTATCTGGGGGGAAGGCGCGTCCGGACTGGCGAGAGGAACTCCGTTCGTGATCGATCAGGCTGCGCACGGCATTCGTGACCAGATCCGGCTGGTCAAACGGAATGAAATGACCGCTCTGGTCGGCAAATACCTGGCGGCTGTTCGTCGAGCGCTTAGTCAGGTCCTGCTGCAGGTCCAACCACATTTTCCTGAACTTGGCCGGGTTCACGTGGCCTGGCATATCCGGCCACCAGACGGGGCCATTGGCTGTGATGACGGTCAATGGAAGATCCCCGAGCGGCCCGCTGTGGCGCACCTGCTCCAGCGTTTCAAATAACCCGTCGCTTTCATCACTCAGCGTGGAGGAATAGCCTGTCCGCAGCCAGCCGGCGCGCAGCATCGGACGAATCTCCGCAGAAACCTTCTCCTCCTGTGCGGTCAAGAGCGGCGGCAGCTGGTCATATGAGGCCATCAGGCGCGAGATGCCCAGCACGGTCATGGCGCGAATGACGGGCAGCATGGATTTCCCCGCGTTGGCGAAAGATCGAAACTCGGCCTGACGCATTTCCAATTCATGCCCCGCATCCACCAGCACCAGGCCGACAACCTCTTTGGGGTAGTCGTGCTGGTAGAGCCGGACGACAAGGCCGCCCAGAGAATGTCCCACCAGCACATAAGGCCCAGAGATGCCGGCGCGTTCCAGAAGACGATGGAGTTCTTTCGCCATTCGTTGTCCCGTGCGCGGCAGGGGACCGCGCTCGCTCCACCCGAGGCCGGCGCGATCATACGCGCAGACGCGAGTCGTGCGGGCGATCTGCGGTTGTACCGTGCTCCAATACAATGACCACCCCGGAGCAGCAGCCTCCAACACCACTGTCGGACTTCCTGTCCCCAGGCAATAGAGGTGTAGCCGATGCCCTCCAATGTCGACCATCTGGCCCGGCGGCGGATACTGTTGCCGATCGCGTACCATGCCGACAATCTGGTAAACCGCACCGATGGTGGCCAAAAGGAGGACTGTCGCGATGAGCCATTTGAGTCCGCGCATGGCGATCATCATCCATCGTAACAGGTGCTGGAAGCAAACGCGGGACGAGGGGTGCGCCGATCGCCGGAGAACCTGTCTCGCGCGCCTTAAGCGGAATAGTGTTCCTGCAGATGGTCGCGTTGAAAACGAAGGATATATCTGACGAGCAACTCCCGGTTTTGAGCCGTCATCCCGACGAAGCGAGCGTGGAGGCGATACGTACCGATCAGGAGCGGAAGTGGATCGAGCCGCAACACTTCGATAGAGGATGTAAACCGAACGTGGTCGGGGAGGAGCAGAATGAAGGACAGGACTTCACCGGGTTCGTGGGGTGTGGTGACCATCACGCCGATGCCGCCGGCGCTGAGGTTGACGGATTTCTCAGTCAACTCGGCTTCCGTGTCATCCGTCGGAACCTGAATGCAGACCGGCAGAAGGACGGTGATGCGATAGAATTCGCGGCGTTCTCTTCCCGATGGCTCTGAGGGTGTGTTAGGCGACATGCGTCAGAAAGTATAACAAACTTGGCGGCCAGGTTCCGGCTGAATCGTGCAGGGCTTCCTGTTCGCCTACCTGCTTCAGGCCTAGGACGTGCGGCTTCACGTCACTCCCATTGCCCTGCGTTTGTGCTAGTATCCCGCGCATGAAAACAGCGTTAATGGTGCTCTGGATGCTACTGTCGATGCTCGCGGCCGTGGCGCTTGCCCATGTCACCGGCGTCATCAATCCTCATGAAAAAGTCAACGGCCTATGGCTGGTCGTCGCGGCCGCCTGCATCTATATCTTGGCCTATCGGTTCTATGGCCGCTGGCTGGCGCGTCGCGTCGTACAGTTGGACAATAACCGTCTGACGCCGGCCGTACGGTTGAACGACGGGGTGAACTTCCACCCCATTAACAGGGTCGTGCTGTTCGGCCATCACTTCGCAGCGATCGCGGGAGCCGGGCCTTTGTTGGGACCGGTGCTGGCGGCGCAGTTCGGTTTTCTGCCCGGCTTTCTCTGGCTGGTGATTGGTGCGGTTCTGGCCGGGGCGGTGCAGGATTTCATCATCCTGGTCGCCTCGATGCGGCGCAACGGCCGCTCGTTACCCGAAATTGCGCATGATGAACTGGGGTCCATCACCGGCACGGCGACGGCGGTGGCAGTACTGTTCATTGTGGTCGTGGCGCTGGCGGGACTCGGCTTCGCGGTGGTGAATGCGCTGTATCACAACGCGTGGGGCACCTTCACGATCGCCATGACGATTCCCATCGGATTCATCATGGGTTTTTACCTCCAGAAGTTTCGCCCGGGGGCAGTCGCCGAAGTATCCGTGATCGGCCTGGTGCTACTGATGGCGGCGGTCTTATTCGGGCGCGTGGTGGGACAATCGTCTTATGCCGGGTTGTTCGAATTTGAAAAGCCTGCGCTCGTCGGGTTGCTGGCCGGGTATGGATTCATCGCTTCGGTCTTGCCTGGCTGGATGTTGCTGGTCCCGCGAGGGTATCTCTCCACCTTCATGAAACTCGGCGTCGTATTTCTGCTCGGGCTGGGCGTGATTCTCATGGCGCCGACGATCGAGATGCCGCGCCTGACTTCGTTCGCCCACGGCGGCGGCCCGATTATTCCCGGCACGCTGTTCCCGTTCCTGTTCATTACGATCGCCTGCGGGGCGGTATCGGGCTTTCACTCGCTAGTGTCTTCCGGGACGACCCCCAAGATGATTGAGCAGGAGTCCCAGGCGGTGGTGGGGTATGCGGCCATGTTGTTGGAGAGTTTTGTCGGAGTGATGGCCCTGATTGCGGCGTCGGTGTTGATTCCCGGCGATTATCTGGCAATCAATACGATGCTCTCGGCCGAGACTTTGACGGCCATGGGCTTTGCCCCATCCCGCATTGCGGAATTATCGCAGATGGTCGAGGTGAATGTGGCGGGGCGGCCCGGCGGGGCCGTGTCGCTGGCTGTGGGCATGGCCTCCATCTTTTCCGCGCTGCCGGGCATGGCGGGACTGATGGCCTATTGGTATCAATTCGCGCTGGTATTCGAAGCGCTCTTCATCCTGACGACGATCGATACGGGGACGCGTGTCGCACGGTATCTGATTCAGGAAATGGCCGGTCGTATTTATGCGCCGTTCCGACAGATGAATTGGTGGCCCGGCGTGTTGCTGAGCAGCGCCTTTGTGGTCGGATCCTGGGCCTACTTGATTGGGACCGGCAGCATTTCGACCATCTGGCCCATGTTCGGCGCAGCCAATCAGTTGCTTGGCACGCTGGCACTCTGTATCGGCACGACGGTGTTGATCAAAATGTGGAAGTCGGCCTATCTCTGGGTGACGGCCATCCCTATGTTGTTTGTTGCAGGCATTACGCTGGCCGGCTCGTATGAGATGTTCTGGATGTTTCTGGCAAAGGCGCCGACGGTGGCGGCGGCACAAGCTTTCGCGCTCTATCTCGATGCGGTGCTCGTCGCAGTGGTGGCGATCCTGGGAATCGTCGTCTTGAGCGACAGCATGAAGCAGTGGTATGGGTATGTGATTCTGAAGCGTCCGTTCAGCAGCACCGAGGTGATCGCCACGGCCGGCGGCGGATCGGTCGGTCGCGCGCAGACGGCGATTCACCAGCATGATGATCGCAAGTTCACGCTGCCGCAGGGCGGCGGCTGCTGTTAGGCCCGGGACGATTGAGGGACCGTAGAAGGAGGGAATCGTGGCTGACCAGTCATCATTCGATGTGGTGTCGGAAGTGAATATGCAGGAAATGAAGAACGTCGTCGATCAGGCGACCAAGGAGATCAAGCAGCGGTTCGACTTCAAGGACTCGAAGACCGAACTGACATTGAAGGAGAAGGAAAAAGAACTCGTCGTCCTATCCGACGATGAGTACAAACTCAATGCGGTGCTTGAAATCATCAAGAGCAAGTGCGTGAAGCGTGGAGTCTCCTTGAAGGCATTCGACTATGGGAAGATCGAGGAGGCGCTTGGGGCTACAGTTCGTCAAGTGATCAAGATTCAGAGCGGCATCTCCTCGGAAAAAGCGAAAGAGATTACCAAGGCCGTCAAAGAATCCAAGCTGAAGGTGCAGGCGCAGATCCAGGGTGAGCAGGTGCGGGTGATCAGCAAAAGCAAGGATGATCTGCAGGCGGCGATTGCCTTCCTCAAGGGAAAAGATTTTGGGATTGATTTGCAATTCACCAACTACCGCTAGCATGGGATGGTGAAACGGGTCTCCAGCTTCGTTCTCGCGTCGATCAGAGGCTCGACGTACAAACATGGTACGCCTCGCCTCTTCTCTCGCTGCGGCCCTGCTGGGCGACCTGTTTGACCATCCCATGCAGGCTTCACTAATTCCAGCATGGCCAAACTTCTCATCTGCCTTCTGCTCTTCCTGTTGTCCCTAGGCGGCTGTACCGGCAGTGACCCGGTCGTCGTCATTCAGCTCCATCCCACCAATCCTGACATTCTGTACATCGCGACGAATGACTATATTTACAAATCCCGGGACGGCGGGAAAACGTGGAGCAATCTCTCGAAGGGGATGAGCTACTCACGTGTCATTGCGATGGCGATCGATCCGGTGTATCCCGCCACCATCTATGCGGGCACGAAGGGGGATGCGGTCTACAAGAGTTATGACGGCGGTCAGCGCTGGACCTCGGCCAGAACCGGCTTGGACGATGCCACGATCTCATCCGTCGTCAACCAGTTCGTCTTCGATCCGGCGGACGACAACCATATTTTCTTGGCTACCACAATGGGCGTATTCGAATCGAAGAATGCCGGGGAGCGGTGGGTCAAGAGGATGGAGGGGATGAAGGAAGTGTTGATGGTCGTGACACTGGGGATGGATCCCACGCGACCCTCGGTGATGTATGCCGGCACCAGCGGAGGCGTGTACAAAACGAGTGATCAAGGAGCGCACTGGCTGCAGGTGAATAAGGGGCTGGTACCGGAGGGCATGGTGAAGACGTCGAGGGCGCTCGGCGTGACATCGGTGCAAGTGGACCCCTTCGCGCCGGACACGGTGTATGCTGCGACGCTGGCCGGTCTGTACAAAACCACGGATGGCGCGATCTCCTGGGTGCGTATCGGTGAATCGTTGCAGGATCAGATGATCGTGGCAATGGTGCTGGATCGCGCACGGGCAGGGGTGATGTATCTCGCCGGGCGGAACGGCATTCACCGGAGTGAAGATGGGGGCAAAACCTGGGTGGCGTTCAATGAGGGATTGGCGACCACCAATATCCGTTCACTTGCGCAGAGTGCCATGGATCCGCAGGTGCTGTTCGCGGGCACGAACGGCAGCGGGCTCTATAAAAGCCTGGATGGCGGTGCCCATTGGCAGGCGTTGCCCTCAGTGTTTCCCAAGGACTAGCGGTCCGTTCACAGAGCGCGCCAGCCTAAGGGGTCTGAGGCTGGCGGCGGGGTTGGCTATTCAGGGAGGAGTCGCCAATGGAGGGACCGACTCCTCGAATGTGCGTGGAGGAAGAGTTCTCTCCGTTCTGGCCGGCGTTAATTTCAAACCCCGACACATTCGGCAGGGTGGTGTCTTGCGTCTGGGCACCGACACGATCCGTCAAAACACTGTCCTTCAGATCCTCCCCTCTTCGGGGACGCAGAGATTCGTTGACATTGCTATAGGGCGAGACTGTGGCGCCGATGTCTGCACCGAAGCTCGGATTGAGTGAGCGGTTCAAGTTTGTGTTCTCGATGTCGCCGCCGATTCTGGTCGAGATGGTGGTGTCCTGAATATCCATGCCGGTCGGAGCGGAAGCCGCCGGCCGTTTGGCCCTGATATCATGCGCGATCGTCTCGCGCTCATCCTCGATGCGTCGTTCTTCTCTCCCGCGCTGTTCGTAATCCAGTGAGTCGAGTTTTTCGTATCGCGTGATAAGGCCCTTAAGCCGGGTCCGGATTTTCTTGAGATCATCCCGCGCGATGGCGACCGTGCCGACGATTTCGCTGAGGGTCCATTGCCGCGCAAAGGTGCCAAGTTTGGGCGACTGGCCGGGGCCGCCGCCCAAACCGGCCGCTCCGCTTCCCACGCCGAATCCTGCGCTGTTGTAAATGCCTTTTTGTTGCACCGACATCAAAATGTGATTGGACTGTTCCAGGAGTTCGTCGATGCGATCGAGGGAATCCCATTCACTGGCGCAGCATTCCAGAAATTCCCGATAGTCGCGGGTGAATTTCGACGCCTCATTTTGAATGTCGACGATCTTGAGCGGTTCTTTCGCCGCGGAGTCCGTATGCTCGTCTTGATTGGGTGACGTTGGCCTCTTCTCATCCCGTTCCGCGTCGTACAAAGATGTGCACCCGGCATCAGGGGTGGCGGTAATGCGATTGTCGGCGGTGCGATTCGGGCACCAATAGATTTTTCCCGGCTTGTTGAGCGGGTTGTCCGACCTGAATTCTCCTGCCTGTGCGGCATGCAGAAGCCCGAGCAGGAGCAGTCCGGTGAGTACTGACGTGAGCGGATGACGAGGGTGCCGAGCAATCGTACGCATCGTGATTTTGATGATGCCCCGCGAAGGGTATTGTGTCAATCAAAGGGCGGAATTGTGATGCGCTTGAAAAGCCGGAGGCTGTTCGTTACCCTCCCGCCATAACAGAGTGCTCTCACCTTCGTAGAGAAGAGGACTGCCCATGCCCGTGATCTACATCGACGAAGCGGCTGCTCATGCCGGACAGGAAGTCACGATTCGCGGATGGCTCCGTAGCCGGCGCGATAAAGGGAAACTCCATTTTCTGATTGTGCGGGACGGGACCGGCGATATTCAGGCAGTAGTCAGCAAGGGCGCGGTTGGTGACGAGCAGTTTGCTCATTCGGCCGAGCTCACACAGGAATCGAGCGTCGTCCTGACCGGCACGCTTCGACAGGATGCGCGCGCGCCGGGTGGGTACGAGCTAGACGTGCTGCGTCTCTCGGTCGTGCAGGTGGCGGAACCCTTTCCAATTCAGCCCAAGGAGCACGGTACAGGATTTTTGATGGAGCATCGGCATCTCTGGCTGCGCTCGAGCCGCCAGCATGCCGTGCTTCGCATTCGCCATGAGATTATTCGCGCCTGCCGGAATTTTTTCGATGATCGTGGTTTCACGCTGGTCGATGCGCCGATTTTTACGCCCAATGCCTGCGAAGGCACGACGACGCTGTTTCAGACGCAATACTTCGATGAGACGGCTTATTTGACGCAGAGCGGCCAGCTGTATAGCGAAGCCACCGCCGCGGCCTTCGGAAAGGTCTATTGTTTCGGTCCGACATTTCGCGCCGAGAAGTCCAAGACACGCCGGCATCTGATGGAGTTTTGGATGGTTGAACCGGAAGTGGCGTTCGCCGAACTGCCGGACATGATGGATCTCGCGGAGCAGTTTCTCGCTCATATCGTCGCGGCTGTGCTGAAGACGCGTCGTGCCGAATTGCAGTTGTTGGAGCGGGATCTCGCCAAGCTGGAGCGTGTGACGGCGCCGTTTCCGCGCATTACGTATGAGGAAGCTGTGGATATTCTCCAGCGGAAAGGACATCCCGCAAAGCCCGGAGATGATTTCGGCGCCGAGGACGAAACGATACTTTCGAATGAATTTGATCGTCCTGTGATTGTGCATCGATATCCTGCGGCGCTCAAAGCATTTTATATGGAGACCGATCCGGAACGCCCAGATCTTGCGCTCTGCATGGATGTGTTGGCTCCCGAGGGCTATGGAGAAATCATCGGCGGGGGGCAGCGCATTCATAAGCTCGAGAAATTGTTGGCGCGCATCCAGGAACATCATCTTCCGGTCGAGGCCTTTCAATGGTACCTCGACCTGCGCCGGTACGGGTCTGTTCCGCATGCCGGGTTCGGAATGGGTATTGAGCGTGCCGTCGCTTGGATCTGCGGGTTGGAACACGTGCGGGAGACGATTCCTTTTCCACGCATGTTGTACCGGCTGTATCCATAGGTTTTCCACCTCCGTTCTCCCCAGCTGACGAGCCCACCGATCACCCGAATGCAGGTATTTCATCTGTCTGATTTTTTGGGCGCCCCTCGCGTGTGCTCCATTTTCATGACGGATTTGTTCAAGTCTGTGGGATGGTTTCCCACAGGTTTGTCCACAAATGTGGATAACTTTTCCGGGTAATTGGTACCGCACGTAGATGGCGCACAAACGAACAACATTCTTGATAAATTGAGGCAAAATCTGTTGACAGCTATTTGGTTGGGTGTATACTCCAGCCAACGTGTGGAGAAAAGTGGGTGGAAGTGGGTGTATGGATTCTGCTCGCGGTTCCCATGAACCGGTTTTAGTCGACGAGATCTTGTTCTGGCTGCAGTGCAAACCAGGTGGAGCTTACGTGGACTGCACTCTCGGATATGCAGGGCTCGCTACTCGAATCCTCCATCGCACTGCTCCAGATGGCATTCTCGTCGGGATCGATCGCGATGCGGCTGCGCTCGAAGAATCTCGCACGCGTCTGCACAGCGTCATGTCCCGGGTGCATCTCCGGCATGGAAATTTTTCGGAACTCAAGGCGCTCGTGGCCCAGGTCGGTCTCCAGCAAGTGGATGGTGTGATCTTCGATCTGGGTGTGTCTTCGCCACAACTGGATCGTCCGGAACGCGGATTCAGTTTCCGAGATGATGGACCATTGGACATGCGCATGGATCAGCGCGAGGGGCATACGGCAGCCGACCTCATTCGAGATGTGCCGGAAACTGAACTGGCCGATCTGATCTATCAGTTCGGTGAGGAGCGGTACTCGCGCAGAATCGCCCGCGCTATCGTGCAGGCGAGAATGCGAGGCGCAATCGGGACGACCCGGGAATTGGCGGCGGTGGTGGAACGGGCCGTGCCGGCTTCGTACCGGCATGGGCGGATCCATTGCGCTACGCGAACTTTTCAGGCGTTACGGATTGCCGTGAACCGGGAGTTGGACGTGCTCGAACCGGCTCTTCGCGATGCCGTCGATATTGTGGCGCCCGGGGGGCGGGTCTGCGCCGTGTCGTTCCATTCTCTTGAAGACCGAATTGTGAAGCATACGTTTCGGGCGCTGGCAAATGGGCCCGGGGCCTCGGTGAGGGTGTTGACAAAAAAACCGGTCCTCGCTTCGGAGAGCGAGCGTGACCATAACCCGCGGTCGCGCAGCGCAAAGTTGCGTGTCGTGGAGCGGATTTCCAAGGAGTCTATGCAATGAAAGCCGTCGCGTTTGCCGCGGTCACGTCGTTGGTGTTGCTCTTTGTGTGGGAACGGGTGGACATCGTTCGCATCGGATACCACATCGAGCGGCTGAAGACGCAAAAAGTGCTCCTCGAGCGCGAGCGGGACGAACTGCAGGTCAAGCTTTCAGGGCTCACGGCGCCTGAGCGGATCGCGCGCTTGGCAAGCGACAAATTGGGAATGATGCAACCGGAAAAGGGGCAGGTCGTCGTCATTAACATCGAGCCCGAGGCGCCGGCGAATCCCGTCGCTGCAGAGGGCGAGGTTCGGATTGCGAAAAACATTGTCACCCGGAGAGCGCGATAGTGGCTTCGACCTCCTTTCGTGGTCGCCGGATTGTGGTGGCCTGCGGGTTGGTAGTCGCGTTTATTCTCGTGATCGTCCGCCTGGTGAATCTCCAGGTGATGCAATCGGCGGAGTTGACCGTCAAGGCCGACCGACAACATCAGAAGAATGTCACGCTGGAGGGAGCGCGCGGCACCATTTACGATCGCAACAGCAAGGTCCTGGCGATGAACATGGACGTGCCGTCCGTGTTCGGGGTGCCCGCTTCGCTGGGCAACCCTGGAGTGGCAGCGCGCAATCTCTCGCCGATTTTGCATGTGAAAGCGACAGAACTCGAAAAAAAGTTGAAGCAGGAAAAGCATTTCGTCTGGCTGGCGAGAAAGCTGGAGCCGGAGCAGGGACGGCGGCTTGAGCGGCTTGGCCTCGATGGAGTCGGGGTGGTGATGGAGGGGCGCCGGTTCTATCCGAAGGGGCCGCTGTTGTCGCACGTACTGGGATTTGCCGGGATGGATGACCGGGGCCTCGAAGGGGTGGAGCTGCGATACGAGCAATATCTGCGTGGCGAAAAGCGGGCGATCGTCCTGCAGCGGGATGCATTGGGGCGCGCCGTTTTTCCCAAGGGTCTCAATGAAGAGGGCGCCGCCGCCGGACATAGCCTCACCCTGACGGTCGACGAAGTGGTGCAATATATTGCCGAGAAAGAGCTGGATGAGGCAGTGATGCGATCCAATGCCAAATCCGGCACGATCATCGTGATGGACCCCAGGAGCGGTGCCGTGCTCGCCATGGCCGTGAGTCCCCGTTTCGATCCCAATACGGTCGGCGCCTTGGCTCCTGATCGATGGCGGAACCGCGCCTTGACCGACACCTATGAACCGGGCTCGACCATGAAGGCCGTCATTGCGGCAGCGGCGTTGGAAGAGAAAGTCATGACTCCCGGCAGCATGATTTATGGGGAGAACGGGCAATTCGCGATTGCAAATACGATCATCCACGATCATGAAAAGGCCGGCTGGATGACGTTCGCGCAGATGATTCAAAAGTCGAGCAATATCGGCGCCGCAAAAGTCGGCATGGCGTTGGGAGAATGGCGGGTCTTCGACTATCTGAAGGAATTCGGCTTCGGAGATAAAAGCGGCATTGATCTTCCGGGTGAAACAGCCGGACTGCTGCGGGGACCTCGGCAATGGGGAAAGCGCTCCCTGGCCTCCATCTCCATGGGACAGGAGATCGGTGTCACAGCATTACAGATGGTGACGGCGATGTCAGCCATCGCCAACGGCGGCGTGCTCATGAAACCCTATGTCGTGTCGGAGATTCGAAACGGGAAGGGACAGTTGGTGGCGCAAAATATGCCGCAAGCCAAACGGCGCGTCATCTCTTCCGACACGGCCAGGACGTTGACCACGCTTCTCGAGGGTGTGGTCACGAGCGGGACTGGCGGGAAGGCGGCGATCCCGGGATTCCGTGTGGCCGGCAAGACCGGAACCGCCCAAAAGGTTGATCCCCGCACCGGCAAGTATTCCTCCACCCTCCTGGTTGGATCGTTCCTGGGGTATGTGCCCGCAGAAGATCCCCGGCTGGCCATGATTGTGGTGATCGACGAGCCGCGCGGAGAGGGGTGGGGTGGCGTGGTCGCGGCTCCGGTGTTCCGGAGGGTCGGAGAGCAGGTTCTCAATTATCTGGGTGTCGCAGTGGATGAACCGGTCAAGTTGGCTATGGCCGGGCTGGAATCCTGAGATGACGCTGGATGAATTGATCAGTCCCATTCAAGGACGTCTTGGAGTGCTGGAACGAACCGGAAACCAGCGCGTGACGATTGACACCCTAACCGATGATTCCCGCCAGGTTGAGCCGCGGTGCCTCTTTGTCGCCGTGCAGGGAGAGCGGGTCGACGGCCACGAATTTTTAGATCGGGTCGTAAGCGCGGGGGCTGCGGCCGTGGTGGTGGGACGCCATGTTGAGGTCGGATCGACTCCATGCATTCGTGTGCAGGATTCCCGGTCTGCCTTGGGCATTCTTGGCAGTCGGTTTTACGGAGATCCCTCTGCCGCGCTCCGCATGATCGGGGTCACGGGCACTAATGGAAAAACCACGACGACCTATATCGTAAAAACCATGCTGGAGGCGGCGAATCGGCAGGTCGGTCTGATCGGCACGGTCGCCTACCTGGTCGGGAAAGAATCGATTCCGGCGTCGCATACCACGCCCGGCGCGTTGGAGTTGCAGAAATTATTTGCACGAATGGTCGAGAAGAGGTTGGATACGGTCGTCATGGAAGTGTCGTCTCACGCCTTGGCGCTTGATCGAACCACCGGCTCGGAATTCGATGTCGCGGTATTTACGAACCTCACGCAGGACCACCTCGACTTCCACCTTGATATGGAACGGTACTTCCAGGCGAAGCGGAAATTGTTCGTCGAGCTTGGCCATGCGGGAGCGCGTAAGACCAACAAACGAGCGATCATCAACGCGGACGACCCCTGGGGCGAACGGATTCGCGAGGCCTGCACCGTGCCGGTTTGGAGCTATGGGCTGCATCCACAGGCCGATATTCATGCGGCAGATGTGAAATTGTCGTCCGCGGGCACCAATTTTACGTTGCGCACCCCGGTCGGCAGTTGCGCCATCCAGAGTCGGCTGGTGGGTGACCACAACGTCTCCAACCTGCTCGCCGCCATCGGCGTCGTGCTGCATGAAGGATTGACGCTGGATCAAATTCGCGCGGCGGTGGGAGCCATTTCCAATGTGCCGGGGCGATTTGAGCGGGTTGAGGCGGGACAGAACTTCACCGTGGTGGTGGACTATGCGCATACCGAGGACGCATTGGTTCGATTGCTGACCGCAGCGCAGGCCCTACGCACGGGACGGATCATCACTCTGTTCGGATGCGGTGGCGACCGGGATCGCACGAAGCGTCCGAAAATGGGACGCGCAGCCGTGCAATATAGTGATGTAGTCATCCTGACATCGGACAATCCTCGTACGGAAGACCCGGCTCTCATTCTGAGTGAAGTCGAGGTGGGGGTAAAGGACGCGCTGGCCACTCGGGGCCATGTTCGGTACCGGATGATTGCGGATCGCCGGGCGGCGATCGAGGCCGCCATCGGAGAGGCGAAAGCCGGCGACATGGTGCTGATTGCGGGGAAGGGGCACGAAGATTATCAGATCGTGGGAACAACGAAACATCACTTCGACGATCGGGAAGTCGCGCGTGAGATGATCCACGCGCGCAGATCCTGACCCCTCAGCGAGGCATCACATGCGGGAGCATCGTGGCGTAATGGCGTTGTTTACGGTGGAAGAAATTTGCGAAGTGTTGAGCGCCAAGTCGCCGACAGGATTGACTCCCCAGGATTTGAAGCAGCGGATTCGCCGGGTGGTGACCGATTCTCGTCTGGTACGAAAAGGTGATCTATTCATCGCTTTTCAAGGCGAGCGATTCGACGCGCACAGCTTCGTGCCGAAAGTGTTTGCCCAAGGTGCCGTCTGTGCCATCGTGCAAGAAGATTACCGCCTCCCTCCGATGAAGCAGCGCACGGGCACGCCCATCGTGCTCGGGGTGAGGGATACGCTCGAGGCCTTTCAGCGGTTGGCCACACACTATCGCAACCGGTTTTCCATTCCGGTCATCGCCATCACGGGGAGCAACGGGAAGACGACGACGAAGGAAATGGTCGCCCATGTGGTCGCGCAACGCTGGAAAACCCTCAAGACCGAAGGCAATCTCAACAATCGCATCGGCGTGCCGCAGACCCTTTTCCAATTGGCGCCGCGGCATCAGGCTGCGGTGGTCGAAATGGGCGTGGATCAGCAGGGCCAAACTACCCGGCTGTGCGAAATTGCGAGGCCGACGGTCGGCGTGATTACCAATATCGGACCGGACCATTTGGAGTTCTTCGGCAGCATGGAAGGGTCTGCGCAAGCCAAGGCCGAGTTGCTCGATCATCTGCCGCAGGACGGGGCCGTGGTGTTGAATGCCGACGATGAATATTTCGACTATCTGGCAGCACGGGCGCAGTGTCAGGTCGTGGCATTCGGTGCGTCGCCGAAGGCCGGGGTCCGGGCCGCGAATATTCGCCCCGATGAGAAGGGCGGCACGCTGTTCGGCCTTATTCTGCCGGGAAAAACCCGCCAGACGGAAGTTCGCATCCGGACCCAGGGGCAACACAATGTGAGCAACGCCCTGGCGGCAGCCGCCGTGGGGCATGTCCTGGGTTTGTCGGGTGCCGCCATCGCCGAGGGATTGTCGAAGTTCCGCCCGGCAGCCATGCGATCGCAAATCAGCCATTCGCACGGAGTGCAGGTCATTAACGATTGCTACAACGCCAACCCGGCCTCGATGAAGGCGGCCATTCAATTGTTGGCGGAATTGGGGCGCGGGAAACGATCGATCGCAGCTCTAGGCGACATGCTGGAGTTGGGTGCGGATAGCAAACGCATGCACCGGGACGTCGGGGCGTTTCTTGCTGCGCAGGGGATCGGGCACCTGTTGGCTTGTGGTGCATTGGGGCGGGAGTTGGCCGAAGGGGCTCGTCAGGCCGGCATGGCATCCGACAGGATTGCCGAACTTCCCGACGCGCAAGCGGCCGCTACGGCCCTGGCCCGCATGATCCGTCAAGGCGACGTGGTGCTCGTGAAAGCCTCGCGCGGGATGCGCATGGAACAGGTCGTGGACGCCGTGACCGGGATGCGGCGAGCGGCGAAAAAAGCTTGTTAACCATACTCAAAGGAATTTTAGAATCCGCCGATCCATGGCGGGCAAAGATGCCGTAGGATGTTATACAACTGGCTCTACCCACTGCATACACAGTTTTCGTTCCTGAACGTGTTTCGCTACCAGAGTTTCCGGATCATCTACGCCGCGGTCACCGCGTTTCTCATCGCCTTCGTGATGGCGCCTTGGGTCATTCGGAAATTGCAGGAGATTAAACTCGGCCAGCAGATTCGCGATGACGGGCCGAAGCGGCATTTAGCCAAAAGTGGAACGCCGACGATGGGCGGCATTCTCATTATCTTTGCGGTCGTCCTGTCCACGCTCTTGTGGGCCGACATGACGAACCGTTACGTCTGGCTGGTGGTGGTGGCGACCGTCGGTTTCGGCGCGGTGGGATTTGCTGATGACTATCTGAAATTCATCAAGCGCCAATCGAAGGGCCTTTCGGCCGCACAAAAATTCTCCGGCCAGATTCTCGTCGCGCTGGCGATCGGCGTGTTTCTCTACACTCTTCCCAGTTACACGACCAAACTCAGTGTGCCGTTCTTCAAATTTTTCACGCCCGATTTGGGGTGGTTCTACATCGTCTTCGTCATTCTTGTCATCGTCGGCAGTTCCAATGCCGTCAATTTGACGGACGGGCTCGATGGTTTGGCGATTGGTCCAGTCATGATCGCCTCGCTGGCCTATACGATCGTAGCCTATGTGACCGGGAACCGGGTGATGGCCGAATATTTGCTTATCCCGTACATCGAAGGCGCGGGAGAAATCGCCATTTTTACCGGGGCGATTTTAGGGTCGAGTCTGGGATTTCTCTGGTTCAACACCTACCCGGCCTCGGTCTTTATGGGTGATGTGGGATCCCTTCCGTTAGGCGCGGCGCTGGGAACGGTGGCGGTCATCAGCAAACATGAGCTGCTGTTGCTCTTGGTCGGCGGTGTGTTCGTCATCGAAGCGTTGTCGGTGATCTTGCAGGTTGGATCCTATAAATTGCGGGGGAAGCGAATTTTCAATATGGCTCCTATCCATCATCATTTTGAGATGAAGGGATGGGACGAGCCGAAAGTCGTCGTACGTTTGTGGATCATTGCCATTTTGTTGGCCTTGCTCAGCTTGAGCACGCTCAAACTGCGGTAGACGGGGACTCATGAACGTCAAGGACCTTCAAGTCACGGTCGTCGGCCTCGCCAGGAGCGGGGTCGGGGCTGCGCGGCTCCTCAATCATCTTGGCGCGCGGGTGACCGTGGCCGATCGGAAAGAGCCGCAGGAGCTCACGGCTATTCTGTCGCAGGTGGACCGGTCGAACATTGCCGTCAAGGTAGGGAGCCAGTATGAATCGGCGCTTGAAGGCGCGGATCTAGTCGTGATCAGTCCGGGAGTACCGACCCACCTGGATGCGCTCAATCGCGCACGTGCTCGCGGCGTTCGAGTCATCGGGGAATTGGAGTTGGCCTCACGGTATCTGACGGCGCCGGTCGTGGCGGTGACCGGAACCAACGGGAAAAGTACGACGGTGACGCTGATCGGCAAATTCTTGCAGGAGAGTGGGAAACGGGCCTTCGTCGGCGGCAATCTGGGCATCGCCGCCAGTGAAGCGGCCCTGGCCTGTGTCCAGGCCAATCCTGGAGGCCCTGCCCCGTATGAGTATGTGGTGTTGGAAACCTCCAGCTTCCAGCTTGAAACGATCGAACAATTCCATCCCTGGATCGCCTCGATCTTGAACGTGACGCTCGACCACATGGACCGCTACAACTCGGTAGAGGATTACGTGGCGGCCAAGGCGCGTATCTTCGCCAATCAAACCGCCGGTGACTATTCGCTTCTCAATCTAGACGACTCGCGGGTTTCGGCGCTGCGCGGGAATACGAAAGCCGCAGTACTCGGCTTTAGCCGCAGTGGAGCCACGGTCTCAGGTGTGGCGGGGGCCACGGTGCTAGACGGCGACCTGATCGTGACGACGGTGCGGGGACAGCGCGAGGAAATCTGCCGCCGGAGCGACATGCGGTTGATCGGGCTCCACAATGTGGAAAATGTGATGGCGGCGGTCACCTATGGTCTGTTGTGCGGTTGCTCGATTGAGGCGATCCGCACCGTGCTGCAGTCCTTCCCCGGGTTGGAGCATGCCCTGGAAGTGGTGCGCGAGCGCCGTGGGGTTCGTTTTGTAAACGATTCCAAAGGCACGAATGTCGATGCCGTATTGAAAGCGCTGGAAGGCATTGAACAGCCGATTTGGCTGATTGCCGGCGGGCGCGACAAGGGCGGCGATTTCTCCCGTTTGGAAGGGGCGATCCGCGAGCGGGTGAAGGGCCTTGTTCTGATCGGTGAGGCGGCGGGCCGCATTCAAGCGGCAATGGGTGATTTTGACCGATGTCGTCCTGCAGCGACTCTCCGCGATGCCGTGGAGCTTGCTGCTCGCGAGGCGCAGCCCGGTGAGGTGGTCTTACTCTCGCCGGCCTGCGCCAGTTTTGACATGTTTGCGGATTACCAAGACCGGGGCCGGCAATTCAAGTCCTTGGTCCAGGCGCTTCCGGCCTAGGGCCGGGAGTCGCACGGAGGAACGACAGCTGAACGATGGCACAGCATGCGCTCGGAACTCTGATGTTGCCCTGGTCGGCCTCGACTCAGCGGGCGTCCAAGCGCGTGCCGGTGGATCCGGCACTTCTCGCAGTCACCCTCATCCTGGCGTTGATCGGCGTGGTGATGGTGTTCAGCGCCAGTGCGGTGGTGGCGGGCAACCGGTTTCACGATCCCTGGTTCTTTCTCAAGCGGCAGGTCGCCTGGTTGGTCGTGGGTCTGCTGGTCAT
The DNA here is from genome assembly GCA_964556305.1 of uncultured Nitrospira sp. Lineage (GTDB taxonomy): Bacteria > Nitrospirota > Nitrospiria > Nitrospirales > Nitrospiraceae > Nitrospira_A. The sequence goes on along the minus strand of CAZKVY010000009.1, from coordinate 11,568 downwards.
GCATCTCATCGCGCGGATCGATTACACGATCTGGAAGAAACTGGCGATACCACTGCTCTGTGGAGCCACGCTGTTGTTGGCCTTAGTGCTCATTCCATCGCTCGGGAATGTGGCCAAGGGGGCACGGCGGTGGCTGCACCTGGGGCCGATCAACATTCAGCCGGCCGAGGTGGCGAAATTTGTGGCCGTCATCTACGCGGCAGCCTATCTGACCAAGAAGCAGGATCAGATTACGCAGTTCGCGCGCGGCTTGTTGCCGCCGCTGATCGTCATTGGGTTGCTGAGCGGGTTGGTGCTCCTGGAACCGGATCTGGGCACCGTGGTGGTGATGGGGCTTGTCGTGGTGACGCTGCTGTTTCTGGCCGGGGCGCGGATCAAGCACCTTGCCATCCTGTCCTTGTGCGCGTTGACGGGGGTGGCAGCGCTTATTCTGACGTCTCCCTACCGGTGGAAACGGTTTCTGATGTTCCTGGATCCTACGAAGGACCCTTCCGGAGCAGGCTTTCAGATCACGCAGTCGTTTTTAGCCTTCGGGAGCGGCGGTCCGTTCGGGGTCGGGCTGGGAGAGGGCAAACAGAAATTATTCTTCTTGCCGGAGGCGCACACCGATTTCGTGCTCGCGCTGGTCGGCGAGGAGTTGGGATTGTTGGGTACCGTGACGATCGTGTTGCTGTTCGGCCTCTTCGTGATCAAAGGATTTCAGATTGCGAGCCGGGCGCGGCATCCCTTTGGAAAGCACCTGGCGATGGGCATCACGATGTTAATCGGTATGCAGGCGTTGGTGAATGCGGGGGTCGTCACGGGGCTGTTGCCCACCAAGGGGTTGACGCTGCCGTTCGTGAGTTATGGGGGGTCATCGCTGGTGGCCAATCTGTTCGGCGTGGGGATTCTCTTGAATATCTCGCGCGACCGGCAGGGTGGACACGGTGGGCAAGAGGGCGGCGGATCTCGAGGCGCGCGAAGGCGCGGGGTGATTACGGAATGAATATCGTGATTGCAGCAGGAGGCACAGGTGGTCACCTGTATCCCGCCATTGCCGTGGCGCGAGAGTTCTTGCGGCAGGATCCTTCGACGCGCATCCTGTTCGTCGGCACGACGCGTGGTATCGAACAAAAGGTTCTAGCCCACGAAGGGCTCCCCTTGCGGTGCATCACGGCGCATCCGTTCATGGGCAAGAGTCCGGTCGAGATGATCAAGGCGCTCGTCACCCTTCCGGTCAGTCTATGGCAATCGCTTGGAGTGCTGAAACAGCAGGGCGCTGATCTGGTGTTCGGTGTGGGAGGATACACCAGCCCGGCGATGCTGGTGGCGGCGTTTTTGCGACGCGTTCCCGGCGTCATTCTTGAGCCGAATGCCTATCCGGGAATGGCGAACAAAGCTGTTGCGCCGCTCGTGCAACGTGTTTTTCTGGCATTCGAATCGACAAGACAATTTTTCGATCGACGCAAAACGAGGGTGGTCGGGACGCCGGTACGGCAGGCGTTCTTGGAATCCTCCCCGGCAGCGGAACGGGCCGAGGCAGGATCGCAGCGGCACCTGTTGATTTTCGGCGGCAGCCAGGGCGCGAAGGCCATCAATTCGGCGATGATCGACGCGTTGCCCCTGCTCGCGACTATGAAAACCCGTTTGACCATCACGCATCAAACGGGCGAGGCGGATCATGCCCGTGTGGTGGCCGCCTATACACAAGCGGAAATCCCTGCGCAGGTTGTCCCGTTTCTCTACGACATGCCCACGGCGCTCCGCGCGGCAGACCTGGTGGTGGCGAGAGCCGGCGCCATGACGATTGCCGAATTGACCGTCTGCGGGAAGCCGGCGATTCTGATTCCGCTTCCCACGGCAATCTACAATCATCAGCTGCGGAATGCAGAAGTGATGGCGAAGGAAGGCGGAGCGCTGCTTCTAACTCAGGCGGAGTTGACCGGTGCCGCTCTGGCACAGGCCATGACGGAAATTCTTGGCGACCGGCAACGACTGGAGGCCATGAGTCGCCACAGTTGGAATATGCGGCGCAGCGATGCGGCGGAAATCATCGTGCGTGAATGTTATGACGTCATAAGGAGGCGCCATGAGGCCAGCGACAGCGCTCGCGCCCTATGAACAACGAGAGCGGGAGAGACAGCAACAGGATCGGAACAGCGGGCAGCGATCATTTCGAGGACAGGAGCTAAGACGGACGGCGATGTTCAGAAAGACACAACATATTCATTTAGTGGGCATCGGCGGATCCGGGATGAGCGGCATCGCCGAGGTGTTGTTGACGTTGGGGTACAAAGTCAGCGGGTCGGACCTCAGTCAGTCGGAAACGACTCGCCGGCTTGAAGAGCTGGGCGGGCGCATCGCCATCGGGCACCACGAATCCAATATCGGTGAGGCGCAAGTGGTGGTGATTTCCTCTGCCGTGGCGGCGACCAATCCTGAAGTTGTGGCGGCGAAGGCGCGGCAGATTCCGGTCATTCCTCGCGCCGAAATGTTGGCCGAACTCATGCGGTTGAAGTTCGGCGTGGCGATCGCCGGTGCTCACGGCAAGACGACTACGACGTCAATGGTGGCCAATGTGCTCGCGCAAGGCGGCCTGGACCCGACCATGGTCATCGGCGGCAAGGTGAATGCGTTGGGGAGCCATGCCCGGTTGGGGCGGGGCGACCTCCTCATCGCGGAAGCGGACGAAAGCGACGGCTCGTTTCTGCGTCTGGCGCCCACGATCGCTGCGGTCACTAATATCGACCGTGAGCATCTGGACCATTACGGCAGCATGGAACGGCTCAACGACAGTTTTCTGGAATTTGTGAACAAGGTCCCGTTCTACGGACTGGCCGTGCTCTGCTCCGACGATGAACGGCTGCGCACCCTCCTGCCGCGCGTGGTGAAAAGATTCCAGACGTACGGGCTGAACGAATATCCCGATCATGTGCCGGATTTTCGCGCAACCGACATCAGCTTGCGACAATGGGGTTCGGAGTTTCGGGTGTTCTTCCGCGGCCGCAATCTGGGGCCGTTCCGCTTGGCGATTCCAGGCATCCACAACGTCTCGAATTCGCTGATCGCCATTGCGATCGGTATGGAGTTGGATATTCCGGTCGATCTCATCCGGAAAGGTCTGGCGGCATTCAGCGGTGTTGAACGCCGATTTCATCTGCGCGGAGAAAAGGCCGGCATCATGGTGGTGGACGATTACGGCCATCATCCGACCGAAGTGCGGGCGACGATCGCGGCTGCGAAGCAGGGGTGGGACCGGCGAGTGGTCGTGCTCTTTCAACCCCACCGCTATAGCCGCTCACGCGATTTGATGCAGGAGTTTGCCCATGCGTTCGACCAGGCCGATGCGCTGTTTATGACGGAAATCTATGCTGCCGGCGAACAGCCGATTCCCGGCGTGTCCGGCGCCAAGTTGGTTGAAGCCGTGAGGACGGCCGGGCATCCCTCAGCCACCTTCGTGGAGCGCAAGGAAACCCTCGCAGAGCAGGTGCTGCCGACGCTGAAATCGGGGGATCTGGTGATCACCCTCGGCGCGGGAGACATCTGGAAAGCGGGATTGGCGATCCTCGATCGATTGCCGGCCTAGGGGGATGAGAGGCGGAAAACGGTGTCACGTGTGGCGCGGAAAGAGCAATCGGCGAGAACGAAGAAAGACTGGGCGCGCATCCTTGAGGGAATTCGTGGAACGATCAGTTACGAGGCGTCGCTGCAATCCTATACCTCGTTCCGCATCGGGGGACCGGCAGAAGTCCTGGTGGAGCCCGCCGATGTGGACGATTTGTGCCGGGTGGTGGCGCAGGCTCACGCCGAACGCCTCCCGATTTTCGTGGTGGGTGGGACGAATCTGCTCGTTCGTGACGGGGGAATTCGCGGTCTCGTGCTCAGCCTCCGGCAACTCAAGGCCATCCGACAGGAGCCGGGATCTGTCCTCTACGCGGAGGGGGGCGTGGGGATGCCGACGTTGATCGGGTATGCCATTCGCCGTTCGCTGGCGGGGTTGGAATGGGGAGCCGGGATTCCCGGCACGGTCGCCGGTTGTGTGGTGATGAATGCGGGAACGCGATTAGGCGAAATGAAGGATTCGGTCAAAGCGGTTCGCATGGTCGATCCACGCGGTCGGGTAATGGACATTCCGGCGGCCGATATTCCGTTCAGTTACCGGCGGGCGCATCTGCCGCGCGGCATCGTGGCCGGAGTCTGGCTGCAGTTGGAGCCCGGGGCGCACGACCAGATTGAAAAGACCGTGAAAGAGTATTTGCAGTATCGCAAACAGACGCAGCCCTTGACGCTGCCGAGCGCCGGGTGCGTGTTCAAGAATCCTCCGCAGGATTCTGCGGGCCGGCTGGTAGACGTCGCGGGCCTCAAGGGTGCGCGTGTGGGCGATGCCCAGGTCTCCGAGAAGCATGGCAACTTTATGGTGAATGTCGGCCATGCGCGTGCGGCTGATGTGCTGGCCCTGATCAGGAAAGTTCGCGCGGGAGTCAAAAAGGCCTCGGGCGTCACCCTGGAATTGGAATTGAAAGTGGTCGGTCAGGCCTGACGCAGATCGATGAAGGAGTGGACGTGACGGAACGGAAGCCGCTGACTCGTTCGAAAATCGGAGTGTTGATGGGAGGCCAGTCCTCGGAGCGCGAGGTGTCCCTCAAGACCGGCGAAGCCGTGTACCGGTCCCTTGTCCGCAGCGGCTACGATGCCGTGGCAATCGATGTGGGTCCGGGGCTATCCCGCACCTTGCAAGAACAAGCGATAGAAGTGGCCTTCCTGGCATTACATGGACCGGGCGGGGAAGACGGTGCCATCCAGGGATTTCTGGAGACTCTCGGCATTCCCTATACGGGATCCGGCGTGCGTGCCAGCGCCATCGGCATGCACAAGGTGGTGACCAAGACGGAGCTCGAAGCCCAAGGCATTCCGGTGCCGCGCGGCACGGTGGTGTGGCGAGGAACGGCGCCTACGGTGAACCGTATTCTGACGAGCTGCAAGTTAAAGCTGCCGATTGTTGTCAAACCGGCGAGCCAGGGATCCACCATCGGTGTGACCATCGTCCGCACACCTTCGCAATGGAAAGAGGCCTTGCGGGTTGCCCATCGGTACGATGAGGAAGCGATGATCGAGGCTTTTATTCCAGGACATGAAGTCACGGTATCGCTCCTGGGTGATGCCGATGGGGCGGTGACCGGGTTGCCCGCAGTGGAGATTGTGGCTCCGGACGGATTTTATGACTTCTCGGCAAAATATACGAAGGGCCGCACGCAGTACCTCTGCCCGGCGCCGCTGTCCGCCGCGGTGAGTCGCGAGATCAAGCAGCTGGCCATCCGAACCTATCAGGCCCTGGGCTGCAACGGAGCGGCGCGGGTAGATTTTCGAATTACGCCCAAGGGCAAATCCTACGTGTTGGAAATCAATACCGTGCCGGGAATGACGGAGACGAGTCTGTTGCCGATGGCGGCGGGCAAAGCGGGCTTGACTTACGATGCGTTGACGGAACGGATCCTCCAATCTGCCCTCCGGCGTGCCGGAGTGGGATCATTTCGATCCGTGAGGTAGCGATGCCGCTCAGGTGGCGGAAAGCACGACCGGCTAAAGTTAATCCCCGGGCGAATGCCCGTTCTGAATCTGGCCTGGACCGTCGTCGAGGCGGGGCAACAGGCGGCTATTGGTCGCGGTTGGGACGTGGCCTGCTGATTTCCTTGCGAGTGATCGCGACGGTGACGGTCTTGGTGGGCGGCTGTTCCGGGCTCTTTGTTTTGGCGCGTGAAATAGGACCCCTCACGCGTGAATGGTTTCTGGTTCGCTCCGTGTCCGTGAATGGTCTGCACCACGTGACCAGAAAAGAAGTGATCGGTCGGTTGGCGCTCAAACCGGACACTGCACTCTATTCCATCAATCCGACGTGGTTGGCGGAACGGATCAAGACCCATCCCTGGATCAAGGATGCGACCGTGGTATTGAAGCCATTGCATGAAATCCATATCGACATCGTCGAACGGGAGCCGGCGGTGGTGGTGCGCACCCTGGCGGAGAACCTTCTCACTGATGCAGACGGCGTGTTGCTGGCGCGCCTCGGGTCCAGCGATGACCCGACGCTCCCTATCTTGTCTGGTGTCGATGGCAAGCGGCTGGCACAGGGCCGGCCGGTGGATCGTCGTCCCGTCCAGGTGGGTGCGGCGTTGGCGCGCATGGTTACTCAGACCACCGGTGGCCGACCGGACATCAACGTGGGAAATTTGAATAATCTGGTGGTCGAGGTACAGGGCGTGACGTTTCAGTTCAGTGAGTCGTCCATGAATCAGCAATGGTATCGGTTTCTCAAAATGCGGCCCGCACTGCGTGATGTGGCCTTTGACGGCGAGGGCGCCAGAGCGAACGAAATAGATCTTCGCTTTGCCGACCGCGTCATTGTTCGGGGAAGGGGGTGAGCCGAGTGTCTAAGCGGGATCATATCCTGGTCGGCCTCGACATCGGAACGACCAAGATTTGCGCCATTGTCGCCGAAGTGCCGGAGGAGGGCCCGCTGAACATCATCGGCGTCGGCTCCTGCCCTTCGCGCGGGCTTCGCAAAGGTGTCGTGGTCAATATCGAGAGTACGGTGGAATCGATCAAGAAAGCGGTCGAGGAAGCGGAACTCATGGCGGCCGTTCAGATCAATTCGGTGTATACGGGTATCGCGGGCAGCCACATCTCGGGGGAGAACCTCAAGGGCGTCGTGGCGCTCAAGAAGCAGGAGGTTACGCGCGATGACATCAGCCGCGCCGTGGAGAGCGCGAGGACGCTCGCGGTGATTCCCCATGAGCGCCGCATTCTGCACGTACTGCCGCGCGAGTTCATGGTCGACGATCAAGAAGGAGTTCGGGAGCCGCTGGGCATGTCGGGCAACCGACTTGAGGTCAATGTGCACGTCATCACGGGTGCGGTGACCTCGGCCCAGAATATCATCAAGAGTGTCAATCGGGCGGGACTCGACGTCGTCGATATCATCCTGCAACCGCTGGCCTCAAGCGAAGCGGTGTTGAGCGCCGAGGAGCGCGAGTTGGGCGTCGCCATGGTGGACCTGGGCGGCGGAACCACCGACCTCGCGATTTTCCTCGACGGCAGCATACGGCACACGGCCGTGCTTCCGATCGGCGGACAAAACCTGACGAAGGATCTGGCGATCGGATTGCTCACCTCGCAAACCGACGCCGAAAAAATCAAAGTGCAACATGGCATCGCCCGCACCGAATTGGTACACGGGCATCAGATGGTGGAGGTGCCCTCCGTCGGCGATCGTCCGCCGAGGCAGTTCACGCGCCGCGATATTGCGGAAATTCTTGAACCGCGCGTCGAAGAAATGTTCGACCTGGTCAAACGTGAAATCGTGCGGGCCGGATATGAAGGCATGCTCGGCGCGGGCGTTGTGATTACGGGTGGCACTTCGTTATTGGAAGGGATGCCGGATGCGGCGGAACGCGGACTGAATCTGCCGGCTCGCCGCGGAGCGCCGACAGGCATCGGCGGGTTACGGGATATCGTCAGCAACCCGATGCATGCGACCGGCGTCGGGCTGTTACTCCACGCGCGTCAACATGCCGACAACTTGGAGGCTGCCGGCATGCGTCACGGCAAAGGGTTGGGGAAAGTGTTCGATCGTATGCGATCGTGGATGTTCGAGTTTTTCTAACTTTTGCGGACGGCCTCAGGCCACATCCGCGTCAACGTCAAGGGAGGTGCCACGATGTTTTCATTTCAAGAGGAGCCGCAATCGCCCGTTCGCATCAAAGTGATCGGGGTCGGAGGGGCGGGGTGCAACGCCGTCAACACGATGATCACCGGCGGATTGTGCCGGGTCGATTTCGTCGCCGCGAACACGGATGTGCAGGCGCTTGACCGGTCGCAGGCTTCGTATAAAATTCAAATCGGTCCGGAGCGGACGCGCGGCCTCGGCGCCGGCGCCAAGCCCGAAGTCGGGCGCGATGCGGCCTTGGAAAGCAAAGACGAGATTCGCGAAAGCCTGGTCGGCGCCGACATGGTATTCGTCACCGCCGGCATGGGCGGCGGTACCGGGACCGGCGCGGCTCCGATTGTGGCCAGCATTGCGCGCGAGTTGGGGATTCTTACGGTCGCGGTCGTGACTAAACCGTTTCAGTACGAAGGGCACCGCCGTATGAGCCATGCCGAGGAGGGCATTCGCGATCTGGGGCGGCATGTCGATACGCTATTGATCATCCCCAATCAGCGATTGCTGGGCATCGTGGATAAAGCCACCCCGTTACTGGATGCATTCAAGGTGGCGGATGATGTGTTACGCCAAGCCATTCAAGGCATCGCCGACGTGATCACCACTACCGGGCTCGTGAATGTCGATTTCGCCGATGTGCGAACCATCATGGCGCACACGGGACGAGCCGTGATGGGCATGGGCATCGGACGTGGTGCCAACCGGGCGCAGGAAGCCGCGCAAAAAGCGATTTGCAGCCCGCTGCTGGAAGAAGGTAGCGTGGAAGGCGCACGCGGCGTCTTATTGAATATCACGGGTGGCCCGAACATGTCGCTGCACGAGGTGGAAGAAGCTGCGTCGATCGTGCAACATGCCGCGGATGCCGAAGCGAATATCATCGTGGGGCAGGTCATCAATCCTGAAATCGGAGACGATCTGATCGTGACGGTTATTGCGACGGGATTCGAGCGTGAGGAACAACCGGCCGCCAGGCCGGCGACACCCGAACGTCCTGCGGTGCGGACACCCAACGGCCGTCCTTCCCAGCAGGTGTTGACCGGGGTGCATGCGTCGGGATCAGACCGGCCGCATAAAGACCTGGATCGTCCGACCTTTCTTCGCCGCATGGGAGAGACTCGGGAAGCGGTAGAACGGATCGCGGTCGTGGGTGACGATGAGTGGGATGTGCCGACCTTCCTACGGAAGCAGGCTGACTGACTACGAAGCGGTAGCTGCGAGGGTTGAAATCGGGATGGTGTCAGAGGTCATCACCGCGCCGTCGTTTGCGACGGCCGCGGATGGGGTGGAACATTTTTTCGGCACCCGGTCATCGTCCGTCTCGGTGACGCCGGGTCGTGCCTCTCTGCCCGGGGTTCCGCATCGCGAGCGGGGCGCGAGCCTCATCCTGTCCGTCAAACAGGTTCACGGAACGGATGCGCTGATCGTCGATCGACCGGTCGATCAGGATGATGTGTTTGACGGCGGCTGGGACGCGCTGGTGACTAATCAGCCCGGACTCATGATCGCCGTGCGGACGGCAGACTGCGTGCCCGTCCTCCTGCATGATCCAATGCGACGGGTCGTGGCCGCCATCCATGCGGGTTGGCGTGGCTCGGTGGCCGGCATTGTGCCGAAAACCGTGGCGTTGCTGGTCAGCCGGTTCGGGACAATGGTTAAGGATGTGCACATGGCCATCGGGCCCTCCGCCGGTCCCTGTTGTTACGAGGTGGACGGGCCGGTGCTTACCCGACTCCGCGACGTGTTTCCTGATTGGCATTCCGTCGTGTCGCCGGTGAATATCGAGAAAGCGCATTTGGATCTGCGCGCATTCCTGAGACGTCAAGCGCTGACTGAGGGGGTACATGCAGAGCGGATTGCCACTGTCGATGCCTGCACCATTTGCCAGCCGGATACATTTTACAGCTACCGCCGGGAAGGCGTGGTGAAGGCCACGATGGTCAGCGGGATTGCTCTCCTGCCACGCCGGTAACTCCGCGCTCGGCTGGTCATCTGGCTCGATGGACCGCGTCGACAGATGCCCGGAGTCCATCGCTGGTGAGACTGGGGCGCAGGAGACAATCCGCAAGGCGGCGGGATGCACGAAGAACTGGGGACAATTGCCGGCAGGGTTCGAGCGGTGTTCGACGAGATTCAACGCGCCGCGGTCCGTGCGGGACGTGCTCCGGAGAGCGTGCGCCTGCTGGCGGCATCCAAGACCGTCACCGTTGAACGGTTGCGGGAAGCAGTGGATGCCGGCATTCGGCACCTTGGCGAAAATCGCCTACAGGAAGCCCTCCCAAAAATCGAAGCACTCGACCGTGAAGGGGTCGTCTGGCATTTCATCGGCACACTCCAACGGCGGAAGGTGAAGTCGGTCGTGGGGCGGTTCGAGACGATTCATTCGGTCGACAGTCTCGCGTTGGCAGAGGAGATCAATCGTCAGGCCAAGGCAATGGGAATGAGGCAACGTGTTCTGTTGGAGGTCAATCTTGGAGGAGAATCCAGTAAGGGCGGATTTGCGCCGCCGGAACTGGCTGCCGCCCTGCCGGGTCTGAGCGCATTCGAACAGTTGGATATCCGCGGCCTCATGGCCATTCCTCCGCCCATGCCGACCGCGGAGGATGCGCGTCCATACTTCCGGCAGCTCCGACAGTTGGCTGAGGCATTGACAGCGCAGGGTTGCAGGAACATTAATATGCAGGAACTCTCGATGGGCATGTCGCACGATTATGCTGTCGCCGTTGAAGAGGGCGCCACCTACGTGCGGGTCGGTACCGCAATTTTCGGGGCACGGGGTCAAGAGGTCCATGATCAAAAGTAACATCGCGATCCTTGGCGGCGGGCAGATGGCGGAGGCGCTGATCGGTGGTCTGCTGGCCGCGAAGGTCAGCGAACCACATTTCATCTGCGCAACGGATCCCGTGGCTGCACGGCGGGATCATTTGAACTCCCGTTTCGGCATTCAGGTCGGTGAAAGCAATGCCAAGGCCGTCGGCGGGGCGGATCTCGTGCTCCTGGCCGTGAAGCCTCAGATACTGCCGATTGTGCTCAGTGACGTGGGTTCGGCGCTGGCACGGAAATTAGTGGTCTCGATTGCTGCCGGCGTGCCGATGGCGTGGATTCGGGACCGGGTGTCGACTGTGAGAGGCATTGTGCGAGCGATGCCCAATACACCGGCGTTAGTACGCGAAGGAGTGACTGCGCTGGCCCATCAGGCGGATCTTGCTCCCGATGATGTGGCGATGGTGCGGGCTTTATTCGAGGCGGTGGGTTCTGTGGTGTCGGTCGAAGAACGGCTGATGGATGCCGTCACCGGCTTGAGCGGAAGCGGGCCGGCGTATGTGTTCGTGGCCATCGAGGCACTGGCCGATGGCGGAGTTAAAATGGGGTTGCCACGAGCGACTGCACAGTTATTGGCGGCCCAGACGGTACTCGGTGCGGCACGGATGGTCCTGGAACGTGGGGAGCATCCGGCCACGCTCAAAGATCAGGTGGCGTCGCCGGGGGGGACGACCATCGCCGGGTTGCATCAATTGGAAATCGGAGGCATGCGGGGCTGTTTGATGGCGGCCGTCGAGGCGGCGACGAAACGTTCACAGGAGTTGGGACGCTGATGTTTGTGCTGAGCAATGTGCTGCAGGGAACGGCTACGGTATTGGATACGGTGTTGTGGCTCTACATGTGGGTGATCATCGCCCGCGCATTGATTTCATGGGTCAATCCCGATCCGTGGAATCCGATCGTGCAATTCCTGGAGCGCGCGACGGAACCGGTGCTCACGCCGATTCGGCGGCTGATAGGATGGCGCATGGGCATGGATCTTTCGCCGATGATTGCGATCCTGATCCTTGTCTTTATGCAATATGCCGTGGTTCAATCCTTGCGGGATATTG
>CAZKVY010000008.1:0-87286 GCA_964556305.1 uncultured Nitrospira sp. | reverse complement strand
CGGATATCGCCACTACGCCGACGACGTGCTGGAGAAGTTTATCGAGCGCTCGGCGTTCAACGGCATCGACGTCTTCCGCATTTTCGATGCCCTCAACGATGTTCGTAATCTGGAGCGCGCTATCCGCGAAGTCAAAGCCTGCGAGAAACACGTGGAGGCGGCGATTTCCTACACGACGAGTCCCGTGCATCGCCTGGATGGGTTCGTCACGATGGGCAAACGCTTGGAAGATCTCGGTGCCGATACCATCTGCATCAAAGACATGGCCGGGCTGCTGGCGCCTGTCGATGCCTATCGTCTGGTCAAGAGCCTCAAAGCGGCGGTTCGCGTGCCTATCCACCTGCACTCCCACTATACGTCGGGCATGGGCACCATGTCGGCCCTGATGGCCGTCATGGCGGGATTGGATCTCTTGGATACCTCCATCTCTCCGCTTGCCGGAGGCGCCTCGCACCCCCCCACCGAGTCCATGGTGGCCGCGCTACGGGGCACCCCCTATGACAGCGGATTGGACCTGGAGGATCTGCAGCCCATCGCAGAACACTTCCGAAACGTGCGTCGTAAGTACCGTCAATTTGAAAGTGACTTCACGGGTGTGGACGCGGAAATTCTCACCTCCCAAATTCCCGGCGGCATGCTGTCCAATCTCGCCGCACAATTGGCCGAACAAAATGCGCTGGATCGAATGAAGGAAGTCATGGATGAAATCCCCCGTGTCCGCAAAGACATGGGCTATCCGCCACTCGTCACGCCGACTAGCCAAATCGTCGGGACACAGGCCACGCTCAACGTGCTCACCGGCGAACAGGGCGAACGCTACAAAGTCATTACGACGGAAACCAAGAACTACTTCCTCGGCCTCTACGGCCGCGCCCCCGGTCCGCTCGATAAGGAAATCATGGCACGGGCCATCGGGGATGAAGAACCGGTGAAAGGTCGCCCTGCGGATCGGCTGGAGTCAGAATTTGAAAAGCTCAAAAAGGACATGCCCGAGTCCGCCGCCACGCTGGAAGATCAGTTATCCTTCGCTCTTTTCCCCGCCATTGCGCGGGATTTCTTTGAGGCACGCGAGCAAGGCTCTCTTCAACCGGAGCCGCTGGAGCCGACCGACACCAAGGGTCCTGCCGTGGCGCACGATCTCCATCTTGCACCGGCCGAATTCAACATTACCGTGCACGGCGAGAATTATCATGTCATCGTCTCAGGCTCAGGCCGCACCACCGACGGCCGCAAACCTTACTACATTCGCGTCAACGACCGGTTACAGGAAGTTTCCCTCGAACCGCTGCAGGAGGTTTTGGCGGGTGTGCCGGAATCCCCCGCGGCCGGCAGCACCTCAAAGCCGAAACGCCCCCGACCGACGAAACCTGGTGATGTCGCCCCGCCCATGCCCGGCCGTGTCGTAAAGGTGCTGGTAACGGATGGCGCCCAGGTGAAAACGGGCGATCCGCTCTTGATCATCGAGGCCATGAAAATGGAAAGCCAGGTTCCGGCCCCCATGGACGGACGGGTCACCGCCATCCTTGTCGCCGAGGGAGACAACGTCAAGATCGACGAAACCGTCATTCAATTGGAGTAGCCGATGCCACGCCCGGCGTGTCTCGCCTGGTTGGCTGCAGGAGCACCCCATTACCTGGCGACCTGGTTTCTTGCGAGTCTCCTCATGAGCGGTTGCGCGGCAAGGCCGGAAATTCCCCCCTGGTTCGACGCAATCCAGCGATTCCCCGTCCATACCACCTCCGCCAACGGCCATCGAATCGCGTATCTTGATGAAGGCCAGGGCCCTCCCCTCATCCTGCTCCACGGCTACGGCGGATCCATGTGGCAGTGGGAATACCAGCAACCTCTCACTGTGCAGTTCCGCGTGATTACCCCGGACCTCATCGGTTCTGGACTTTCCGACAAACCTGATATCGACTACCGGCCCGCAGAGCTTATCGAATCTATACGGGGACTGATGGACGCGCTGGGCCTGCCGGCGGCCACCTTGATCGGCAACTCCATGGGGGGCGGCGTCGCCATCGGCATGGCCCTGACCTATCCGGATCGGGTTCATCGTCTGGTGCTGATCGATACCCTTCCCGATCATGTGCGAGAACGACTCGTCAGCCCGCTCATGCAGCGCGCCATCAACACGCGCGTACCAGCCTGGCTGGCCCGCTTCGGTGGATTGCTGTTCGGCAGCCGGACAATGGAAGCCGTGTTGAAAGAAGTCGTCTACAATCACGACCTCATCACACCGCTCGTCCTGGAGCGATCAAACCGGAATCGACAGCGGGAGGATATGGTGGGCCCGTTACTGTCGCTACGCGATAGCCTGCCCCTGTGGGAACAGCAATTTGCCCCGCGACTGACGGAGATCCGGCAGTCCACGTTGATCCTGTGGGGCGAACAAGACCGCCTCTTTCCTCCGCAGGTCGGCAGGGACCTCCAAGCCATCATTCCGCAAGCCCGGCTGATCGTCATTCCCGAGGCGGGCCACATTCCCCAATGGGAGCAACCGCAGGCGGTCAACCGGCACATCACAGAGTTCCTTCAACCTTGACAGTCTTCCCAGCGGACCATACAGTGACGATGGAGAGTGAACGCCCCTTTTATTCATGGAGACTCCCTATGAGGTTAATTCGTCCCCTTGCCCTGCGCGGCGCCCTGGTTTCTCGTCTTCTCCTGAGTCTGTTCTGCTTCGGCTTGGGCGCCTGTGGAACATTGCCGGGCACCGGCAAGGCTGATTTTTCATACAAAGACATGCCGGTAGCCGACGGGAGCGCGGTGGCTGGAGAAGGCAACAATATCCTGTTTCAAGGCAAACCATTGATGCTCACCGGCATGGGGATCAAGGTGGGCGACAAATTGCGCGACGTGAAACTCGCTCAAACCGACTTATCGATGGTCCCCGTCAATGACACCAAGGGTAAAGGCAAGGTCCGCATTATCAGCATCGTGCCGTCACTCGACACGAAGGTGTGCGAACAACAAACGCACTACTTAAGCGAGAAGAACATGGGCCTTGATCGCATGGTCGAACTTATTACGATCAGTATCGATACCCCCTTCGCGCAAAAACGTTTCGCGGAAGAAGCCAAGATCAGCAACGTCACCTTCCTCTCCGATTTCCGTGCCGCCGATTTCGGCAAGGCCCACGGGCTCCTGCTCAAAGACCTTCACCTCCTGAGTCGCGCCCTGCTGGTCGTGGACAAGGACAACAAGGTGCGCTACCTTCAGATCACCCCTGAGTTAGCCCAACTGCCCGACCTGGAGGAAGCCTTCCGGTTCGCGCGAAAGCTGGTGACGGCCAGCTAAACAGGTCTCACGGCCGTTGAGGAAGACACATGGCCCATTACGATCTGCTGGTGATCGGGACCGGCCCGGCGGGGCAAAAGGCCGCTATCCAGGCGGCGAAGCTCGGAAAAAAGGTCGGCATCGTCGAGCGCAAACGGGTTGTCGGCGGGGTCTGCACCAACACCGGAACCATCCCTAGCAAATCCCTCCGTGAAGCCGCCCTCTATCTCTCCGGATTCCATCAGCGCAGCCTGTACGGCGCCAGTTATCGCGTCAAGCAGGACATTACGATGGCAGATCTGACCTTCCGGTCCAACCACGTCATCAGCCGTGAGATCGAGATCATCCAGAATCAGATGACACGGAACAATATCGACTTATGGTACGGAACCGCATCCTTCGTCGACGCGCACCGCGTGCGAATCGAACGTGGGGCTGATCATGTCGAACATACCGCGGACTTCATCGTCATTGCCTGCGGCACCGTCCCCGCCAGACCCGCTCACATTCCCTTCGACGACCAAACTATCATCGATACCGACGGCCTCCTGGCGCTGAAGGACCTCCCCAAGTCCATCACGATCATCGGGGGCGGAGTGATCGGCGCGGAATACGCTTCGATCCTGGCCACCATGGGCATCCACGTCACGCTCATCGAGCGCCGCCCGCGGCTACTGGAATTTGTCGATCAGGAGACCATTGAAGCCCTGCAGTATCACATGCGCAGTATCGGGCTGATCCTCCGGTTCAACGAAGAGGTCGTGTCCGTCGAGCCGGTGGCCGAGCAACAGGTGATCGTTCGCTTGAAAAGCGGCAAGGAAATCGCCGCGTCCACCGTGCTCTATTCGGTCGGTCGTACCGGCGCCAGCGCAACGCTTAACCTGGCGGCAATCGGTCTCACAGCGGACGACCGCGGGCGACTCTCGGTCAACGAACATTATCAAACCTCGATACCCCATATTTATGCGGCCGGCGACATCATCGGGTTTCCCGCATTGGCCTCGACATCCATGCAACAGGGCCGTCATGCCGCCTGCCATGCCTTTGGCGTCTCCTGCCAGACGCAATCGGATCTGATGCCGTATGGGATCTATTCCATCCCCGAAATTTCCATGGTCGGTCGCAACGAAGACGACTTGACCAAACACGGAGTGCCCTACGCCGTTGGAATTGCCCGCTATCGGGAAATCGCTCGCGGACAGATCATCGGTGATGAGATCGGCATGCTCAAACTGCTCTTTCACAACAAAACCCGGCAACTGCTCGGCGTCCATGCCATCGGCGATGGCGCCACGGAACTGATTCACATCGGCCAGACCGTCATGGCCTTCCAAGGGCAGATCGACTACTTTGTGGATGCGGTGTTCAATTACCCTACCCTCGCGGAATGTTATCGCGTTGCCGCGCTGGATGGCATCAATCAACTCCCGAGACCCTGGACACCACGAGCGTGACCGAAACAGCAAGCAGGCATGATCGACCGGATGCGGTCATTGACATTGCTGGTGAGGGGCGCCCGAGCGACGAGAGGGATGGATACCTATGAAGGAGGATCCGGATGTCGTTTTCAAATCATCTTCGTAAGCTAGCCCAGCCTGTCTGGGATGCCCAATTGACTCACCCGTTCGTGCTCGCCCTGGGCAAAGGCACCCTCTCTGAGCGAAAATTTCGCTACTACATCCTTCAAGATGCCCGCTTCCTCGCGGATCTTGCCCGCGTGTTTGCCGCCGGATCCTTGCGTGCGCCCGACTCCGAATCGGCCCTCCGTTTCGCCAAATTGGCCGAAGAGACCATCACCGTCGAACGGAGCCTGCATGAAAACTATGGCAAGCGTTGGAAGCTCACACCGCAACAAATGCTGAATGAGCCCATGGCCCCGACCAACTATGCCTATACACGTCACATGCTGGCCATAGCTCAGGGCGGTTCCGCCACGGAAATCGCCGTCGTGGCCCTACCCTGCGCGTGGATCTATTGCGTTGTAGGGAAACATTTTCTCAAGAACGGTCCCCCGCCGGCCAAACACCCTTACCGAGACTGGCTCATGCTCTATGCGTCGCCGGAATTTGAAGCCGTACAGGAATGGATGCGGGCCAGGGTGGATACCTGGGCGCGGACCGCCGGACATGAAGAAAAGAAACGGATGGAGCAGGCGTTTCTAATCAGTTCCAAATATGAATGGATGTTTTGGGAAATGGCCTGGAACGAGGAAAAATGGCCGGTGTGAGGGGCGAGCAGGAATGGTGCTCCTCCACGCCGGAAACCAAGCGCCAGCAGCGTTCGGCATCGAGGTGAGCCTTGCCGCCTGAACCTGATCTGTCCATGCAGCACGAACAGAGCTTCGAACAGTAGGCATCACCTGCGATGCAGGACGGCCTACCCCACTGCCGAACGAACTTCTGCTAGCGCTTCGCGAACGTTCAGGAAGGCGCCATTCCTACTCACCAATTCCATGTCCATTGGGTGAGAGAGATGTTTTCGACTCAGCACTCGGATAAAATTGCTCGGTATTATTCATACTTCGATGGCGAACTTACACAAATCGGTTCGATAGAGAGCCGTTTGCACTTAAAAATCCTTTTGGTTGCTCTTCTGATACCCCTAGCAAGGGTTAGAAATCCCGAGGCCCACCGCAATAAGAAACGATTTCTGAATTTGATATCCAATTGTACTGATTGGACCGATGGTGATCGTGTCAGTCTATATCAGCTATCCTTCATTCCCTCCATGTCATCGACGGGACTGCCAAGGGTTCACACCCATCCTTCCCACACAGGTTTTCCACTTCCGGTGTGGGTATGACCCACTTCTTTGGGTGCTACTCTACGCAAGCCTCTCACCCGGTCTTGCGATATTCTTTCGGCTGTTGATTGAGCGGTTCAGCATCCCAATCTGGTTCTTCGTCACCCCTCATTGGAATACTTTCTTGAGTCACTGAGGCCCAGATTGCGATGGCACAAAACAGGATCGTCAAAGCGATGAGGAAGTAAACAGGCATAACGACCTCCTCTGTTCCTGGTTGTCCTACTCTCACATTAATTCTCTTGTCAGCCCTAAGCTACAGGGTAAAAACCTAGGTTATGGAAGGAATTTCCCTGTAGTGGAAAGATGGACAGCGAGTGCTATCGCGCAGAACAATCGCTTTGGCCTGCATGGTTGGCAGCAACGAGGCAGCCGCGCTCCTCTCAGATTTGGCCCACGCTTGTGGTAGGCTGGCCCCATCGCCTGTTACGGGTCTCCTTTGACTTCCCTATGACTGACGCCGCGTCTTCCCCCACCATTCTCAGTGCACGCGAGATTACGCTCCATCTGCTGGGGCTGGTCATGCTGCTCGGTTTGCTCGGCCTCTGGTACTGGTTCTCGACGGGAGTGCGGGTCGTCCCTACACTGATTGAGTTACTCAAAGACGATGATCCGTCCACAAGAATTGTCGCGGCGGAACAATTGGGACAAGTCGGCCCGGCCGCGCGAACCGCCGTGCCGCAACTGCTGAGCCAGGCGACGCAGGACGGCAGTCAACATGCCAACACCACTGCTGCTGCCGCGCTGAAATGGATCGATTTGACTGCGGCTCGCCGCGTCATGACCCACTTCGTGTCGCGACTCCAGGATCCCGATGTGCAACAGCGCCGCACTGCCTGCGCGGTGCTCGGCAGCCTGGGGCCGATTGCCAAACCGGCGGTGCCACCCCTGCTGGTAGCCGCCCGTGATGCCGATGCACTCGTGCGCCGCAATGCTCTTATTGCATTGGCAAGTATCGGTATCCCCTCGACCCCGATCGGCGCCGCCCTCCTGGACGGGCTACGCGATTCTTCCTCGCTCGTGCGCCAGACGGCCGCCACTCAATTTGCCTTTACCGTTCCCCTCGCCCAGGATGCGGTGGCCGCGCTGACGCCGATCCTGAATGACCCCGACAAAGGTATCACCACGCTCGCGCGCACCGCGCTTGATAAACCGAGAGCCGGCGATGCGGCTCACATCGAGTCGTTGGGCATGATGCTCGGACATTCCTCTGCGCGCGACTATGCGTTGCACCAGTTGGCCCAACTGGGCCCGGCGGCAAGTGATGCCCTCACGCCGATTCTTTCTCTGCTGAAGGATGAACAACCGCTCATTCGCTACCTGGCGGTGGAAACCATCGGCGGAATAGGCGCTGCCGCCAAACAAGCCCTGCCGGCCTTGCACCAACATCAGGACTCCGACCCGATCGTCCATGCCGCCATGACCGACGCCGTGAGCGCGATAGAATCGGCAATGGCCACCATCGCCGCCCCCTCGGCGAAGGAGCTGCCACGGTGACCGACCCCGCGCAGAACAGGTCTTCACGCATCAGAATGATGGCACGGCTGGGCGTCTGGATCAGCCTGATCGGCGGGTTGCTCCTCCCCTGGATGATCATGTTGGCCGTAGAGACTCTGGTGCGTGACGTGCCATTTCCACGGGCCTGGCGATCGTTCACGCTGCACCTGTTCGCTCCCGGCTACAACTTTTTCCTGGTCGGGGTCCTGACGGCGTTGCCCTTCGTGATCCTGGCAGTGATCATCCTGTTTCACCTGGGGACCGCCTCTGCTCAGAATACTTTGATCGCCTATCGGAGGGCGCTGGGGCTCTTCTCGGCGGGATTGAGCATGGTGCTCATCGCAGGCTGGATCCATGTCGAAGTGCTCATTCATCCCGATGCCCAGGGAGCATTGGCCTATTTTTACCTGCCGATCCTCTTGTTGACCATTCTGCCGCTCGGGTATGGGCTTGGACGAGCGTTGGCGAAGGCCTTTCTGCCCCGGCTCTCTCTCTGAAACTCACGGGCTGGACAGCATCGACGACGTGAGTATAATGTGGGCCATGCATTACGAGAACGTACACGGGTGCCGATGATTCGTCTGTTGCCCTCCCTCATCCTGCTTGTCCTCTGGCACTCCACGTCCCTGGCTGCCTCGAAATATGAGGACAGCGTGAAGGAACTCGCCGAAGGCGTGGCGGCCGAGGCGATCAAGATGAAGAAGTCGCGACTCGCCCTGCTGGATTTCGTCGACAGCAAAGGCGACGTAACTCCCATCGGACAATTCCTGGCCGAAGAGCTGGCCACCCACCTGCTCGTCGCCGGGGAGCTCAAAGTGGTCGATCGCAAGTTGCTGATCGCTACGATGGAGAAGCACCAACTGACCCACCTCGATACGTCGCAAGCCAAGGCGGCCAAGAAAGTCGCCA
Source organism: uncultured Nitrospira sp. (assembly GCA_964556305.1). Classification (GTDB taxonomy): domain Bacteria; phylum Nitrospirota; class Nitrospiria; order Nitrospirales; family Nitrospiraceae; genus Nitrospira_A. The sequence continues at coordinate 78,799 of CAZKVY010000008.1, read as the reverse complement.
AGGCCTTACGCGCGGACCTCTATGTCACCGGCGCATATCTCGAAATTCCCGAGGGCATTCAGGTCACCGCCAAGCTCATTGGACCCTATACGGTCTACCCCGTCGGCGCCTCCCGGACGATCGTGCCGAAATCCGGGCCCTTGGCCGGCCTTCTGAAACAGGCCGCCGCCCCCGCCCCGGTGACCGCAGCAGTCGTAACGGAATCGGCCCCCATACTGAGCGCCCATGAAAATGAGATGTACAAGGTGACGATTCTCAGCATCTCACGGCAGGACGATCAGATCGGCCTCGATCTGTTATTCACGAACCGCACGGCGCATCCGGTCAAGATCGGCTGCCAGCTGCTGGACACCTATCTTGTGGATGAACATGGGGAGCAGTGGAAACAGAATGTCGCGCACAATCGCGAGGGTCTCTGTACGCGCGGGATGGAGGTCAACCCGAAGCGACAGCAGCACGCCCGTCTGTCGTTCCTGGCAACCGACAAGCCACCGACAGGCCCGATCACCTTGCACTACCACGAAACATCGCCCCGGGCGGATCGGATCATCACTCTGGACGGACTGAAAATTGATGCCGCGCCGGCCGGCGAACCCGAGGTTCCTGTCACGCAGGAATCAACGCCCCCCACACCGTAGGCCATTACCTCAGAGCACTTGCACAGGAAACTACCCATGATCAAACAAGTCTTGTCGATAGCTGGGTCAGATTCAGGCGGCGGCGCAGGCATTCAGGCGGATCTGAAAGCCATGTCGGCTAATGGTGTCTATGCCATGTCAGTCATCACGGCCATCACCGCGCAGAACACGGAAGAAGTCGCCGACGTGTTCGAACTTCCCACGTCGATCATCGCCGCTCAGCTCGACGCCATCTTCGACGATTTCGACGTATCGGCCGTAAAGACCGGCATGCTCTCGTCTGCGGAGATTATCCGGACGGTGGTGATGCTCTTGAAACCGCAACAGGTCAAGAACCTCGTCGTGGACCCGGTCATGATCGCCAAAGGCGGGCAACCGCTGCTGAAGCCGGATGCTATCGATACCCTCAAGAGCGCGCTCTTCCCGCTGGCGTTGCTGGTCACGCCGAATGTGCACGAAGCCCAGCAACTTTCAGGTATCGAGATTACCTCCCTGGCGGATGCCCGCCGGGCCGCCAAGGTCATTCATCAATTCGGCTGCGCCAATGTCCTCATCAAGGGGGGCCACCTCCCCAAAGATCGCGGCACAGACCTGCTCTATGACGGACGGTTTTTCAACATCTATAAGGGTGAATTCATCGACACGCCGCATACCCACGGCACCGGCTGCACCTTTGCCTCCGCCATTGCTGCGCACATTGCCCGGGGCAAAACGGTCCCCGACGCGATTCAAACCGCTAAGACCTATCTCACCGAAGCCATCAGGCACAGCCTGGCTATTGGACATGGCAAGGGCCCGACCAATCATTTTTATTTCTTGAATCAGGGTTAACGGCTATGAGTCGAGGGGTTGGATCGTCACTGTCGTTTCTTCTGGCCGGATGGGGCTGGCTGTTGCTGACCTCACTGCTGGGACTCGCCACCTTTTGGGGAATCGTGCGTGGAGCCCCGCTTCCATCGGGCCTTCGCTTATTGCACGTCCATGGAGTGCTGATCGGCGGGCTTCTCCAATTGCTGACGGGCCTGGCGATCGCCGCGGAGGATCTGATCAGCCACGAGGGCAAACGCACGACTCACCCGCTACTATTTCTGAGTATGAATTTCTCAGCCCTCGGATTCGCCCTCGGGGCGTGGCTGCGGAATCCCACGGTGACCCTTGGTGCGGGACTCCTGCTGGCTGCCCTCTTTGTTCCCATGGCACGCCGAATGCTGACCGGGCTGCGAACCTGCTCAAGTTGGACGCCGCTGTCGCATGTCTATTTCGGATTCAGCCTCGCCGGCCTTTTCGGCAGCGTGATCCTAGGCGGTCTGCTCGCCGGAGCCTGGTATCCCACCTGGCACGGCATGATCCGTTTGGGCCATCTCCATGCAGGCCTTTTGCTGTTCCTAACCCTCGGAACCGTCGGCACGATCCAACTGGCGCTGCCCTTGATGGTACATCGCCCTCTGCGAAGCGCAGGGGTGGGGCAGGCCGTCCTGCTGCTCTTGCCGGCCTCCGGCGCCGGACTGATCACGGGATTCGTCTTGTCTTCGGTCCACATCCAGCTGGCTGCGGGAAGTATGCTTATCGTCGGGCTGGTGCTCTGCTGCGTCAACCTTCTCCGCACATGGAGCCAGGCAGGGCAGCCGGGTTCGGCCGCCACGGACCACCTGCTCACGGCCTTGAGCTTCCTGCTGATCATGACCTGCATCGGCCTAGCCCTCGGGATCAACGTGTTGTCAATGCCGCCGGTTATGCCCTATGGGACCCTACATCTGGTAGCCTATACCCACACAGCGTTCCTCGGATTTCTCCTGCAGAGCATGGTCGGCGGACTGTCTCTCGCCTTGCCGTCTCTGCTTGCCGCAGGGCGGATCGCGAATCAGAAAAAGCGGGGTGCTTATCGTCAAGACCTTGAGCGCATCATGAATCGTTGGCGGGCGGCGCAGGTTGCGACCGTGAGTTTTGGATCCTTGGGGTTGGTGCTGGTCGCTTCGCTCACATGGAATCTGCCTCTTGCCTCCTCGTGGATCCACTTGGGCACCTGGATCAGCTTGGGGCTGCTGCTGCTGCACCTCACCATGGTCACCATCAAAATCGCCCAGGCGACCGCCGCCCAGCCGACCCATGAAGGCTCGGGGATGAAACAACCAAGATCGCACGGCTAGCTGTTACAGGCATACATCCATGGAAGAACCGCTGTCATTCCGCGACTCTGCAGGCCATCGGATTGCGGCCGTGCTGGCCGAACCGCAGCAGACCACCGACCATGTCGCGGTGCTCTGTCATGGTTTCTTGTCGCACAAGAACAGCTCGAGCAATCAAGCCCTCACGGAGCTCTTGAGAAACCGCGGCATTGCCACATTGCGATTCGATTGTTTTGGACATGGAGACAGCGACGGGCCCTTCGCCAAGCTGACAACGAGTATCGGAGTGGCTCAAGCGCTCGCTGCCTTGACCTATGTCATGACCCGTGGGTACCGGCGACTGGCCCTCGTCGGTTCCAGCTTCGGGGGCCTGCTCTCGATCCTTGCAGCCGCTGAATGGACAGGTCTGCACCATTCAACGCCAGCGGCAATCCCACCGCTCGCCTGCCTTGCACTCAAATGTCCCGTGGTCGATTTCGGAGAGGAGCTTCGCGTAGAGCTCGGGGACGATGGACTGCAGGAATGGAAAACTACGAACACGATCCCGGATCTGCATGGAGGAGACTCCCGTGTTCCCCTCGACTACACTTTCTACCAGGATTGCCTTAACCGCATCGCCTATGAACCGGCTCGAACCATCGCCGCACCAACGTTGATCGTCCAGGGAGATCATGACGAATATGTTCCCCTGCACCAAAGCCAACGACTGTACGCATCGTTATCAGGCCCCAAACATCTGGAGATACTTCCGGGAGCCGATCATCGTTTTACAAACCCATCCGACTTCCAGCGAATGCTGACATTGCTCACGGATTGGATTGCCGCACCTCCCGCCGCCTGACTTCCTCCTTTCCCCGCCACCGCGACGTCGCCTGTCAGAGATTTTCGTCTGCGCTCTGCTTCACACAGTGGTTCGCGAGAGGGATATCGAAGGCTTTCTCCTCCACCCACTGCTCCAACTTGAACGGCAAAAAATAACGAACACTATCTCACACCACGATTCTCTGCAAAATGGCTCGTGACGCGGCTTTCTGGCATTTGCCACGATTTTCAAGCTGGCATGGCAGTTGCTCATCCAGCGTCTCGAATTTCCGGAGGAACTACCATGAAGACGCCCAAGAGTGTGTTGGTTATCGGTATTGCCGGTTGCTTATCGTCCGCGCTGTGCTCAACAGCCTTGACTCCAACCGCCGTTGCCGCAGACACCACGCTCAGCCTGCTGCAACAGTCATCAACTGACGCGGTCGTGCTCAAAGCCCAAAGCAGCGGCACGGCTCCCATCATCACTAGCCCCGCCGCCCTGGTCCTCAGCGCACAGAAGGGACAAACGGCGGTCGGCACCCTCAGTCTAAAAAAATCCAGCACGGATCAACATAGCTACTATCTCAGCACGAACCAGGGGTGGGTCTGGATGAATCCGCCCTATGGCAGCACGCAAACCATTACGACCGAAACCGATCAGTTGGTCATCACGGCCCAAACGGCCAACCTCGCGGCCGGGACCTACTCTGCCGTCGTGTACATTGTCGACTCGGGACCGAATAACTTCCAGAATATGCTCCGCATCCCGGTCACCCTCACGGTGACGGCATCTGCGGTGGCACCGCCGCCGCCACCCCCAGCGCCGGCTCCTCCTGCGGTCACCCCGGCACCAAGTCCCGTTGCCGCACCACCTCCCCCGGCTCCGGCTCCCGTCGTCCCCCCGGTTGTGACCGGGACGGCCATCACTTCAAGCCCTGCGGCGTTGGTCTTGAGTGCCGTCAAAGGGCAAACCGCCGTCGGGACCTTGTCCCTGCGCAAGAGCGGCACCGATCAGCATAGCTATTATCTCAGCACGAACCAGGGGTGGGTCTGGATGAATCCGCCCTATGGCAGCACGCAAACCATTACGACCGAAACCGATCAGTTGGTCATCACGGCCCAAACGGCCAACCTCGCGGCCGGGACCTACTCTGCCGTCGTGTACATTGTCGACTCGGGACCGAATAACTTCCAGAATATGCTCCGCATCCCGGTCACCCTCACGGTGACGGCATCTGCGGTGGCACCGCCGCCGCCACCCCCGGCGGCTGTTCCTCCGGCAGTCACCCCCACGCCGAAACCGGTGGTATTGCCAACGCCTCCGCCGCCCACCCCTGTAGTCGTGCCCCCGCCCACGGCTCCGGCCCCTCCTGCGCCAACGCCGGTCACCGTGGCAACTGGACCGATTCAGGTGACGCCATCAGCCTTGAGCCTGACCAGCGCCAATAACGTCGGAACCTTGACCCTGAAAAAAACCGGAACCGACCAACACGCCTACTACATCAGCACGAACCAGGGGTGGATTTGGATGAATCCCCCCTATGGCAGCACGCAAACCATCACGACGGAAACTGACCAGATTGTCATCACGGCCCAAACGAGCGGCCTGACGGCCGGCACCTATTCCGGGGTCGTGTACATCGTCGAATCAGGTCCCAATAACTTCGCCAACACGCTCCGCATTCCAGTGACCATCACTATCGCCGCGGGCCAGGCGGCGCCCAGCACGCCGACCACACCGACCCAGCCCACGGTGGCGACCCCGCCCCCGCCCAGCCCTCCGTCACCGGTCCCTGTGACACCGACGCCGACGTCGTCCGCATCTTCCTCGACGCCCAAGACCGCTAATGCCACGGTGAGTTGGAACGCAAATACCGAGTCTGACCTGGCCGGCTACCGGATCTATGTCGGCACGAGATCTGGCAGTTACGGATTCGTGGGACCATTCGAGGTCACGAAGAGCACCAGTTTCACCGTGCCAAACCTTCCGCTCGGTGCCACGTACTTCTTTGCCGTCTCGGCTTTTGACAAGTCGGGGAACGAGAGTGCGAAATCTGCGGAAGTCAGTAAGAGCCTGTTTTAACTTGCAGCGAGAAACCGTGAGCCGGCGCGCATAGGCGCCCGGCTCACGGCGAAGCGGTCAAACCACCGGTTCTTGCGCATCGAAATCCTGTGTAGCTATTACGTGTCTCCGGCGGCAACTTGAAGCGGCCGTAGGTGAGCAGATACTTCGGCAGGTCGGACCAGGACCCTCCTCTCACCACTCGAAATAGTCCGACATCGGGCCCGGATGGATTGTGGCGCGGACCGGTTTCGTAATAATTCGCCCCGTACCAATCTGCAACCCATTCCCCCGCGTTTCCCGCCATCTGATACAGGCCATAGGGGCTTCGGCCCTGTTCGTAGCGTTCCACGGAGGCCAGCACCTGGCTGTAGCTAAATCGGGCCCCCAAACCGAAATTGGCCGATTCCTCACGTGGGCTCTGATTGCCCCAAGGAAAGAGCCGCCCATCGATCCCTCGTGCCGCCTTTTCCCACTCCGCTTCGGTCGGGAGCCGTTTGCCTCGCCACTCGCAATAGGCTGCGGCATCGTACCAGCTGACGCCTATGACAGGACGGTCGTGATGTTGCGACAGATCCACCGACTCCCATTGCCAGGGCGCTGGACGCTTTGTAGAGGCGAGGAATTCGGCGTAGTGCCCGGTTGTGACCTCGTGACGGTCGATCTCAAATTGATCGATCCACACCTCATGCTGAGGTTTTTCGTCCTCCAAGGCGTCCGTTCCATTGGCGCCCATGCGAAAGACGCCCTCAGGGATTATCGTCATCGGTACCTCGGGAGAGATCTGAACATTCTGACTGGAGCGTGGTTGGCGCAACTGCTCACGCAGTCCGCCTGCCGACTCAGCCGGGCCCACCAGGACAATGCCCAGCATGCAGGTGAAAAAGACCGAGTGCAGGAGATGCCTGATCGCTGGCGATGATGGACTGGGTGTATGAACACCGCACATGAAAGTGTGCACCTGCGCCCTCGAGACTGACCGTGTGGGTCGACAAGCGGTCAGGGAATGATTCCGCCGACAACCCAGTGACGATCGTCAGGCACGTCGATGAGGAGCCGGGATAAATTCATTTCGGCCAATTGCGCAGCGACGTCGTCTTCGGTAAACGCCGCCAGCAATGAATTGAAAAAGTCCCGCTTCAGAATCGGATCCTCGTCGGCTGCATACTGCTCTACCAAGGCATGGGCTGCCTCCGGAGAGTCCGGCCGCAGTAAATCCATGACCAGAATGCAGGCACCCGGTTTCGCCAGCTGTTTGAGGCGAAACCAAAATTGCAGTGGATTCGGCACGTGGTGCAAGAGACTGTTGGAAAGGAGCGCGTCGGCCTGCTCCGGTAGGGCGAGCGATTGAATACGCTCGCAGTGAAGCGTGATGTGATCCGTCAACCCGGCCTCTGCAATGGCCTCGGCGGCCAAATCGAGCATGGGACGGCTCGCGTCTACGGCAATAAGTCGCACATCCGGATAGGCGCGAAGAAAACGAATCGGGATATCGCCTGGTCCACAGCCGAGATCAACGACATGGGCGCCGCTCCAATCGGGGAAGTAGTCGCGAAATCGATCGACGAAACCTTGATTCTCTTCGGAGAAATCGGCCTTCGCATAGGCTCGGGCTTGCGCCGCATCATCCATCAATTCCGGTTCAAGCACTCGTTTCATCATTCATTTCCACATTGAGTTCGTTGGCCATTTACCGCTCGCGTGGGCGCTTCAACCACTACTGCATCCCCTCTCTTGACCACGCCTTCACTGAGCACTCGCGCGTAGAGGCGGCTCCAGCCTGGATAGGCTTCCTGCGCGATTCGACCGAAGTTTCCGTCACTGAACCATTGTGCATTCAATCGGCACGGTGCGGTGTAACCGGTCAATTCCAGCCGAACATGCTCTCCGATGGCAAGTCGGTCGCCCGGTGCCAATTGCCGCCAATCGAGACCGGCTACCGTGAGGTTCTCCCCGGTCAAGCCCGGCCCGATCGAATGCCCCTCGTCGCGCAAGGCCTCGATCACCTCCAGCGAGAAGAGGCACACTGCCCGATCGGGTCCGCCGTGATACTTCCGATTGCGCTGGCGATCGCCGGCCAATCCGTTGTTCGTAATCACAGCTGAAGCCACGGCCCGCTTCGGCACCCCGCCATCGGAAAGGCTGACCTGGTGCACATGAGGAGTCGTCGATGGCTTCATGGCCGCATCAGGAGCAGAGGCCGCCGTCACACGATTCCATCCCCGTCGCTTCCAACGCGAGCCACCCGTCACGTTCACGAACGGCTTTCACATAGACTCCGCGAGAGGCATAGGCCTCTTCAATTTCATAGCGCTGCTCGAGCAACAGTCCGGACAGTAAGAGTCGCGCGCCGCCGGCCGCATATCCGCAAAGGCTGTCGGCGGATGCCAAGAGTGTCTGTCGATCCAAATTGGCGAGGACCAGGGTTGGATCGAACCTATCATAGGGCTGCCCTGATTGAGCATGCCCCACCGCCAGCGTCAGCCGTCTGTCGAATCCGTTGATCTGAGCATACTCACGCGCGCAATCCACCGCGACGGCATCGAAATCCACTCCCAGCGCTTCCATGGCCCCAAGCCGTAACGCTACCATCGCCAGCACGCCGCTGCCGGTCCCCACATCCAACACGCGATCGCCTGGCTGCACGACCTGCTGCAGCCATTCAATGAGCAACTGCGTCGTCGCATGGTGCCCCGTGCCGAAGGCCTGCTTGGGATCGATGATCAATTCGATCTCATCCGGATTCAGCGAGATTTCTTTCCAACTCGGTCTGATCAGGACCCGCCCGATCTTGATCGGTTCCACCAGACGTGACCATTGCGCATTCCAATCCTGATCGGCCAGGTGATTAATCGTCACCGCCTGGTCCGGATCCGGATGACCAAGTTGAATCAGCGCTCGTGTGAGCCCCTGCCAGGTATCCGGCCCGCAACGGCCCGCAGGCCAATAAAGATGCACATGGTCATCCTCCTGCCAGGCTCCGGTAACGGCAGGATCATTCAAGACCCCCAACAGCTCGCCGGCATCCAGCGAAGTCCGCACATCGACTTGAACCCAGTCCCCTGTGTCCGGCGCAGCGAACTCGGTCGCGGAATTTTGATCAGACTTGGAGGTTGACGCCATCTCAGACTCCCAGTATCGTCAGCATTATTGTGAAACCACCCGTCCCAGCCCGATCGAGCCCAGCCCGTGAGCAGCAGCTTGTCCATGCACTCCGCCGTGCGGCTCGCTTGGAAACGAATGGCCGCCGCATGAGCGCGCGGTTTACGACGGGACGTCTCGCGATTTTTGCCGTCGGCCTCTTTGGCGCCGTCATTCCGCATAAACTCGGCTGGACAGTATTCGGCAATGTATTCCTCGCAGCGGGCCTCGTCCTGTTCCTCGTCGTGGCCTGGTATCATAACAGGCTGGAAGATCGCTTGCATCGCCTCAGGCGCTGGCAAGGCATCAAACGAGTTCACCTGGCCCGCCTCAGTTTGAAATGGACGGAGATTCCGCTTCGTCCGGTGACCGTTCCGGAACGGCATGGCTATGCCCGCGACCTCGACCTTGCCGGTCCTCGCTCCCTGCTACACCTGATCGACCATACCATTTCCTCCCAAGGGCAACAGCGACTCGCGTCGTGGTTCTTGGAGCAGCCGCCCCATGCCGCGCAATGGTCGAACCGGCAGGCACTCATCCGCGAATTGACTCCTCTGTCGCTTCTTCGGGACCGCTTAGTGCTGGAGGCGCAAGCGGTCGAGGAGGCAGATATCGACGGGCGCCGGCTGCTTTCGGTGTTGCAGAAACGGGTGGACGATTCGGGGCTGACGCCGATGTTGCTGACAGAATCGGTCCTGGCCCTCACCACGGCAGCCCTGCTGCTCGGCGAGGTGATCTCCGGGCTCGGCAACTATTGGATGTTATCGTTCGGGATCTATGCCATTTTGTTTTTGTCTGTCCGCAGCCGATCGGAGGAAATCTTCGACCATGCCCAGTCACTGCACCTGCAACTGGAACGGCTGAGCGCCGTACTCGGGTACTTGGAACGGCGGTCCTATCGCGCCACCCCGCACCTCGCCCGGCTTTGTAGCCCGTTACTGCAACAACACAGCCGTCCGTCCCGCTCGCTGAAGCAGGCCGCCTCGCTCATGAACCGCCTCAGCGTGCGCGCCCATCCCCTGGTGCACTATCTCATCAATGCCATCGGGCCCTGGGATCTTTTCCACACCTATCGCCTGCAACAACTCCAGGATCGGATTGCGGCCATTGCGCCGCTCTGGTTCGAGTTGCTCGCTGAATTGGATGCCGCCGCATCTCTGGCCACATTTGCCCATCTGCATCCGACCTATCTCTGGCCGACGCTGCATGCAGCCGGTGCGGACGGGCAGGGAAACGGCGAAGCGCCGGGGCTCGCGGCGGAAGGGCTGGCGCATCCGCTCATACCAGACGGGGTCCGTGTGGCAAACAACATCACGTTTCACGGGCGAGCGCAGATCTTTCTGGTCACGGGTTCCAACATGTCCGGCAAGAGCACGTTTCTCAGGACCATTGGCATCAACACCTGCCTCGCGCAGGCAGGAGCTCCGGTCTGCGCCACGGCCTTTCACTGGTCGCTGGTGCGAATCGCCAGCTGCATCCGCGTGGACGATTCGCTCGACGGCGGCCTCTCGTTCTTCTACGCCGAGGTGAAACGGCTCAAAACCATCCTGGACAGTACTCGAGACCAACAAGGACCGCCGGTCCTGTGGCTGATCGACGAAGTCTTCAAAGGCACCAATAACCGGGAGCGACTCATCGGCGGACGCGCCCTCATAACCGCGCTCGCGGGAGGCAACGGATTCGGCCTTGTGACGACACACGATCTGGAATTGGCTGAGTTGGAGCGACAGTTGTCCACTCTCACCAATGTCCACTTTCAAGAAACCGTCGTGAACGGCGCCCTGCACTTCGACTACCGTCTCAAGCCGGGCCCCTGTCCGACGACCAATGCATTGCGAATCATGGCGCTCGAAGGGCTTCCGATTGAAACAGCCGATCCAGCGCGGCCACGATAAGTAATTGCATCGTTCCGACAGTTTCGGCAGACTGAGGCGTCACCGTTGACACCCTATTATTTTCCCCCAGGCCAAGGAGGCGCGTATCGATCCGCAGTCGGATTCCTCATCACAAGCCGCGCGACCGCTGCGCGGCCTGCTCATTGCGCAGTTTTGCGGGGCCTTCAACGATAACGCGTGGAAATTCATGGTCGCCCTCCTGGGCATCCGGGCGGCTACCGCAGCTCTCGCACCCGGCCAAGATCTTGAAGCGGCATCGCAAACTCAGACGACTCTCGCAATGGTGGTCTTTACCCTGCCCCTGGTCCTGACCTCGTTCGTGGCGGGGTTTTTTGCCGATCGCCTGAGCAAGCGCACCGTCATTATCACCATGAAGGCGGTGGAAGTCGTGCTCATGGCGGGCGCGACGCTCGCCTTGTTGTCTCATCCCACCGGAGGCCCCTGGGCCCTCGTGATGCTCGCCTGCATGGGTATCCACAGCGCAATCTTCAGCCCCGCCAAATACGGCATCCTTCCCGAACTGCTCCCGCATGCAGACCTTGCCCGGGGCAACAGCATCCTGGAATTATTCACATTCCTGGCGATTTTGACGGGGACCACCGCAGGCGGGTTTCTGCTGGCCGGCGCCGGAACTCAACCCTGGCTCGCTCCGCTCGCGTTGACGGTGCTGGCGGCGATCGGTTTCGCCGCAGCCTGGGCTGTTCCGCAAGTTCCGGCGGCGCGGGCGACCGGGGGACTGTTCGACACCTTGCGTGGCGCCCTCTCGGCATTGCGTGCGGATCGCCTGCTGCGACTGGCCATCACAGGGGCGGTGTTCTTCTGGACGATTGCCAGCCTCGTCGTGCAGAACGTGTTGGTCTATGCCAAGGCCGTACTGGGGCTTTCGGATGCTCTCGCCACCGTTCCCTCGGCATTGATCTCGGTAGGCATCGGACTAGGCGCCCTCGTGGTCGGACGACTCTCCCGATCCCGCGTGGAATACGGCTTGGTCCCTCTTGGCGCTGCCGGCGTCGCGACCTTCCTGCTGATCCTCGGCTGGTGGATGCCGTCGTTCACCGGCACCCTCGTCTTGATGATCGCATTGGGCATGTCGAGCGCTCTCATTTTCATTCCCATCAATGCCCTGGTGCAATGGCGCGCGCCGCATGACCGACGGGGGTCGGTCATTGCACTGGAGAACATCTGTGTGTTCACCGGCATTCTGCTGGGTTCCCTTAGCGGCGGCCTGTTGGCGAACGCAGGGCTCTCGACCGCCGGGATTTTTCTCGCAACGGCGGCCTTCACTACCATCGGAACAATCTGGGCCATGTGGTTGATGCCCGAAACGTTCCTGCGCCTGACCTTGGTGCTGTTGACTCACACCATCTACCGGTTGCGCATCGTCGGTCAGACCCACGTACCGGTCACGGGCGGTGCGCTGCTCGTCCCCAACCATATTTCATTCATCGATGGATTTTTGCTCATCGCCAGTCTGGATCGGCCAATCCGGTTTGTCGTTGATGCCCATTATGTGAATCACCCCCTGTTCAAGCCGTTCATGCGAGCCTTGAAAGTCATTCCGATTGTCTCCGATGGCGGCCCTCGCGTCATTCTTCGCGCGTTGCGTGACGCCGGCCAGGCCCTCGACGCAGGTGACCTCGTGTGCATCTTCCCCGAAGGTCAGATCACGCGCACCGGCAATCTGCTGCCCTTTCGCCGCGGGTTTGAGCGAATCGTCAAAGGCCGCGAGGTGCCGGTGATACCGGTGCATCTGGATCGCGTCTGGGGCAGCATCTTCAGTTTTGTCGGAGGTCGGTTTGTGACCAAGTGGCCGGAACGCGTGCCCTATCCGGTCACCGTCTCCTTCGGCGCTACGGTGCCTGCCGATACCCCCGCGCATGAGCTTCGCCGCCTCGTCAGGGAACTCGGCGAAACCGCCTGGCAGTGGCGAAAATCCTCCCGGCGCCCCTTGCATGCGGCGTTTGTTCACGCCATGCGCCGGCATCCGTTTCGTCTCGCGATGGCCGACACGACCAAACCGCACGTGTCCGCGCTCCAGGCCTTGATCGGCGCCATCGCCTTGGCTCGTGCGGTGAAACACCACTGGCAGGACCAACCCTCTGTCGGCCTGCTGCTGCCACCGACCGTCGCAGGCGCGCTCACCATGGTCGCTGCTTCACTCGCCGGACGGACGTGCGTGAACCTCAATTACACGGTGGGGAAGGCCGGGCTGGAATCGGCCGTGCGGCAGGCGGAGTTGCGCACCATCGTCACCAGCCGCAAGTTTATCGAGAAGGCCAAGCTTGAACTTCCTGACGGGCCCAGGATTCTCTGGCTGGAAGACATCGGCGCTACCATCGGCAGCCAGCAGAAAGCCCTTGCCGCGGCCCTGGCGATTCTGGCTCCGCTTCGGCTCATTGAATCGGCCTGCGGACAAACCCAGCGGGTGACCATGGATGATCTGGCCACGATCATCTTCAGTAGCGGCAGTACAGGCGAACCAAAAGGCGTGATGCTCACGCACTTCAGCATTGACGCCAATGTACAAGCCGTCTCGCAAGTACTTCCTCTGGACCCCGAAGATCGCATCCTCGGCATACTGCCGCTCTTCCATTCGTTCGGCTACCTTGTGTTCTGGTACGTCACCCTCAACGGCGCCGCGACCGTGTTCCACCCTTCACCGCTCGATGTCACGGCCATCGGGGAACTGTGCGCCAAACATCGCCTCACGTTTCTCGTTTGCACGCCCACGTTTCTCCAACTCTATCAACGCCGCTGCACGCCGGAGCAGTTCAGCACGCTGCGGGTCGTCCTCACAGGGGCGGAGAAGCTGCCCCTGCGCCTCAGCCAGTCGTTTGAGGACCGATTCGGCATTGGCCCGATCGAAGGGTACGGGGTGACCGAGTGCGCCCCGGTAATTGCCGTGAACTGTCCCGATTTCCGGGCGGCCGGATTTTATCAACCGGCGTCCCGGCGTGGCACGGTCGGCCAACCGCTCCCCGGCGTCTCCGTGCGTATCGTCGATCCCGACAGTGATGCCATCCTCCCGCCAGGCACTCCCGGCATGTTGCTCGTGAAAGGCCCGAATGTCATGAATGGCTACTTGGGGCGAGAAGATCTGACGGTTCAGGCCATGCGCGACGGATGGTATGTTACGGGTGACATCGCGACACTCGACGACGACGGGTTCTTGACAATCACCGATCGGCTGTCACGTTTTTCCAAGATCGGTGGGGAAATGGTGCCGCATCGGCTAGTCGAAGAGGCGCTGCAACTCGCCTCGGGAGAAGAAACGCAAATATGCGCAGTCACCGGGGTGCCAGACGAGCGCAAGGGGGAACAGCTGGCCGTCCTGCACACCCTTCCCGAAGAGCGAATTCCTCAGATACTGGCGAAGGCGTCAGCCGCCGGCCTTCCTAACTTATTTCTGCCCTCCCCCAATCACTGCGTCAAGGTCGAAACGCTCCCCATCCTCGGAACGGGCAAACTGGATCTCCGGGCCCTCAAGCGGATTGCGATGGAACGGCTTCACCTGCGTGAAGCATGAACGGCCCCCATGAGCGGTCTCCATTGACAGATAAACGACGAGCAACCGGTGATGACGAACCCGTGACGCGCCCGATCACCAAAACGCTGATTGATTGCCACGTTCACCTCGCAGCACTGCCCGACGGCGACAACGGCTGTTATATTTCGCCCAAAACACTGAACAGCCCGCTGTTTCGCTTCCTGCTCTGGAAACATCGTCTCTCGCCGAAGAACCCGCGCGAGGCGAACCAAAAATATCTCGCCGATCTCCTGACCGAATTGCGGGCTTCACGCCATGTGCACAAAGCCATACTCCTCGGCATGGACGGCGTGTATGATCAGACCGGCCGCCTCAACCAGACCCATACAGACTTCCTCATCGGCAACGATTATGTGCTGAAGACCGCTCAGGCTCATCCCGACGAATTGCTGGCAGGCATATCCATCAACCCGCAACGGCGCGATGCCGTCGAGGAAGTGCATCGCTGCGCGGACGCCGGCGCCGTGCTGGTGAAGGTGTTGGCGAACGCGCAACAATTCGATCCGGCGAACAAGAAATACATTCCCTTCTATCGCGCGCTAGCGGAACGCCGGTTGCCGTTTCTCAGTCATGTCGGCTATGAATTCAGCTTGATCGGCAAAGATCAGTCGGTGGGGGAGCCGGACCGGCTTCGCCTGGCGTTAGATGAGGGCGCGATGGTCATTGCAGCGCATGCGTGCAGCTACGGGTTGATCCTTTATGAGAAGTTTCTCCCGACCTTGCACGACCTGGTGCAGCGCTATCCGCATTTCTATGCGGACATCTCCGCCCTCACGTTGCCCAACCGGCTGCGGATGCTGCTGCATCTCCGACAGTATCCGGAGGTGCATGAACGGCTCCTGTTCGGCACCGACTATCCGCTGCCCGTGTTTCACCTCCCGGCATGGGGGCGAGTCGCAATCGGAACGCTGCGAACCCTCATGGCGACCAAGAACCGCTTCGACCGGCAAGTCCAGGTCTGTGACGGGCTCCGGCTGGGGTTTCGTTCGATCGATGACCTCATTCCCTCTGTCTCGGCCAAGGCCAAGGCACCACACTGAGCACTGCTGCCGTGACGCGAGACGACATCCTCACCAGCTTGCGCGAAAGGATTCTGGCCTTTGCGACATCACGGGTGTCGAGAGACCTCGCCGAAGATCTCACCCAGGAGGTGCTCGTTCTGCTACACCAGAAGTATGCGCGCGTCACGGAGTTGACCGAACTGGTACCCCTTGCCTTTCAAGTGCTCCGCTTCAAAATGCTGGATGCTCATCGCAAATCACTGCGGCGGGGCGAGTATAATCAAGATTCCGTTGCTGACCTACCGTTGGCACATTCCGGCGACGATCCGGCAACGCAATTGGATCAGAAGCAGCGCGTTGATCGCTTGGTGGCCGCCGTGGCGCAACTCGGGGACCGCTGCCGGAACCTGTTCAGATGGAAGCTGGAGGGACACAGCTTTCCGGAGATTCAGCGCCTGATGAATCAGCCTTCGATCAATACTATTTACACCTGGGACCTGCGCTGCCGGAAACAATTGTTGAGTCTGATGGGCGGCTCATGGGACTGACGATGCACGATCACTGTGCCACGTTTGACATTGCACCGTAAACGCACGAACAAAATGGCTGACCACGAACTGGAACAACTCTTAGGCGGCTTCGCGGCTGATACGTTGACGGCCGATGAACGGCAACGCCTCTACCAGGTGGCCTTGCGTGACCAGCAATTGTTCAATGCCCTTGCCGACGAACAGGCGTTGAAAGAACTGTTGGCGGATCCGGATGTCAGACGTCGTCTTCTCCAGGCATTACAGCAGACAGGCCAGTCGGCCATCGGCGGAAAACTTCCCTGGTGGGCCTGGCTCAGGAAACCGGCAGGGCTCGCCTGGGCAGGCGGCTTGGCGGCAGCCCTTTTTGCCATCGCATTCGGAACCAGAATCTACCAAGAGAGCCTCGACCGAGCGGCTCAATCGGTCATGACTGAAGAGGCCAAACCAGCCGCGCCGTCGCTCCAACGCGTACAACCACCGATGCAAACCCCACCTTCTCCGTCTACGCCGGAAGTGAAGACGAAGGAACCTGCCGAACCGGCCAAGAAAGCCACTCGCGCCGACAAGCTTGCCAAGCGCGAGCGCTCCGCTCCAACCACCACGCAAGAACCGCGTACCTCACAATCGCTGGGTTCCGTTTCTCGGGACGAGCGTGATAAGTCGATCCAAGCCCCTTTGGCGGCAGCCGAAAAGAACGTCGATCATCTGGCCGACTCAAGGACACCCACCGCATCCCCGCCGCCTTCCCCAAGCCCTCCCAAGCCGGCTGCGGCTCCACCTTCTTCACAAGCGCCGGCCGGCTTTTCGACGGCAAGCGCTCCACCCCCTCAGAGGAGCGCCCGGGCCCTCTTTTATGGCCAGGAGTCACCGCGCAGCGCCAGTCAGGCGAAACCGCTAGGCCTCCGTTACAGTTTTGTGACGAACGGAATCGACGGCCGGAGTCAGGAAGTCACTGCGGCGATGGCTGCTCGGAGCCGCGATCCCGTACGCATCACCGTTGAAGCGACGCAGGAGGCGTATGTGCAGCTGCTCCAAAATCTTGGCTCCGCCGGCACCAGACTCTGGTGGCCGCCGCAGGAAACCGGCAAGATTTCCCTCAAACTGCAGGCCGGAAAACGGACCGAGATTCCCATGCCGCCGCCGGCGGAGAACGGGCTAATCACACTCATCATCCGGCTCTCTTCCAAACCATTCGGGCCCTTGACGATGCAGGAAGTCGGCATGCTGGATCGGTTCTCCGCGAATCTCATCATCGAAACAGTCTCTGCCGACATGACGACCGGTGTAGAGGAACAGGCGACGTACGTCGTAAGCCAGGATCCATCCACCAGCGCCCAGCTCGCCGTCGAGATACCGGTTGTCCGGTAGCGTTAGGCCTCCTCTCATTTTGCTTCAGGGAAAAAACCGATCACCAGCAATCCGGTGATCGCCGCCACGCCCCCGGTGAGACAGAGAGCAAATCCCAGCGCACGCGCCACAAACCAGGGTCGCACCCGGCTGTATTCATCCGGCCTGAGCAACTGATGCAGGTCTACTGGTTTTTGCCACCACCGAGACGGCAGCGCCATGCGCGAGCTCAATGTTCGATACAGCACGACGTGATACCACCACCCCATTGGAATGCCGATGAGCAAGCCGAGCGCCAGCGCCCAGAGCCGGAGCTCGACCATTCGCGGCGGAGTGACGACGACGGCCAACAGGCCAGTCAGCCCAATCACCACCAGAGTCGCAAGCACGAGAAGCACTTCCAGCATGGGTCGGTTTATACTCGAACGATTGGGGGGAGAGCGGGATTCAGCGCGTCACGGCGGGGCGTCGATATCGGTGCGGTTCCAGGTGAGAAAAAATAACATCGTGTACTGATTATAAAACGTTCGGCCCACGAGCGTGGCGGAAGAGCCGAGGAATTCGCCGGTGCGATTGTCATAGATGTCGAGATGTAAGCGCGCATAGCCGCTTTGGTTTTGTTGCTTATACAGCGTCAGTTCCGGGAGCGCGAACGGAACAAGCACGCTCTGGACCGGCGGCATCCCAAAAAATGTAATGCCCTGCATCGTTCCAAACGATTCCGCCATCACACGCACGAGATAGGGCGACTCCATGTCGCGCGCCCGCACCAGATACCCCCGCCGGCCTAATTCCGCCGCCACCGTATCTCTGATGTAGAGGATGTCGCGGTTGGGGCTGTTCAACGAGCCCAGATCCGAATTCGTCATGCGAAGACGGGAACGGTCACTTTCAAGACCTGTCGCATCCAATTCGACATTCACGCCGGCAGGCAGTTGCAAGGTGAGATTATTGAGCGCTTGGGTCACGGCTTGCGTCAGCAGGACCTGCTCCACTGCCGTTCTGGGTGTTCGGGACAACTCCTGTTCCAGCGAGCACCCGGACAGAAGAGCCATAAAAACTGCGCCCACAATAACATGATGCACGAGATCACCTCGACTGAAAGGCATTTCACTGTCATGCTAATGGATTACGACCGGCCACTCAATGAGGAACATCCCTAGAGGCAGTCGGATAGCTCCGCTGAAAGGATTCCCCGATTCGTTCCATACCCTCCGTGAAGGGAGGAGTTATGGAACATCATCACGACAGCCCTGCACTGGCTACCTCAGCCAATCGGCACGATCCCCGCCTCTACCAAATCGCCAGCCTTGGCCTCCTTCTCATTTACGGTCTGGGTTGGCTGCACTTCGACCTGCCGACCTGGCAAGCCGGCATCACGATAGGTATTGCCCTCCTCACTCAATATGCCGGAACACGCCTCGCCAACCTTCCGTTCTTCGATCCCAAGAGCGCCCTGATCTCCTCCCTGTCGCTGTGTCTCTTGCTTCGCACCCACGATCTCACGGTGGCCGCGCTGGCGGCCTTCATCGCCATCGGGAGCAAATTCCTCTTCCGCTGGAATGGCAAACATCTCTTTAACCCAACCAACCTGGCCCTATCCGTTATCCTCGCGAGCGGGCTCGGTTGGATTTCGCCGGGTCAATGGGGTCAGGCCACCTGGTTCGCGTTTCTCATCGCCTGTCTCGGGAGTCTGGTTGTCACCCGCGCCGCTCGAGCGGATGTCACGCTAGCGTTCCTGACCTTTTATGTCGGTCTCCTGTTCACACGCGCCCTCCGGCTGGGCGATCCGTACACCATTCCGATGCATCAAGTCGAAAGCGCCACGCTGCTCATCTTTGCGTTCTTCATGATCTCGGACCCGAAGACGACCCCTGATTCACGCATCGGCCGTATCGTCTATGCGCTTCTCGTCTCGCTCGCCGCACTCTATGTGCAGTTCGGACTATTCAGGCCGAATGGGCCGCTCTGGGGACTCATCGCCTGCGCGCCACTTGTTCCATTGATCGATTACCTGCTTCCCAGTACACGCTATCACTGGACTCCCTCTTCAACCGGTCGTTCACCTCATTCGGTTCCCGCACCTGTCCCTAATCCCATCCCTGCGCTGTCACCAAGGAGGTGTCTATGCGACGTGTCCTCATCCCTGGATTATTTCTGGCCCTGGGGCTGCTCGCCTGGGGTCAGGACGCGTCCGCGTTCTGCGGCTTTTATGTCGGCAAGGCCGACACGAAACTGTTCAACAAGGCCTCCGAGGTGGCCATCGCGCGGCACGACAACAAGACCGTGATCACGATGGCCAATGACTTCGAGGGCGACGTGAAAGAGTTTGCGCTGGTGGTGCCGGTGCCGACCATATTGGAGCAAGCACAGATCCACGTCGGCGATCCGGCCCTCTTGAAACATCTGGCCGACTACTCAGCGCCCCGGCTGGTCGAGTACTTCGATCAAAATCCCTGCCTGCGCGATGAATTCATGGAGCGCCGGAGCATGGATGCCAGGAAGAGCATGGCGCCGGCGGCGGCGCCTCGCGAACGGAACAAGGTCCTGGGGGTGACGGTGGAGGCGCAGTATACAGTCGGTGAATACGACATCCTGATTCTCTCCGCCAAGCAAAGCAGCGGCCTGGAAACCTGGCTGACGGAAAATGGATACCGCATCCCACAGGGAGCGTCGACAGTCCTCCAGAGTTATCTCAAACAAAGCATGAAATTCTTCGTCGCGAAGGTGAACCTGGGCGAGCAGGCCAAGCTGGGTCTGACGCACCTTCGACCACTGCAGATCGCCTTCGAATCGCCCAAGTTCATGCTGCCGATCCGTCTTGGCACAGTCAACGCCGACGGCGCGCAGGAATTATTCATCTACGTCCTCACGAAACAAGGGCGCGTCGAAACCACGAACTACCGGACCGTGCGGCTGCCGGACGCGCAGGAGATTCCACTTTTCGTGAAGGCCAAGTTTGGCGACTTTTATCGGGACCTATTCGGCCAGCAGGTGAAGCGGGAAAGCGAGCGCGGCGTGTTTGTGGAATATGCCTGGGATATGAACTGGTGTGATCCCTGCGCGGCCGAGCCCCTGTCGGCGGACGAACTGCGAGGCCTTGGCGTCTTTTGGCAGGAGAGCAAGGACCGGATGGGCAAAAACCTGCTCATGGCGCAGAACGTCTTTCTGACCAGGCTGCACGTCCGTTACGATGCCGCGCACTTTCCGGAGGACCTGATGTTTCAGGAAACGTCGGATCGCGGCAACTTTCAGGCACGCTACATCCTGCGTCACCCGTGGACCGGGACAGACGACTGTTCGGCCGCCGCGGCTTACCGCCATCAATTGCGCGAGCGGTACGAGCGGGAAGCGCAGGCCCTGGCCTCATTGACCGGTTGGAATATTAGCGAGATCCGCAAAACCATGAACATCGCATCACTGCCTGCCGAGGGGGAAAAGAAGTGGTATGAGCGTTTGTGGGCGAACTAGAAGCGAGACAGAAACCGGAGGCCGGATTCCCCGGCCTCCTCAGTGCCGGCATACGTATGTATTGAAGTTCGGGACGGGACAGGCCGCTACTTGGTCGCGCAATCACCCGTGCGCTTGCCATCTACCTTCATCGTGACCGACAGCGCCTTGTCGCCTTTGGGGGTGGCTTTGCGGACCACAGAAAAACCTGTGTTGGATACCGTGCCTTCCACGCGAGTGATCGCATAGACCCCTTCAATGTCGTAACTGACCGTCCCGCCATGCATCGTCACGTTCATGACTTTGTTTGCCGGATTGGGTTTGAATCCGTTCAAGGCATAATAATTAAAGACGGCATCGGGATTGGCCAGGTGTTCCTCTTTGACACATCGCGTATGGGTGTCCGGCTTGCCCGCCTCGCCGCTGCTGCTTTCAGTCACAGCCGTCACCTGATATTCCCCCGGTTTCAAAGGAACCGAGTTCGCCCGCACCAACGGCGCCGAATAGAGCATGGCCGCGATCACACACAGTGCTATGCCTACCTTCATCGTCAACCCTCCTTGTGATACCGGGGTGCGTCTGCGCCTGGTTCATCACATCAACCAGGCCGTCTCGCCCGAATTCGTGCCCCATCAAGGACCCGGCGATTGTGCTCATGCCCGTAGACATTGTCAACCGTTTCCATCCGGCGGACTGGCCGCGTGGCTTGGTCGAGCGGGGACAACCCCAGGCTCATTTCTATGCCGACTATGATATAGTCGGCCACCATCACCTCCGTTTCGCCTCACGAAAGGAGCACTACGTATGGCATGGAATCCTCGTTTGCTCATTGCCGGAGTCAGCGGACTGTCACTCATGGCGTTGCTGTCAGCCTGTTCATTCAAAGCCACGTTTAAGGAGACCACCGACACCACCTCGAATATCACCGGCACCACGTCCGGACGCATCTGGTGGAACGAAGACGGCCTGCTGAAACCTGAACACAAGGTGGCGGCCTTCACCGCCTACAATGCGCAGAATCTGGAAGCCGATGCGGCGCGGGGGCACGGCGAATATCTGGCTTCGTTGGATGCGCTCACAAACCAGTCGAACGTGCAGGCGTTTCAGCCGTCCGCGCAGGATTCTTTCAGCCGATGGGGCCAAGCCGGGTACGCGTCGACCACCGACCTGGTGAAGTTCTTACAATCCGCGCAGCGCTGATCGCAGATCGTCACAGACAGCACGCACCTCACCGGAGTTCGACAGGACATGAACGCGACGCGCAACCCCCTCGCGATCCATCGGATCTTTCACCCCACGGATTTTTCGCACGACAGTCAGGTGGCATTCGTCCATGCCCTCAAGCTGGCATTGGTCTTTCGCGCCGAACTGACCATCATGCATGTGGATCCTGACGTCTCGCCGGAGGGATTCGAAGACTTTCCCCGCATTCGTCCGACGCTTGCACAATGGGGACTCCTCCCGGAATCCAGTTCGAAGAGTGATGTGGCCAGGCTTGGCATCCGGATCCGGAAAGTTCGCGCCTTGGCCGCCGATGCCAAGCAGGCCATCATTCATCATCTGACCGCTACCCCGACCGATCTCATGGTGTTGGCCACGCACAAACACGAGGGGTTCGCCCGGTGGATCCATCATGCGGTCGCGGAACCCGTCTCACGCGAAATGCATGTCACCACGCTGTTCGTCCCTTCCAACGTGGCAGGGTTCGTCTCTCGCAACACGGGCGACACGTCGCTGAATCGTTTGCTTTTGCCGATCTCAACCCAGCCGTCGTCTCAACCGGCCATCGATGCCGCCACAGTGCTGGTTTCCCAACTGAGCGCGCCGCCCGTCACGATGACCCTCATCCATGCAGGCGCGGAAATGGAAGCCGGCGCGTTGGAGCTTCCACAGAAGGCCGATTGGTCCTGGAACCAGATGTTTGGAAAAGGCGATCCGGTTGAATGGATTCTCGCGGCCGGCGCCGAGTTTGATGTCGACTTGATAGTGATGGCGACAAAAGGGCAGGACAGCTTGCTCGACATGCTGCGCGGAAGCACCACGGAGCGCGTGTTGCGCGGGGCGCGTTGCCCGCTGCTCGCCATTCCGGCCCCGCTCATTTAATCAGGACCGGGCGTCCCGTTTTGCCACCTCGAGGATCGGCGGTTCATGCCGGTCGTTCGAGTTTCGTCCGGTCACGGTGCGAACGACGACGCCGTCGCGAAAGACCACAAAATTCGACGGGACAGCCGCAATACGAGGTCCAGGGAGAATCACTCCTGCCAAGTTCAGGGGATCTGCCGCGGAAATCTTGATCTCCTGCTGGGTGGCGGTGCCCGGACGCTTCTTCAAGGCCCGTAATGCCTCCAGCGCCTCCGGCAGGGCGAACTGTTCTCCCGTGAACCCGCTCACGAACCGTCCTCCGCGTAACTCTCCCGTCAATTCGAGACGCCGGTAACAGATCAACAGATCCCGCCAGGAGGAGACGATCGACTCGCGTGCCAGCAGGTCCCGGAAGACCACTCCATATCGCTGCAGTAATTGCCGCGCAATACGCTCAGTCCCCTGTGCCGCAGGAGATGGTTCAGGAGCGGAAGCCGGTGCCGACGGCCACCGGGAATCGGTCCCGACCTGACGACCGGCCTGTGCCTGCCCCATCGATGGTCGCAGGAGCGACCAACGGCCCCCGACATGGCGTGGCCGGCGATTCCGGTCGGATGCCTCGGCGCGACGGCGGCGGGGATCGATGAGCGCACGCAGATTGTCGAAACCGTCGGCCGTGACGAGCCCGGCTGCGACTAACTCCCATAGACCGTCTTCCACCTCCGAAGCCAGCAAGCGTGTGCCGTGCAGCAGTTCGCTGAAAAAACTCGCGCCACGCTCCTGCAGGCAACGGCGAATGGCCTGAGCGGAGAGACTGAGTTTGGATGAAAGATCCAGCCGGGCTAAGTCTTCTCCGGTCGCTCCCAGCAACGCCGGGGCGTCCTCTCGTGCAAACAGACTCACCGGCGCCACACGCGTCGGAACCACCCGCCGTCCCGGCAGCACCGTGAGTTCCTGCATGAGCCGTGGATGCGGCGTCACCCGGCCCCACATCAGCGAGCCGCCCAAACAAAGTCGATCCAGCCATTCAGGCTGATACTTCGCCATCCGAACACGGAGTATCTGAGCTTCCCAGGCGGACGCGGCAGCCTCGAATCCCCCGAGCTGTTTCGCCACCTCCAGCAGTCCAGCCTCTCCATGGAGACGGGCCCCCGGCGACGCATGCTGCCACTGGAACAGAAACCGCATGAACTCGGCAGCGGAGACCGCTTCGATCTCCTTGCGCAACCGCCCCACCGTGAGACGGTGAATTCTCGCCAACAGGCGACGGTGGCACCATTCCACCATATCACCCGTGGTTCGTGAGGCCGGCAGCGAAAACCGCCCTCGGAGCACGTGGCCTTGCGCTTCGAGACGCAACATCGCCCCGTCGACCTCGCACGCTGCCAGGCCCAGACGCACCGCCAGATCGGCAGCGGTCACCGGCCCCACACTTTCCATCCACCCTAAGACCACGCGATCGAACACCTCTTCCCGTTCAAGCGAGGCCTCCTGAATCGTCGGTGCCGTCCCCGGATCGATCCGGGCATCCGGACACAGCACGCTTCCGTAATGGTGGTTCTCCGCAGCCAACCATCCCTGCTTGTGATCCCCGTGCCACAGCGTCGCCACCCGGCCGGCGGCCGCGAGCGTCGGCACGAGCAGGTCCCATCCCGGCATGCACGCACAGGGCACCCAGCCGAGCGTCAAGAGCGCATCGTGCAGTTCCTCCGCATCACGCACGTCGGGCCAGGATTCCTCCCTGACCTGATCGATCGCCGACTGGTCCAACGCGCCCATTTCACCCGCCAATGCAGGCGGGAGCGTGCGCCGCATATCGACGGCCCGCGCCCGGCGCTCTTCGAGCGGCGCATCGTCCAGATACGCATAGGGATTGGCGTTCAAAATTTCATGGCAGAAGGCGGAGGGCATCGGCGTATCGACGGCAACACAGGTGATCGAACCGGACTCGATGTTCTTCAGCACCGCCGCTAACCCGTCGATGTCCATCGCCTCCGTCAGACAGTCCCGGATCGTTTCCTCAGCCAACGGATGGTCGGGAATCTGACGCACCGTCCGCTCACCTTGAAAATTATCCTGACAGGCGATCGCGTCCGGGAACACGGCGGCGAGGAGATCCTCGGCGCGCATGCGCTGAATCTGGGGGGGCACCCGTTTTCCACCGGCAAACCGGAGTAGCGCCAGAGCCCGCGACGCATTCCATCGCCAGCGCGTCATGAACATCGGCGCCTGTAGCACGGCCTGCGTCAGTACTTCCCGCAAGGTGTTGACGTTCAGAAAGGCGAAGACCGTATCGAGCGGAAAACTGTGTTTTTCTCCCAACGACAGGACGATACCTTCATCGGTCGCGGCAGCTTGCAGCTCAAAATCAAAGGTCACGCAAAAGCGTTTCCGCAACGCCAGCCCCCAGGCCCGGTTGACCCGGCCTCCGAACGGGGCATGGATGACCAACTGCATGCCCCCGCTCTCGTCGAAAAATCGTTCCGCCACAATCGTCTGTTGCGTCGGAACCACCCCCAGGACTGCCTTCCCGACCAAGATATATTCAACGGCCTGTTCTGCCCCCCGCTGGTTCAGACCACATTCCTGCTTGAGCCACTGCACCGGGAGCGCAGAGGGAGGAGGCGCCGGTTGATCAGGATCGAGACGCTGGTCGAGATCGGCCCTGAGGCGCGCGACTTCCGCAGACAAATCAGCCGTGCGCGCCGGCGCTTCGCCCCGCCAGAACGGAATGGTCGGCGGAGCGCCTTGCGCATCCTCGACACGCATCTTGCCGGTTTCGACGCCTCTGATGCGCCAGGACGTATTGCCCAAGAGGATGATGTCTCCTGCCAGACTCTCGACGGCGAAATCCTCATCGACCGATCCCACAACCGTGCCGTCCGGTTCGGCAATGACCGCGTAGTTGGCGGTATCGGGGATCGCGCCGCCGGAGGTAATGGCGGCCAATCTGGCTCCGCGACGCCCCCGGATCTGATGGTTGATGCGGTCGTGATGAAGATAGGCTCGACCCCGGCCTCGACTCGTCGCATAGCCGTCGGCGAGCATTTCGACCACCGCGTCGAACGTCTCACGGGTCAGATCGCGAAAGGGCATGGCCCGGCGGCACAACTCATATAGCTCCGTCTCGTCCCAAGCCTGGGTCGCAGCCGCCGCCACGATTTGTTGCGCCAAAACATCAAGCGGGGCTGGCGGTACCTCAATGTGGTCCAGCACACCGGCTCTGATCGCCCGGACCAACGCGGCGCATTCCATCAACTCATCCCGTGTGGTGGCAAAGAGGCGGCCTTTCGGGATCGCATGAATCCAGTGGCCGGCTCGACCGACACGCTGTAAACAGGTCGCTATGGACCGGGGCGATCCGATCTGACAGACGAGATCGACCGTCCCGACATCGATCCCGAGTTCCAACGAGGCCGTCGCCACCACGACTCGCACGGCTCCCTTCTTTAACCGGTCCTCCGCGGACAGACGAATTTCCCGCGACAGGCTTCCATGGTGGGCCGCAACGACGCCTTCCCCCAAATGGCGCAGCCGCTCCTCCAGGTAGTGCGAGACCCGCTCGGCCAGGCGCCGCGTATTGACGAACACCAGCGTGGAGCGATGCGCTTCGACCAATGCGGCAACCCGATCGTAGACATCGCTCCAGATCGCATTCGTCGCCACGGGGCCGAGTTCGTCCTTGGGGACTTCGACAGCCAGATCCATATCGCGACGATGGCCCACATCGATGATGGCCACGTCGTTCCTTGCCAGCATATTGTCCTGCGCCTTCGGACATCCGCCCGCTCGATCCGCGTCCCGCTTCAAGGGAGACGACGACCAGTTCCCCACCAAAAAATGTGCCATACGCTCAATCGGACGTTGTGTGGCAGACAGGCCGATCCGTTGGACGGCACAGCCGGTTAGCGCCGCTACGCGCTCCAGCGACAAGGCCAGATGCGCGCCTCGCTTGTTCGGGGCGACGGCATGCACCTCATCGACAATGACCGTACGCACCGTCCTCAACATTGCACGGCTTTTTTCGGCGGTCAGTAAAATGAACAGGGATTCGGGCGTGGTAATCAGGATATGCGGCGGACGCCGAAGCATCTGCTGCCGCTCCGTCATCGGTGTGTCCCCGGTCCGTACGACCACCCGCAGGTCGGGCAGCAGTAGTCCGGCTGCCAGGGCCGCCTGGCCGATTTCGAGAAGCGGTTGTTGGAGATTTTTTTGGACGTCGTTGCTGAGCGCTTTGAGCGGCGAGACGTACAGGATCTGTGTTTCGTCCCGCAGATCGCAGCGCAGCGCCTGCTGAAACAGCCGGTCGAGACAGGAAAGAAACGCTGCCAGGGTTTTCCCAGACCCGGTCGGGGCGGAAATCAGCAGATCACGTCCGGACTGAATCTCAGGCCACGCTTGCAGTTGCACGTCCGTCGCAACCGTAAATTTCGTGGTGAACCATTCTGCGATGATGGGATGAAATGGCAGAGTCGGCGTCATCGGGCGATGGTAACACAATGGCCACCGACAGAGAATGTGAGTCGGATCGTCACGAACTGCGCAATGCCGGAAAAGCACAGCCGCCGGCGGTAGGAACCTCTACGGGGTGGCAGGGAGTGCGGTGAGGCCCGGGACAACTCAGATGAGCGTGTAAGGATCGGCCGCGATTTTATGGCGAACATTCAGAGGCCAGGCTGCTCTCACTGTTCACCATAGGTTTTTAAGATGTCATACGACAAGCGGCATTCACTGCAGTAGTTGGTCGAAAACCGCACCTGGGATGGCGACACCACATGCCGCGCCAGATAGCTGGGAAAATCGACCCAACTGTTCGCCCCCCTGACGGAAAATCCGTCGTCACGAACCCGACGGCACAACTCACACATCGGTACGACTCGAACCATCGCCTGTCTCCTGTTGCGCGAATCTGACTTCCTGCGGCCGAACGGCCGTCATTTTTTCTTCGGGCGCCCTATCCGCTTGTCCAAATCGTCGGGACAACAGACCCGTTCACCGTCCAACACCCGCCGCAGATAATGGCCGGGATCCACCGTCCGGTGTTTGACCAAGTACCCCATCGCCCCCACCTCAAAGGCCGCCGTCACATAGGCCGTCTCTTCGTGGGAGGAAAAAAACACGACCTTACTGTCCGGCAGAGCCTCCCGAAGCTGCCGGCCTACCGAGAGGCCGTCGAGAAACGACAGGGAGAAATCCAGGATCACCAAATCTGGGGCAAGGCGTTTTGCAGCCAGGACCAAGGCTTCATCCTCAGTTTCTGACCCGACGACATCAAAGTGAGATTCCAGGAGAATCTCCAGAAATGCCAGCATGGACCGGGAGGAATCACCAATCAGCACACGGGGACGTGAAATCTTTTTGCTCATAGTCCTACGAGTCTCTGCGTATAAAAGGAATACGCATAGTAGGCAAGTGAAGGGTAAACCACACGCGTAATACAACGAGGGAGTGCACCAAAAAGATACTAGCCGGACAGCTGGTAGAAAAGGAAGCCGCGATGGGAAGAATCGGGGAGAAGATCAGGTTTGACTCGTCAGGCCCTGCGCCAGAGCATATTTGACGAGTTCGACGGTGGTGTGGAGGTTGAGTTGCTCCATGATTTGCCCCTTATGAAATTCAACTGTGCGAGGCGAAATCTTGAGGGTGCCGGCAATATCCTTGACGGTATGGCCTTCGGCGAGGAGCTGCAACACCTCGCGTTGACGGGTGGTCAGTTCAGGGCCTGACGGGGCCGCGCCGTCACCCCCGCGAAGCATGCTTTCCACCACCTCCTTCGTCACGAGAGGCGTTACATAGAAGTTGCCGCTCCGGACGGCCCGGATGGCTTGGGCTAATTCCTCGCCCACACAACGCTTGAGCAGGTATGCGGAGGCGCCGGCTTCGAACGCTGCCCGCACGTAGGCCGGATCGGCGTGCATGGTAATAAACACGACTTTGACGTGCGGAAACTTAACCTTCATCACGCGGGCGGCATCGATTCCGTTCAGCACCGGCATCGAAATGTCTAAAATGACAATGTCCGGCTTCAACTGCGCCACCGCCTCCAGCAGGGCTCGCCCGTCGCCCACCGTGCCGACCAGCTCGCACTGATCATCCAGCAAGCGTCGAAACCCTTCCACAACCAGGGTGTGGTCGTCTGCCAACAAGACACGGGGAAGCGTCATGTCGCCACCCGTACAAGCGGGACGTACATGGATACCGTCGTTCCTTTCCCGGGGCAGGATTCGACTTCGCACGTGCCCTGCACGGACAGCAGGCGCTCACGCATATTCAACAGGCCCAGCCCGCCCTCACATCGCTCCACCGTCAGTTGATCGAACCCCTTACCATCATCACGCACCACCACGACCACCCCCTCTTCTTCAATGGTGACTTCCACTTCCACCCGGGTCGCTTTCGCATGACGCGCGATATTGGACAGACTCTCCTGGACGACCCGATACAGCGCCGTCGAAGCGGTTTTGTCGAGCTGGTGGTCGAGGGGTTGATGGACAAACAGAGCTTTGACGCCCGTTCGAGCGGAGAAGTCATCCAAGAGGCGCTGCAAGGCCGCCTTCAGACCCAGGTCATCGAGAATTGAGGGATGAAAGCGATAGGCCATATACCGGACGTCGTCGGAAAGCGCCTCCAGTCCCTTCAACACATTGCGCACACCGTCCTGGGCCGTCGTAGGTGACGCCGCTAGCTGCCGGTCGACCCCCTGAAGTTCCAACATGAGCAACGCCAGCCGCTGATTGACATCATCATGCAGATCCTGTGCAATCCGCCGGCGCTCCTCTTCCTGTGCCGTGAGAATCCGGCCGGTGAGCGTATGCAACTGTTCCTCGCTGCGCTCCAACGCGAGACGGTTGGCGGCCAGGTCTGCCGTGCGTGCTTCAACCCCTTGTTCGAGACGCCCGTTGATTTCCTCGAGAAGTCGTTCCGTACGACGACGCTGATACACAAACGCCACCGGAGCCCACACGCCGAACAAACTGAACAAGTGATTAACCCATTCAAACCACGAGGGAAGATTAGGAATTCGTGGACTAAATGGGGCGGCAATGATGGTCAGCAATGAGCAGGCGGTAGCCGTGGCAATCGGCAACCATCGGTAATGACTGGCGGAAGATAGTAGCACGACAGCGCTATAGAGCACCGCGTTCGCCACGCCCAGCGGCAGCTGAAGATCCAGCACAAAAAAGAGAGAGGCCAATAGGCCGGCGAGACCGACCAGAATCCGTTGCCGCCGCTGCGCCTGGGCATCGGTCGATCGGGCGATCTTCTCTCCCGGCTCATTTTGCCGTACGTTAAAAAGCGCCATCGGGCCGAATATTAGCACGCGTCTCTGCCTCGAGACCAGAACCAGAATGGCTCAAACCGGCAGCAGCACACGGACGGGCGGTTCCGGTATGATGGGCGGATGACTGCCTCTCGCCCCATTGTCGTTCTCGGAACCGGCTATACGGGCCGTTGGATTCACAAGCTGGCCAAAGAACAATGCCTGCCCATCCTAGCCAGCAGCCGCCGACCGGAGCAGCATCTCGGTGACGTGGCCCAGACCGCCCGCATCCAGTTCGATCTGAACGATCCGGCCACTTGGTCTGCTCTGCCGCCGGAGGCAGACCTGATCTGGACGTTTCCGGCGGTTCCTCTTGAGCAGGTCCAGACTTTTGCTACGCATTTTTGCGATTCTTCCCGTCGATTGGTAGTGTTAGGCAGCACATCAGCCTACGAGCGAGGCGATGAGCCTGCGATGATCCTCCCCCCCTGGATTGACGAGACAAGCCCCGCCAATCTCGGCCTCCCCCGAGTTCAAGGTGAGGAATACCTTCGGACACAATATGGTGGCATGATCCTCCGCGTGGCCGGTATTTATGGGCCGAATCGCAATCCGGTGGAATGGATCCGGCAAGGACGGGTCGGCCCCACGAATAAATTCGTGAACTTGATTCACGTTGAAGATCTGGCGCAGCTTTGCCTCCTCACCCTGCAGACCGGGCAGGCTGGGAACGTCTACAATATCAGCGACGGGCATCCGCGCCGGTGGGCCGACATTTGCGCTGAAGTCTCCATCAGATGGGGCATCGTGAGTCGGCGGGAGACGTCCCCTAGCCAGCCTGGCAAACGGATCTGCAATCGCAAAGTGCTCGAACAATTGGGCTACACACTCCGGCATCCCGACCTTTACCACGCGCTCGCAGATCTTCAGTTGGAAGCAGGCGGCAGGATTCCCCGATAGCTCGGCCTCACTGCTTGGCCAGGCGAGTGGGTCTGCCGGCGAGCAGGTGATGGATGGCCTCCCCCGCCACTCGCTGCCTCTCCGCCGCCCAGTGCGTGTCATCCGGAAGATAGGTCAACCCTCCCCGTGCTGCGGCTTCGCGAAGCGATAGAGTCAGATCGACAAATTCGATTTCGGTCGTGAGCGCTCTCAGCATGGATTCGACTTCGTTGGGCATATCATTGAGCGGCCATTCTCTCATCGCTTCTGTTAAGGGCTCAAAGTTTTCCAAGCCCTGAGGAACCCGGTGCTTAACCGGCGCAAACGCCACGACAAGTCTGATCCTCGTTGCCGGCTCCCGTCATACGCTTCGGCCAGAATCGATTGCAACCGGTCGAGGAGCAATTTATCCGTAAACGTGCCGCGAAGACGCAAATAGCCGGGATGCGGCGCACATCCCCGTAGTGCCGTGCGAGAGAGGAGAAGAAGATTGCTCGTCAGCGGAGAGGACAAGGTAAGAGAAGCCAATCATCCTTGAGAGTTCACACAAAAACGTGCTACACAGGTAAAAAGCCGGCTTTGCGCAATCCTCCTCCAGCCGGTGTTTCAAAGCAAGCCATTGATGACCACTACGACAAAGAAGAAGCCAGCCGGACGGACTCAACCGCCCCCCAAAAGAGCAGAGGTGCACGTCGGCGACATTGTCCGGCGGCTCAGAAAATCCCATCATCTTTCGGTGCGGACACTGGCGGATAAGTGCGGGTTCTCTCCCAGCTTCATCTCACAGGTCGAGTTACGCCAGGCCTCGCCGTCCATTGCTTCCACTGAGCGCATTGCCTCCGCTCTGGGCGTCACACTCGGGGAGTTCTTTCGCGCCATCGACCCTACGCCTCCCGCCATCATCCGATCGGATGCCCGACCGGTCGTGCAGAGTGAATGGTCTCGCGCAAAAATCGAGGCGCTCGGGCCATTTAATAAGGACAGTCAGTTGGAGCCTATGGTCATCACGATTGAACCGGGCGGAGCCAGCGGACATAAACCCTACGTACGCCAGGCAGAACAACTGGCTGTCGTGCTCATGGGGACGCTCGAATTGACCCTGGAGGAGGAAGTCCACAATCTCAAGCGTGGAGATGCCGCCGGGATCCCTGCAGGCAACCGGCACTGTTGGCGGAACATCAGCAAGCGGCCCGCACAAATTCTCATCGTCACCGCCCACCGGACGGTGTAATCTCCTTCACACCCTCCCATCGCCAGGAGACACACCACACCTTCTTGTCCGAACACACGGAATGGCCCGCCAAGGGGACAGCCTCTCACGGCCGTAGCAGCGCCATCACACTCAGACAGACCAACAGATTGTTGACGGCATGCCCGATCATTCCCGGCCACAAACTGCCGGTCCGCTCGTAGGCCCAGGCCCATATCACACCGCTCCAAAAGACGCTCAGGAATCCAATCAACCCGTAACCGTGAGCGATGGCAAACAGCGCCGCGCTCAACATGGCCGCCGTCCCCCACTGAAAACGCCGACGGAATACGCCGAACAACAGACCGCGAAAGGCCAACTCTTCGAATACCGGCGCGAAGATGACATATTCCATCAAGCTGAGGATCAGGGCCGGAGGCGTGCCCCAGACGAGATCGGCGTCGAACCATTCGGTCCAATGGCTGATCAAATTCAGCGGCTCTGCAATGCGGCCCAACACCCACTCGCCCATCAATCCCGCTGCAACGACCGCCAGCACCGCCAATCCCAGCTGTCCCACGTGAC
Organism: uncultured Nitrospira sp.; assembly: GCA_964556305.1. Taxonomy (GTDB): domain Bacteria; phylum Nitrospirota; class Nitrospiria; order Nitrospirales; family Nitrospiraceae; genus Nitrospira_A. The sequence continues at coordinate 46,205 of CAZKVY010000008.1, read as the reverse complement.
GCGGCTCAAAACTCAGCCCCAGTCCTCGCCAGAACGTCTGCCGTTGGGGCCGGAGCAAGTGATAATAGGCCAACGCCAGCAACGGCAGATTCGACAGCGGTACCGCGACAACCCGCAAAGAAGGAAAGTCGCTGGCGGCGAAGAGAAACGCCACCGTCAACAGTGCGCCGACGGCGCCGCCACGAAGCAATACGCCGGCACCGAGACGCCCTGCCCACAGGGGCGGCAGCTCGGCGGATCCCACCCGAAACATCGCAGCCCCTTTGCCGCGCCGCACCCACGCCATCAAGATGAAACTCCCCACGACCATGAGGGTCAATTCGAGCAGGGCGAATGCCCGGGAGCGCCAGACCAATGCTTCGATTCGTTGCTGATCGGCTGTCTCGATTGTGACAAGCAGCGGCCGGTCTCCGGCCCGTTCGGCAATACGCGCAGCCAACCGGCTGTAGAACCAGCCCGTGACTGGCTGCTCTGCCAGGTACGCCTGCAGATTGAAACCGGCGCTGGGGGAGACATGGGCATCGACGTATCCTGCCTGCATGAGCCGGGCGAACAACGGATAGGGAGCGGCTTGCCGCACCCATCGCGAGATGCGTTGTCGAACATCCGCGAGATGCCCCGCCTCGCCTTCCAAAATGGCCAAGTGTAAATCGACAAAGGGATCGGACGATTCTTCGGCAAGTTCGCGATACCATTCGATGGCCTGCTCACGATCGTTCGCATCGCTCCCCATTGTAACGTCATAGAGAAACTGTTCCCACACCGGCAGCGTTTTCACGCCGTCTGCCTGATCCATCAGGCGACCGACCATGTGACTGAGCGCCCGCTCGGCATCCGCGACGCGCTCTACCCTCGGGATATCGAATGATAACCAGGCCACGACCGCAATCGAGGCGGAAAGCACCACGGCAGACAACAGCGTGACCGCCCGGGAAAACCCGGGATTGTACGCATGTGGCGGAGGAGGCGCCCCGACACAGGACGCGGAAGATTGAGATGGTTGAGGGATCGGGCCGGTCGATTCGTCAGCGTCCACAAGACCTCCAAGGGGTAAGGCGCGCCGGAGTATACCACCGGCTTCAGAGCGGTGAAACTGGAGAGCGACCTACCCCATCGACCTCCCGAACCTGGCCATAATCCCATGGCTGAACTACCTCCGGTTTCGCTATACTACGCCAGCCGTGACACCGGACTTTCCATAGACGGCGAGCCCTGCTCTGAATAACCGACACGATCAGTTCCAAACATGAGCCTTTCCTCTCACGATCACGAATTTGTCCCCCCGCATCGATTGCTCATGGGCCCGGGCCCTAGCATGGTGCATCCGCGTGTCCTGCAAGCCCTGTCGCAGCCCCTGGTCGGTCATCTGGACCCCGTATTCCTGAGCTTGATGAATCAGATTCAGGCCTCGCTCCGCATGCTATTCAGGACGGAGAATGAGTTCACCATCGCTCTCCCCGGCACAGGCTCGGCAGGCATGGAAGCCGTCATCGCCAACCTCATCGAGCCGGGAGACCGCGCGATCGTCGGGGTCAACGGAGTCTTCGGGTCGCGCCTGGCCACGATGATTGAACGAAGCGGCGGTATCCCGATACGTATCGAGGCGCCCTGGGGACAGATCGTCCCTGTGGACGCCGTGCACGAAACATTGTCCCAAGGCGATCCCGTCAAAGCGGTGGTGCTGGTGCAGGCAGAAACGTCGACCGGAGCTTGGCAGCCCCTTGAAGAATTCGGCGGCCTGTGCCGCGCGCACGGCGCCTTACTCATCGTCGATGCCGTAACCTCACTGGGAGGCATTCCCGTCGACGTCGACGCATGGGGAATTGATGCCTGCTACAGCGGCACGCAGAAATGCCTGAGCTGTCCGCCGGGGCTGGCCCCGTTGACGATGAGCCCGCGAGCCATGGAGGTGGTGCGACAGCGACGCACCCCCTGTCACAGCTGGTACCTCGATCTCTCATTGATTGCCGAATATTGGAATGACCGCAGCCGCGCCTATCACCACACGGCGCCGATTTCGATGCTGTACGGACTCCACGAAGCCCTGCGGCTTATCCACGAGGAAGGACTGCGGCCGCGGTTCACCCGTCATCAGCTCAACAGCGACGCCTTATTGGCCGGACTTGAGCCCCTGGGTCTTGTGCCACTCCCCTCGAAGAACCATCGACTCCCGATGCTCAACTGTGTCACCCTGCCCGACCGGGTTGACGATATGCTGGTGAGGACGCAGTTGTTGCAGGACTACGAGATTGAAATCGGGGGTGGCCTGGGACCGCTACGCGGGCGGGTCTGGCGGATCGGGCTGATGGGCGAGTCCTGCCGACAGGCCCATGTGCTGACACTGCTCAACGCCTTGGAAGGAATCTTCGCTCAACACGACTGGCTCGATCAACCCGGTCGCGCGGTGCAGGCGGCGGTTGAAACGTATACCCAATCACAGTTGTCGGCGAGGAGGGGTGCATGAGTCGAAACGGGTTCTGGATCATCATGGCAGGAGTGGCCGGATTCGTGGCGGCGATCACCTATTGGGTCATCGCACTCGCCGTGGCAGAATCGCGCAAGGCCGATATGATCGCGCCCGAACGGGTCACCAGTTTCATTCATGCCGTGATCGATGCCAATCGCGCCAACTACACGCAAAACGTCGTAGATAAGTTGCACACCCAAGGCGTGGTCGAAGCCCTCGAACATTGGAAAGAAGAGAAGGGTCTTCCTCTGCCCGCCCAGTTCCTTCTCGAATCCGGCCGTCTGGTCGCACAAAAAGACATGAAGCTCAGCTTTCGGCTCGCCAGCCTCACGCCGATCTATGTATGGAACGGACCGAACAGCGAGTTTGAACGACGCGGCCTGGAAGCCGTCATGAAAGCACCGGAGAAACCCTTCACAGGATTTTATCAGCAGGGAGGGATCCGGTACTTCCAGGGCATCTACGCCGACCGGGCCGTCTCCGAGAGCTGCGTGTCCTGCCATAACGGACATGCGAATAGCCCGCGGCGAGACTATAAACTCAACGACATCATGGGCGGCGTCATCGTCACCATTCCGATCAGCGAGGCGCCATGATCATCGCCATCTGCCAGATTCGCATCCTCGACGGCCAAGGCCGGAAGATTGAGCGAGGCACTGTCGTGATTGAAGAGGATCGCATTGTGGCCGTCGGACCGGACGACACGATACGTCTGCCTCGAGGCACGCGACGCATCGACGGCCGGGGCCTGACCGTCCTCCCCGGCCTCATCGATTGCCATGTCCACTTCTGCCTGGGCGCTGAAGCCGATGTGGTCGCAGCCGTCGAGCAGGAGTCCTCGTCTGTGACGCTGCTGAAGGCCGCCGAATTGGCGCGACGCACCGTGCAGGCTGGTTTTACCACCGTCAGGGATGTGGGCTTCCGCGACCATGCCGTGTTTGCGTTAAAAAAGGCCATCGAGTCGGGACTGACGCCCGGCCCCCGTATTTTGGCCGCCGGGCTTGCGATCTGCATGCCGGGAGGACATGCCCGCTTCATCGGGCGCGAAGCCCATGGGGTCGAGGCCGTGCGAGTCGCCGTGCAGGACCAGCTCACGGCCGGTGCCGAGGTGATCAAGGTCATCGCCTCAGGCGGCGTCCTCACCCCAGGGACGTCCCCGGACGAAGCCCAAATGACGGTGGAAGAATTGAGAGCTGCAGTTGAAGTGGCCGCCACCCATGGCCGTCATGTGGCCGCCCATGCCCATGGCGCCTCGGGAATGAAGAACGCCCTGCGCGCCGGAGTGCATTCGATCGAACATGCCACGCTCATGGACGACGAGGCCGCCGGCATGATGACCCAGCGGGGCGTCTACATGGTCCCCACCCTGTCCGCCCTCGCCACCACGGCAGCCTGCCCGACCGGCTGCGGCATCCCCGACAGCGCCCGCTCAAAGGCCAGAAACATGGTGAAGCAGCACGAGAAGAGCTTTCGCTCAGCCGTACGGAGAGGAGTCCCGATCGCACTGGGAACTGATGCCGGCACGCCCTTCAATCATCATGGGGAGAATGCGCAGGAATTAGAGCGGATGGTCGCGCTTGGCATGACACCGATGGATGCGATCATGACGAGCACCTCCGCCGCCGCGCAGTTGCTGCGCCTTTCCACAGAAATCGGCACACTTGAAGCCGGCAAACAGGCAGATTTGTTGGTGGTAGAAGGCAACCCGCTGAGAAATATCGGACTGCTCTTGAAAAAGGAACGCATTGTCGGAGTCATGCAACGGGGACGATTCGTGGCGGGACCGCTTTCACAGGCGTGAAAGATACCATGTAAACGGTGACGTGTAACAGCGTGTGACTGTTCACAGATTCCGCTTCACGCTTCCGCATTCACCTTCGCTCGTAGAGAAGTTCCAAGGCCGTCGCAAAGCCGTTGAGCCGCCCCTTGCGGAACATCTCCTCCAGGCGGCCCCGCAGCGCACGAATCCCGCCTTCATCGCCCCGCGCAACCACCGCCTGAGACACCATCATCTGCACGGCCACTTCAAGCAGGCGCTGTTTGCGTTGCTCCATTTCAGGCGTCACGAATTCATCCAACACCTCAGCCCCCCGCGCCTCGACGATCGATTCCTTGAACGTATCGTACCCCTGTTTTGCAACCGTGCGTTCACGAATGACGGCTAATTCGGATTTGATTCGCGGCACCATTTTCATGAGGACGGCGAACAGTTCTTTTCGCCCCTCGTCGAACAGCTTCTTTTCCATTTCCTCGAGAATCAGCGACGGATCGACGGTCTCAGCCCGTATCTCCTCGCCCCAATGCAGGCGATCATAGGTGCGCCGGCTCTCGGGGTCGCCGAGGACTTCGTAGGCGGAGTTGATCTCACGGATCTTCTCCTCCGCCTTGCTGTTATTCGGATTGCGATCGGGGTGGTGCTCGAAGACGAGCTTTCGGTAGGCTTTCTTGATCTCGTCATCGGAAATGTCCCGCGACACCCCGAGGACGCGATAATAATCAATACGCGGCATAGTCCGAGGGACTATACCATGTCCGCTTTGCGCGCTTCACCTTGACAGCGCCACGCCTCCCCGTAGCGTGGCAACACGTGGTACGTACAGGGGGAAAGCTCGGCGTGGCATGGACGAAGGGCGTCACGAGATATCAATGGCTGGGGCTGTTTGTCGCATGGCTCGTGGGGAGGGTATTCGACGCCATGAATGCACGATCCACGCAATTGGGCTCCATCCCGCGCTGCATGAGTGCTGCAAGACGGAGCAACGGGCGGCGAAGTCACGTCCGAACAAATCGGATGGTACGGGGGCATCGTCTTTTCCATTTTCCTGATCGGGTGGGCCATGGGAGACATCGGCTTCAGCATGGCCGCCGGGTATTTCGGCCACACCAAGCTGTTGATCGCGACCATCGTGATCTATGCAGTCTTCACCGGCCTGACCGCAGGTGCGCTCTTCGGCGATCTGGGATTCGGACCGTTGGCGGAACGGTTCGGGCGCCGCCCCGTGTTCGGATTGATGTGCCTCGGTAGCCTCCTCCTGCTAACGGCCACCTATTTTGTGCCGCATAGGTATGCGGAAGGAGTAGTGCTGCTCCCGGTGTTGGGTTTTTTTAACAACGGCATCTTCAGCGGTTTTCCAATTTTACCTCCCCGAGTTGTACCCGACGCGGCTCCGTGCCACCGGCGCCGGATTCTGTTTCAACGCAGGCCGCATACTTGCCTCCGCCGCGCCCTTCGTCACCGGCTGGCTCGTGACCAGGCTGGGACCGTTCAACAATGCCGCGAGTGCTATCACATTGATCTACCTGCTTGGCTTAGCCATACTCCCATTCGCAACCGAAACCAAAGGGAGACCGTTACCGGAGTGAACTCCCATTATTAGCTTTTTGGATCATCGCGGGACAGGCTGTCGAAATGATCTTTCGTATGAACCAGCTCAGCGAATACGCGGTGACCGTTGAGTTTGGAGACACGATCGACCTCCCCACGAACGAACTGGTGTTGGCCTTTACCGGTGCGGTAGACCAGGCCCGGATCCCGGGTCTCGTAGAAGTGGTTCCCACATACCGCTCCGCGACAGTCTACTATGACGCACTACTCACCGATGCCATCACGGTCATGAGGGACCTCCGCGCATTGACGGCAACCACAACGAATGCGCCCTCGCCCCCTCCCATTACTCATACCATTCCCGTTTGGTATGGAGGCGCCGCAGGACCAGACCTGGCCGACGTGGCCCGACAAGCCGGGCTCACCCCTTTGGAAGCCGGCGCGCTCCACGCCTCCGTGACCTATCGGGTGTTCATGCTCGGTTTCAGTCCAGGCTTTCCCTACCTGGGCCCCGTGCCTGCTCGCATCGCCACACCGCGCCTTCCGACTCCACGCAGACAAGTGGCTGCCGGATCGGTAGGCATAGCAGGCACACAGACCGGCATCTATCCTCAAGCCAGTCCAGGCGGCTGGCGAATCATCGGGCGCACTCCCGTCCTTCTATTCAGTCTCCGCAGGCCCAAGCCGTTCCTGCTTGCTCCCGGCGATCAGGTGCGATTCGTGCCGATCGAGGAGGAAGAATTCAAAGAACTGTCGGAAGACCAGGCATGACTCGCACCTGCAGCATCGATGTGAATTGTGACCTCGGTGAAGCGTCAACACCTGAGCAACGGGATGCGGAGGTTCGTCTCATGCCGTATGTGACATCGGTGAATATCGCCTGCGGGGTACATGCGGGCGATGCGGCACTGATGCGCAGCACCCTGCAGTTGGCACGACAGTATGACCTGGCAATCGGCGCCCATCCCGGGCTGCCCGACCGGGAATTCTGCGGGCGTCGTGAACTACCGCTGACGCAAGCGTTGGTGTTGGACCTCATCCTCTCGCAGGTGAGTGAATTGATGGCCATCGGTCAGGCGGAAGGTGTCCGACTCTCCCACGTGAAACCCCATGGAGCCCTGTACAATATGGCGGCACGCGATCCTGACCTTGCGGATGCAGTCGCGGCGGGTATCGCCCAGATCGACCGGCGGTTGATCCTCATCGGACTAGCCGGCTCCGAACTGCTCGCCGCCGGAGCGGCGCATGGGCTGGTGGTAGCCGCAGAAGGATTTGCGGATCGCGCCTACCAGGCGGACGGGCGGTTAGTGCCTCGGGCTGAGGCTCATGCGCTCATCCATGACGAATCGACCGTCGTCGCCCGAGCGCACTCACTGGTACATGAAGGCACCATTGCTGCTGTCGATGGGTCTTTGCTCCATCTCCACATCGATACGCTTTGTCTGCACGGCGATACGCCGGGCGCCGTCCGGCTGGCCCATGCGTTGCGAATGATGTTCGACGATGGTGGAATTTCCGTGAGCCGGCTCGATCATGCCACCTAAGCCATCGACTATACATGTATTGCATCCCGGCCTCTTCACGACCGTACAGGATCTCGGCCGGTGTGGCTATCAGCGATTCGGCGTGTCGGTGAGTGGAGCGATGGACCCGTGGGCGCTCACCGTCGGCAATCGCCTGCTCGGCAACCCGGATGGGGCCGCAGGACTGGAGATCACGCTTCAAGGGCCTGATCTGTTGTTCGAGCAAGCGCTCCCTCTTGCCATTACCGGCGCTGACCTCTCCCCGACCAGCAACGGCTGCGCCATTCCCATGTGGACCGTGGTCGTCATGCAGGCTGGAAGCCGGTTGCAGTTCGGGATGCGACGGCAGGGCGCACGCGCGTACCTCACGGTAGGAGGCGGCATCACCGGCCCGATGATACTTGGAAGCCTCTCGACCCATGTACGCAGTGGATTAGGCGGACTGTCTGGCCGAGCGGTGAAGAAATGGGATCAATTCAGCGTGGGACCTGTCATACGAACGGTAGCACGCTCCATAGGCCGCTCGCTACCGGAACCGTCTCGTCCCCGTTATGTCACATCACCCGTCGTGCGAGTCATGCCGGGTCCGCAAACCGCCCACTTTGCGGACGAGGCTATTCGACAGCTGACCGTCAGTCCGTATCGGGTGACGACGGAGTCCGACCGGATGGGGTATCGCCTAGAGGGTGCGGAGCTGCCGCATCGAGACTCGGCCGACATCGTCTCCGAAGCCGTGTGTGTCGGAGGTCTTCAAGTGCCTTCGAATGGTCAACCGATTTTATTGATGGCAGATTGTCAACCGACGGGCGGGTACGCCAAGCTCGCCACGATGATCAGCGCGGATCGTTCTCTGGCCGCGCAATTGGCCCCTGGGGACAGCCTCTCGTTTCGAATGGTCAGCGCACAGAAGGCAGGTGAGCTCCTTCGGTCGAATCGTGCCGAACTTGATCGAGTGCTTCCCCCGCGCGCTTCATGAGATACGATGTCTGCCGCAAATTCTTCCTGCGCAGTCCGTTGCGAAGTATTCGTGCGCGATCCCCACCGAACGAGAGGGTCCGTTCATTGCGCTCAGTCCTTGACATTGCCCTGAAGCGATCTATTATTATTCGTATGGACACCACACTGACTCCTCGACAAATTACCCACGATGAGAAAAAGGCGGCTGAGGCCGCTTTCGCTGGTCGCCCATTCAATCCCAAATGGTCTGACGCGGCTCGCATCGTCTACGACGGCCTTCTCGCCGCGATGGGGAAAGAGGCTCGTGCCGTCGATACTTACGACGAACTCGAGCCGGTTGAGCCGCTGGCTTAATCCCCTCGCTGCAGTCCGGCCGCCCGGGGGGCCCCGCATCGGCCCCATCCTCACACTGTGCCTATCGCCGCTGCGTGGCGTCAAAGCGTTGCGCACAAAGGCTAGGAGGATGAGCGAACGCGATCGATACATTCCTTCACCAGGGCCCGTTCCTCCGCCTCGCTCTTCACTTCACCATCCAATCGTGCCTGGGTCAATCGCTCCAGTATGGTGCGGTAGAGCGGACCTGGGCTCAAACCCAAGGCCTTCAGCGCCTTTCCTGTAAGCATCGGTTTCACCTCACGATACGTGGTGAGGTACTGGGACAGGTGCCGCTTGGCAGTTTCTGAGGCGTTCTTCGCCAAAAGGAATACCAAGCACTCCTCCGACAGGCCGCCCAAGATTGCGACTGTTTCTGATGGTCGGAGAGGCGCGCGCCTGCTCAAGGTCCGACATACCGGTTGTGTGAGGAATCGCGCTTGGGTCACCGCAGTCCGTTCCGCTTCGGTAAAGGGGAAACGCTTGAGCATGTCACGGACAGCCTGATCCGGCATGACCTCAGCAAGTGCCATGGCATACACCACCCATCCGTTGATGGTTCGTTCGAGACAGGAAATCCGATACCAATCCAACGCCGCTTCCAGTTCGGTCAGCCGTCGATCCAATCGAGCAGACCACGTTAACGTCGAGTGAATAAACCGCAACAGATCGAGGTCAGCCAAACGACGGACGGCGTGCCGGGGGGTCCGCTCGGAAAACAGCAATCGCAGCTCATCTAAAAGGCGCTGGCCGGACAATCGATGGAACAACTCCATTTTCACCGCGCCTTTAATCAAGGCCAGCGTGTCCTTGCTCAGGTGAAAGTCGAATCGCAATTCGAACCGGATGGCGCGAAAGACCCGCGTCGGATCTTCGACAAAACTCAGGCTGTGGAGCACGCGGATCAGACGCTCTTTCAGATCACGTTGACCACCATAAAAATCGATGAGTTGGCCGAAGGTTCGAGGCCTAAGCGCCACCGCCAGGGTATTGATGGTGAAGTCTCGCCGGTAGAGGTCCTTCTTGATCGAACTTTGTTCCACCGTCGGTAAGGCCGTGGGATACTCGTAATACTCGGTACGGGCTGTCGCGACATCCACCTTAAACCCGCCCGGCAACAAGACCACGGCCGTTCCAAACCGCTCGTGCACTGTGACGCGGCCAGCACGCTCCTTCGCGAGCGCGCGCGCAAATGCGATTCCATCCCCCTCGACCACAAAATCGACATCGAGGTTATCGAGGCCGAGTAACAGATCGCGAACAAACCCTCCGACGACATAAAGGGAGAACCCCAGCCGTTCACCCAATTCCCCTGCGGTTCGCAATAGGTCGTACACGTGAGGAGGCAACCGATCGCGCAACAGCCCTTTCAAATCCCGCCTCCGCACTCCGCCCGGCGACTCTAGCCCCATCAACGACTTCGGTTTAGCGCGGGCAGACGCCAGCACATCATCATGCAAACTGCGGAGGAGATCGGTTCTGGTGATCACACCGACAGTTTTGCCGTCGGACAACACCGGCACAAACCGTTGATTCAATTCGATCATCCGCGTCTCGACTTCATGGAACGGCGTGTCGGGCAACGCGCTGTATTGGCCGCTGGTGGCCAGATCCCCCACGCGCTGCTCTGCCAGCCGATGAAACAGGGCTTTCTGGACAATCTCCCGTGAAATCATGCCCACGTACCGGTCCTTTGCATCGACCACCGGCAGCACGTTGACACTAAAGGTGGTCATGGATCGTTCCGCCTCACTCACCGTTGCATCTGTACCAATCGATTTGACGGGTGTGGTCATCACATCACGGGCCAGCAACGTGGGGCGGTACCGCTCGGTCAGCAGACGAGTGAGTTGTTCCTGCACTTCCACCAACGTACGGCCTTTCACACTAGCAGCGGCTGCCACGGCATGTCCGCCACCGCCAAACTCGCGCGCGATCCAGGCCACGTCGATCTCCGGCCTGCGACTCCGCCCGATGATCTCAACCTTTTCCTCCATCGCAATCGCCACGATCACGGCATCAAATCCCTGCAGTTCGGCGAGCCGCTGAACCGCCTCAGCCAGGTCGCCCGTATAGCGGTCGTACGCACTGCAGGCGACAAGAATTTTTCGTCCTTCCAAATAGTAGATTTCTCCCGATTGCAGCAGATCGTTCAGCAGCGCGATGAGATTCGGGTCGAGGGGGTGCTGCAGCGTCTCCGCGACGCGGTTCAAATCAGCGCCCGCGCGCAGGACAAATGCCGCGGCTTCCAGATCGCGTGGAGTGGTCGAGGGGTACGCCATCGAGCCGGTTTCCTCGTACAGGCCCATCGCCAACACCGTGGCTTCAGCGACCGTGAGTGCTACTTGCTGCGCTTTGAGTCGCTCGATCAACAGAGTCGCGGTGGCGCCCACCGGTTCAATATGCCGCTCCGTGACCGATGGCCAGACCGAAATCTCCGATCCTTCGTCGGCTCCATGATGGTCGTATACATGGACATCCAAATCCTTGCGCACGCTCAGCACCTTCAACGGACCGATCCGCTCCGGCTCTTGAACATCGACCAGAATCAATCGGCGCACCTGTTCCAGCGCCACATCCTTGAGGCGCCAGATGCCCATGTCATGCTCAGCCAGAAAATTGCGTACGGATTCCTGCGCACCGCCGGGAAACACCAGCACGGCATCGGGATAGAGTTTCCTGGCTGCCACCATGGAGGCCAATCCATCGAAGTCTGCATTCAGATGAGTGGTGATGAGATCCATGCCGGCATTCTAGCAGGATCGACCGGATCGATTCAGATGTGATCTGAGAAGTCATGCAACAGGTGGCGCGGTTTTGCCGCAGCGATGGCTGGGGTGTGGCACGACCATGCCGTCCGCAGTTTGACCTGGGGACGGCATGGAGGACACTCGGCAAGAAGTACGAGCGCGGATACTGATCAAACCACCCGGACCGACGTGTTCGCTTGACCGCCGAACTCGGTAAAGGGTTGAGAATTACCGCTGCTGGCGGTCGTGCTTCTGGCGAGCGATGTGGCGGGAGGTGCGATCCTGAGCATGCTTGAGGCGGGCGCGCTCCTTCTTCGTCACCACCCCATCGGACTTGGCCTTGTCCTCCATTTTATTAATGTGTTCCTGTTGATTGTTCAAGCGAGTGGCCTCGCGTTCATTCAGTTGCCCGCTGGCAATTCCTTGATCAATCCGTCGCTCCTGGCTCGCCTGCCGTTGATCAATTTTAGGGGTCTCGGCCTGGGCCAACACGAACGACGGGGCACACATCGACAGCAAGGCAGCGCTCCAAATCACCTGCTTCATACTTCCTCCCTTGGTTACCATGAGATTCCTGTCGTCCATGTCAACGTACAAGGAGGCCGATTCGTTGACAACGAGTTTGTGATTTCCAGAAGCGCCCTCAGAAGCACACTGCGCCTCGCTCCGGAGCACGACTGCGGCGCGAAAAATCGGGAGCAGGGACTGGGCAAAATTGAACAGATGTTGGCATTTCCCTCCTCTGCAGGCCCGCCGCAACCACGCGAACCGGACACAACCAGCACGAAATTGAGTGATTCTCTACATGACGGGCGGCACGAGGCTTGCTGAATTAGGCTCAGACGCGCAGTCGTAATCAATGAAGGAGGACTGTTATGAGGATCACGTCTGAAACTTCTCTTCTGGCGATCGCAGTGGTGACCGTGACCGCCATCAGCTTCTTGGCGGAACCGGCCTTGGCCAAGGAGAAGGACAAGGCCGCCAAACATTACCCTCATGCCGCGACCACTTCGTCAGCAGCAGCGGCGTCCCTTTTAGGATCGGTGCCTGAGCAATCCCCCGCCCCCAAGCTGGGGCAATATGACTCGAAGCCCGGGGTCGCATGGAAGACAGTGGGCGGGACCGTCAAAGACATTCAGGGGGACACCTATACGGTTGAAGACTACGACGGCAGTCAAATGAAGATGCGTGTCGGTCAGGGCACCAAACACCTTCGAGGCAATAAAAAGGTGGGTGACACCATTCGGGCTGAGATTACTCACGGCGGCTTCGCCAATTCAATTCAGTAACCCGCTGACGTTGCGAACCCGCCTCAGCTCGCTGGTGTCCGAGAGGCCCACCTTGCACAGGTCGGCCTCTCCACCGTCTTTACCATGCCTACCTCCACGACCATTATCTCGGGGCCTGCACAAACTCAATATCACCGTAATAGGCCACGGCGCGCTCCTTCGTATTATCCGTATCCGTCATGATCGCAATGCCGTTGATCGCGGGTGGCTCCTCCCCGAAAGCCGACCGGTAATCTTCATAGACGTTTCGTTCCTCGTCGACCCAGGTACCGATCCGCCGAGCCCCGCTCTCCACGACAATCATTTTGGCAAAACTCGTGAACGCATTGTCCACCACGGTGCCCACAGGGCTCTTGCTGTCCCAGATATAATTGAGCGCGCCGATCGGAATGTCGCCGAGAAGCGCTCGACCGGCCTTATATTTCAGTTTCTTTCCAAGACTCACCTTGTCCGGCTCATAGGCAAATGTAATGTACAGCCGCGCCGGATAGTCGTCGCCATCCTTCCGGCTCACGTCGCTCTTGTCCAAGATATTCTCGATCTTCCAACGCCAACGGACAATCGGATACTCCCGTGGATTGATCGTCACGGCTTTCGTGAGGCCTGAGGCGCTCGCCTCACTCACCGCCCTGACGACGGCTACTGAGTCGTCTTTGACGATTTCATACTGCGTATGTCGCTCGATCTTCTTGAACGTCAGCATGTGCCAGCCATCCGGTAAGGCTGATCCCTCCGGCGCGGCTGAAAACCTTCCCGTTGACACATGTGTGGGGGGCTGCGCAAACCCTATCAGCGCTGCGCCGACGACCGCGAAACAAAGGATCGGACCGACGAGCCTCATCACTCGTTCATCGCCTCAACCAGGCGAACAACCTGGTCAGCATTGATTTCGTCTGCGGGGTGAAATGCGCTTTGCGCCAGAGATTGACGGCCTTCTTGATGATCTCAGCACGGGTCGGATAAGGATGGATGGTCGCGGCAATTGTTTTGGCGCCGGCCCCGGCCTTCATCGCCACAGATACCTCGCTGATCAAGTCACCGGCATGCGCCCCCACAATGGTGGCGCCAAGAATCGTATCGGTGCCCTCCTGGATGTGAATACGGGCAAAGCCACTTTCATCACCATCGAGGACGGCACGATCGACTTCGTCAAATTTGTAAGTATAGGTTTCGACCTTCAGTCCTCGCTTCGCCGCCTCCGCTTCGTACAGGCCGACATGGGCGACTTCGGGGGAAGTAAACGTGCACCAGGGCATGATCAGCGAATCCACGCTCGCGTATCCCAATCCGAAGGGATGCGGAAACAACGCGTTCTGAATAACGATCTGCGCCATCGCGTCCGCGGCATGGGTAAACTTGTAGCGCGAACAGATATCCCCGGCGGCATAGATCCGCGGGTTCGTCGTCTGAAGACGATTATTCACTTTCACGCCCGTGTGATCGTAATCGACGCCCACGGTCTCTAATCCCAACCCTTGCGCATTCGGCGCACGGCCCACGCCCACCAGAATTTCATCGACCGTCAGATCATAGCGTTGACCATGCGAATCGACAACCAGGCGCTTACCGGCGGCGCCTTTTTCCACTTTGAGATCCTTTCCGCAACAGAGCAGGGTGACGCCGTCACGCATCATCGACTGATGAACGAGTTCCGCCGCGTCGCGGTCTTCATTGGGAAGAATGCCGTGCATCGTCTCAATCAGCGACACTCGACTGCCGAATCGCGCCAGGGCTTGTGCCAGTTCGCACCCGATCGGACCTGCCCCGATTACTCCAACTCGCGCCGGCAGCGTCGTGAGCGAAAAGACGGTTTCATTAGTGAAATATCCCGCTTCCTCTAACCCCGGGATAGAAGGCGCTGCAGCCCTTGCACCAGTGCACACAGCCGCCTTCACGAATGTCAGAGTCCGATTGCCTGCCGAGCTTTCCACTCCCACCGTATCCTGGCCGACAAACCGGGCTTGACCGAGATAGACATCCACGCCCAGTGACTTGTAACGGTGCGCGGAATCCACGCGGCTGATTCTGGCCCGCAGCTGCCTCATCCTAGCCATTGCTGCGCCAAAATCGTAGTTCACCCCGTCCGGTATGCGGGCTCCGAATTCCGATGCCTCCCGCAGCTGCGCCCAGATATTCGCGGCGCGAATCAATCCCTTGGATGGCACGCAGCCGACGTTGAGGCAATCTCCACCCATCAAGTGCCGCTCAATGAGCGCCACCTTCGCGCCCAAACCTGCGGCAATCACCGCCGTGACTAATCCCGCCGTCCCGGCCCCCACCACGACAATGTTGTATCGGCCATCTGGTTCAGGGTTCACCCACGTGGACGGATGTACATTGCTCACCAGTTTCCGATTGTGCTCGTCGTCCGGCAGAACGAGATGCTGACTCTCGTCGCTCATCAAAGCCATGCACACGACCTTTCTCTCTACCCGTGGTGTTTGACGCCCTCACATCTCGTTGTCTTCAGTCCGACTTACCGGCGAATCGTTTATACAAAATGGGTACCAGCGCCAGTAGCCCCAAGAGGGTAAAGGCCACCAACACATTGGGGGACACGATCTCCTTGAGTGAATTGATCGTACCCAGTTGGCGTCCCGCATACGCAAACACGAAACTTCCAGGGATAATACCCAGGGAAGTCGCCGCCACGTAGGTTCCGACGTTCACCCGGGTCAAGCCTGACACCATATTGACCAGAAAAAACGGGAAGAGAGGAATCAATCGCAGGGTGAGTAGATAACTGAACGCATTCTTTGCAAACCCTTCTTGAATAGCTCCCAATCGGCTCCCGAATTGCCGCTCAACCCAATCTCTCAGGAGGTAGCGCGCAACCAGAAACGCCAGGGTCGCGCCGACGGTCGCACCGACATTCACATACAGCGTTCCCAGCACGCTCCCGAAGAGGAAGCCGCCGGCGAGGGTCATGATCGCACCACCCGGCAACGAAAGCCCGATCACCGCGCAATAAGCCATCACATAGATGGCAACGGCCGTCGAATAGTTGACTTCCGTAAACGCCAGCAGCTGATCTCGATTGCCCTTGAGCGCATCGAGCGAAAGATACCGGCCGAGATCGAAATAGACAAACCCCGCCACGGCACATCCCACGAGCAGCCCCAACAAGAGTTTGCCGCCCCCCGCGCGTGCCTTGAAGAGAGAAGAATCTGCAGAAATGGTCATCGTGTTCCGTGCCCCCCGGCGGTATCATCGTGCCTGCCCGTTCCTGTGTCAATCGCGTCGCGCCTTGGCCTGCCACGCACCGGTCAAGCGGGAACAGGCGTTGGATTCGGCCACACATTCCCACTTGTCACCCGACGTCTCCCCCGTTTTTCTCTTCCCGGCCTCGGCCTGGCCCTCAAGTGCAGGGCTGCAACCTCCGAAAGAACTCTTGAAGCCTGGGTGCGAATGGAGGTAATGTCACATGTACGCGATCATTGATGTCCTGGACGCTGCCATGCCGACAACACATTCGGTTCCACAGCAGACCCGTACCTCGCACCCCGCTTACGAAACCGCTGTACACGTGTGGATGCGCCCCTGTCCCCTCTGCCATTGCCGACTGAGAAAAATTTCACCTGAAGAATCATGGCGTTGCGGCTGCGGCTGGCGCACGGAGTAAAGTGGTACAATTAGTTCATATGGAGGGGGTGACGTCATGGGACCGCTCTCGGTGCACGACATGAAAGGTGGATTCTTCCTCATCGCCAGCTTCGTGTTACTGGCCACGATCTGCGCCATTGCCGCGCTGGGCACGCTCATGCGCCCGCAACGCTGGTGTGAACGCGAGACCAGACTGCACGTCTGACGTTCTCGTAGCAGTGCCGCTTCGGGGCGTTCTGATTCTCAGCCTCCATTCCGACCTCATTTTTCTCCCTGCGCGATTTTTCTCCTTCTGCTTCACATGGCATGTCGGTGAACCATTCCGGGCCCTATTCATTGGTCATTCGATGCCTTACGGCCACTATCCGGGACATCATCTCTTCCCATTGCAAAGCCCCACCCTTGTAAGAACAGGGCCTCTTGTCCTACTCTGTAATTAGGGGAGGCTGTAATGGATCAGAATGAACGGTTGATCAAGACCAAGGAAAACTGGGCCAAGGCTCGGCGCGGCGGAGAAGAGCGGGAGGTGTTTTATGAAGGGGACGATCGTCTCCCTCCAGGTCAGCACCTGGTCGAGACGTGGCCCGTCCTCGACCTCGGTCAAAAACCAGACATCCCGCTTGCTGAATGGAGTCTCTCGATTGGAGGCGCAGTCACCGCACCGATAACATGGACCTGGACAGACTTTCTCGCCCAGCCGCAGTTCAAGGATGTATCGGACTTTCATTGCGTAACGTCCTGGAGCCGTTACGACAATGAATGGGAAGGGGTCAGCTTTAAGCACCTCACGGCCGTCGTCCAACCGCTTCCTTCCGCCCGATTTGTGCTGTTCAAGTCCTACGACGAGTACACCACCAATCTACCGCTCAGTGTCTGCATGGACGACGACGTCCTCCTCACCTATAAATGGAACGGTCGCCCGCTCAGCAAGGAACATGGCGGTCCAGTTCGCATGATTATCCCGAAACGCTACGCCTGGAAAGGGGCCAAATGGATCAAGGAGATCACCTTCTCGGATCACGACGAGAAGGGGTTCTGGGAAGTGCGTGGATACTCGAATACGGCCCTTCCCTGGCAAAATGATCGCTACGGATGAGCGTCTACCTGTAGGCACGACGCCCCGGTGAATTCCCACGTCATACAGCGCATCGACATCTGGCCGGTCGATATTCCGATCACCAACCCCTTCGTCGTGGCCACTGGCGCGCGCATAACCGCGCAAAACCTGTTCATGCGAGTGACCTTGCATGATGGGACACAGGGCATCGGAGAGGCGGCGCCGTTTCCCGAAGTGGGAGGCGAAGATCGGGCCTCCTGCCTCACGGCCGTCCAGAGATTGGCCTCCGGCATGGTCGGACAATCTGCTGCCGACTATGGACTGGTCGCAGACTGCCTGAATGAACAGGCTCCGCTCTTCCCCGCCGCCCGATGCGGCCTGGAAACGGCCCTCCTCGATGCCTATTGCCGGACTCAGGGCCTTCCGCTGTGGCAACTCTGGGGACAAGCCGACGTCCGGGAGCGGGAGACCGACATCACCATTCCCATCTGCGATCTAGACAGGACGCTCGGCCTTTCGCGTGGCTGGTATGCCCAAGGTTTCCGCCTGTTCAAGATGAAAGTCGGAACGGATGTGGAAGAAGACATTCGCCGCTTACAGGCCGTGCATGACGCACTTCCTGGGATCAGCTTCATCGGTGACGGCAACCAGGGCTTTTCCCGAGAGGACTGCATCCATTTTGCCTCCGGGGTGAAAAAGTTCGGAGGACGATTGGTACTCCTGGAACAACCGGTGGTTCGAGACGACCTCGAAGGACTCCAGGCCATTCGGCATCTGACGGGGATTCCCCTGGCGGCTGACGAATCCGTCCGATCCCTGGATGATGCACGCCGGGTTGTCGAGATGCAGGCCGCGGACTATATCAACATCAAGATCATGAAAACCGGAGTGATAGAAGCACGGCGCATTGCGGCCTTCACCCGCTCGGCCGGCCTCCGGCTTATGATCGGCGGCATGCTCGAAACACGCATCGCGATGGGATGTTCATTCAGCCTTGTGCTGGGACTGGGCGACTTTGACGTGCTAGACCTTGATACGCCACTTCTCCTCTCAAGTGATCCCGTCATCGGCGGATATCGCTACCATGGTCCCAGACTCCAACCTTGGCACGAGGCGGGGCTCAACATGCAGGTGGCCGTTCCCCCCGACTGTCTCACCATTCAATGACCGGCCGACCATCTCGCCAGCACCTCACGCTCTTGACAGCGTTCTGCAGGTTTCCCGAAATATTTTGCCGTTTTTCCACTTTTCTGAAAAATTAGCCTGAGGCACCGTGGCTCCGCTGAGCGAACCACTTTTCGCATTTATCGCCACCGTAGGTATCCGGGAGGAACGTCCCATGCACTCACTTACCTCATGCACGCGACTCGCATCTGCCTATACTCTCTGCTGGATGGTGGGAGGCGCGGCATTGACGCTGGGAGGCTGTGTCTCGCAGCAGACCTATGACACAGCCAGACATGAAGTGAAAACGCGAGCCGGCGAGTTGGCTCAAACTCAAGCCGATATCCACAGCCTGGAACAGGAACGGGATGCGGCACACCTCGCCAATCAACGCGATGAACGAGCGCTTGCCAATCTGAAAGGCGAGCTAAAACAATTCCAGGCTTCCTACGACCAACTCCACAAGGCCAACCAGGCCAAACTCGCATTGCTTGAGCATAACATCGCAACCTTGCGCGCCAGGCACCAGGCCATGCTGAAGGAAATCAGCGACACCAAGCGGATTGAGAAACGGTTGGAGGCCCTCACCACGCTGCGCGAACGGACGATGGCGACGCAGCCACCTGGACCGGAAGCACAGGCGACTCCCGTCGACACCCTCCAACTGGAGCCTCACTTGGTTGCCGTGATCACACCGCAGCCCTCGGAGCCTGATACTTCCTCAACGCCACCGACTCAGGCGGCCGCGCCGTCACACACGCCCCCTGCGCCATCCATGAACCCAGCCTCGGCACCCGCTTCTCCTCCATCCGCGCCAGCGGTCGCAGCTCCCGGGACTCCGAACGCCCCCACGAAGGTGAGCCAGGCATCAACTGCCCCGACGGCTCCTCGTCCAATCCCTGCTGCAGCCCCCCAGGATGAATCCTGGTTCTCGAATGTGACAGCATGGTTTTCCTCCTTGATCGATTGGTTCTGGGCATAAGTAAGATAGGGATCAACCCGGACCGTCACACATTCTTGATGGCCCCCCCACGTCTAGCAATTCGCCCTGGGGGTCCTTACGACAGGACCCCAGGGGCAATGAATCCATCTCCACCCTCTTCGCACTTCTTGCAATTTAACTCAGTGCCGAGAAACCGCTGACGCCCCTCCTCCGTCAGCACCCACGGACGACTCGTCATCGGCGGCTGATGGCGCACGTGCTGGCCATGTCCGCAGCGAAGGTCGGCCACCCAGTGCCCTTCCTCATCCTGATGATATCCGACAATCGCTTGTTGCATGACAGACTCTCCCAGTGGTGTTCGAGGTGCTCACACGCACAACTACTGACACCATGATACCTGCGCCTGAATGGACTGTGGTACACTTCCACGCCAATCACAGTACCATGTTTTCCAGGAGGTCGCGGATGGCACAGTCAGAGTTTCGTATCGGCATCGTTGGGGTGGGCCGCATGGGAGCCAACATGGCCCGCCGCCTCCACGACCTCGACTATCAGATTGTAGCCGTCTCCGATACCGAGGCCTCACGCGCGGAGACACTCGCTAAAGAACTCGGCTGCATGGCCGTCCCGACTCCGGCACAGGTTGCTGAACTGGCAGACACGATACTGACGGTAGTGTCGGATGACGCAGCTATGCGCCAAATCTATGCGCCCGACAAACCAGACAGTTTGCTGCGGCAGGCGACAAACCGGCTTTTTATCAATTGTGCGACCCTGTCTCCCGCCCTCCAGACAGAAGTCCACCGGCTGGTGGAAGAACAGGGCGGCCACAGCCTTGAGGCCTGCATGGCGAGCAGCATTCCCCAGGCACGCCAAGGCACGCTCTATCTCATGTGTGGCGGGCGACCGGAGGTATTCCAGCGCGCAACCCCGTTACTCAAGGATCTGAGCGCGCACCTGCGCTATATCGGACCGGCGGGCGACGCCGCCAAAGTGAAAGCGCTCGTCAATATGGTCATGAATGCCAACACCGCAGCCCTCGCGGAAGGTCTGGGGCTGGCATCAGCCCTGGGGTTGGATCTCACCATGCTGCGCGACGTGTTCTCCCAGACCGGCGCCAACTCCCGCGTCCTGGAGACAGACGGCGAAGACATGCAGCAGCGCGCGCATGACTGTTACTTCTCCGCCGCCCATGCCGCCAAAGACTCGGGGATCGCTTGCCATCTGGCCGAACAGGTCGGTCTGGATCTCCCTCTGGCGAAAGCCACCTATGATCAATACCGCCGGCTGGTGACGCTCGGCAAAGGCGAACTGGATAAGTCCGCGGTGGCAGAACTGACGTTTAAGGAGCGGCTGGCTTCCTGACAATCACCCTAGTGCTTCTCGAACGGCCGCTCGGGCCTGATTGAAGCAGGGAAAAATTGCCAGCGCTTCTGTGCATCCACATCGAATGCCCCCAAAAACTTCGACTGGCCCGCCAGCGACTGAAACTCCACCAGGCGAATCGTGCAGTTTGTTCGATCAACCACCCGGGCATCGTACTGTCCTAAGAGCGTAATCGCACCCGACGCCTGCTCATACACATTGCGTCTCCCGGCATATCCCGTGTCAGGAAACAGCTCGGCCGTATCGGTGCAGCCATGAGAGCCTTCCACAAGAAGCGTTAAACGGTAGCGGGACAAAAACGGATGGGTGGCGACGCGGGTCACCCTCATACGAAGCCCCGCTGAAGGCACATCGGCCTCAGCGGGCTCCGGACGATCGTTGTTACAGGCCGACAAAAGGAGGATCAGGACCAGCCCTATGACCATCCAGGCCGGTCCTCGTCCCCGCACCAGGTTCATTTGGCGGCAGGCATCTTCGAGGCCGCTCCGATGGCATCGAGACCCGCCTCAGCACAGGCATCATCCAGGTGAGTTCCCGGAGCACCGCCGACCCCGATCGCTCCGACCACTTCACCGGCGATTTCGATAGGCAACCCGCCGCCGACCATCAGAATGCTTTCATTCATTTCACGGAGCGCCTGCAACGCCGGCTGCTTGGCAATCATGTCGGCCAACTCGCTCGTCGCTCGCCGCAAACTGGCTGCCGTGTAAGCTTTTTTTCTGCTGCTATCGACGGTGTGGGGACCCGCGCCATCAGCCCGCAACATGGCGCGCAGCACGCCGGCCCGATCCACGACCGATGCGCTGACCCGATAGCCATCCTTCTTGCAGGCATCGAGCGCCGCCTGCGCAGCCTTCCCGGCCAGCCCCGCCGGCAAGACCGACTCTTTCGGCAACTCATCTGCCGCATGCGCCGCTCCGAGCCATCCAGCAGCCATAAGCCCCGCGGCGAGGAGACCGGCGCATCCCACCAATCGTCCAGACACATGTATTCTCTCCACCATCATCCGCCTCCTTCATTCTCCATTTGTCAGCAGTGAGTCAATCACGCTGCACCGCGCGAGCCTACGGTCATCACGCCGCTCTGTCAATACTCGGGTCCCTTCGGCGAGGTCGGCACAGCACGGTAACGGGCTAGGAATAGAGCGCGAATTTTGCGGCCGGTGACAACTGCTCGTGATGGACAGAGCGAGGGAGAGAATAGCGCGCGGCATCGATCCCGGCGTTGGACGTGTAGACGCCGACCAGGACGATTCTGGGTTTTGTCACCGATCGACCGCCCCGATGCAGACCGCTGCTATCACACAGAATGATGCTTCCCGCCGGCCCGAGACATGACACCGAGGGCAACGGGGTGTCATTGTTTAATTGGCTGTGCACATCCTGCTCTGGATAACGACCAGTGCGAGGGATGGCCGGAAAGACATGGCCGAACTCGCCTCCGACCTGCGACCGTTTGAAATAGGTGAACGGCCCCATGGTCTCGTCGACATCGGTCAGAAACACAAACAGTTTGATGAGCCGTTTATCCTCATGATCGCGATGCCAAAACTCCGCGGAGATCGGGAGATCGGCGGCTCCCCTTCGTGCACGGGGATGTTATGCCAGACATCGGTATAGTTGAGCCGGACCTGCAGCCCGAGATAGGTACTGGCGATGCTGAGTACCTCCGGGTGAAGAAAAAACCGGACGAAAGATGAGGGCAGCGGCGGCCGCTTGGCACGATGGCCGATGGCTCGCACCACATACCATTTGGCATCGTGGGGATTGTATCGCTGCCGGATCTTGCGTTGTATCTCCTCCCCCCCAACAGCATCTGTGCATCGCGTGACAAATCGTGGAAGAGGTTCGCATCATTGGCGAGGGCTTCGACCGAGCTGCGAAAGATTCCATGGGTTCTCAGGGCACGGACGGCTTCGACGCTCAGCGGATGCAGTTGCTGCGGGATCGAGTCAAACACGCGGCGGGATTGTCGGTTGATGAGCTGATAGCAGGGTTTGGACCAACGAAGACGATAGAACAGTCTCCCGATAATCGATAAGGGCTAGATATACACCATGACCCCGCGCAGCAACTGGAGGCATGTTTTCCCGCGCCACAAGGACTGCCATTGTTTTGGCCGGGTCACACTTCCTCTCCGCTCAGGCTACACAGGTGCAGTGGGTGCAATTCCAGATGGGTGCGCAGAGACAGCCAGGGCACACAGAAATCCTGCAACGCTTGTTGCGCGGGGTCTGGCCGAGCAGAACGCAAACGGGATGGATCGCCTTTTAGTGGGTGGAAATGGGGTGGATCACTGCATCGGAAGAGCCGGGACGGTGCAACTCCTCGATCCACACCTTCGCCTGCGCGACATAGAAGGTATAGTCGCTTTCCGGATAGCTCAACACGACGGCGTAGAGGAGCTGTTCAGCTTCCTGCTCACGCCCGGCGCTCAGACTCGTCCGGGCCGCTTGCAGGGTGCACGAAGCAGCCAGGGCTTTAGGATCGACGGTGGTGCGAACCGGTTGTTTGGTGACAAATCGGTCCAGGCTCTTCGGAACATCGGTAGGAGGGGCGACGTGGGTATCGGCGGATTGCTGCAATTGTTTCGCGGCAGACAACACCGTTTCGACATCACCACTGGATTGGCAATGCCGATACAATTCCCACATCGACATCACGGACGGCGACCGTGGCGCAACCGCACGTGTTGACGAATCGAACAGTTGGCAGCCGGCCAATAGAGTGCCGACCGTCAACAGCAGGAACGCTTGTGTCCCGGTAGAAGAGACCATGCACGTATCCTTACCGGATCGGTTCCGACGCTGTCAAGAATTTCGGGCAGGAATTTATAGAAATGGCGCGCCGCTTGCGACAGCAGCGTCGCGACAATGACGACAGATCGTCGTCGCATGTAACGAATGAATCAGGAAGAAGCCGGCACACCCTCGCGGACTATGCCGATATCTTCGATCAGCGCGCGCAACGGTTCTGCCACCGACCAGGCCTGTGCGAAACATCCGCGTGGGTGGTGCGGAAGCTGCCCATCGAAAATCTCCGACACCTGCCCTACACAGCCGTCTGCCATGTGCTCGGATAATCCATCGAGAAACATTCGCGCATCACGCCGCACGGCTGCACTGTCGCCGTAGGTCTTCACCCAGGCCGTAACGAACGGGCCCAAGAGAAACGGCCAGACGGTCCCTTGGTGGTAGGCGCCGTCACGCTCGGATACGCCGCCCTCATAGGATGCGCAAAATCGGATATCTTCCGGTGCGAGTGTGCGCAACCCCACCGGGGTGAGCAGGCGCTCCTTCACTAACTGTAAGATCTGTTTCGCTTGGGAGTCGGTCACCAACTGATCATCCAATGCGAGGGCGAAAATTTGGTTGGGGCGAAGAGAAGCATCGTCACCCGTCGGGCCATCCACGACATCCAGCAGGTACCCCCCGGTCCGATACCAGAATCGCTCACGAAACGAGGCGGTCGCGCGTGCGCGATCCTGTCGGCATTGCGCCGCATAGGCCGTCTCCCCGAACTGATCTGCCAGCGAAGTTGCCACGGCCAATGCCCGCACCCACAAGGCTTGAACCTCCACCGGTTTACCGTGCCGGGGCGTGACGACCCAGTCTCCGATCTTGACGTCCATCCAGGTAAGTTGGACACCGTCCACTCCGCCGGTGATCATTCCATCATGGTCCATGCGAATCCCGAACCGAGTCCCCTGGCGATACCCGTCAAGAATCTGTTTGACGGCGGGCCAGGCCACCGCCCGCACCCCGGCCAGATCGCGACTGTAATGCAGATAGCGATCCACGGCGTGCACGAACCACAACGAGGCATCGATCGTATTGTACTCAGGCTGTTCGCCAATGTCGGGGAACCGGTTCGGGACCATCCCCTGGGATACGTAGGAGGCGAACGCCTCGATCACCTCCCGCGCCACGTCGTAACGCCCCGTCACCAGGCACAACCCGGGCAATGCCACGAAGGTGTCCCGTCCCCAATCGGCAAACCAGGGATATCCGGCGACCACCGTCTTCCGAGCCCTTCGCTGCACGAGGTAGGCGCCGGTTGCCGCCCACAGCCGGCGCGTCAGGGGATCATCGGTCGGGATGGATTTCAATACCTCTTCACGGCGAAGACGTTCGACCTCTACCGCCTGAGCCACATCGAAGGACGGCAGCGCCTCCGTCGTAAAGACCAGCTCCGCCGCATTGCCTGGCGTGAGGGTGAACACACATTCTCCCGGTGACCACCAGTCCTCGATATGGTCAAGTCCCCGTTCATGGTCAACACGATAGTGGATCTGGCGATACCAGTCCGGTCCGTGGTGGTACTGGCCATTGTGAAAGGCCCGAACGGCCGGCAAGCCTTCATAGGGATGCCAGCTGACCTGATGGTCATTTATCGTCGCGTCGGTACGAACGCCGGCATTTTCCCTCTGTATCGCATGAAAATCGCGTCCTGACAGCATCGGCCGGACCCGCAAGACCACCGGCAATGACGCCTCATCCAGCAGACGCCATCGCAGGATCACCAGATCGCGTCCCCGGGGGCACAACAGTTCCCGCACCAGGCGAATACCAGGACCGGCGTAACGCCACGTCGGCCACGGATCGGCGGAAAATTCTTCGCAATACTGGTACCCTTCCGGATGCACTGCGCCGCTATAGACATTGGTCGACAAGGGGATCGTGCGCCCTCCGCTCTCCACCGATTCCTCAACGTGGTTCACGAGCACGACTCGGTCGACCGGCGGGTGCCTGGCGACCAATAGCAACGCATGGTAGCGACGCGTATTGGCGCCGGCGACCGTACTCGACGCATATCCCCCGCGGCCATTCGTCTCCAGCCACTCCAGACTGAGCGCCCGCTCAAGGTCTCGGCACCGTCTCGCATCGATGGTCATCACAGGTCTCCGACTTATTCGCCTGACTGCTGAATCAATTTGGCCACCAGCCCGGTCCAGCCGGTTTGGTGGCTCGCGCCGAGACCGGCGCCGTTGTCGCCGTGAAAGTATTCATAGAACGACAGCAGATCGCGCCAGTGCGGATCGTGCTGAAACTTCTCCGTCCCACCATAGACCGGACGGCGGCCATCCGACCCCCGTAAGAATGTATGCGTGAGGCGGCGGGACAACTCGGCGGCAACCTCTTCCAAATTGCGTTTCTGGCCCGATCCTGTCGGGTACTCGACGCGAAACGAATCACCGAGATAATAATGAAACTTCTGGAGAGATTCGATGAGCAGATAGTTCACGGGAAACCAGACCGGGCCCCGCCAGTTCGAGTTCCCCCCGAACAGGCCGTTGGAGGACTCCGCCGGTTGATATTCGACGCAATGGCTGGTCCCCATCATCGAGAACACGTAGGGGTGGTCCTTGTGATACCTGGACAGGGCCCGCACGCCATAGGGCGACAGGAATTCATTCTCATCCAGCAGGTACCGCAGCACCTTGGTCAACCGGTGGCGATTGACCAGCGACAGGAATCGGCGCACTTCGCCGTCCTGCGATTGGGTTTCGATGTGCAAGCTGAAATCAGGCCGGTTTTCAATGAACCATTGCATGCGATGTTTAAAGCGCGGCAACTGGTCGATGAGTTCGGAATCCAGCGTCTCCACGGCGAACAGGGGGATCAGTCCGACCATGGAGCGGACCTTCATCGGGAACTTCTTCCCGTCCGGCAGGTGCAACACATCGTAAAAAAACCCGTCGTCTTTGTTCCAGAGTTCGATCTTCGCGTTCCCGATATTGTTCATCGCCCGGCAGATGTACACGAAATGCTCGAAGAACTTGCTTGCGACATCCTCATACGCCCGGTCATCCCGCGCCAGTTCCAACGCGATGGACAACATGTTCAGGCAATACATGCCCATCCAACTCGTGGCGTCTGATTGTTCGATGTGCCCGCCCGTGGGAAGCGGCTTGCTCCGGTCGAAGACCCCGATGTTGTCCAACCCCAGAAACCCGCCCTGAAAAATATTCTTTCCTTCGGCATCCTTGCGATTGACCCACCAGGTGAAGTTCAGCAGGAGCTTATGGAAGACCCGTTCCAGAAACACGCGATCGCCCACGCCTTTGCGCTTCTTCTCGATTTTATACACGCGCCAGGCCGCCCAGGCGTGCACGGGCGGATTCACGTCGCCCAGGGCCCATTCGTACGCAGGAATCTGCCCGTTCGGGTGCATGTACCACTCGCGCAACATCAGCACGAGCTGGTCCTTGGCAAACCGCGAATCGACGAGCGCGATCGGCAGGCAGTGAAAGGCGAGATCCCAGGCCGCATACCAGGGATATTCCCATTTATCCGGCATGGAAATGACGTCTGCATTATAGAGATGCGTCCAGTCGACGTTGCGGCCGCGCAACCGCTCTGACGGAGGCTCCGGCCCGGCCGGATCACCCTTCAGCCACCGATCGACTTCATAGTGATAAAACTGCTTGCTCCAGAGAAGACCCGCGAAGGCCTGTCGCTGCACCAAGCGCGCATCGGCGGAAAGATCAGGAGGCGCCAGATGGGCGTAAAAATCGTCGGCCTCTTTCAGGCGGTCTGCGAAGACGGCGTCGAACGCTACCGGATCGAGGCCCCCCTCTTCTGGCCCGTTCGTAAACCGCAATCGAATGGTCACCGGCCTCCCAGGCATGGTGGAGAGCACATAATGCGCCGCCGCTTTGGATCCGATCCGGTCCGGATTGACGGCACTCTTGTCTCCCTGTACGACGTACTCATTGATCCCGTCTTTCACATACCGCGCCCCCTCCAAATCGCCATACAAACGATGCGTATTGGTCTCATTTTCCGTGAAGAGCAGGTCAGGAGCGCCCTCACAAAGGAGTCGACGCCTCCCGTAATACTCATGATCGAACTCGACGACGCTCACCCCGCGGCCCGATTCGCCTTGACGCATTCGCGGACGACGCACATCCAGCCCCCATGACCAGGTATTTCGGAACCAGATCGTCGGGAGGACCGTCAACTCAGAAGGATCCGGGCCTCGATTGATGACGTGAATGCGGAGCAGCAGATCCTCCGGCGACGCCTTGGCATATTCCACCACCACATCGAAGTAGCGGTCATCGTCGAATATGCCCGTGTCAAGCAATTCGAACTCCGGGTCCGTCCGGCCACGGCAACGGTTTTCTTCAATCAGCCGGCTGTAAGGAAAGGCGGCCTGCGGATACTTATAGAGAAACTTCATGTAGGAATGCGTGGGCGTCGAATCGAGATAGAAGTAGTACTCCTTACAATCCTCTCCGTGGTTGCCTTCGTTCCCGGTCAGGCCGAACAACCGTTCTTTGAGAATCGGATCGCGCCCGTTCCAGAGGGCCAGGGCGAGACACACGAATTGGTGACGATCGCAAACTCCGGCCAGTCCCTCTTCGTTCCAACGGTAGGCTTTCGAGCGGGCATGGTCATGGGGCAGCGATTCCCAGGCCGTTCCGTAGGGACTATAGTCTTCGCGTACGGTCCCCCACGCCCGTTCGCTGAGGTAGGGCCCCCATCGTTTCCAATGTTTCTGGCGCAGATCGTCTTCATGGAGGCGCCGCTGCTCTGCTGACGGTGCATCTGCGGGCTCCCCCCCTGTCGATGTCGACATATGACACAGACTCCTCTTGTCGGCCGACCTTGACGGTCAAAACGGCGCCAGCATGCGCCCGGCGTCGAAAAGTTTCAACAGGGATTCGAGAGTGCCGGTAAGAGTCCGCGAGGAATGCGATGAAACAGACCGGTCCTTGGAAAGGCCGGTGCACCATGTGAGATAAATGGAAGCGTGGGAAGAACGGGATAGAGGGCTTACGGGCGAGAGCGGGACACTAGCTCCAGACGACGGTTTCCTGGTTCATGAGATAGTCGATGACCTCGATGCTATCCCGTAACTGGAGTTGCGCCTGCTCAGACATCGGCAAAATTGCCCCGAGAATCTTACCGGACTCCATCTCCGCCAAGTTGGGAATCCCGTCGGTACTGCGTTTTTCGAGATCGAATCGAAAGCTGGCCACGTCTTACCTCCAATCCCTTGTCGGTCGTAGTGCAGCAATTCTTGAGCCACCCAGGAGCGCTGCAGATCGCCGGCTCACCATGAAGCATACCACAAGGTGTCCGTCGCCAAGGGACGCGCGGTAACCTCTCAATTTGTTGCACTTTCCGAGTGGAGATCAGTGTGAGGCGCTCAGTGGCGGGAGTGCGCCGAGATAGGGGAAGGTGCCGATTTTGACGAGCGAGGTGTCCGCCCGAAGCCTGAAATCATCTCGCGCGGTGTCAACAAAACGTGGGTCCACCGTCAAATCAGAATCCGGCTTCAGTTCGGGCGCCGGTTGGTTCGGGGTGCCGGATCGGAGATAATTTGAACCGGAATTCTGCATGGCATTGTAGGAGAAGAGCACCCGGCTGGAGGCCGCCACGACAAACCCATAGGTATTGAGGCTGACGATGTTGCCGGAAGCTTCATTCTGGGACGTCCCCAGGAACGCGGCGCCCCCGCCGTTTTTGACAAACGTATTGCCGAGCAGTATAGCCTGCGCCTGATCGTTGACGATCACGGCCTCAAACAGGCTTCTGGTAATCACATTTCGTTCCAGCCGCACGGTGGATTTTCCCGCGACACTGACGCCATGATCGTTGTCGTGAATGAAATTCCCCCGCATGACAGCGTGGGAATTGGCAAATTGAATGCCAGTGGTTTCGCTGCCGCCAATATCGCAATCCTCGATCCGCACATCCTCGACCTGTTGCGTAAACAGCATGCCTTTCACCCGCGCATGATGGAAATGGATGCCGCGGCCATTAAACATGCCCATCGCATGCCCCCCATGTTCGTTGACGGTGATGCCGGAGATCTCGATATTGGTCGCCCCATACGGCCATTTCCCGATGTGAAACACCCCCACCCGTTCACGACCCAGGATCGTCACCTGATCCATGCCGGCCCCGATCAAGCGGACATTTTCTTTGCTGTGAATGGTCACGTCTTCAGGGTACGCGCCTGGGCGGATCAGGATGGTGTCACCTTTTTTTGCGGCATCTACCGCTTCCTGAATAGAGCGATACTGGCCTGAGCCGTCCAGAGCCACGACCAACGGTTGCCGTTCCACGGGAGCTTCTTCCGCTCCCGCGGCCGTCAAGCTTACCGCTCCGACCGAGACACAGAGAAATGCGGCCTGCACGATCCAATGCTTCATCATCTTCATACGATGGTCATACCGCTGGCCATAGCGAGAAGTCAACCGAGCAGCGTTGCGGGGACAGGACCCCCATGGTATCTTCCCGCCCTATGATTTTTGTGGGCCTCACAGGCGGCGTCGCCACCGGCAAAAGCACAATCGCAAAGATGTTGGAGCGATGCGGCGCGCTCGTCATCGACGCTGATGTGCTGGCCCATCAGGTGATGGAACCCCACAAGCCGGCTTGGCGCGCTATCGTGAAGACCTTTGGGAAAGCGGTGGTGAACCCTGATCGCACCATCAATCGCCAAGCGCTGGGAGCTATCGTATTCCGCAACCGCGCCAGACTGCGCCGTTTGGAACAGATCATTCATCCCCGCGTCGCACGTGAACAGGCCAGATTGACCAGGCAGGCCGTCCGCAAGGATCCGAAGGCCGTCGTCATCTATGATGTTCCGCTCCTCTACGAAGCAGGCATTGATGCACGCGTGGACAAGGTCGTCGTCGTCACCGCCGATCGGGAAACCCAGATCAGCCGATTGCAGAAGCGGAATGGATTGACCCGCACCGAAGCCATCAGACGTATCCGCAATCAGTGGCCGCTCCGGAAAAAAGTTGCGGCCGCCGACTATGTCCTCCACGGAACCACTACTCGCCGACGCTTGATGACCCTGGTCAAAGCGCTCTATCGCGAATTAGCCAGGCTCGCGTAGCGAGCTGCAACGCATCTCCGGACGGTGCCATACCCAGCGGGCATGCCGGTCGGCTGCCACTGTGCGACTTCTTCCCCGGATGTGCGGCCCTAGCTTTTCCCTCGCGGCATCGGTGTGTTAGCATCCCCGTATGCATAACCTTGTGATCATTGGCTCTGGTCCCGCCGGCCTGACAGCGGCTATTTATGCCTCGCGAGCCAACCTGTCGCCCCTTCTGATCGAAGGCTGGCAATCCGGTGGACAACTCACGACCACGACGGAAGTTGAAAACTATCCGGGCTTTTCCAAAGGCATTATGGGCCCCGAGTTAATGAAGGAAATGCGGGGCCAGGCAGAACGGTTCGGCACGCAATTTCTGACCGGGGACGTCTCAGCGGTAGATCTATCTCAACGACCATTTCGCCTGACTATCGACGGGGACACGATAATTGAGGCAGGAGCGCTCATATTGGCCACCGGCGCATCGGCCATTCAACTCGGACTGCCGAACGAACATCGGCTGGTCGGGTACGGCGTCTCGACCTGCGCCACCTGCGACGGTTACTTTTTTCGCGGCCAGGACCTGGTCGTCGTCGGCGGCGGCGACAGCGCGGTGGAAGAGGCCACCTTCCTGACGAAATTTGCGCGTACCGTCACCGTCGTGCACCGTCGCGACAAACTGCGGGCCTCCAAAATCATGCAAGACCGCGCCATGAAGAATGAAAAGATTTCGTTCGCCTGGAATTCCGTCGTCGAAGACATTCTCGGAAAGGATCTGGTCACCGGGGTCCGACTCAAGAATCTCGTTACCGGAACCTCCACCGACCTCGCTTGTGCCGGCGTCTTCGTCGCCATCGGCCATCGTCCCAACACCGATCTCTTCAAGGGTCAATTGGATATGGACGACAACGGCTACGTCCTCACCTCGCGCGGGACCGCCACCAGCGTGCCCGGCGTATTCGCCGCAGGGGACGTGCAGGATACGAAATACCGGCAGGCCATTACGGCCGCCGGCTCCGGCTGCATGGCCGCCATCGACGCCGAGCGATTTCTGGAATCAGCGCCTCATCCTCTCTAACGCTCTCTAAACCACCCGCAGGATGCTCAAAATGGTTGTCCAACGAGGCCACAGGGGAGACAGATACCGCAGGCGTCCCCTCAGGGGCACGTTGAGGATCTCGTCGAGCCGAAAACGAAGTTGGCGGCCATTGTCAGCATCCTGCTAGCACTATGCATTGCGCTATTGTCCATTACCACGAACTCGCCCTCAAAGGCCGCAACCGCGATTTCTTCGAACAGCGGCTCGTCCGCAACATTCGCTTAGCGCTCAAAGATCTGAAGATCCGACGGATCGAATCGCTGCAGGGACGCATCCGGGTGACAATTCCCGAGGACGTCGCGCTTACCCTCGTGACAGAACGACTCCGCCGCATCTGTGGAGTGTCAAACTTTCTGCTGAGCGAATCCGTGCCGTTAAATCTCAGAGAGCCGGACCTGGCGCTCATCAAGCAAGTCGCGCAACGCCAACTTGCCGAACAGACCTTCAACTCGTTTCGAGTGACCGCGAAACGCGCGGATAAACGTCTGCCATTGACCTCAATGGATGTGGAGCGCGAAGTCGGCGGGTATCTCCATGAAGCGACGGGCAAAGCTGTGAAACTGAAACAGCCGGACTTGACCCTCTACATCGAACTCCTCACTAAAGAGGCCCATGTCGCGGCCAAGAAAATCCAGGGCCCCGGCGGCATGCCGGTGGGCACCAGCGGCAAGGTCGCCTGTTTGATCTCCGGGGGCATCGACTCCCCGGTCGCCGCCTATCGCATGATCAAACGCGGTTGCAAGGCGTTCTTCGTCCATTTCTCCGGCCGCCCGCTGGTCAGTCGCGCCTCAGAGGACAAGGTCCAGGAGCTAGTCCAGCTGTTGACCACCTACCAATATCACTCCAAGCTGTATATCGTGCCCTTCGGCGAGATTCAACAGGAGATCGTTGCCAATGCGCCGGCGCCCTTTCGTGTGGTGTTGTACCGGCGGATCATGGTGCGTATCGCGGAGGAACTGGCGCGGCGTGAAGGCTGCTGGGCGCTGGTAACGGGCGATAGTCTCGGCCAGGTCGCCTCCCAAACAGCGGAGAATTTGTCGGTCGTCGAGGCCGCAGCGGAACTCCCGTTGCTCCGGCCTCTCATCGGCATGGATAAGATCGAAATCACGGAACAGGCGCAACAGATCGGCAGCTTCTCTACATCGATTGAACCGGATCAGGATTGCTGTAAACTCTTCGTCCCCTTACATCCAAGCACCAGAACCAAGCTGGAGGATATCGCTCGCATTGAACGCGCGTTGGAGATCAGTGCGTTCGTCAAGCGAGGCGTGGAGAAGGCCGAACTGACGACATTCACCTTTCCTTCGTAACCAGATCCAACGCCCGCTGCCGCACAAGCCGAAAGTGCACCGTGAGCTCCCGCTCCATGGCAACGGCGATCAACCAATCGGGGATCATGATCTTCGGCTCGACCAGCAATTCAAACTCGGCTCTCGTCTGAGTGCCATCGCCCGCCGCTTGCAATCTCCACTCTCGATGGTACTGCTTAAAATCGCCGCCCTTGAGATCAGTGATCAATCCGCCGCCGGGCAATACCTGCGATTCGCAAAGCAATCGCTGTTCACCAGGGAGGAGCGCATGGGAAACATAGACGTCGGTGAGAACATGTCCTTCATGTTCGTCGACTTGCGCAATGCGCATACGGGTTTCGAACAGCTCCGGCCACTTGCGATATTCGGTGAGGATGGACTGAAGAACGGACGGGCTTCCGGGAAACAGTAATGTGGCCGTCGCTTTAACACCGCCGCCCGGATCAGTCTGGACCAGAAGAGGCCGGAGGAGATGAATCGTCCCCACCTCTCCAGACCAGGTTTGAGCAGCAAGCGCTAACATGAACCCTGGCAGACAGCCCAGCAGCACTCCCAACAAACATATACGGCGCACCATAACGCGCATTAAGCTCCACCGAAAACACCGGCGAGCCGGGAGATATCGTATGCGAAGGCCGATTCGAGGATGGGACAGACGTTCATGCATGCTCCAGACATCACAACGGACAGGCCCCCGGAATCATTCATTATCGAAGAGATTCTCTAGAAGTATACTGATTGGCCGCCGGGAGTGCGAGTGCAGAGAGCATGACAGCACATGGCCGCACAGCATACTCTTGTAATCGGCGAATGGTTGAACGCTTAGGTGGTGGCGGGACGAAATACCAGCACAGCTCCGACAGGTTCTCCTCGTTCGTCCTGAATGACCGTCGCGCTCTCGTTGATCAGGTGCTCGACGCCTTGACGACTGATCAGCAGCAAGGGCCGCCGGCCCTGATCCGATGCCGTGATCTGCTGCAGCGCTGAAAGGGCCGGATTCGTCATGGGTGTGCGCCGCTCCGCATCCACAAAAACCATAACATCCTGGATGGCTTTCCCGAGCGCATCCGGTTGGGACCACCCGGTCAAGTCCTCCGCCGCCGGATTGAGCAACGTCACCTTCCCCTGCTGATCGACCGTCACCACTGCATCTTTCATCGACTGCACCACGGAATCGAGCCAGCGGCCGCGTTGTTCGGCAATCCGCAACACGCGCTGACGAAAGAGCGCCAGTTCGAGCGCTGCGCGTAAATCACTGCTCACGAATGGCTTGATCAAATAGGCCAACGGAAGCGTGTGTCTCGCCCGCTCCAGCGTGTCCTCATCGGAGAACGCCGTCAAATAAATCACCGGAATGCCATAACGCGATTGAATCGCTCGGGCGGTATCGATCCCATCGAGCGGGCCTTTGAGCTTGATATCCATGAGAATCAGATCCGGCCGATGTTCTCCTGCCTGGTGCACGGCCTCGCTGCCAGAGGCCACCACACCGATTACGACATAGCCTAGCGAACGCAGCTGACGCCGAATGTCTTCAGCCACAACCACTTCATCGTCGACAATCAGAATTTTTTCCTGCGCCATGGTGCAACCAGAAACGGCCTGAAACACGATCGTCGCCCGTCATGCCCGGATCCTGTTATCCCGGTGCACACCTATCCACAGGCCCCTGGATGGGACTAGGTTCACGCAACTAACATGCCACTCTCCCTTTCCCGTTCTGGCAGCATGTTGCACCTCGCAGGGATTCTGCTCTCCCCTACAGCGACGGTGGTTTTTGAACAATGTTCGGACAGAATCGGAAGAGCCGGGATCAGAGTGGTCGCACACTCACGAGACGAAGGTTCGCTGCGGAGAGGCGGCTGTGGTACCATGCCGCCTTCCACCGGAGCTTCTGTACGATGTATTGGTTGGTTCGTGTGATGTCCATGATCCTCTTCGGCATGCCCCTCTGGCTTAGTGTCATGTCCCCCGAAGCCAAGGCCCAAACACCCCCTGACTCTGCGGCAACGACTGAGCATTCCTGCAGTTTCGGCATGGCCAAGGGAGATCCCGCCCACCAGTGCCAGGTCCCGATCCCGGCCGGGTGCGTGATCGCGAAATTTCCGGGGACAGATAAACCCTGGACCACCGTCTCCAAGGCCGGCCGCACCTTCTGCTCGTTCGACAAAAAAGGCACGGACTGGAAAACCCGTATTACCGGTCAGTGTACGCGCTGCGATTCCGGCCACTGCACCGGGCAATTCATGGTGCGTTTCGAGTGTTCTAAACCATAATGCCCCAGCCCCTCACAGCGCTGATCAAACAGGCCGCGCGCGATCTGGGATTCGACGTCGTCGGGATCAGCAGGCTGCCGTCCCATTCAGACTCAACGCCGGACCATCGTGCAGCCCCTCCCACCGATCGGCTTCACGACCGCCTGCATGAATGGCTGCGGCGAGGGTTCCATGCCTCCATGGCCTGGATCGCGCGTGATCCGGAACGGCGGGCCGATCCGGCGCTGGTCGTACCCGGCTGCCGTTCCATTATTTCCGTGGGGATGAACTACTACACCGACCAGCGGGCCGATGAGCGACCGGGAAATGGGCGGATTGCCCGGTATGCCTGGGGACTGGATTACCACAAGGTCCTCGGTGATCGATTGACCAGGCTGTCCGAGCAGATCGCCACCCTGGCGCCCGAAGGTTGCCATCGCGCCTACGTCGATACAGGCCCTGTCATGGAAAAGGCCTGGGCTCAGCAGGCCGGCCTGGGATGGATCGGCAAACATTCCAATCTCGTCTCGCCTCAGTTCGGATCCTGGCTGTTGTTGGGAGAAATTTTGACGACCCTGGAATTAGATCCGGACGAGGCCGGAACCGATCTATGCGGCAGTTGCACCCTGTGCATCCAAGCCTGTCCCACGGGCGCCATCACCGAGCCCTACGTCGTCGATGCCGGACGCTGCATTTCCTATCTCACCATTGAGCTCCGGGGCAGCGAGCCTCAGCTTTCTGACGAACTCCGGCGGGGATTAGGCAATCGGATTTTCGGTTGCGACGATTGTCTGGATATCTGTCCGTATAACCATCAAGCCGAACCGACCAGCGAACCGGGATTTCAGCCCACCCCACTCACCATCTCGCCTTCGTTGCGCACTTTGATGGAGTTGAACGAGGCGACATTCGCCACGACGTTCAAGCAGAGTCCCATTCGACGCGCAAAACATGCGGGACTTCAACGCAACCTCTCCTGGGCGCTGGACAACGAGGTCAAGCCCGCCCGGAGTGGCACGCCCACAGCACCATCGAACGCCGATCCTCTGTAAGCTTCCCTCTGTTTCTCCTTCAACGATAGTGGTAGGCTACAGCCTCACGTCCTCGCGCATTCGGGGATCCACCTCAGCGGTTGCGAGAGCATGCACGCACCCACCCTCCTGATCGTCGAAGATGAAGAACGCATGCGGCGCCTCTTTGAGTTGGTGCTGAAACCAGCGGGTTATCAACTCCTGCTGGCGCGTTCCGGCGACGAAGCCATCCGCCTGCTGCGGGAACATGACTCGATCGACATGATCATCACGGATCTTCAACTGGGCGCCCTGTCGGGCATGGATGTGTTGGAGGCAGCCCGACAACAGGTACCTGATGTACCGGTTCTCATTGTGACTGGATACGGAACAGTGAAGTCGGCCGTCGAAGCGATGCAGAAGGGCGCCTACGATTATATCTCCAAGCCGGTGGACAATGACGAACTAAAAATCGTCATCTCACGCGCGCTGCAGGTCCGTCAACTCGCCCGGGATAATCGCACCCTGCGGGCAGGGCTGCATGAGCAGTTCGGATTCGATCGGATTG
Source organism: uncultured Nitrospira sp. (assembly GCA_964556305.1). Lineage (GTDB taxonomy): Bacteria > Nitrospirota > Nitrospiria > Nitrospirales > Nitrospiraceae > Nitrospira_A. The sequence continues at coordinate 9,288 of CAZKVY010000008.1, read as the reverse complement.
TCAGCGTCTCCAAAGACATGGAACTCGTGAAACGGCTCGCCAAGGAGGTGGCCCAGACCGATGCCACCGTGCTGATCACGGGTGAGAGCGGCACGGGCAAGGATCTCCTCGCGCGTGCCATTCACCTCGTCAGCCCGCGCGCGCACGGCCCGATGGTGGCGCTGAACTGCGCCGGTATTCCCGAGCATCTGCTGGAATCCGAACTCTTCGGTTATGAGAAAGGCGCCTTCACCGACGCGAAAAAATCCAAACCGGGCCGCTTCCAAATGGCCGATCGAGGCACACTGTTTCTGGATGAAATCGGCGAACTCAGCCTGACGGCGCAAGCCAAACTTCTGCGGGTACTCGAACAGCATGTGGTCGAGCCCCTGGGCGGGGTGCGGAGTATTCCGGTGGATCTGCGGGTCATTGCCGCCACCAATCAAGAGTTGCCGGATCTCATCAAAGCCGGTCGCTTCCGCCTGGATTTGTATTATCGCCTCAATGTCTATCAACTTCGCATGCCGCCTCTGCGCGAACGGCCGGAAGACATTGAGCCGATCCTGACGCAGTTTCTCGACCAGGCTCGCCGCGAGCGTGGCAGCCGCATCAAAGGCATCTCACAGGATGCGCTCTCGCTTCTAAAGCAGTATCCCTGGCCGGGCAACGTGCGGGAACTGCACAATGTCGTGGAATGGCTGACCATCACCTGCAAGCAGGAGATGATTCAGCCCGAACATCTCCCGGCCTCCTTGACCAACGCCGCCCCACAAGCGCCCACGTCGCCGGCCGGCGCTCCCTCGCTCCTCTCGTTAGGGATGTCGGTCGAAGAGGTCGAAAAAGCGATGCTGCAGGAAGCGCTGACGAAGAGCGGCGGCAATGTGTCCGAAGCTAGTCGCCTGCTCAAAATCACTCGCAACACGCTCCGGTATCGAATGGCCAAACATAACCTGTCACAGCCTCAAGGCTGATGCACCCTGCACGACGGACCGGCGGACTCCAGAGAAAATTCTTTGTCGCGTTGTTGATCGTCGGCATCGTGCCCGGCATGGTCGCGCTCTGGGCCACCTACCATTCCAGCACCGCCAGTCTCAAGCAGGCGATCGGAGAAGGATTTCAGGAAATCGCACGCTCCACATCGATTCGATTGGCTGGCGCTGTCGACGATGAAATCGAGCGCGCCGGACGGCTGGCCATCAGCGTGGCCAATCAGCAGGCACAAGGCCTATCCCACCAGGCAGACCGCAAGCCCTCAGGGAGCCCCCGCACCCACCCCAACCACCGGCCTGCGACGGGTTCCGTCAACGCCGGCTACCTCGAAGAATGGGCGCGCGAATCTCGGCATTATCTGCGCGTGACCATTGCCGATCACCAGGGATTGATCATCGCCTCCACCGATCCGGCGTTGCCACAGCAGCAGGCCGATCAAATGTGGTGGCGCGAGGCCATGCACGCCTCGACCGGCGCGGCCTATGTCAGCAACGTGACGCTCGATCCGGCCATCAACGAGGCGATCTTCCACGTCGCGGTTCCCGTTGTCGAGAAGGGAGGAAGCACGGTGACCGGCGCCGTCGACCTCGTGATTCGCCACAATCTCCTCACCCAGTTGATCCTGCCGATTCATATCGGCAATACGGGCCACGCCATGCTGCTCGACACCCAAGGAACCCCGTTGATCTGTCCGGTGTTGCCGCCGACTGCACACTTGATTCCCTCGGCCCTGATCAATCAGCTGGCGCTGGATCGCCCCCTGTGGCTGGTGGCGGAGGATGATGGGCATGGCGGGGGCAACGCGATCGTCGGGGCCGCGCCGGTCCGATTCAGCCATCCGTTGACCCCGTCCAGTCTGGAAGGCAACCGATGGTACGCCTTTGTTCGACAGGCTCCCGAAGAGACCTATGCGCCGATCTATTCGCTCCTGTTGTCCGTGGGCGTGATCGGCTTCGGACTAGTGATCGTGCTGTCTGCCTTTGGATTTGTGGTTGGATATCGTATCGTGAAACCGCTCGTAGCACTCCAGCGGGAAGCTGAAGGGCTGCGCCTCAACCTAACGACGCCTCAACCTGACCGCACTGTCGCACCTGTTACTCCGCCCTTACCTAAGGAATACCGCACAGGTGATGAGATCGAGGACCTCGCCACCACGTTTAACGCGATGCGCGCCGTGCTGGAAGAAAATCTGCGTACAATCAGATCGCAGCAACATGAATTGATCCGGCAGGAAAAGCTGGCATCGGTCGGTCAACTCCTGGCCGCCCTTGCTCACGACCTACGCAATCCTCTCGGCGTGATCCGTAGTTCCGCGCAACTGGTGCTGGAGGGTCCGCAGGAAGAGGCCATTCGTCACGAAATGGCCCGCTATATCATCGACGAAGTCGACAAACTGTCTCAGCGACTTCACGACTTTCTGCGTTATGCGAGGCAGAAACCGCCGGACTTCATCGACTGTGCAGCGGAAGAGGTGATACGCGGCGCCTTGAAGCAGTGGGAAGCACAGGGCGGCCATGAGCGCATCCGGGTCGAGCACCGATTTGGACGCAACCTGCCCCTGATTCGCATTGATCCTGAACAGATCAAAGAAGCCCTCATGAACGTGCTGATCAATGCGCGGGAAGCGATGACGGAGGGAGGAACCCTGATCCTGGAGACCCGCAGCGTGGAAGACGGTGCTGTCGCGATCGACGTGACCGATACGGGAAGCGGCATCCCCCCCGACCATCTTGCACGAGTCTTCGAACCGTTTTTCACCACCAAGAACTATGGCACTGGACTCGGCCTCACCAACGTCAAACGACTCGTAGAAGATAATGGGGGAACGCTGACCCTGACCAGCAACCAGGGAATAGGAACTACGTTTACGCTGCGTTTCAGGCCAACGAGCTAGGGGCGTCCCCTCTGTGAAGCGAGAATGCCGCGGGCCACCAGTTTCAGCCGCCTACCACTAGACCCGTTTGGTCATGCGGGCAAACCGTTCTTGTAACACCACACCTGTGGCGACGAGATGGTTGCCCTGAATTGTTTTCTGCACGGCCTCGATACGCGCTGAAAAATTGGGGTGAGTTTTGAACAAGGCTCGGTCATCGCCCTTGAGATCCCGTAAGCGCGTCAGCAAGTTCACGTAGGCTTCCGCATCGTAGCCAACCCGCGTCGCGAACACCTCACCGATCGTATCGGCCTCCGTCTCCTTCTCCTGATCCAGGCCTTCGTCGAGCAACTTCTTGACCGCGCCATCGATCACCGATTTGAATGCCGCCGGATTACTCGTCGCATACGACAGCCCTGCTTCGCTCACACCAGCCAGGCGTTTGCTGCGCTGTATGACATCGAGAATATGCTTCTGGCTCACATGGGCGATTTCATGGCCCAATACCGCAGCCAATTCCGCCTCGTTCCGGATCTGCTTGAGCAGCCCGCGGGTGACAAAGATGTATCCGGCCGGCGCGGCAAAAGCGTTGATCGACTCATGTTCAAGAATCGCCACGCGATAAGGAATATCCGGCCTGTCGGATGTGTTGGCGACTGCTCGTCCAACCAGATTCACGTACCGAACGAGCTCTGGTTGATCCACGACTCCGCCATACCGAGCCACAACCTGCAGGGCCATCGCCTGGCCGATCGAGGATTCCTCCTCATACCCGATGGGGAACAAACTTCCGACCACATTGCCGACGCCGTGAATGGCACCGGCCAGCCGCGGATTGCCGGATTGCCGCGCGATATCTTCGCCGGCTCGTTGCACCTCCGCGCAACCGATCACAGTCAGCGAGAGGGCAATCAGAGTTGCCGTCAGGCCATGATTACTTCGCATATTCACCGAGCCCTCCCTCCCGCAGAAACTCTTCGACCTCCTGATCGGGAATCTGATACGTCGTCATACGATCCACCGCGTCGCGATCACGCGCGGACACGCCGGCGCGATTGGCATAGCCTTCTGAGGCTTTATCCAGTCCTCTGGCGCCAGCCGACGCCGTCGTCGCCGACGCATCGCCACCGCGCATACTCTGGCCCAGTTTTGCCAAGGTATCGTTGGTGCCGGACGGTTTGGACGCCGACGTTTTGCTAGCGAAGATCCATCCTTTGGCGCCAGCGGAAGTCTTGACCTCTATCCAACTGCCGTCCCGCCCGACCACCTCCAACGCGTCGCCGAACTTCACGTTCCCCACCACGGCATCCAACGAGGTTTTTCCGGCGCGAAGTTGCGCCGTCTTGGCTTGAACATACACGGTTTCGGCCCAGACCTCAGTCCCCCAGACGAAGAGACCGATCCACAGAGCGGTCAGTAGCACTCGAAGCAATCGTGGTGGTGTCACAACTTCCTCCCTTCAATACCGCTGCTCACTTAGACGTCATTTCATAGACACCGTCCCAATCCGCGGACGGAGGCGTAGTCCGATAGTTGGTCGAACGTTCCAAATAGACCCGCGACGGGCCATCCGACGGGTCCACTGTCACGGCGTCTGAAAACCTGGCACAGGCGGTCGAGAAATCCCGTGCCTTATAGGCCGCCAAACCTTCGAGGTACACATCGATGACGCGTTGTTTTTTCTCACCTACCTGCCCCTTGCGGGCCAGCAACTCAAAGACGACGACCGGGTCCTTTTTTCCCTTCACTCGTAGCAGATCGATCTCTCGCACTTCAACGTCGTTCTTGGCCAATTCGGCCGTGCGCTGGCCGATCAAAATCAACGTGTCGTAATACTTGCTGGCGCCCTCTAAGCGCGACGCCAGGTTCACGCTGTCGCCCGTCACCGTGTACTCCATCCGCTCCTCGGACCCCATGTTGCCAACGATGCAGGGACCGGAATTGATGCCGATTCTCGCCCCGATCTCAGGAAGTCCCTCCTGCGCCCAGATCCGGCGAAGCCGGGCCAATTCGTCCTGGCAGTCCAACGCGGCATAACAGGCCAGCGACGCATGCTTGGGATCGTTCAGCGGCGCGCCGAACAGCGCCATGATTCCGTCGCCGAGATACTTATTCACATTGCCGCGATGCGTGGTCTTGATGATGGTCGTCATGGCGGACAGATACCGGTTCAGCAACGTCACGAGATCCTCAGGCGACATCTTTTCGGAGATCGTCGTAAAGCCGGCGATGTCCGAGAAGAGGATCGAGATCTCCTTCTTCTCTCCGCCGAGCTTAATGGCTGCGGGATTCCGCATGATCTCCTCGACCACTTCAGACGACATGTACTTGTCGAATGCCGCTCGCATGAGGCGGCGCTGCTTGCCTTCCGTCACATACTCGACCGTCGCAGCCGTGCCGAACGTCAATGCCAGGGCCATCTCCGGAAACACAAGTTCCAGCCACCGCTCGTGCGCCGCAAAGGCATGCCCTACTAACCCGTAGTAGGCGACGGCCAGGCCGATCGTGACGCCGAATTTCACCGGATAGGAAGGAAACAACATGAAAGCCCCGGCTGAGGCGAGACAGAGCAGCAGGAGGATCGAAAGCGAAAACCAGGCAGGCGCCGCCTGCAGCCCCTGACCGTGAAGCAGATTGTCCAGCGCTGCCATGTGAATGAGCACGCCGGGTGTGGCGGACGAGAATGGAGTGACCCGAAGATCATACAACCCTGCAGCCGTCCCAGCGATAAAGACGATTTTGTCCTTAAACAGCGAGGCATCCAGATCCGGACGTTCGCCTTTCTCCTGCTGCGCGAAGGCACGCAGCACCCGTCCGATCGAATATTTCCTGGCATGATAGGTCTGCTCCAAGGAACCATGCCATTCGATCAGCAACTTGCCATCGGCATCGAGCGGAACGCTGCTGCCGCCGATCTGCATGCGGCCACCCCGCAGCGCGAGTTCGCCTGACCCCATCACGTATTGGGCCACCGCCACGGGCAGATGCGGCACCAGGGTTTCATTCACCTGTCCCAACAACGGAAGACGTCTCGTCGGTCCATCCGCGTCGGCGGACAGATTGATGACGCCCAGCCCACGCGCCTGTTGCGCCAACACAGGAATCGGCAGTTTCACGCCCGCGTGCATGTCGGCCTGCACCTGTTCGCTATCCGATCGCTCGACCTTCACCGTGGCATGAGCTTGCAGATCGGCTGGAATCGAAGCGGGCTCGGACTGAAACAACATTGGCAGGAAGACATTGTTCGCCGCCTTCAGGTCGTCGGCAAAGGATTGATCGAACTCTTCGGCATTGTCGTCCGGTTCGAAAAACATCACGTCGAAGACGACCGCCTTGGCTCCCGCCCGTTTGAGGTAGCGGACGACATACCCGTACCGGTCACGCGGCCAGGGCCACCGGCCAAACGCTTCCAGGCTCGATTCATCGATGGCGAGCAACACAAGATTCGAATCGGCCTTGGCAGGATCGGCATAACGCCGGACGAGATGATCGAACGCGTTCAGTTCCACGACCTCAACCCACCGGGTCATGCGAAGTCCTGCCACGAGGCCGAACACCGCCAGGCCGACCGCAAGCGCAGAGAGGAGTTTTTGTGTACCTACAGAAGTTGGCATGAAGCTGACCCACCAGATCCAAGGCCTGCTACCGGCGGGCTATCGTACTGTAGAACGACAAGGAGGGAAAGAGGGAGACCAGTAGGTGAGCGACCGCATCAACCGAGTGGGTTGCAGCATGCCATGTGGCACGCTACACACGGTGGATCGCTGCGCTTGGAACGCGGGGGCCCCTTTTGCGCTTGGAGTCACCAGCCAAATATCACCGTCACCGCAACTCCACAATCGTGACGCCGTCGCCTCCTTCCGCGCGGTCGCCCGGTCGGAAGGCCACCACATAGGGAGACGCCTTCAAGTACTCCCGCAATGCGCTTCTCAAGCGGCCTGTCCCATGCCCGTGGATGATACGCACAAACGGGCTTCCGCCGAGAATGGCGCGATCGAGCCCGGCCACTACGACATCCAACGCCTCGTCGGCTGCGTGGCCGCGCACGTCCAAGGTTTCCTGTATGTCTTCAGGCGCCAGGGTCTGGCTGGTTCGCCTGGGCGAGACGGCTGCTGGTTTGGCAGGATCGGGGCGTCCTGATTGCTGGCTCTTGGCAATTCCCACCAGACTCGCCACGGTGGCCAGAATTTCTCCTTCCCCGACTTTCAGACGCACGCGCTTTTTGCCTTGGGGATTCTCAAGTAACCTTCCCGTCATACCAAGCCCGACCACTTCGACCGCATCTCCGATGGAGAGCTGATCAACGGGAATCGGTTCTTCTGATTCTCCTACCTCGCGCCGCACCGCCTGTTCCAATTCGACCAACCGGGCTTTGGCCTCCTTGGCCTTGAGCAGTTTTTGATCGCGCTTCAGGTCGTCCATCGTCGCCTGCACCGCGGCGCGGGCTCGTTGAAACTCCTGCGACAATTTTTTCTTCAGCCCCTGCCGCTCATCCCGTGCGGATTCTTGAAGGAACGTCAGCCACTCCTGCGCCTCGCGAGAGGCCTGTTCCGCGGCCTGCCTGGCCACCGTGGCCGTCGTCAGGTCGTCGTTGAGTCGTCGTTGTTTGTCCTGCAGATCACTCAGCAGCGTTTCCAACAAGCGGCTGTCTCCCTGCAGCCGTGCGCGGGCATCCTCCAAAAGGGACTGATCCATCCCAAGGCGCCCTGCTATTTCAATGGCGGCCGAGCCGCCTGGTTGCCCTTGGATCAGTCGATAGGTCGGCGAAAGGGTATCAAGATTAAATTCCACGCTCGCATTGGCGAAGCCCGGCCTGTCCTGGGCCAGGCCTTTCAACAAGCTGTAATGGGTGGTGGCCACGACTTTCACCCCCGCCGCCGCCAGCCGGCACAGCAACGCACTCGCGAGCGCCGCGCCTTCGGCCGGATCGGTGGACGTCACCGGTTCATCGAGCAAAACCAGAGCCCGACCTGGAGGCAGCGGCACACTGTCGAGGCCGAGCCCCGCTCCATCCGACACTTCATTCAGTAACTGCACCATTTGGGTGATGTGGGCTGAAAAACTGGAAAGATCCCGCGCCAGATCCTGTGCATCGCCGATGTCCGCGTACACTGATGGAAAAATCGCCATTTCCGACTCTGGCGCACAGGGAAGATGCAGGCCGCAACGGACCATCAGAGAGAACAGTCCCAGCAACTTCAAGATGACCGTTTTCCCACCCGTGTTGGGGCCTGAAATGATGAGCACCCGAACCGTTTCATCGAACGCGAGATCATTCGGCACCACCTGGTCCTTGCTCACAACCAGGAATGGGTGCCGCGCCTGTGTGAGGAGAATGCGTCCCTGGTCATTGAGGCGCGGGGGAGAGGCCTGCAGACGTTGACTCAGCCCAGCCTTTGCCGAAATGGCGTCCAATCGACCGAGGAGGGCCACACTTCCGGCTAGGGCCGGTTGGTGAGGAGCTACGAGCGCCGACAATTCCCGCAAAATTCTGCGCACTTCGCGTTCGATATCCAGATCCACCACCTTGATGGAGTTATTGAGGTCCACGAGTTCCCGCGGCTCTAAAAAGAGCGTGGCTCCGCTGGACGATACGTCATGCACGATGCCGGGCATCCGGCCCTGCATCTCGGCTTTGATCGGGACCACATAACGCCCCTCACGTTGCGCAAAATAACGTTCCTGCAATACTTCTTCATACCGCCGCGAATGCAGGATTTGTTCGAGCCGGTGCCGCATCTGCTGTTTGAAATCAGTGGCCCGCTGGATCAACCGATGTAATTCCGGGCTGGCCGATTCGCGTATGGACCCCGCGGGATCGATGGCCCCGTTCAGCGCGACAGTCAGCCGGCGGTAGTCCAGCACCGGTCCCAGCTGATCGGCCATCGCGCTAACCGTTGGGGCGTCGGCCTGATGCCGCAGAAGGTATCGCTGCACGTCCACGATCAATTCCAACACCAGCGCGATGTCCCGCAGTTCGTGCGCCTCCAGACAAGCGCCTTTCGCCACCCGCCCCAGCCACTCCGTCACGTGAGGAAATCGCAGGATGGGAAAAGGGTCGATGCCGGCACGCAGGCGCAGCATGTCCGACGTTTCCTCCTGCCGGATGCGAGCCTGTGCCACGCCCTGCTCCAATTCCATGGACCGGCATTGCTCCGCGCCGGCTGTCGACTGGGCATAGGCGGCTACCATGTCCAACAGCTTGGCCCATTCCAGCACCTTACACGCCTCGGACTGCAGCTTTTCAGATTGCATCACGCAGGGATCACCGGTTGATGGTCAAAAAACCAGACTCTACCCGACCACCAGAGCCCAGGCAAGGCAGGCCGGCGATCTAAGGAATCGGCGGGCGACTGCTGCCAATATCCAGCGCCATTTCCTCTTTTGGTAGGCTTGACACGCAGAAAGTCGGTCAGTACTATCGCCCCAGACTTACTCTGTTCAAC
>CAZKVY010000007.1:0-91819 GCA_964556305.1 uncultured Nitrospira sp. | reverse complement strand
GTCATCCGCGAGCTGACCGGCGGCATTTATTTCGGCAAACCCAAGGGCGTGGAAAAACTGCCCGGCGGCGGGGAGCGTGGTTTTAATACAGAGGTCTATACGACCGAAGAGATTCGCCGCATCGCGGTGGTGGCGTTCGAAGCGGCGCGAAAGCGCCGCAAGAAGGTGATGTCAGTCGACAAAGCCAATGTGTTGGAGTCATCCGAATTGTGGCGGCGGGTGGTGACGGAGGTCCACAAAAACTATCCCGACGTGACTTTGAGCCACATCTATGTCGACAATTGCGCCATGCAGCTGGTGCGTAATCCGCGTCAATTTGACGTCTTACTGTGCAATAACATCTTCGGCGATATCTTGAGCGACGAGGCAGCCATGCTCACCGGGTCAATCGGAATGCTGCCTTCCGCCAGTGTCGGCGCCAAGGTCGGCCTCTTCGAACCCATTCACGGCAGCGCTCCGGATATCGCGGGAAAGAATATTGCTAATCCGATTGCCACCATTGCCTCCGGCGCAATGATGTTGTCCTACGCATTTCAATTGGACAAGGAAGCGGCGGCAATCGAACAGGCGATTGTGAAGACTCTCGAGCTGGGATTCCGCACCAAAGACATTCATGCCGAAGGCATGCGGTTGGTCGGGACGACCGAGATGGGCGATGCAATCGTGCAGAACCTTCCTGCGTAGGCCATGACGATCGGCGCGAGACCATCCGGGATCATCGAGACCCTCGTGGGCAACGGCGAGCCCGGTTATGCGGGAGACGGCGGACCAGCTGGAGCGGCTTCATTGAATGAGCCGAAAGGGCTCTGTGTGGACCGCCAGGGAAACCTTTATATTGCTGACTCTGAAAATCATGTCGTGCGCCGCGTCGATCGGGAGACGGGGATTATCACGACGGCGGCTGGAGTGGGACCTGGCGACACAGCCACACCGATGATGTCGACGGAACCTGTTGCGGCGCAGCCTGATGAAGAAGAGGATCCCTTTGCCGACACTTCGACGGACAGCACAAAAGCGTATACGCAGGTAACCGACCTGAGCGGCACAGTCCGGTATGTGGCCGGCGGACGTTTGACCATTGAGCAGGAGTCAGGAGATGGCGGACCGGCTCGCCGCGCGCGGCTGAACTTCCCGAGTGCTGTGGCCGTAGATCGCGCAGGCAATCTGTATATCGCGGACACGATGAACCACCGGGTGAGAAAGGTCGATTCGGCGACCGGAATCATCACTCACGTGGCCGGCACCGGGCAGGCGCGTTATTCCGGCGACGGGGGGCCGGCGGCTCAGGCGGCGATCAATGAACCGACCGGGTTGGCCGTCACCGATGACGCGTTGTACATTGCGGATCAAAGCAACAATCGCGTTCGCCGGGTGGATCTGGTGACCGGGATCATCACCACGGTAGCAGGCGATGGATCGGCAGCCTACAGCGGCGACTATGTTCCTGCCTTGCAGGCCAGTTTAGCGGGTCCGAGCGGTGTGGCAGTGGGCAGTGATGGATTGCTGTATATCGCTGATACCTTCAATAGCCGGATACGATCGGTCGATCCGGCGACGGGACAGATTGCCACTGTGGCGGGCGACGGAGGCACCTACCGCTATCAGGGGCCTGAGGAACCCTCCTCACCCAGTCTTTCGCGTCCGGCCGGCATAGCCGTTGGTCCCGATGGCAAAGTGTACATGACGGATTCAGACAGTCACTTGATTCGGGTGTGGGACGGGCGCAGCAAGGCGATCACGCGCCTCTCAGGGAATGGTATCGCGCAGTTCGGCGGTGACGGCGGTGATGCGTTGGCAGGCAGTCTCAGTTATCCATTCGGTGTAGCGGTCGATGGGGCCGGAACCGTGTATGTGGCGGACACGTTTAATCACCGCATCAGGGTTCTCACGCCGACTGCGTAAGGACAGGATCATGTTGAAGAAAAAGCAGGCTTATACTGTGGCGGTGCTGGGGGCGACCGGGGCGGTCGGGAAAGAAAGTCTGGAGATTTTGGAAGAACGCAATTTTCCGATTGAGACGCTCCGTCTCTTTTCATCGAAGCGTTCTGCCGGCGAGGTGCTCTCGTGCCAAGGCAAAGAGTACAAGGTGGAGGAGTTGACAGAAGCCTCTTCTTTTAAAGGTGTGGACATTGCCTTTATCTCTGCCACCGATGCTATTAGCCGGGACTATGGGGCTCGATTGGGTGCGGCCGGCGTGGTCGTTATCGATGACAGCGCAGTGTTCCGGATGGATCCGAACGTCCCGCTCGTGGTGCCGGAGGTGAATGCGGCGACGCTGCAGTCTATGAAGCGTGGTATCGTGGCCATTCCGAACTGCACGACGACTCCGTTGGTGATGGCGCTCAAGCCACTTCGTGATGTCGCCGGTATCAGACGGGTCGTGGTGACTACCTTTCAATCGGTGTCCGGCACCGGGTCGGCTGCGATGGATGAACTGGTGGACCAGACCAAGGCGCTGATCTCCTTTCAGGATGTGAAGGTGCAAGTCTATCCGTATCAAATTGCCTTCAATCTCTTGCCCCAGGTCGGGTCGTTTGGGGACGGCGGTGATTGTTCGGAAGAGGTCAAGATCGTTCAAGAGACGCGAAAAATTCTGGACATGCCCGCGCTTCGAGTGACAGCCACCACCGTACGTGTCCCGGTGCTGCGCTGCCATTCCGAAGCGATCAACGTGGAACTCGAGCGCCCCCTGAACGCCAACGAGGCCAGAGCAGCGATCGCGGAGATGCCCGGCGTCATCGTCTATGACGATCCCCTGAAGAAACTCTATCCGATGCCGTTCGATGTGTCCGGGAAGGACGAGGTCTATGTCGGACGGGTGCGGGTTGACGAGTCGACCACCAATGGATTGAATCTCTGGGTCGTGAGCGATAATCTTCGCAAGGGTGCCGCGCTGAATGCCGTTCAGATTGCCGAATGTTTGATACAATGAACTATGGCTGGTTGGAACGGGATCGGTCGCCTATTGATCATCGCCGGACTAACCCTGGCCATCGTCGGAGTGCTGCTGACACTGGTCGAAAAATGGCCCAGCCTTGGTGCGGCATTCGGTTGGGTCGGTAAATTGCCGGGTGATCTCTCGATCACGCGAGAGCGGTTCAGTCTGTACGTTCCGATTGCCACTAGTCTTGTGCTCAGCATTCTGTTGAGCGTCGTGTTGTATATCCTTTCATGGCTCTTTCGCCGCTGATTCCAGATCGAACTGTCAAGCTGGCCGCAAGTGCCGCTATGGCGCTCCTCTTGCTCATCTGTACGCAGTCCGCTTCAGCCGAATCTATTCGGGTCTTGCTCGTTCAGGAAGCGCCGTTCGTAGACGTGCGCTCGGATAGCCCGCTCGCCTTTGTGACGGAGACAGGCGACACGAAGACGCTGCATGGACCGATCCATCTCACGGCGCGAGCGGACGGATTGCATGTTGACGGCCGACGTATCATCGGCGGACAGGTTCTCATCCGCTCTCTCCGGAACGGTTTGACTTTGGTGGTGGGAAAAGAAGGAGGAACTCCGGGTGTTCCGCTTCCGATCAGCGGAAGCGTGCGCGTGTCGCGCAAAGGGCATGCGATCTCTATCGTCAATCAGGTGGATTTGGAAGAGTATGTGAAGGGGGTGGTGCCGTCTGAAGTCAGTTCGGCCTGGCATCCGGAAATGTTGAAGGTGCAGGCGGTGGCGGCGAGGACGTATGCGTTGTACAACAAGATGCTGAGTGCCGCACGAGACTATGACGTCATGGCCACCATTCAAGATCAAGTCTATCGGGGCCGTACCGGAGTCGATCATCGAGTTGAAGAGGCCGTCGAATCGACCCGGGGGATTGTCGTCACGCACCAGCAGGCGCCGATCTACGCCGCCTTCTCCTCCACCGCTGCCGGGCCAACGGAGGATGCGGTGAACGTGTGGGCCAATAAAGACCTCCCTTATCTCAAGGGGGTCGAATGCCCTTTCGATCTCGAATCGCCGTATTATCAATGGAAGGCCAGTGTGAAGATCGAACAGCTCGAGAAGAATCTCCGTCACCAGGGATTCACCGTCGGAACCATTGCCACGATTACGCCTATCGCCTACAGTCGTGCCGGGCGGGTCGCCCGCTTGCGGATTTTGCATTCCGGAGGAGAGACGCTGTTGCGAGGCGAAGACCTTCGCAAGGCGGCGGGGTACACCGTCATTCCAAGTACTCAATTCGAGGTCGAGTCGATCGGCGCCGAGGTGGTGTTTGCCGGGTATGGCGCAGGCCATGCCGTGGGGTTGTGCCAGTGGGGCGCAAAAGAATTGGCTGAACTCGGGTATTCGTACAACAGCATCCTGCAGTATTACTATCCTGGAACGGAATTACGTAACTCGGCCTTAACGCAGTTGATGATGCCGGTCATTCCTACCCCCTGATGTTGCTCAGCGAGTTCGATTTTCCATTTGATCCGGCACTTGTGGCCGACCATCCGGTCATCCCGCGACATGATGCGCGTTTACTGGTCATGGAGCGTAACAGCCACGCACGGACGCATCGACGGGTGGCGGATCTCCCATCGCTGCTCCAGCCCGGGGATCTCATTGTAGTGAATAATACCAAGGTCATGCCGGCACGAGTGCCGGGTCGGACTCGCTCGACAGGGAAACTGCTCGATCTGCTATTTGTGCAGGATCTGGGGCAGGGCGTGTGGGAAGTGTTGATCAAAGGGCGGTTCAGGCCAGGGGCGCTGATTGATTTTCCTGGCGGCGGGTGTGGTGAAATCGCGGAGCGCAGTCAGGCCAGAACGACATTGAAGGTGACCGGTGTGACGAGCGTCTATGACCTCATGCATGCCGCCGGTACGATGCCGCTCCCTCCCTATATCAAACGCGAGCCCTCGCAGGAAGATCAGCAATGGTATCAGACCATGTTTGCGCAACAGGAAGGAGCCATTGCGGCACCGACTGCGGGACTTCATTTTACGCGCGAATTGGTGGAAGCTCTGACCGCCAAGGGAATTGAACTGGCGCAGGTGACGTTGCACGTGGGGCCCGGCACGTTTCGTAGCGTAAAGAGCGACCGGATTGAAGAACACCGGATGCTGGCCGAACAGGTTGAGGTCACTGCGCCCACAGTCGAGCAGATTCGCCTGGTGCAGAAGCGAGGGAACCGGGTGGTGGCGGTCGGCACGACGGTTGTGCGTGCGCTGGAAACTGCAGCACGCGGCGGACAGGGCATTCAGCCGTTTCAGGGACCGGCCGAGTTATTCATTACGCCGGGCTTTGACTTTCAAGTGATCGACGCACTGGTGACAAATTTCCACTTGCCTCGGACGACGCTGCTCATGCTGGTGTCTGCGTTTGTGGGACTCGAATCACTGCGGGACGCCTATGCGGAGGCGGTGGCGGAACGGTATCGGTTCTACAGCTACGGGGATGCGATGTTGATCGGAAGGGGAGTGACAGCTGCTACATAAGTTCTTTATGAATCTTCACGGGTACCTTGCTCTTCATCGATTCCGCATAGGCCATCAACGCCCGTTGCTGTTTCTGGAACAGCAGGTTTTGGAAAATCCGTTCTTTCGCAATGGCGGCCTTGGCCGGATCAGATTCACCTTCGCGTGACACGAGAGTCTGCGCTTCTGCATATTCGGATGGCGTAAGGGCCACGGCGTCCATGATGACCAGCCGGGCTTTATTGGTGAGAATGTCCTTAGCTTCCATGGCTTCGAAGGTTGCGGGAGTCAAGCGATTGGCGGCCAGCAGGCGACGATAGGACTCGGGGTCGAAGCTGCCGTTCTTCTGAAACTCCGTCCGCTGCGTGATCGCCTTCCGAAGATCGTCGTCGGACACCGAGAGCCCCATTTCCTTGGCGACGTGCAGCCACATGCGATTATCGATGAGTTGCTCCAGCACAAACTGCTTGAGGAATTCATCCTTGAGCTCGGTCTGACCTTTGTCTTTGTAGAAACGATACGTATTTTCATAGGCCCGACGATATTCATCCAGCGGAACGACCTGGTCCCCGACTGACGCCACGACGTTGCCGCCTTGGTCGCCGAATCCCCACCAGCCCATCGTAATGACGAATGCCAGGGCAAGCATGCCCATGATGGATTTGAGGAACCACGGGTAATCGTGAGCAGCTTCGCGTAACAATTTAATCATCGAATGTGCCTCGTTCCGGCAAGGTTTCGCGAATTCTACTCAGGCGGTGACGACAAAGGCAAGAGGAAGAAGTGCGTGGGGAGCGGGTGAGAGAAGATTGCGACTTTGTTTGTGCAGGTCAGAGAGATTTGCTATAGTGTCGAAGAATTGGGGAGATTTCCGGTGACGGAGGAGGCAATCGGGCGCAGCCCGGTCGAACTGGGTGTCTATCCCAAGGCCCAGGTGCTGAATCGCTTCATCGCAAAAATGATCGATCTCCTGATCGTTGCGGCGGTGAGCAAGCTGGTCCCTCCAATCGGCGTCCTGGCCGGACTCGCCTATATCCTGTTGGCCGACGGGTTTGGTGGTGGTCGCAGTGTCGGGAAGCGGCTGATCGGACTTCAAACCATCGTCCCACGCACGCGGGACCCGGCTGGATTCCGAGAGTCGATTGTCCGCAATCTGCCCTGCGGTCTTGCTCAGTTGGCGTTTGAAATACCGTATGTGGGTTGGATTGGATGGGGCGCAGTACTGTCGCTCGAAGGACTGTTAGTCATCGGCAATGAGCAAGGTCGTCGGTTGGGCGATGAAATTGCTAAGACGCAGGTGCTGGAGAGCGGACAGCTGGATGTCTCGGACTGAGTGCCTCGATGCTGCCGAGCGCAGAAATCGTGCGAAGGGAGAGTTCTAGTGGCCTTCATGAGTGATATGTTCGGGTGGTTCTCCAACGATCTGGCGATCGATTTGGGGACGGCGACAACTCTCGTGTACGTCCAGGGGAAGGGCATCGTCCTCAACGAACCCTCCGTGGTCGCCGTAGAAAAAAAGACGGAACGTGTCATGGCGGTCGGGGCCGACGCGAAGCGCATGCTGGGGCGTACCCCGGGGAACATTCTCGCGGTTCGTCCGATGAAGGAAGGGGTGATCGCCGACTTTGAAAAAGCCGAGGCGATGTTGAGCCACTTCATTCAGAAGGCGCACAACCGCACGGCTTTTGTGCGACCGCGCATCATCATCGGCGTACCATCCAGGATTACGCAGGTGGAACAGCGAGCTGTCCGGGATTCTGCGGAGCTGGCCGGTGCGCGCGAAGTGTATTTGATCGAAGAGCCGGTTGCGGCGGCCATCGGCGCAGGACTGCCGATTACCGAACCATCGGGAAACATGGTGGTGGACATCGGCGGCGGCACCACCGATATCGCGGTGATCTCCTTGGGGGGCATCGTGTATAGCGAGTCGGTCAAGGTGGCCGGTGACCGGATGGACGACGCTATCATGAACTACATTAAGAAGAAGTATAATCTGCTCATTGGCGAGCATATGGCCGAGCGCATTAAGTTCGAGATCGGGTCGGCCTATCCCTTCGAAGAGCGGAAGACCATGATGATCAAGGGACGCGATTTGATCTCCGGCATCCCACGGACTCTCGTGGTGGATGATGCCGAGGTCAGAGAAGCGTTGCAGGAACCCATTGGAACCATCGTTAATGCCATCAAGGTGGCGCTTGAAAACACACCGCCCGAATTGGCCGGAGACATCATCGATCGCGGTATCGTACTGACTGGCGGCGGATCCTTGCTGAAGGGAATGGACACTCGGTTTCGTGAAGAAACCAATCTTCCGATCATTACGGTTGACGACCCGCTGACTTCGGTCGTCCTGGGGGTGGGGAAGATTCTTGACGAGTTGGACCTTCTTCGCAAGGTTTCGGTTATGTCGCAGTGCAGTACCTCTCGATGACCTCCATCCCGAGTGTGGATGGCTATATCGCGCTCAACATACGGCACCCGGCGTCTCGCTATCGTCTTGTTCGCCTGCCTGCTCATCGCCCTCTTTCTTCTTCCTAGTCAAAGCCAGAGGTTGTTGCAGTACGTCGGTGGACCGCTCGGACAGGTCCTCAGTCTTCCGCTCGCCGCATTTTCCTCCGTCGATCATGGCATCGCCGACATCTGGAACGGGTATGTTGCCCTACAGAGCGTGCATGAGGAAAACCGGCAGCTGCATCGCGACATCGAGTTACTCAAGGGACAGAATAATCAGCTGCGCGAATCGGTCACGGCCGTGCAGCGCTATGAGACCTTGCTGAACTTCAAACAGCAATCCCCCTCGCAGACTCTGGCGGCGCAGGTCATCGGCCGAGATGCCACCAATTGGTACCGAGGGATGATTCTCAACAAAGGCGAGAGTGACGGGGTGAAAACCGAAATGGGCGTGGTCACCCCTGCCGGTGTGGTCGGGCGGGTGGTAAAAACCAACTCGACTTCGTCGGTGGTCCTGCTGGTCACGGATCCGAACAATGCGATTGCAGGTGTCGTGCAGCGAACCCGTGATGAAGGGATCGTCGAAGGAACCAGTCATGGTCGCGCACGGCTCAAGTACATTCCGCTGTTATCCAGAGTTCAGGCTGGCGATCGCGTGGTCACTTCGGGCCTGACCGGGGCATTCCCGCGGGGCTTGGCTATCGGGAGCCTGATCCAGGTCGAAAAATCTGAAGGAGATCTCTTTCAGTCAGCGGAAATCGAGCCAGAGGTGGATCTCTCGAAGTTGGACGAGGTTTTCATCATCACGGCTCCCTATGAGGATGCCGACTCGGCGCAGAAACTTCTTCAGACGATTCATGGAGACAGAAAGAAACCATGAAGTTCCTACTGTATCTGCTCTTGGCGCTGGTGGTGGTTCCCTTTCAAACGACCCTGCTGCATTACGCGAGTGTCTTTGGTGTGCGTCCGGATCTGGGCCTGGTGGCGGCCTGTCTGGTGGGATTTCTCGGCGGAGAGCTTGATGGTTTGGTTCTTGGCCTCATTCTGGGGTGTTTTCAAGACATGCTGTCCGCGGGTGATTTGTGGATCAATGTGGTAACGAAGGGCGGGAGCGGGTTTCTCGCCGGCCTGGCCGGGCGGCATATGGCGCATATCACCCCGGCTGTCATGACGGCCGGCCTTGCGATCATTTCCTGTCTTTCGAGCGCCCTGTTTCTCTATTCGATGAATCCGGCTGGTCTGGATGAGGTATGGCTGGGCCTGCGGTCGACCGTGCTGGTGCAGGCTGGGCTCGACGCGGCCCTGGGCGCAGGACTGTATCTGGTGTTTCGTCAACGCTGGTCTGACGATCGTATGGTTACGGAAGGAGCCCTCTAAGCGAGGAACGGTCTCTGAGCGGAGATCGGCACAGGTCTGCGATGGCGACGGTAGGATTCAACGATTCCGATCTCCTGGATCTTCAGCGGCGGCTGGTCATCCTGCGTGTGGGTCTGTTGCTGGTCGTGGCATTACTCGCCCTGCGCCTGTGGCATCTCCAGATCCGGGAAGGTCCGTACTATCGAGATTTGTCGGAGAATAACCGGACGCGTTCCGTGGTGCTTGAGCCGGCGCGCGGACTGATTTTTGACCGAAACGGCGTGTTGTTGGCGAACAATGTGCCGAGTTTTGCGTTGTATGTGACGCTGGAAGACGTGAAGGATCGTCAGGCGTTAGTGGCGCAATTGGCCTCGCTTCTCAGCCTCGACCCGGATGTCATTCAAAAAAAACTGTCGACTGGAAAGGGCGGCAAATTGCAGCCCCGTAAGGTAAAAGACCGGCTGACGTTGCGCGAGGCCACTCTGATCGAGTCCCACCGGTTGGACTTGCCGGGCGTGATGATCCAGGTGGAGTCGCAACGGAACTATCCCGCGGGCGATGTGGCAGCGCATTTGCTGGGATATGTCGGAGAAGTGTCGGCCGATCAACTCGAGAAGCCGGATTTCGCGGACCTCCATCAAGGCAGCATTGTCGGGCAGTATGGCGTTGAGAAATGGTTCGACCGGCAGGTACGCGGGCGCGCGGGGCAAAAGAGTGTCGAAGTGGACGCACTCGGCCACGAAAAGCGTGCCATCGTGTCGGACAAGCCCCTCGCGGGTGACGATCTCTATTTGACCATCGATGCCAAACTGCAAAAGATCGCCGAGGACCTGTTAGGGGAGGAATCAGGCGCCATCGTGGCGCTGGATCCAACTAATGGCGATGTTCTGGCCATGGCCAGCCGCCCGGGTTTCGACCCGAACGTGTTGTCAAAAGAATTGACGAACAAGCAATGGGTGGAAATCGTTCAGAACGAACGGCGGCCGCTGAACAATCGAGCGACCCAAGGCCAATATCCCCCGGGCTCGACATTCAAGGTCGTCATGGCGGCGGCCGCCCTCGAATCCAACACAGTGACGCCTTCGACGATGGTGCGGTGCAACGGTGGCTATCAGTTCGGCAATCGATTGTTTCATGACTGGAAACAAGGCGGCCATGGATCGGTCGACATGAACGAGGCCTTGATCCACTCCTGCGACGTGTATTTTTATACCGTCGGGCAGCGCATGGGCATCGACACGATCGCCGAATACGCGAAGCAATTCGGGCTCGGTCAGGAAACGGGAGTCGAGCTGCCGTCGGAACGCGTGGGAATTGTTCCGTCTACCGCCTGGAAACAGAAGGCGCGGAATCAGCCCTGGTATCCGGGTGAAACCATTTCCGCCGCGATCGGACAAGGATATGTCACGGTGACGCCTTTGCAGATGGCCAGTGTGATCGGAACAGTGGCGAACGACGGCGTGTCGATAAGGCCACGCCTGGTACAGGCCGTGATGAATCGCACGACCGGAGAACGGGCGGAGTTTCCGCCTACGGTGCGCGGAAAAGTGGCGGTCAAGCCGGCGACCATTGCACTCATCAAAGCGGCGCTGGCCGACGTGGTGACCAAGGGAACGGCGACCCGTGCAAAGTCCCCATTGGTGACGATTGGGGGAAAAACCGGGACCGCCCAGACGGCGGCGTTACGTACGGGGCCTGAGAAAGACATCCCGAAAAAATTCCGGGACCATGCTTGGTTTGTGGCCTTTGCCCCGGTGGACGCGCCGCGTATTGCCGTCGCCGTCCT
Organism: uncultured Nitrospira sp.; assembly: GCA_964556305.1. GTDB lineage: Bacteria > Nitrospirota > Nitrospiria > Nitrospirales > Nitrospiraceae > Nitrospira_A. Next base: position 80,827 of record CAZKVY010000007.1, on the reverse strand, counting down.
GGCTGAACATATGGGGCATGGTGGATCGGCTGCCGCGCCCTTGGCGAAGGATGTCATTGAAGCCTATGTGAAAGCCTATCCCCAGGTGCTTCAGGGGGGGCCGGCAGGCGGGCGAGCAAAGTCGCCGGCGGTGCCGGTCGATGCGCGGCCGAAGACGTGATGATTGATCGGGTGATCGACAGTCGAGGGTTGGATAGTTTCGATCTTCGCTTCATGGGGCTGATCGCGGTCATCCTGTCGGTCGGGGTGTTGTCGATCTACAGCGTGACGCATTCTCAGGACACGGCCTTCCCGTTTTACCTCAAACAGCTGGTCTGGATTCTGCTGGGAACCATCGCATTTCTGGTGATGTATCTGTCCGATTATCACAAGATTGCACGCTTGGCCTATCCGACCTACGCGGTGATTTTGATCATGCTCGCAATCGTGTTGTTCATGGGCAAATCAAGCCGCGGAGCCCAGCGATGGATTCCCATAGGGCCGTTTGCGTTTCAGCCGTCTGAATTTGCGAAGTTAGTTCTGGTTCTGGTCCTGGCAAACTATTACTCGCGTGCCTCGCGCGTGGGGTGGTTGCACCGGGTAGTGTTGCCGGGACTGATCGTCTTACCGGGACTGTTGTTAATTCTCAAACAGCCGGATTTGGGAAGCGGGTTGAGCTTCTTGGCCGTCTATGCGGCTATGTTATTGATGGTCGGCGTCCGGTCAAAGGCATTGGGGATCATCCTCCTGCTCTCGGTCATGCTCTTCCCCTTTGTATGGGAAATGGTCTGGGCGTCACTGCACGATTATCAGCGCGAACGGGTCATGGCCTTCGTGGATCCTGACTATGATCCTGGCGGTAAGGGCTACCATGCGCTGCAATCGAGAATTGCCATAGGTTCAGGAGAACTGTCGGGGAAGGGGCTGTATGGCGGCACACAAAGTCAGCTGAAGTTTCTCCCAGAAGGCCATACCGATTTTGTGTTCGCGGTCTATGCGGAGGAATGGGGCTTTGTCGGTGTCCTGGTCCTGTTGGCCCTGTTTATCGCGCTGATATGGGTGTCATTGGAGATTGCCGCGCGTGCGAAGGACACACTGGGAGCGTTACTTGCGGCAGGCATTGTTGCCATGTTGTGTTTTTGCGTGGTGGTCAATATCGGAATGACCGCAGGGATGTTTCCCATCGTGGGTATTCCGCTTCCTCTCGTGAGTTATGGAGGCAGCGCGACCATCATGACGATGGCCTCATTGGGGCTGTTATTGAACGTCAAGCGACGTCGGCTGACACTGTTTTACTAGGCGATGCCTGGACAGGGGCCGACTTGTTGTGAAATAACCATGTGAACCAGGTTGGCGCGGGACAGTCGGCAGGACGAGAGAACCCGGACAAGCGTCCGCGTGCGTCTGCCGATCCGGCCGATCTGGGGTTAAAGGAGCGTGTATGGGTGTGGAGATAGCAATCAGTATTGCGCGGGAAGAAACCCGCGTCGCCGTGCTGGACAATGGCGTCGTTACGGATCTGTATGGCGACCGCGCCAAGGATCAGGATTACGTCGGCAACATTTATAAAGGGCGGGTGGCGAAAGTGCTGCCGGGTATGCAGGCGGCCTTCATCGATATCGGGCTGGAGAAGGCTGCGTTTATGCATGTGTCTGACCTCTCCATTGATATTGAGCCGGGGGATACCCTCGTCGAGGGGGACGACGAAGACAATAAAGATTCCGAGATGCCCAAGCCCAAGCGTCAAAGCTCAAAGCCCATCGAGGAGCTGCTGTCCGAAGGACAGGAAGTCATGGTGCAGATTTCCAAAGGCCCGATCGGCACGAAGGGATCGCGAGTGACCACGTATGTGTCTTTGCCGGGGCGGTACCTGGTGTTCATGCCCACCGTCGAGCATATCGGCGTCTCTCGTCGTATTCCTCGTGATGAGGAACGCGCACGCTTGAAAGAAATCATGAAACGAGCCAGGCGCCCGGGCTTCGGCTACATCGTGCGGACGGTGAGCGAAGGGGTCAAGGAAGAGGAATTACGCTCCGATGTGGAGTTCCTGCATGTCCTCTGGCAGGACGTGTTGACTAAGCGTGATCAGCAGCCTGCCCCGAGCCTTTTGCATAGCGATTTGAGCTTGAGCTTCCGCGTGGTGCGGGACCTCTTCGGCCGTCGAGTCGATCGGTTATTGATTGATTCGCGCGAGGAATATAACGCGATCAAGGGGTTTGTGCAGCGGTTTTCGCCGGAACAGACATCGCGCATTCATTTCTACGACAAGGAAGAAAGTCTGTTCGATTACCTGGGGGTGGAACAGGAAATCGCTCGCGCGATGAGCCGCAAGGTATGGCTCAAGTCGGGCGGGTACCTGGTGATCGATCACACCGAGGCGATGACGGTGATTGATGTGAATACCGGCCGGTTTGTCGGTAAACGCGATCAGGAAGAAACCATTCTGCGCAACAACCTGGAAGCCGCGAGAGAGATTGCGTACCAGGTCAAGTTACGAGGGATCGGCGGGATCATCATCGTCGATTTCATCGATATGGAGCGGGAAAAGAACCGGGACAAAGTGTACCATGCACTGGTGGATGCCATGTCTTCGGACAAGGCCCGTACCAGAATCTCCAGGGTTTCTGATCTTGGATTGATCGAGATTTCTCGCGAACGTGTGCGAGAGGATCTGCTCCGGTCACTGTCCGAACCCTGCCACTACTGCGATGGGCGCGGGTATACGAAATCTCCCATGTCGGTGGCCTATGAAATTTTCAGGGAAGTGCGGCGACTCGGTCACGAAATCGAGCAGCAACGAGTCGTTGTCGGAGCGCATCCCGCCGTCGCCCTCCTGTTACAAGAACAGGAGCAGCCCGGCGTTGAAGAACTTGAACGGCGGTATAGCGCCAAAATTCTGGTAACTCCGGACGATCGGTTACATTTAGAACAGTTCGACTTGGTCGTGATGTAATGCGGTCAGGCGCCGGAGTGGCTCATTTCACGCCAGCGCCTCGTCCCTGACAGCGACTTCTCCAGCACAACGGCCACTGGGTCGTTCCAACCATGTGTGATGAACTCGGACGATAGTGAGTAATCGATCTCTTCGCCCCTGGCTGATGCTCCGCGCCATTTCCGGTGTGGGCGATGCCCTTCTGCTCAAGTTGGTACAGGCAATGGGGTCTCCTGAGGCGGTGCTGTCGGCGACCCAGGCCAGGTTGGAAGCCGTCGGGTGCCGGCCCCCGCTGATCGAAGCCATTGGCCTCGGGCCCGATCCAGATGCAGTCGAACAGCTTGACCGAGAACTGGCGGCATTGCAGCACCGTCAGATCACAGTGTTGACGTACCTCGATCCGCAGTATCCTGAGCCTCTCAGAACGATTCCAGACCCTCCTCCGCTGTTGTATGTCCAGGGCACTTTGCTGGAGCGTGATCGGCAGGCGGTGGCGATCGTCGGGACGAGGAAGGTCAGCGCGGCTGGCCGGGTGCTGGCCGAAGAATTGGCCTGCGAATTGGCCGGCATGGGGTTTACGATTGTCAGCGGGTTGGCCCGCGGAGTTGATGCCGCCGCGCACCGCGGTGCCCTTGAGGGCAAGGGACGGACGCTTGCCGTGATGGGATGCGGGTTGGATCGCACGTATCCGGCCGACCATGGTCCGCTCCGCGCGGCGATTGAGCGGCAAGGAGCGGTACTCTCAGAGCTTCCGCTTGGATCCGCGCCGCATAGCTATCACTTTCCTCGACGTAACCGCATCATCAGCGGGCTGTCGTTAGGCGTCATAGTGACCGAGGCCGCTCTCGAAAGCGGGTCGCTCATCACCGCGCGATTAGCAGGCGAGCAGGGACGCGAAGTGTTTGCCGTGCCTGGTTTTGTGAGGGCGGAGAATAGTCGCGGCCCCAACAGCCTCCTCAAGGACGGCGCGAGACTCGTCGAATCTGCGCAGGATGTCCTGGATGAATTGTTGCCCCAACTTGATGCCGCGTTTCGCGAACAGCTCGGCGCCCGCACGCGAGCAGAGCGACCGGTGGTGCAACTAGGGACCGAGGAGACAATGGTGTATGATGCCTTATCGATGCTGCCGCAGTCGGTTGATGATGTCATTCGACGCAGCGGGCTCCCGGCCGCGCAGGTTGTGGCGTCGCTGCTTTCCATGGAATTGAAAAATTGTGTTCGTCAGTTGCCCGGCAACGAGTATGTGCGCCTCTCAACGGAAATTCATTGAGAGATTAGAGCTGACAGGGTCTCGATATTTGTTATAGTGGGTGTGGTAGTCTGAGCCAAGTTACTTAGGAACGTGGAGCCACATGGCCAAATCTCTGATCATCGTTGAGTCCCCCACCAAGGCGCGAACCATTACCAAGTATCTCGGTCGCGGCTATTCCGTCATGGCCTCCGTCGGACATGTCAAAGATTTACCGACCAGCAAGCTGGGAGTCGATCTGGAACATGATTTCGAGCCGCAGTACGTCACGATCAAAGGTAAATCCAAAGTCCTTGCAGACATCAAGAAGAAGGCCCAGCAAGTTGATACGGTGTTTTTAGCACCGGACCCTGATCGTGAAGGCGAGGCGATCGCCTGGCATATCGCGCAGGAGCTGCACGGCAAAGGAAAGAAGAAAGACGGCAAGGTCTACCGTGTGCTCTTCAACGAAATTACGGAATCGGCCATCAAACGCGCGTTGAAGTCGCCGGGCGAAATCGACATGAAGTTGGTGCAGGCCCAGCAGGCGCGCCGGGTACTGGACCGAATCGTGGGGTATCAGGGCAGTCAGTTGTTGTGGAAAAAGGTGCGTCGCGGTCTCAGCATGGGGCGAGTCCAATCCGTCGCGGTGCGGCTTATTTGCGACCGGGAACAGGAACGCGAGAAGTTCAGAGCAGAAGAGTATTGGTCCATTGTCGCGCTCTTGCGGGGGGATAACCCGCCGGCCTTCGAGGCGAAGTTGCATTCCATTAACGGGCAGGATGCCGATATCGGCACAAGTGCGGAGGCCGAACAGATTCTCAACGCAGTGCAGGGAAAACCCTTTGTCGTTCACTCGATCGAGCGAAAAGAAAAAAAACGGAACCCGGTTGCCCCTTTTATCACCAGCCGACTTCAGCAGGAAGCCGCCAGGAAATTACACTTCACGCCTAAAAAAACCATGACCCTGGCGCAGCAGTTGTACGAAGGGGTGGAGATCGGAGCTGAAGGTCAGACTGGCCTCATCACCTATATGCGAACTGACTCGCCGAGAATTTCACAGGAGGCAACTGAGGACGCGAGAGTAGTGATCCGGGAGCGATTCGGCGAGGAGTATTTGCCGGCTACCCCGAACGTATACAAGACGCAAAAGGCGGCTCAAGAAGCGCATGAAGCTATTCGGCCGACGGTGGCGGCTCGCGATCCTGAATCCATCCGACAGTTTCTGGAGCAGGATCAATACAACCTCTACAAGCTAATCTGGAATCGATTTATTGCTTCGCAGATGGTTCCCGCTATCCTGGATGTCACGCGTGTCGATTCGAGTCCGGTAGGGGTGCCGGAACGTTATATGTTTCGCACAACCGGCACGGTCGTTAAATTCCCCGGCCATACGGCCGTCTATCTGGAAGGAACCGACAAGGAATTACCGTCGCAGAAGCCGAAAAATGAGCAAGATTCTGAGGACGAATCGGACCGGCAGCTTCCAGCGCTCCGTGAAGGAGAGTCACTGAATCTGATCGCTCAGGAGGGGCAGACCCTGCCTGGCCTTCTGTCGAAGCAGCATTTTACCCAACCGCCGCCCCGATACAATGAGGCGTTGTTGATCCGCGAACTGGAAGAAAAGGGCATCGGTCGTCCATCGACCTATGCGGCCATCATTTCTACGATTCAGGATCGAAAGTATGTCGAAAAGGTCGAGGGTCGCTTTCTGCCTACCGAAACGGGCCGGACGGTCAATGACTTTTTGTTGAAGGGCTTTCCGGATCTGCTGGACACAGAATTCACCTCTCACATGGAAGAGCAACTTGACGAAGTGGAGGAGGGTACGAAGCCATGGGTATCGGCGGTCAGGGAGTTTTATGCCCCGTTTGTCAAGGACATGGAACTGGCGCAAAGTATTCCCGGACCGAAAGACATCGTCGAGCCGCCGACCAACCTGCCGTGTGAAAAGTGTGGCCGCATGTTGGAGATCAAGTGGGGGCGAAACGGAAAGTTTTTAGCCTGCCCCGGGTACAAAGAAGATCCTCCCTGTAAGAATACTCAGAATTTCGAAAAACTTCCCGACGGAACGATCAAGATTGTTCCCAAGCTTGAGGAGACGACGAACGAAAAGTGTGAGAAATGCTCAAGCCCCATGGTGGTCAAATCGGGCCGCTTCGGAAAGTTTTTAGCCTGTTCTGCCTATCCGGAATGTAAAACGACCAAAGCGATTGCTTTGGGAGTGAAATGTCCACAACCTGAGTGCGGCGGGGATCTGGTACAAAAGCGCACGAAGAAAGGGAGAAACTTCTACTCGTGCAGCCGTTACCCGCAATGTGAATATGCTCTGTGGGATCGACCGATCAATAAGCCCTGTCCCAAGTGTCAGGCACCGTTTCTTATTGAGAAGGTCAGTAAGCAGGCAGGCCGCTCTGTGCAATGCCGCAATGAAGAAGAGTGCGGCTACCGCGAAGCGGGATAACCGCAGCTCAGGCTTCGTTGCGTCTGCTACCCTTCATCCCTACGCTTCACTCGTGATTCCGTCCCATCCTGGCCAGCCTTCTCCCGTTTGCTCGATCCAGCACGTATATTCTGATGCGAACAATGAGAAGCGTTCTCGGCGATGTTGATAACTGCCCTCATAAATACGTATGTCAATGGTTGACAAGGCTTTCGAGAATCTCTAAGTAAGGAGTACAATTATTGGTAATTAGGCACTTGCAGCATGCAAGCCAATCATGAGTCCGCAGGCCATCAGACACTTTACGGCTGGAGGAGGGGGATATGAAGGCTAAACAAGGCGTCATCGAATTGCTCAATAAAGTGCTGACGGCGGATCTTACCGCCATCAATCAATATTTCGTCCATGCAAAGATGTGTGCCAACTGGGGTTATGAACGGCTCCATCACACGGTCAGGGATCGCAGCATCGATGAGATGAAAGATGCAGACGAATTGATCACTCACATTCTCTATTTGGAAGGCGTGCCCAATGTTCAACGGATGAATACGGTGCATATCGGTGAAACCGTTCCTGAGCAGTTGAAGCTGGATCTGAAGGCCGAGCAGGAGATGCTTGCTCTATTGAGCGAAGGGGTGGTGCATTGCACCAAGGTCGCGGATTTTACGACGCGACACATGTTTGAGGACATGGCCAAGGACGTGGATGAACACATCGATTGGATTGAGACCCAGATGGAAACGATCAAGCAGGTTGGGCTTGAGAATTACCTGGCTGAGCAAATCAAGAAAGATAGTTAGGCCCGCTCCGGACGTGACGAAGAGAGGGGAATGCGCATGAAGGCGAAAGAGGGAGTCCTCGATATACTGAATAAGGTGTTGGTCAGTGAGCTGACGGCGGTCCACCAGTATTTATTGCACGCGGCCCTCTGCAAGCATTGGGGGTATGGTCGACTCCACGATCATTTTGAGCATCTGGCTCAGGAGGAAGTCGGTCATTCCTCCGGTTTAATCGACCATATCCTCTACCTCGGGGGAGCTCCGGTGATGGATCATTTGGATGCCGTGGCGGCGGGTAAGAAGGTGTCGGAACTGCTGGATGCCGACTTGGCTTTTGAGCGTCAGGACGCGGATGCACTCCGTCTAGGCATTGCACACTGCGCCAAGGTCGGTGATTTCACCACTCGGCATCGGCTGGAGGACATGATCATCGATACGGAAGAACATATCGATTGGTTTGAGACCCAGCTTCGAACGATCAAGCAAGTTGGAGAAGAGCGGTATCTGGCGGAGCAACTCACCGCCGAAAAGTCTTAGCGCATATTGATTGAATGTGATGGCGGGTCAGGCGAGTTCATAGGGGACTTGCCGACCCGCCTTTTTCTTGTCCCGTCCGGATTCGCCAATTGACCGCACATAGCGCTTGATCTGCTTTTCCCGCCTCCCGATCAAAAACTATGCAATCCATTTCCGGGTATGAGAGCGCTCGCCTCGGGTGGGGCCGGAGGGGTCGTGCTGGAAGTTCTGTAATGGCTCCCTGTGCGGCCGAGCACTCATGGAGCGAAAGTTCATGGGAAGCTGTCCCGTAGCACGCTTGAAGAAATGACAAAACGAGAATTGATCGCTGAACCCGAGCGCTGACGCAATTTCTGCCAATGTGTGTTCGGTAGTGGTAAGGAGTGTACTGGCGCGTTCAAGTCGCTGCCGACGGAGATACTTGGAAAACGGTTCACCCATGATGCGGGAGAACAGATCTGAACAATAGTTTTCCGAGTAGCCAAGGAAGTTCGCCAAAACTTTCAATGTCATACCACGATGCAGGTTCTCGCTGATAAAGGCTGTAATACGCGTGGGTAATGGGTGGGGTTTGGACGAGGACTGCTTCTCTGGAAGAATGGTATGTGACAGGTTGAAAAGATCGCATATAAGGTCGCCGAGATCCTGTTCCGTTCTGACCTTCTCCAATCGATCTGCCCACTGTGGCGACCCTCCTCGAAGCTCGGATGAGAAGCTGCGCAGACGATCAAAAGAAATCCCCGAGGTGGATGATTTGCCCGACATAATGCCCTCCGTCGCGATGTGGCATGCCCCAAAGTATGGTCGTGGTCCTAACGATACGATCTGTAAGCTGCCTCAGCGAGTCAGATACATGCGGTCGAATGTTCTGTCGCCAGCTCGGAGTGCATGGCGGCATTCACTGCATTGGGGACATGATGTGCGCGATGGTGATCGTAATTCTGTATCAGGTCGTAGAAGATGGCGCAGAAAGTTGGATCGAACTGGGATCCGGCCGAGACGCGAAGCGTTCGCAGGGCGCTGTCCCACGAATTAGTACGGCTGGCTATGCTGTCAAACACATCGGCAATTGCAAGAATTCTCGCCGAGCCGGGGATGTAGTCCCCGCGGAGTCCATAGGGATACCCGGCTCCGTCCCACCGCTCATGATGATGGGCGATTAGCCGTGCCGGATCCTGGAGGAATGCGTATTGGCTTAGGAGTGCGGCGCCTTCCCGGGGATGGCTTTGAATTAGGGCATAGTCGTTCAGTGTATGAGGGGTTGCCGTGCCGAGCAGGTGGTCCGGCATCATCAGAAGTCCAATGTCATGCAGCAATGCCGCATAGTGCAAGTTGAGGCGCTGTTCCCCAGTAAGTCCCACGGGCTCCGCCAGCAATAGGGCATAGTGCGCGGTGCGTTCTCCATGTCCGAAGTGCCCGGGGATAATGGTTTCGATCCGTCGTGCCAGACGCTGAAGCTGGAGCAACCGGACTGTCTCGAGCGACGGAGGGGGAAGCTGCAGGTCACTCAGGGCAGAGAGTTGACGGCCGAGGTCCTGGATGAGCTGGGACTTTATCGGTGTCGGTGGTGTCGAGCGATACATGGAAGTCCTCCAAAATGTCAGAGCCCAAGACCATATCAATGATCTTGGGCTCGGGGCTGAATACCTCTGGCCGCAACGGGATCAACAGACTTTCACTAGGCGATCATGATTCTTCTCCACGCTTCCCGGCCATGAGCGGCTGCTTCAAAATCCACATTTCGTAGAGCGGAATTGCCATCATCGCAAGAAAACTGCCCATCATGAGGATGTCCCCAGTCAACATGGTGAGCACAAAAATAGGCGAGATGTAGCTAATGAGCCAAGGAGATATCAAATCCAGCGCCACGCCTCCGAACGAAAGCCATGTCAGCCAAATTTGGGTGGTGTGACTAGCTTGTGTGAGGTAAAGGACATGCACAAGGATCATGAATACCACGGGCATGGTAAACAAATGAAAGTGCGTGACCTCGGCCAACTCTCGAAATGACATCGGCTCACCGAAAGTCGCGTCAGAGCCGCGATAGTGATCCGCGATTCCTTGTAGACTTAAGTTGGTCATGCTGTGGGCCCAGAAGAAGGAGAAGAGAAACCCTGCCAGCATCAAGAATAAGAACTGCGTGTACAGCAATCTGATGTGGCGATCCGAGTCACGCAGACGGAATCGAGCATTAAAATTTCGCATGCCTCTGCAGTGTCCCGACGACCTTAGTTGCCGAACAGGGTCCCCAAGATTCCTCTCTCAGCCTTTTGTATGGCGACTGCGTCGCTTCCTAAGCCAGCTGGTTTCAGGTAGAGCTCGTCCACTAGCACCAGCACGCGTTTGACGCCGGCATTCATTGAACGGACGGACATGGTGGCTCCGCTGATGTTGATAATGTCTTTGTTGATCCGAATGGGATCTGAGACGCTTTTGCCGTCATATTGGGAATTGAACCGTTTTTTCCCCACCTCGCTACCCTTCGCATCGCGAAACACCAGTAGCTCGACGTCCGTACAATTTCCCTTGGCATCGACTCCGACCATGTAGGTCATTGGCTTATATTTGCCGATGGTGTGGTGGATCATCGCATAACCATCCACCTTGTCTCCAGTCTCGCCGATATACAGGTCGAACGAATCTTCAGGGAATTTCCACCCAATGCGTTGTTCGATCAGCTCCTTTTTGTCCTGTGAGAGCCTGACCAGTTCTTTCCGGATACGTTGGGATTTCGCAAGGATCGTCTTCACGGCCTCTTCTTCGGACATGAATTCTTCGTACTTGAAATCTTCGTCCTTTAAGTAGCGGCGCAGTTCATTATCCCAGACTTTCTCCGTCGCCAATGCTGGCAGGGATGAAGTCATCAGTAGCACGACTGTGGTTAAGGTGCGGTACGCACTCAATGTACAGAACATCCATGCTCCTTCAATTTGGTGTCTAACCGGTTTTGTATGTCGGTCATGATCTCAGCCGAGGGTTGGGTGTCCGTCCAGCCGAACAGGCGCGACCCCCCACGAAATGCCCACCGCTGTCGCTCCTCGATAAAGCCAATTTTTGTGACGTCGTTCAGGCGTTTGACTTCTAGTGAAATTCGCGACCGATCTTTGCTGTCTCCCAAGTCTCGCTGAAGGGCACCAAAGGTCCGTCCCGGCATTGGTATTTCAAGCCATGCGGTGTCGATCACTCCTGATGCTTTATCCTGCCGCGCGATCGCGCGATCTTTGACTGCATCTAGCGCGGCTTCCCAGGCATGGTCATAACTGCAGACGGCAAATCGTTGCTCCATCCCGCCAAGCGAGGTGCAGGCGGTGAGGAGGGTGACAAGAACGAAGCTGAGGGGGCGGCAGTGCCGTGTCATATCACATCAGTATGTGTGAAGCCGTCCAGACCTTCCTGATCAGGAAGGTCTGGACGAGCGGTGGTTAGAAGTACGTGGCTGCCTGGATTAAGAATCCGTTTCCATTCAACGGGCTGCCTGCATTGCCGAGGTCTCCGGCGGCGACCAGTCCCTTTGCATCCTGCTGAGTATTAAATTGCCAATCGAATTTGATTACTGTGTCCTCAATCGGCCGGAAATTGAGACCGAGGGTTAGACGCTCAAGTTTTCGCTGACCACCCAAGGCATTCTGCTTCGTGCGATCGTCCGTGTCGGTGTTAACCTGCTCCCACCGAACGACGGCTGTAAACGTGGAGGCATCGGTAAAGTGACTAGGGGCCCACTTTTTCAAGAATTCCGGCATGAAATGATAATTCCCTTGAATGTAATATCCCTGCATGCCGGCCGGGCCGATACCTCTATTGGCAACGCCGGTCGCATTGTTGTTGCTGATTCTCGTCCAAGCCGATTCTCCAATGATTTCGAACGGCCCTCTTTGTAGAGTCCAGTCCAAAGCAAACATGTCGATGTAGCCTGCCCCTACGGCGCCAGCCGCCGGCTTGTATGCACCATGGTAACCAGATCCTGCGATCTCAATGCCCAGCATCGGGCTAAACGCGATACGGCCCACGACGGCCTTATTATCATCACGATCGCGCGACACGCTGCCTCTAGCGCTTCGTACTCCGAGGTCGGTGATGCCGCCTGCTGTCTGGCTCATTCCGTTGACCGCATAGACTTCGTAATCCAATTTCGAGCGTGATGAGGGATATAGGGTTCCGTAAATACCGGCTCCGGCTTCGAACCAAGTGCTGGGGATTACGATGCGTGAGACCATCGGTCGGTCGACGAGATCGTTCAATGGTGAGTCGTGCAGTAAGTTAAACTTGCCGACGGGCATTAATAAGATACCGGCTCGAAGATTGATGGACTCGTTAATGAGATAATCCAATTGAGCAAACTCGATTTGCATGGAACCGTCCGTGCCCTGGGGCGCGTTTGGTCCGCCACGTTCAATTTCAATTTCTGTTGCGAATTTGATGTGGTCGGTAATATCTGCGTAGATGAAAGGTACCAAGCGTTGTTGCCCAAAGGAATTACGGCTTGGATTGTCCAAATTCTGTCGAGACAGAGAGTTGTACATGACGTCAGCATATCCGCCGACCGTGGCTTTTGGAGCGCTTAGAAACGGTTTGGCATAAACCAGTTTCCCGGATCCGGTCGATCCAAACCCTAACGGAATCTTTTCCTCTCCTTTTCGCTCAACGCGAATGTCAGTAATCGGACCGGATGAAACCGGATACTGTGGGGGGGGGGTGGCTTCGGCCTGTCCTTGTGGTGTGACGCTTTCACGACGTTGATGTTCCTGCAGTCGCTTCTCGACTGCTTCGTCAACCAGTTTCTTGATCTCCTCCGGGGTCATGTTTTCCGCCAACGCCGGCATCACCGGTAGACTGGCCAGAACGAGAGCCCCGAGGATTGCCCGGATCTTCATGGGTTCCTCCATCCGCGAGTAAGGTTTTTGTTGGACTCGGGACTCAAAGGTCTCTGGTCTACCTGGGAAATAAATCCACGAGAATCAGGTTCGGAAGTGGTCCGGTTGGCGAGGCCTCCTTTCGTAGATCGAATCATGCTGTGACTGCGCCCCAGCCTTCGATAGAGGTAAATGGGATGACGACGATGCGCTTGCAGCGTTTGCATTTGAGTTCGATCCCCTGACCGCGGACTTTGGCGATGAGTTGACCGCACTCACAGCGTGTTTCGCTGTCCTGGCACAAAGAGGGTATGGAATTGTTGCTAGGTGTCATAGTAATCGATGTATTGCGTTCGTGAAATTGAGAACGATTATTAATATCCCGATCAGCGCGAGAATGTCAAGTCTGAAGCGACGGGATGATCGCTTCCGGAGTGCTCGCTTTACATATCGAGCCGGATTCAGCAAACCGGGGTGACGATGTAAGGATCCTGCAAGCAGAGATGGGGATTTACTTTTGGCCTCGTGGCCGGAGAATATGGGCTTCTTTATGTCGCTTCTCAGCCCGTGGCAGAGGCCAATAACGGGAAGCAGTATTTGAATGAGTATCCGTAGTCTGTGTGGCCGATCCACCGGAGGTGGGCGATTGTCCGTGGGATATTTCTTTGGAGTGTGGTATTTGGCCTGTCTGCTGTTGTTCTCTGGATGTGCGGCGACAAGGAGTGAACTAACCCCCGTCGTCGTGAAAAGAACACAGATGCAGATGGGCACGTTGGTGACGATTACTTCAGTGGCGTTGAATCGCCAGGATGCGCAGGAGGCGGCATCGGCTGGATTTAGGGAAGTTCATCGGTTAGAAGAATTGCTCAGTACCTGGATGGCAACCAGTGAACTCTCACGAGTGAACGCCGCAGCGGGAAGGAACCCCATTCAGGTCAGCCCAGACACGCTGAAGGTGCTGGAAGCCTCGCTTGAGATGACGCGAATCACCGAGGGCAGCTTCAATATTCTTGTTGGTCCTGCGGTTGAAGCCTGGAGCGTTCTCGATCGGCAGAAAGTCCCATCAGCTTCACTTTTGGAAGCCGTGCGACCACTCACCGATTTGGGTTCGCTGGATGTGAACGCCCAGCAGCGCACGGTTTATTTGGCTAAGCCTGGTATGCGAGTGGATGTTGGTGGCATTGGCAAGGGCTTTGCCGCGGACATGGCTGTTGCCGCCATGCAAAAGGCCGGAGCCACTGCCGGGGTTGTGGCTCTATCGGGAGATATTCGGACCTTCGGGCAACTTCCAGGTGGCATGAAATTTCCCTTTGGTATTCGACATCCACGCCGGGAAGAGGCAGTGCTGGCCTTCATCGATCTTCAGGATGAGGCCGTCTCAACGGCCGGTGACTATGAGCGATATTTTGAGCAGGACGGAGTGCGCTATCACCATATTCTGGACCCGATCACCCTGCAGCCGGCGCGTGATTGTCAGAGTGTAACCGTAGTTGCTCGTGATGGGCTAATGGCGGATGGTCTGGACACCGGAATTTTCGTCATGGGACGTGAGAGAGGGCTGGCGCTGGTCGAGCGATTGCCGGGAGTCGGTGCGGTGATTGTAGATCGTAGCGGCGCGGTTTGGATTTCTTCCTATCTGAAAGGGAGGGTGAGAATGAATGAAAGCCGTGAGTAATGCTATTCGAGATAAAAGTTCCGCTTCCTGCTCGGCCGGTCATCGGTGTTGGAGGACTAGGTTCGTGAGCATGGTGCTGAGTCTATTGGTATTGAGCGCATGTAGTGGCGGTTCCAAGTACTTTGAGGATGCGATTAACCAGGCAACGCAGGATATGGTCGGGAAACGCTACGGAACAGCACACAAAACCCAAGCGACCGCCGACGGCGGAGAAGCTTGGACCTATTTCGAACGTGGCAGCGGGACGGCGAGTTTCGGCGGTCAAGTGCGAGGAGCTGGCTGTCGAGCCTATGTGTTGACGTTCGACAACGAGAGGGTTTTAAGGGGTTGGGAACAGCTCCCCTGCCAGGGATGACCTTCCGGCTTATCGGGCCAGGGAGTAACCGAGGGGGATTTGCATCGTGACAGAAGGTTTTTCGAGTGGCTGGGAGAGAGGAATTGGCGAGGCTTGTCGTATCGTTTCCAGTGCAGCCTGATCGAGTATGCTGTGTCCGGAACTCTTTGCGATTGTGGCGGACGCAATGTGTCCATCTTCTTGAATCACGATTCGTACTACCACTCGCCCTTCCAATCCTTGTAATCTCGCCGTGGCAGGATATTGTTTGAATGTTTCGAGACGATGCAGTAACGCTCCTGTGAGCCACCCATAGCCGAGTTTTCTCGGACCCTCAGTTGCAAGGCTCAACGGTGCAAGTGACGCCATGGGAGATGGAGTTGCGGCCGTTTCGGGCAACGATGATATGCTGTTTGCCGGGAGACGTGTAGCATTTGTCAGGGGCGGCTCTGAAGCCTGGGGGGCCGCACTCTGAGAGGGGGATGGAACATCCAGGAGCGGCTCTAGGGATTTGGAAGTGGCATTGAGCTGAGGCTCTTGTTTGGCTTCCGGCGATTCGGGGGTAGGCGTGGATGCCGAGCGCTCGAGTGGCTGCTGTAACTCCTTTCCTTGTGGAGGCATGATAGGGGCTTCTGCGGGGAGATGCTCTACCGGCAAAGCAGACTGTAGCGGAAGCGACGCCGTCGAAAGAGATGCGCGAGGGGACGAGGCGCGCGTAGAGGCTTTCTGAATGTTTCGCGGAGAAAGGTGGGGAGGTGGCGAAGGAGAACCCGGGGGACTGGGTAAGGCGACGACCCTTAGTGTTGCAGGTGAGCTATTGATCACTGTCACGTCCCACCGGAACGACGATGGCGGCGGTGCGAGCCCGATCTTGGCGGCCAACAGTGCTGCTAAAAAGATGGCTGTGCCATGCAGGCAGAGGGAAATGATCCACCCGCTTGCACTCAAGCGGACGAAAGCGTCCGGCGTTCCGGAATGGGGAGCGGTCACAGGCGCACGACCTCCAGGCTGACAGATTGGAATCCCAGACCACGGATCTCATCCACAACCGAGACAAAACGCTCAAGCAGCGTCACTTTGTCCGCCCGCACGACAACCAGGGATTCTCGTGGGTGGGCCAATAGCATGGTTCTGAGGCCATCCGCCGGAACTGGACGATCATTGAGAAACAATTCTCCGTTGGCGGTCAACGTCACCACGACGGGCACATCTTTATGGTCCCCGGCCTCCTTCGCCTTGGCAAGGTTGACGGGAATCTGGCCCGTGCTGATGAAGGTGGCGGTCGTCAAGACGATGACGAGCAGCACCAGCATTACATCCACGAGTGGAATGACGTTGATCTGATTAACCTCGCGTTCCATGTTCCACCTTATACGTCGTCAGCAGTTCAGCGACGCGTCGACGAAGAATATTGTTCATGACGACGCAGGGGATTGCCACGAGGAGACCGACGGCCGTTGCCTTTAGGGCCAGGCTCAGCCCGATCATAATGGTGTTCACGGCCATCGTTCCAGAGGTACCCATCGTATGAAATGTCATCATAATTCCTAGTACCGTGCCCAGCAATCCGATGTACGGCGCATTGGCTGCGACGGTGCCGATGATCACGAGTCGCTTAGTCAGCGCCATTTCAAAGGTTTGAGCGTCTGTAAACTGCGCCAGATTTACGCGTCGGTAGTACAGCCATCGCTCGACCGCGACAGCTACCGACCAGACGCTCAAGGCGATTAACAGGCCAATAATCCCATACTCAACCGCATTTTTCAGCACGTCCATTCGTCGATCCTCCACCTCTCACGGTTGTTGCTCGGCGGGAAAGCCCGCATGACATCGATATCGATCTCTTCGTGCGTCGTGTTCGGCATGGCGTCAGAAGTAGCGCTCTGATGATGTCACGACAACACCGGCCGAGATCCGGGTGGTTGCGGGAACAAGACCGTATGAGTCGCTACCACACGCAGGGCAATGGCCGTGCCAACCTGATACACACTAAGCGATGATTCACTGCTATGCACGATTTGGCCCGACGGCAGTTGAATCGTGTAGACGTTCTCAGATCCCTTGAATTGCCGTGCAAGAATACGGGCATCGGCCCCTTTAGTCGGGACGATATGAATGTCATCGGGACGAATCATCACGACGACGTGCGTGCCCGTCGAGAGGTTCTGGGTATTCGGAAAGTCACCGATTTCGGTCGTCACCAGATGATGGGTCACGACTCCGGAGATAAAGTCCGCCTGTCCGACAAAGTCAGCAACGAAGGGGGTCGTAGGGAGGTGGTAGATTGCTTCGGGAGTATCGAATTGTTCCAGACGCCCTTTGTTTAAGACCGCCACACGGTCGGCCATGGAAAATGCCTCATCATGATCATGGGTGACAAGAATAGCCGTGGTCTTGGTTTGTCTCAGCAGAGCGTGAAGATCCTGGCGCATACGACTGGCCATATCGGGATCGAGATTGCTAAACGGTTCGTCGAGGAGGAGGAGCACCGGACGAAGGGCGAGGGCGCGAGCGAGAGCGACGCGTTGTTGCTGACCGCCTGAAAGTTCATGCGGATAGCGGTGCTCCAAACCTCGCAGGCCGGTTAACGTGAGCAGGTCATCGACAATCGTATGCTGCTGAGCCCGTGAAAGGTGGCGAAGGCCGAAGGCAATATTCTTCTCGACCCGCAAATGCGGGAACAGTGCATATTCCTGGAAGACCATGCCGATATGCCGCTGTTCGGTCGGTATCATGGTGTCGCGTGAGGAGACCAGTTGGCCGGATAACGCGATACTACCTGTGGTAACCCGCTCAAATCCCGCGATGGCGCGAAGGATAGTCGTCTTGCCGCACCCGGATGGTCCCAGGAGGCAGAGAATTTCTCCTTGCTGGACCATGAATGTGATGCCTTCGACGGCCGGGCGAGTTGGCTCATACGCGCACGACACGTCCCGCAATTCAAGAACAGCCGACCGTACGGTGGCTGTGTCCAGCGCGTTCTGGATCATATCCCCAGACTTGAGGTGTTGCTCGCCTGTTACTGATTCGTTCGCGGGGCTCACCTGGCGGCCTCCTGGGCATGTCCACGCCAGTCCTTGGAAACCAGCAACATCAGAGCCGGAAGGCTCAAGAGGACGATTAACAACGCGGCAGGCGCCGCCAGTTGATAATACTCTTCGCTGGCTTCCAGCCATACGCGGATAGCCAGTGTATCAAATCCCACCGGTCGCAACAGCAGTGTGGCTGGAAGTTCTTTCATGGTCTGAAGAAACATCAATACCCACGCGGCAATAAACCCGTTGCGGACGAGTGGAAGCGTCACGCGTCGAAGGCTTTGGTGCGTCGTGCATCCAAGGGTTCGCGCGACTTCCTCGACATTGGGAGTGACCTGCTGCAGGGCCGGCTCCATGGACTGGAGGCCAACGGGCAGGAAATGCAGAATGTAGGCGACGATCAACACGACCACCGTTCCATAGAGTGCCGGTGCGAAGTGGGTGAAGAGTACGAGAACGGCCAATGCGGCTACCGGCCCCGGCAGCGCATAACCGGCGTACGCGGCTTGGAGGCAGGCGATGTTCAGTCGTGAGGGGCGGCGGCTGGCGAGATAGGCCAGCGGAAGTCCGATGATCACGGCGCCGCAGGCCGCCAGCGCTGAGAGAAAACTGCTGTTCCAGATGAACCCGAGGAAACGTGCATCCAACGCGCCTTGAGAAATGGCTTCCACGCTCCATTGGATCAACATTGCGGCTGGAATACCAAACGCGGCTCCGAAGACGAGGACCACGTAGCCGGTAATGAGGGCTGTTCCGAGGGGGCCTGCGTGTTGCCGAGTCGATCGTCGGTACCGGCCGGAGGTCTGGTAGAAGCGACTGCGTTGGCGAAACCACCGTTCCGTCACGAGAAAGATGATGGCCATCACGACGAGCAGCAGGCTCAGGATGCTGGCGGCGGTGTGGTCGTATCGGCTGGTCATCTGTTGGTAGACCGCGTAGGTAAGGGTCTGGTAGCGGAGTAAGGAGACCGCGCCGAAGTCCGAAATCACATACAAGATGACAAGTGCCAGACCTGCTGCAATGGCAGGCCGAATGAGGGGGAGCGTGACCCGCCGGAGTGTCGCCAAAGGAGTGATGCCGCAGACGCGCCCCACTTCTTCAAACGAGATATTGAGATTCTGGAGGGCGCCGCGCACGAGGAGATAGACGAAGGGAAAGGTGTCGAGGGCCATGATCGTGGTTACCCCGACAAAGCTTTGGGGCGACGGCAGTTGGGCGTCAGGGCCGAAAAACAGGTGCCACCACTGGTCGGCCGGGCCGCCCATCCCTAATAGGTGGGCATAGACGTAGGCCAGCACGTAGGTTGGCATGGCAAGCGGGAGAGCGAGCGCCCATTCCCAGATGGGGCGGCCTGGGAAATCGTACCGAACGGTAATCCAGGCCAGAGACACGCCCAGCACCAAAGTGGTCAGCGCGACGCCGGCGGCCAACGACAGCGTGTTCCCCATCAATTCCGGAATACGCGTGGACCAGAGACGAGTCCATACGGCTGGCGTGGCCGTCACCGCCACATAGATGATGTAGCCTGTTGGGAGAATCAAAAATGCGGCAGTGAGCAGGCTGATCCACTGTAGTGAAGACGGTGCCGGAACTTTTGCCACGGTTAGCATGTCGGCCACACAGCTCAGCGAAGGCCGACCTGCTCCATCAGGGTCAGAGTGGCTTCGCGCAATTCAGCGAGTCTGGCCAGCGGAACGAGTGCCGCGCGGAAGCTGTGCCGGTCGACCAGAGCCGGGTCAGCTTTCACGTCAGGATGTAGCGGATATTCCTTGTCTAAATCTGCAAATAGCTTTTGGCCGGCCTGGGCGACCAGAAACTCGATCAACAGTTTGGCGCTGTCTACGTGTTTCGAGGCGCGGGTGACTCCAATGCCGGTCACATTCATGATGGCTCCCATGCCGCCTTCTTGTTGATCGGTCATGAGAGCGGCGATGGGCGCTGTTGGCTGTGCTGCCAGATGACGATAAATATAGTAATGGTTGACGATGCCTGCCGCGACTTGGCCTTTTGCCACTGCCTCTACAATTTGCGAGCTTTTCTGGTAGACCTGCGACCCCGCGTTCGTCTTCAGTCCGTGGAGAAATTGTTTGGTCCGTTCATCGCCGAACGTGGTTTTAATGACCGAAACACCTGCCTGAAGATATTCGCTGCCTGAATTCGGGATGGCGATTTTGTCTTTCCATTGCGGCTGGCCCAGGTCAAGCAGCGACTTGATTTGCTCGGGCTTCACCATGTTCGTATTATAGACGACGATCCAGAATCGTCCGGAAAGCCCGATCCAGCTGTTGTCCGATGCGCGGAATTGAGAGGGAATGGCCCGCTCGACCTCACGCATATTCATAGGACGGAGTAGCTTGAGCTCTCGCGCATGTTCGAGACTGCCGGCATCGTTTGTCAAAAAGACATCGGCAGGCGTGCGGTCCCCTTCAGCCTGCAACCGATTGACTAGCTCGGTGGTCCCTGAGGAAAGGAGTTCGATCTGAATACCGCTTTTGGATTGGAACTCGTCCAGAACCGGCTTAATCAACCGCTCGGCGCGACCTGAATAGACAACAAGCGTGTCAGCCGCATCCGCGATAATTGCGGCGGACGGCGATAGGATCAACGCAGAGAGGATCAGCGTCAAGGTGAACAGGGTGCGAGGGAAAAAAGCCATGCGGCGTGCCTCCACGTGTGAGGACACCCGCGGGCGTCCTAGTTGAAATTGATAAGCCGTCTCAAGATGATAGCGGATATGACGGGAATCCGTCAATGACGGCAGCGCGCGCAGAGGCCGTACAGTTCCAATCGATGAGTCTGGATGACAAAGCCATTCTTCGTTGCGACTTCCTCTTGGAGCCGCTCGATCTCGCAATTCTCGAATTCCACAATGGTGCCGCAACCTGTGCAGATAAGGTGGTCGTGATGACCTTTGTGGGAGATGTTGTCGTATTGCGTCTGGGTACCGAAGTGTCGGGCCTGAGCAATGCCGGCTTCGCAAAACAGGTTCAGCGTGCGGTAGATGGTGGCGAGACCAAGATGAGGATCTTTCTTCGCGAGTTGATGGTACATGGTTTCGGCAGTGACGTGTTCCTGTCGCAGGAACGCTGTCAGGATCAGCTCGCGTTGGCGAGTTAACTTCAATTGATGCTTGGCCAAGTGCTGGCGAAGCACGTCCATTTCTTTGAGGGTTTTGCTCATGGCCTGTGACCCGGCGTGAAAGAGGCCCATTAAAGACGAAAGTGCCCCGATGGGTCAAGAGGGGCCTCGAGGAGATGATGGTCGATTGACGAATCGGAAGCGGCCTGTTTATAGTCCTCCCGGTTGCCGACGAGTGTGAGGAGATTCGATCGTTGCGAAAGTCCCACGAAATGACAGTTGACCGGGCCCTACTCCTGTATGTGCTCTCGCTAGCCGAGCCCTACGGACTGTTGAGCGACGTGAAACTGCAGCAGCTCTGTTTTCTCTGCGAACTTCAAATGTTCGGAAAGGGGCTGAAGGGCTTTCATTTTGAATTCGTTCGGTTTGCGTATGGAGCCTTCAGCCGGGATTTGGATAATGATCTGACCTCGCTCCGGCGCAAGGAACGGGTCGAAAATTTCAGTCCGTCGGATCAGGTCCGTGATGAGGCCCTTCCGCTCCTGATGAAAGGTATTGACGGCAATGAGACAAACGAAAAGGTTCGCGACCTCATGCAAGCCGTCATCGCCACCTATGCGCCGCAGGATGTCACGGCTATTATGCAATCCGTCGAGTCTGTAGAGTTGAGTACGCCGCAGCAGCCCGATTTCAAAATTCCCATCCGCGATATCGTCTTTCACACCACGCTCCTGGTTCCTTCGCGAATCGAAACTTCAGCGGAATTTCTGTTGTCCGCCAATCATCTGGCGAAGCTGAATGTGGCGATGGGTTACTGACCAGAGGTTCGTGGCCTGATCGGTGGGGCTGCCCGTACGGTCGCTTCGAGGTGGAGAGACTCTGCCCTGCAGAAGAAACATTCCCGCTCATCGCATGGCCAGGAGTGCGGAAAACGGTTCGTTTTAGTGGCGTCGGGGAAGAGCCAATGCCGATTGGATCGTGTGCAGCATGGCCCCCGTCTCGATCGGCTCCAGCAGGCAATACTCGATTTGCAGCTCGCGGACCACGCGCTGAAACTTCTCTCCTTCTAGGGCGGGTTCGTGCAGGGCCGCGGTGACGACTATGCGGGCGTTCGCAAAGGCTTTTCGCAGGTCGACCAGATCTTCCGGTCCCTGATCATCGTCGGCGACGAGGCGGGCAATCACCAGATCCAGCTTGGATGCAGGAGGCTGAGCGGAGACATTGTGCAACGTGGCACTATACTGAACGAAGTGTTCCATCCCAGGCAGCGCCAACTTGATGAGCCGTTTGAGATTCGAGTCGGCGTTAATAATCAGGATATTAGCCATAGTCCCCAGACTCGAAGCGATGATGGAGAGCGATTGATCACCATGCGATAGCCCGAGAAGATGTCACAGATGTCTGCCCGTTTTGGTGGAGGTGGTGTCGTGAAGGTGAGCCTCCTCTCGATAAACAGTGGCGTCAGACCAGTTGCTGATCCAGGGCATATCGAATTAATTCTGCAGTCGTTCTCATTCCGAGCTTAATAAGAAGCCGGGATCGGTAGGTGCTCACGGTTTTAATGCTGAGGTTCAGATGCTCGGCGATTTCAGTCAGCCGCCGTCCCTGCGCAATCCATTGAAGGACCTCGATCTCCCGGTCAGATAACACGGCAGGGAGATCGTCGGCGCATGATGCGTTGCGGCTCACTATCGTGTCCGAGAGCTGTTCCGGCTGAGGCGGCGGGAAATAGTTGCCGCCCTGCAAAATCCGAGATACGGCTGCGCGAAGTTCTTGCGGTCCGGTTTCCTTGGTCAAGTATCCGAGGGCGCCTGCGCGAATAGCCCGGGCGGCATAATGTTGCTCCGCGTAAATGCTGACCACCAGGACAGGTAGGCTCGGTTGAAGAGATTTGAGAATGCGCAGAACTTCCAAGCCCGGCATGTCAGGCAAATTCAAGTCTAGGATCACCAGATCCCAAGCCGCGGCGCGAATTTGATCAAGAGCACTGTGAGCTGAGGCCGTTTCGGCGATGTGCGGCGTCAATCCGTCTTCAATGAGAAAGTCCTGTAAGAATTCTTTTAGGCCACGCCGGAGGAGGGCATGATCGTCGGCGAGCAGGATGTTGAGATCGGTTTTGACGGCAGGTAGCGTGTCGCATGCATTCACGGCAGTCAGTTCTCCCATGGTGCATTACTGATCCACGGTAGGCCACTGCGTAGCCGCACAGGCAGATCGTGGCGTATGTGCGATTCCGCGGCATGGCACAGATTTAGCTGTGTTCGCTTGAAAAACGGGGCACTCACTGTGTACGCGCTCCTTCATGACGTCTAGTCTCGGAGTGTTCCAAGAGAATCGAGAGCCCAGACCAGGTTAAGTGGGAATCCCCTTCTAGCCAGGGATAAGCCCGACGTTTTTCCTTCGACCCCCTGGTCACGTGCGCAGCCGATTCAGTCCACGGAGCAGGGTACAAATTTTAGGAGAATGTTCCTAGTTTTTAGGTGGTTGAGAAATACCATGTCGGCTAAATAGCACGCCAGAGCTGAAGGGCCCTGTTATGGCCCTAGATAAATCTCGTGGCGTGATTAGCCCTGTATTTCGGGAGCTTATGCGAGTGCGGTGGTGCCAGATGTGACGATACTGTTCCCCGACTGCAGTAGGTCAGAGCCGGTAGAGCGTCCCGTATTTTGCCTCGAGATATCGCAAAAACGGCTCCGGGCTCACGCCGTGGCCGGTGACACGTCGAGCCAAATGGTCTGGAGTGAACATGCGTCCCCACCGGTGGATTTTTTGTTCCAACCAATGTCGAAGAGGAACCAACTGCCCGGCCGTTATCTTCTCTTCTAATTGCGGAACTTCCTGCTTCGCCTGTTCGAAAAATTGCACAGAATAGAGGTTGCCCAAGGTATAAGTAGGAAAGTAACCGAAGGCGCCCATCGACCAATGAACGTCCTGAAGGACGCCGTCGGCATCCTGTTTCGGGGTGACGCCCAGGTAGGCCTGCATGCTGTCATTCCACAGGCCGGGCAAGTCTTCCGGACGCGCCCGACCCTCAATGAGGGCCTGTTCAATTTCCACGCGCAGCATGATGTGTAAGTTGTAGGTCAACTCATCGGCTTCTACGCGGATGAGCGAGGGGGCGACGCGGTTGATTGCGGCATAGAACTGATCGAGGGACACGTCGGCCAGTTGCTGTGGAAAGGTGTGCTGCAGAATCGGGTAAAAGCATTGCCAGAATGCTCGCGACCGGCCCACACAGTTCTCCCACAACCGCGATTGGCTTTCGTGAAAGCCGAGCGATACGGATTCGCCGAGCGGCGATCCATAATATCGTGGGTCCAGCCCCTGATCGTACAAGCCGTGACCGCCTTCGTGAATGCAGCTGAAGAGGCAGGACGGCAAATCCTTCTCGAAGACTCGCGTTGTGACCCGGACATCCGTCGGGTGGAACGAAGTGGTAAAAGGATGCGCCGATAGATCCAGTCGACCCCGCTCAAAATCGTATCCCATGGCCACAAGGACGAGACGCCCGAACTCGACCTGCTTCGCCTGATCAAAGGGGTGGTGAAGACAGCTGTCGTCGATGGTGACCTCGCTGGCTTGAACGCGCTTCAGGAGCGGAACCAGTCCCGCACGAAGTTGTGCGAAGAGTGGTGAGAGTTGGCCTACCGTCGCCCCGGGCTCATAGGTATCCAGCAGTGCGTCATAGGGTGAGTCACGGTATCCCAAGTGTTGGGCTTCTTCACATTTGAGGGCGAGGACCGTTTTCAGCGAAGGAAGGAACTTGGCGAATCGACTTTCTGCCCGCGCGCTCACCCAAGCCTGTTGGGCCAACGAACATTCACGGCTCAGGCGGATGACAAAGTCAGGCGGAAGTTTTTTCGCGCGACTGAAGTCGCGCCAGGTTTCTCGCAACAGCGACCGCGACGGTTCATCCCAGGATTCTGCCGCTTGCCCGGTCGTGGGGTCGATCCACCCGGTCAACAGGGATTCAACCTGAGACGACACAAGTCTCTCATGGGCCAGGCCTTCCAGCGTTGCGATTTGGTCGGCGCGGGCCGCTCCGCCGCCAGCGGGCATGTAGGTTTCCTGATCCCACGACAGGACGGAGGCTGCGCTCTGAATGCGCCGGATTTCCAGCAGTCGGTTCGTCAACGGTTCCAATGACTTTAATGTCTTCACCTTTGCGCTCTTTCTCTATTGAGGTTCCGTGGTATGATTCGCGGCCTGCGCGAATTGTCGCATAACTGTCTTCCGGAGTGAAACCGATGGCTGACCTCGTCTTGCCGGATATCGAGGCCTATGCTGCTGCCTGTTCTCTGTCAGAAACTCCGGTTCGTCGGGCTCTGCGTGAGGAAACCGAGCGCACAATGGAATATGCCCGAATGATGGTGGGCCCGCTGGAAGGGGCGTTCCTGCATGTCATGACCCGCCTTGTCCGAGCCGAGCGAGTCCTCGAAATCGGTATGTTCACGGGCTACAGCGCCCTTTGCTTTGCCGAAGCCCTGGGGGAGGACGGCCGAGTAATCACGTGCGAGGTGGATGAGGAGTCTGCCGCGGTTGCGCGCCGGTTTTTTGCGCAGTCGCCGCATGGCCGGCAAATCGAGATCCGTATGGGACCAGCTTTGGAGACGATGGCGGAATTGACCGGACCCTTCGATCTGATTTTTATCGATGCCGACAAACTGAATTATGTAAATTATTACCGGCGCGCAATGGAATTGCTCTCGCCGCGCGGAGTCATTCTTGTCGACAACGTGTTGTGGTCTGGTGACGTCCTCACTGATCCGCCGTCAGATGATCGTACGGCGGCAATTCAGGATCTCAATCGGCTCGTGGCGGCTGATGGACGCGTCACGGCCGTGTTAGCGACCATTCGAGACGGCATTCTGGTGATCACTCCAAAATTGTCGCACTAGCAGTCGCTGATCGCCGGTCTCAACCGACCGTCTGTGTCGAATCCAGGAACTGACTTCATGGAAAAAGCGTCCGCGCCCGCCGCCTATGCGGCGCTCACCATTTCGGCCTTGGTCTGGGGTGGTTCGATTGTCGGGCAAAAGCTAGCACTGGGCGCGTTTTCGGCCGTCGAGACGTCCCTCTTACGCGGCTTCGGTGCCTTGGCGATTTTGATACCTTTGTGGTGGTGGACCGAAGGCGGGCGCACGACCTTGACGCCACGCGACCTCAAGTTACTGTCCTTATTGGGGTTAGGGGTGCTCGGCAACCATTTGCTGACTTTGTTCGGCCTCCGCTATATCGGGGCCTCAACCGCTGGCGTCCTGATCGGCGCCAGCCCAGCCATTACGGCGCTCCTCTCCTCTCTATTGGTACGAGATATTCCTTTTAGAAAGGTCGCGGGAGGCTGTGCGGTCTCGTTTTCGGGAGTGACGCTTGTCTCCGGGGTCGGAGGGGACGCCCCTATCGGGGATCACCCCTGGCTAGGCGGGGCACTCGTGTTATTGGGACTGGTGAGCTGGGCGTTGTACTCTATCGGCGGCCGTCAGGTAATGCAGCGGCTGTCTCCGCTGACCGTCAATTGGACCACACTCTTGGTCTCGCTGCTCCTGCAGATTCCTCTCCTCTGGACCGATCAGAAAATGTTGCTGACCGGTACGGGCGCCGTGCCTGTTTCTGGCTGGCTGGCAGTGGGATATCTCATTGTGTTCGCCACGGCGTTAGGCCAACAAGCCTGGTTGTTTGGGGTTCAAGGGGTAGGACCCTCGCGAGCGGGTGTGTTCGTAAATCTCATTCCTGTGTCGGCGTTGCTGCTCTCAGCCCTGGTCCTGGGTGAGGCGGTCGGGATTCGAGAAATTGCAGGTATTGTTCTCATTCTCACGGGTGTATGGTTGGTCAGCCGTCAATCCGAGCCGCAGACACGTGGTGACTAGATCCGTGACCCGTTCGTTGATTTCATACATCCGCTCTTAGTCCATCCGCACTCCTTTCTTTCCAGCTGTCGCCTGAATTCTGGCCCTGTAGTATGATGGCCGGCAGGCGGTCGCCTTCAACAAGCGCCTGGCCGCTGGACGCCGAGTCGACCATTCCATTTAGGAGGGGTCGGTTGGTATCGGCGCGCGAGAAGCCACATGATTGAACAACAGGACGGCGGCCTGAGCAGAGTGCTCGTCATCTCGACCAGGCCGGATGGGATCATCACCAGCTTCAATAGCGCAGCCGAGCGATTGCTTGGAGTTGGCGCTGATACGGTTGTCGGTAAAGTGACACCGGCCGCCTTTCATGATCCGGCTGAGCTACGTCGTCGCAGAGAAATCCTTGCGGCCGAGTCGGGAAGCCCGGTTCAGGGATCGTTCGCCGTCATCGTTGCCCGGGTCGGAATCGGCCGGATGGCCGAGGACGAGTGGACATATCTTGATCGCAGCGGCCATCGGTTTCCGGTATTTCTCTCCGTGAGTGCCATTCCTGACGAGTCTGGAAGCATCGTTGGATACTGCTTCGTTGCCAAGGATCGGCGCGGACAGTTACAGGCCGAGGCACTGCTTCGTCGACAGGCGAAGCTGCTCGACTTGGCCAACGATGCCATTTTGGTTCGCGATCTGCTGGGCGATACGATTACGTATTGGAATGAAGGGGCAGTGCGTCTGTACGGGTGGTCGGCAGAGGAAGCGCGGGGGGCCTATATTCACGACTTTTTGAACACCATTTTCCCGCTCCCGTTGGAAGACATTAAGAAGACATTCCTGGAGCAAGGGCTCTGGCGAGGTGAGCTTGTGCACAAAACTCGCGCCGGCAGAGAGATCACGGTATCCAGTCGGTGGACGCTGCTGCGGGATGCGGCAGGGATGCCGAGCGGCAGTCTCGAATTGAACACCGATATTACCGAGCAAAAACGGGCTCAGAAGGCACTGAAAGATGCGCATGAAGAGTTGGAATTGCGGGTCATGGAGCGCACGAGTGACCTGCGTGATGCCAATGAGCGGCTCCGAGTCCTTTCGCGCCGCCTGATGGAGATCCAGGAATTGGAGCGCCGCGCGATTGCCCGCGACCTGCACGATGAGATCGGACAGGCATTAACCGCCATTAAACTGAATCTGCGGGAGCTTCGAACGCATCCGAATTGCGGGCCTGTCGAGGAGCAGATTGCAGATAGTTTGGAAATATTGGCGCAGGTACTTCAGCGCGTGCGCAGCCTGGCCTTGGATTTGCGGCCATCTTTGCTGGATGAACTGGGTTTGGTGCCCGCGCTCAGATGGTACGTGGGCAGACAAGCAGAACGCGCGGGCTGGCAATTGAAATTTTCTGCAGAGGGAGTGACCGACAGGCCCTCGCCCGAGATCGAGATTGCCTGTTTTCGGCTCGCGCAAGAGGCTTTGACCAATGTCGTGCGGCACTCTCAGGCAAACAAGGTGGAGGTGCTCCTGGAGCGGTCTCCGAAAGAGTTGACGTTGGTGATTCGCGACAATGGAATCGGGTTCGATCAAGAGGCGGTCCGATCCGGGGCGAGAGTCGGTACCAGCGTCGGACTGTCCGGGATGGAAGAGCGGGTTCAGCTTGTCGGTGGAACGATCAGCATCGAATCAACTCAGTCCGTAGGCACCGAAATTCGTGCTTCCTTTCCGGACGGTACCTCGTCCCAAGGCACCAAGGACTCATTGACATGAAGAAAATCAAAGTATTGCTGGCAGAGGATCATACATTGGTGCGGGCGGGATTCCGGGCTCTACTGGAGAAACTGGAGGGAATTCAGGTCATTGGGGAAGTGAGTGATGGTCGAGATGCGCTAAGGGTCTCGAAGGAACTGGAGCCTGAAGTGGTCTTGATGGATATCGCCATGTCCGGCATGAACGGTCTTGAGGCCACGAGCCGAATGCGACAGGAGTGTCCGAGGACGAAGGTTCTGATGCTCACCATGTATACGAACGAAGAGTACCTGAAAGAAGCCCTGCGAGCCGGTGCGTCCGGGTACCTCCTCAAGGATGCGGATCGTTCGGAATTGGAACTGGCAATCAAGGCTGTCTGTCGTGGAGAGACCTATTTGACTCCCGCCATGGCCAAATTCACCCTGGACGCATATTGTCGGCAGGATGATGCATCGAGCAGTCCCCTAGGGAAGCTCACCGGCCGTCAACGTGAAATTCTTCAACTGATCGCTGAAGGCTGTTCGACCAAACAAATTGCCCACCGCCTCGACCTAAGCGTCAAAACCGTGGAAACCCATCGCGCTCAGCTGATGGAACGTCTGGAAATTCACGATGTGCCCGGCCTTGTGCGGCTGGCAATAAGGACGGGGTTGGTTCGGTCAGATACATGAATGAAAACAAATAGTTATATTGATTTGTCGGCCCTGTTTATTCTCCTGTTGATCAGGAATAATATGCAAGGATTCAGGGAATCCCCTATTACCCCTAGACGTGCGGTATGCGATAGTTGCGCTGCTTCACGGGGGTTCGTTCCTTGTCTATCATGGCTGAATATTCGCCATACCAAACTCATCCGCTGATCCTTCCACATCGGGTCGTTCTATGAAAAAAATTCGCCTGGGTGTTCTTGGCACAGGGGCATTTGCTGAAGCTTGTCATGTGCCGGGCTTGCAATCGCATCCTGATGCGGAGGTAGTCGTCCTGTGCGGACGAAATTTGGCACGCACTCGATCTATGGCCGAAAGACTCGGGGTCCCGGAAATTTCGCTGGATTACGAACAGGTCTGTACGCGGACAGACATCGACGCGATTACCATCGCGACTCCGAACGTTGCTCATGCCATTCAGGCAAAGGCTGCTTTTGCAGCAGGCAAGCATGTCTTTTGTGAAAAGCCGATGGCGATGAATGTGCATGAAGCTGTTGAAATGGTGCGGGACGCAGAGCGAAGTCATGCCATACACCAAGTCGCCTTCACATACCGGTATTTGTATGGCGTGCAGGAGCTGAAACGCCGGCTGATGAAAGGCGACATCGGAGAACCATACCACGTGCGAGTGCAGTACGCGTCCTGGGAAGGTGTGAAGCCGGATTCAAAAATTGGTTTTCGTGAGAAACGAGACTGCGCGGGCGCAGGAATTTTGTATGACGTCGGATCCCACCTGTTCGATCTCATCGGATTCATTGTCGGTCCGATCGAGGCCGTAGCGGGGAGTACCTTATTGATCCCGCGCGAGCGGATCGATCAGAGGACCGGTGTGCTGGCTCAGGTAGAAACCGATGATATCGCGTCGGCGTGGTTTGTGTGCCGGGACGGGATACAGGGGCATCTATTCGCAAGCCGTGCAACGCCTAACTCAGGAGATAGAGCCTATATTGAGGTGGTGGGGAGGGAAGGGGCGTTGCGGGCCTCCTTGAGCCGTGGTTCGATAGACATGTTACGTGTGTCTCGTTCCACACATCCAGAGTGGGAACTTGTGTCGTTGCCGGCGGAGGCCTCCACTGGGACACCCCATTGCCTTGGCGCGATGATGCGAAGTTTTGTGGATGCCTGCATACGAGGAAGATTGAACAACGACCTCGATGCTTCTTTTTACGATGGCCTCGCTGTGCAACGGACAATGGATGCGGTGCAAGAATCCGCTTGTCGGCCCCACTGGATTCCCTTGGAAGCCGGCATCCGTTGTAATGTGTCGGACGAGTAGGTACCCAGATCGCGTACCCTCAGAATCCTCCTAGCCAACACCGTGACGCCACAATGATTCTTCAATTAGAGAAACGTGAGTTGTAAACTTCTCTCGAGTACTGGGGTACTGAGACTGTCACGCAAACGTTCAACGGCGCCTTCAGGATGTTAAGATTCAGGAGGTGAACGTCCTTATGACTGACGATTCGCGTTCACTTCAGCAAGAACAGGGTTTGAATACCATGGAGAATCCGTCTCCTGAGCGTCCCCTCGTCAGTGTGGTGATCCCGACCTACAAACGGGCGCATCTTCTTAGAAAGGCTATTCTGTCCGCCTTCGCACAAGAGCAGGCCGGGGAGCTATTTGAGATGGAGATTATTGTGGTTGATGATTGTTCTCCCGACGATACGGCCAAGGTCGTGGCTGAATTTCAGGGGGTTCAATATCTCAGACTGCCTGAGAATCGCGGTGCATCCGGCGCACGGAATGCAGGAATTAAGCGCGCAAAAGGAAAGTATATTGCCCTGCTGGACGATGATGATGAGTTTCTCACCCACAAATTGATGGTGCAGGTTCCGCTTTTGGAAGCGCATCCGGAAATCGGCGTGTTGTATGGACAGAGTGTGGTGACGGGAGGAGAAACGCCGCTCTTGCTCTGGCCTCAGTGGGGGCCGTCGGGAAATGTGTTTGAGGAGTTTGTCACGACAACCGATGATTTTCTGCATCCCCCGACCTGGCTGGTCCGACGCGAGCTGTTTGAACAAGCAGGTTTTTTCGATGAAAGTAAGGCTGGAATGGAACACTATGACATGGCGCTTCGTATTGCCGCGCTCACTCAGTGGATGTTTCTCCCAGGCGGACCTGTGGCCCGTGGACGGTATTCTCAACAAGGGCTTTGGTACAGCACCATTGCAAATGGCACGAATGAACAGCAATTGCCGATGATTGTGGAAGCAGCCCTGTCACGCCTGCCTGCCACCGCCGACGCTGATCGCATTCGCAGGAAGGCAAGAGCGGCCGTCTGTGCCAGTATTGCCCATCAGCGGTGGTGGGCTGGCGGCGGCCTGGAACCGACCAAGGCTCATTTGATAAAAGCCGTGCGCGAGGCTCCCTGGTTACGTCAGGAGGCAGTGGTGGTTGAATGGTTGCGACGTATTGCCAGTAGCCTTGCGATGTCTTCGGCTCATCCTGTCTCAGCTGTGAAGACATTCTGGAGAGAGATCACAAAGGCAGCCGCAGAAGCCGAGACGGTCCATACTGGTTCATCCCGGCGGCTGTTGGGAGAATTACTTGAGGCGGCTGCGATCAGTATGAAACGGGGTTCTCCAAGAAGGGCCCCGCTCGTGGCTGTCAGCGCTCTGATGAATGATCCCGGCTACTGGGTGCAGCCCGCTCGCCTGTATTCGCTCTACCGCGCGTGGACTCAGGAGCCCGCTGCGACGGCAGAACGAACGAGAATCTCCTAGCGGTGTTCGCCGAGGCCCTTGAAGTCCGAAGAGCCATGACACTCAGCATTATCATTCCATGCCGGAATGCTGCCCGCACAATCGACGAGACGCTGCAGGCGCTTGCTACCCAGCACTGGCCAGGGGCCTGGGAAGTCATTGTCGCGGACAATGGCTCAACCGACGATCTGACGAAAATCGTTGCCAAGCATATTCCGCGGATACCATGTCTTCGCCTCATTGACGCCTCAGGACGACGAGGCGCGTCCTACGCAAGAAATGTAGGGGTCAAAGCATCAACCGGTGAGGGAATTCTATTTTGTGATGCGGACGATGTTCCGGCCCCCGGATGGGCGGTCTCCATGGAAGCGGCATTACGGGTGCATGGGTTTGTCGCTTCCCGCCTGGAGTTCGAAAAGCTCAATAGCCCGGCAGTTCGATCGGCGCGCGGCTACACACAGGTCGCTGGACTCCAACAGTTCCGGTTTTTGCCTTTCCCACATGCAGGTTCTGGAACCCTTGGTATCACAAGAGCGTTGCATGATGCAGTGGCCGGATTTGACGAAACCATTCCGATTTGTGAAGACATCGATTACTGTATGCGGGTGCAACAAAAAGGGGTGAGGCTGGAATTTGTTCCGGACGCGGTACTTCATTGCCGTCTTCGAGCAAGTAAGAAGGGCGTCTACGCGCAAGCCTCACAGTATGCGGAGTATGAGGTATACCTCTATAAAAAGTATGGGGCCGGCTATCTGTGGGAATGGTGGCGCTGGCGTAAGTACGTACAGGCTTGGCGTACCCTTCTAGGACGCATGTTGGAGTTGCTTCGTACGCCGGAAGGCAAGACTATGTTGGCCTGGCGCGTGGGCCGTTTGATGGGCCTGCTTAAGGGAAGTGTCCGATTCGGGGCACCCCCGGTGATGGTCGAATAACATGGGAATCAGTTCCATGAATCCTCAATCTTTTCTGTCGGCCTCAGTGCGAAAAGTTTTGGGGAGCCTGACCCATGTCGTCACCACTCAAGCAGTCCTGTCTCTGACGTTCGACGACGGACCGGATCCGGAAAACACTCCTCAAGTATTGACTCTCCTGGAAAAGTACCAGGCGCGTGGCACATTTTTTGTGGTGGGGAGAGCCGCTGCAACCCACCCCCACCTGGTACGGCGGATTGCAGCAGGAGGACACGCAATCGGTATTCACTCCTGGGATCATCGGGCATTTCCCGGACTGTCGAGCCGAGAACGCCGCCGGCAAATCCGAGAATGCGAACGTGCGCTCCAGCCATATGTGAGCCCATTATTTCGTCCCCCTTACGGTGAACAAACCGTCATGTCTCGCCTGGAGGCGTTCGTGATGGGCTACGAGGTTGTGGGATGGAACTTGAACAGCGGGGATTGGTACGAATCCCAGCCCTCAGTCATGAGCAAGTATCTCTTGGAAATGGTGGCGCCAGGCGGAATCGTCCTCTTCCACGACACGCTGTACGATAAGGGAGCGCCTGCTCACGGGGTCGATCCGGAACATACTTCGTGGCCAGACCGTCAAGCTATGCTCGCCGCATTGGAGATGGTCCTTGATCAGTTGTGCGGGAGCTATCGGTTTGTTACTGTGCCAGAATTGCTCCAGGCAGGACGGCCCAGGCGCTCGTTTTGGTTTAAACCGTCCCTGGCGACTGCCTGAAGATCCACCCAATAACGGCATCACGTGAAAGAGACCTGGTTATGAGTAGTGTGGCGGTGGTTGTGCCGGGATACAACCGAGCGGAGTTCACCGAGGATGAGGAGATTTCCTTCCGGCATTTGGAGCATCACCTCAAGCGGTATGACAAATTCCTCGTCGTCCCACAAAGTCTGTCAATTGAGCGGCCCGGATTCCATCTTCAGCGATTTTCCGATTCGTATTTTGGGAGCGCCATCGCGAATGCACGATTGATGTTGTCGCCGACGTTTTATGAGGCATTTAAAACGTATCGATATGTTTTGATCTACCAGCTCGACGCATTGGTATTTTCCGATCGATTGATGGAATGGTGCGCGATGGATTGGGATTATGTGGGCGCCCCTTGGTTGCAATGTGCCGATAGCCCGTGGGTCGGCGCTCCACGTGTAGGGAACGGCGGTTTCTCTCTGCGAAAGGTCTCCAGTTTTTTACGCGTTCTCTCCTCGGACGCCTATTGGGTCGACCCTGAAGTGTATTGGCAGCGGATTGTGGGCGGGCGGTCCTGGTATGTGCGATCTGTCAACTTGCCGAGGAAATGGTATAAGCAAATCAAGCGGTTTAATAATGTGAAGCGGGAATTGAAACGTTGGCATCTTCGGCCTGACGGAACAAAAAACGAAGATCATTTTTGGGCCGACGAGGCGGTGCGATATGACTCCCAGTTCAAGGTGGCGCCCTTTAATGTCGGATTGGATTTTGCTTTTGAGGTAGTCCCACGACAGTGTTTTGAGCTCAATCAGCATCGCTTGCCGTTCGGCTGTCATGCATGGCCGCGATATGATCGGTCTTTCTGGGAGCCATATCTCCTCAAATCGTGAGTGGATCCTGATGACTATGAATGAATTGGAAGCACCCCGTGCTTCGCGGTTGCCGGCGGATACTTTGACGCCGGCCGCGCGAACGCCGACAGTTAAAATTCGCCCCAGTCGAGGACTGTTTCATCTGGATCTGAAGTCTGTCTGGCTGTATCGAGAATTGCTGGTATTTTTGGTCTGGCGGGATACAAAAGTCCGCTACAAACAGGCCGTGATAGGGGCGGGTTGGGCGGTGTTCCAGCCCCTCATTTCAATGCTGTTATTCACTCTGTTGTTCAGCTATTTAGCGAAGCTTCCATCTGATGGGATGCCCTATCCGCTGTTCGCCTACGCGGGCCTGCTTCCATGGAATTTCATCGCTCAGGCGACAAGTCGAAGCGGCACCAGTTTAGTGGGAGAGTCCCATCTCATCAGCAAGGTGTATTTCCCCCGCCTGATTATTCCGCTTGCCGCTGCATCGGCGCCTGCGGTCGATTTACTGTGCGCATTGATGATGATGATTCCGCTGATGCTGTGGTTCGGGGTCACGCCAGGCTGGCAAATCCTGTTCTTCCCGATTTTTCTGGTGATTGCGTTGCTCGCTGCTCTGGCCGTCAGCCTCTGGTTTTCGGCCTTACATGTCAAGTTCCGCGATGTCGGACATATCATCCCCTTCTTTGTACAGTTTTGGATGTTTGCTTCGCCCGTGGTGTATCCCGTGAGTCTTATTCCGGAACGATGGCGGACCCTCTACAGCTTGAATCCCGCGGTTGGAGTCATAGAGGGATTTCGGTGGAGCTTGCTGGGCCAACGCGCCCCGTCGCTCGAGACGATTCTCCCGAGCGTAGGCATCGTCCTGATGCTGTTCGTCAGCGGGATCGTCTATTTTAAGCGCATGGAACGTACCTTTGCGGACGTGATCTGATGGCTGACATCGCAATTTCCGCACGACACGTCAGCAAAGAATATGTCATCGCAGGGATCAACCATGACACCTTGCGGGATCGGATTGCCTATACGTGCCGCTCTCTCATAGGGCGACAGTCCGGGAGAGATGTCGCCCCACGAGCCTTTCAAGCCTTGAACGATGTCTCGTTCGATGTCATGGAAGGAGAGGTGCTAGGCGTGATTGGGCACAACGGGGCGGGGAAAAGCACCCTCTTGAAGATTTTGTCCCGCATTACGGAACCAACAGGCGGAGAAGTGGATCTCTACGGGCGTGTGACATCGCTGTTGGAGGTGGGCACAGGATTTCATGCGGAACTCACGGGGCGCGAAAACGTGTACCTCAATGCCGCCATGCTGGGTATGCGCAAGGTGGACATCGACAAGCGGTTCGACGCCATCGTGGAGTTCTCCGGCACACAGCAATTTATCGATACCCCAGTCAAGCGATATTCAAGCGGCATGTACGTGCGACTGGCTTTTTCGGTGGCGGCGCATCTTGATCCCGAAATTCTGATCGTGGACGAAGTGTTGTCGGTTGGCGACGGAGCCTTCCAGAAGAAGTGTTTAGGGAAAATGGACGAAGTACGGCGGGACGGACGTACCGTTATTCTCGTCAGTCACGATTTGCCGGTAGTGGCCAGCTTGTGCCAGCGGGCGATTCTGTTGCGCCAAGGACAGGTCGTGGGTGACGGGCAACCACAACAGATTATCGAACAATACATGAGCGAAGCATTCACGGACTCTGGCATCTCACTGGCCGATCGCACCGACCGCTACACCAAGGGCGAGCTCATGGTCCAGGCGATCGCCTTTTTGGACGAGAAGCTCAACCCGGTCCAGCCGGTCGTGTCAGGGCAGCATCTTGTCATTCGTGTTCATTATCAGTGCCACGTCCGAAAAGTCTTTAAAGATATGCGGGTCATGATCGTGGTGAATCGAGATGAGCGTGCAGCATGTATTTTTTCGACGGATCTCGTGAGTCGAACGCCGTTAGATTTGGAAGGCAGCGGCTATGTGGATTTTCATGTTCCCCATCTGCCATTGTGCGGCGGGCGATACTTCCTCCATGCCGCCATTGAGAACAATACCCTGACGCAAGACTGGGTTCAGTATGCAGCCGAGCTGCAGGTGTTGGACGGAGACTATTATGGGACCGGCCGAATGTATCCGCATGATGGTTGGCGAGGAAAGGGCATGTTCGTCGACCACAGTTGGCGGTTCGAAAGAACATCCTGATCAGGCTTATTGTTTTTCCCCCACGCATCCTGCCACCTCGGTGATTTCATCCTGACGAGATTCTGTTTCCCTCTAGATTCAAGCCTCTTCCCTCTATCAGCTTTCCTCCACAAGCACAATCTCTTCGCCGGCAGCCCTCACGCTGAACCTTTCAGGTAGGGCCATAATAGGGCCGATTGTCAGGGTTTACCTGATATGTTCGGGGCGGTATCTTACGCCTCTTGTTAGACGACCCCGTCGCGAATCGGTTGTCGATGTGACGTATAAGGGGACGACTCGAGCATGCTTGTCACCATATGCCTGCTGACCGCCGGAGTCTTTGCCCTTGATGTGGCCATTCCACGTGGGCATGTCACCTGGCTCCTGTATTGGCTTCCGCTCTGGTTAAGCTGCGTTTAGCCTCGCCTGCAGCGTCTGTGCGCTATGCATCGGTGTGTACGCTGCTGCTGGGAGTTGGCCTGTGGGTTGCGCCTTCCGGTGTCGAGGTGACAACGTCGCTCTTCAATCGTACCTTGGGAGTGGGGTTGCTCTGGTCCACGGCCTACCTGCTCGCTCAGCGA
The DNA here is from genome assembly GCA_964556305.1 of uncultured Nitrospira sp. Classification (GTDB taxonomy): domain Bacteria; phylum Nitrospirota; class Nitrospiria; order Nitrospirales; family Nitrospiraceae; genus Nitrospira_A. The sequence goes on along the minus strand of CAZKVY010000007.1, from coordinate 43,735 downwards.
CGCGAAGCAGAAATGGCGCTTCGCTCAGCGAATGGCCGATTGGAGCAGCGCGTGGCAGAACAGACGCAGGATCTCATCGTTGCCAATGATCGTTTGTCGAGACAATTGACCAAACAGCGACAGGTTGAGGCGGCATTACGTGAGAGTCGCCAACGCTTTGAATTGGCGGCGGAATGCGCGGATGTGGGCGTGTGGGAGTGGGATTTGACAACCAAATCAGCCTATTACTCTCCTCGATGGAAAAGTCAGTTAGGCTGCGCGGAATCGGATATTGGTGCCACGGTCGCTGATTGGGAGTCACGTCTCCACCCGGATGAACGGGCAGAGGTTCTGGCGAACGTGACGCTGTTTCAGCAGGGGTATACCAAACAGTATCGTTTGGATCATCGCCTCCGGCATCAGGACGGGTCGTACCGCTGCATGACGGCGTTGGGCTCAGGGTTCTGGGACGATCAGGGCCGGATGATTCGAATGACGGGTATCCACTTGGATTTTACAGCGAGGAAACAAGCCGAAGACGCCAGAAGGGAGAGCGAGGAGCGTTATCGCGACTTAGTCGAGCACGTCGGGGATATCATGTATCGTACCGATGCCGCAGGACGGTTCACCTACTGCAACCCTACCTCACTCCGGATTCTCGGCTACCTTCCGGAGGAACTTCTCGGACGTCATTACCTGGAGATTGTCCAGCCGAATTGTCGTGCTCAGGCCGAGCGGTTTTATGGCCGGCAGTTCATCCGTAAAACGCCGCGGACCGTGTACGAATTGCCCGTGGCAACCAAAGATGGCCGGGAAGTATGGCTGGGGCAACACACGCAATTGTTGATGGAAGGGAACGACGTCAACGGTTTCCAGGTGGTGGCGCGCGAGATTACCGAGCGGAAGCGGGTGGAGCAGGAATTGCGGGTGAGTGAGGAGCGTTTTTCAAAAGCCTTTCATAGCAGCCCGGCGGGAATGGCCATCAGCCGCCTTGAGGATGGACGGGTACTCGACGTCAATGAAGCGTTCGTGCGCCTCTCCGGTTTTTCTCGGGACGAGTTGGTCGGCATGTCCTCGCTCGATGTCGGCATCTGGGTCAATTCCGACGACAGACGACAGTTGGCGGAAACGTTACGGCGAGACGGCTTTCTCCGGCATCTGGAGAAAGAGTTTCGCACGAAATCGGGCGAACGCCGGCACGGTCTTTTCAATGTGGAACCGGTCTGTATCGGTCAAGAGAACTGTGTGCTCACCCTGGTGCTGGACATTACGAGGCGCACCGAGGCGGAAGCGGCTTTGCGTCGCAGTCAATCGGTGCTCCAAACGTATCAGCATGCGTTGATGCGTTTGACAAAAAGCCAGCACATCGGTTCGGGGGACTGGCCGTCCGCGCTGAAAGAACTCATGCAGACCTCGGCGGAAGCCATGGTTGTGGATCGTGCGAGCGTCTGGTTATTGGACCGTAGCGGGGCAGTGCTGGAATGCGCAGAACTCTACGAACGGGGCCAGGCGCGCCACTCGCGAGGAGCGCGTCTCGATGTGGCGCAGTGTCCCCGGTACTTTGCCCAATTGTTGGAAGAGCAAGTGGTCGATGCGCATGATGTGACCAACGATCCCCGTACCGCAGAATTACTCCAGCCCTATCTCCAGACCGTAGGGATTGCCTCGTTGTTGGATGTGCCGATTTTCTTCGGCGGCCGTCTGGCCGGAGTCGTCTGCCACGAACGAATCGGATCTGCGCGTAAGTGGAGTAATGAAGAGGCCCAGTTTGCGACGTCCATCGGGAATTTGGTCACGTTGGCCTACGAGGCGAAGCAACGGCAAGAGGCCGAAAATGCCTCAGTCACTGCGAAGGAGGCGGCAGAATTTGCCAATCGGGCCAAGAGTGACTTCCTGGCTACCATGAGCCATGAGATCCGGACGCCCATGAATGCGATCATCGGCATGGCCGATCTGCTGTCGGAAACGCCGCTGAACGAGGACCAACGAGAGTACGTTCAGATTTTTCGTGACGCGGGCGGTAACTTGCTGAGTTTGATCAACGATGTACTCGATCTGTCGAAGATCGAAGCCGGCCATTTGGATCTGGATCTCGCGGACTTCGATCTCTGTGATCTGGTGCAGCGCGCGGCCGAACTGGTCGCCGTTCGGGCGAGTGAAAAGAATCTGGAGTTGGCCTATCAGATTCAGCCTGATGTGCCGACCTCGCTCGTGGGAGATCCAAATCGTCTCCGGCAGGTGTTGCTCAACCTATTGGGCAATGCCATCAAGTTCACGGATCACGGTGAGGTCGTGTTGAGCGTGGAATGCGACCCGCAGGCGGACGGTCCAGGAAATCTGCTTTTCACGGTCCGAGATACCGGCATTGGAATTCCTCACGACAAGTTAGCTGTCGTTTTCGAACGATTTATCCAAGTGGATTCTTCGATGACGCGGCCATACAGCGGCACGGGTCTCGGCCTTACAATATCCCGCCGTCTGGTTGAGCGAATGGGCGGCAGAATATGGGTGGATAGTGAACCGGGTCGGGGCAGCACCTTCAGTTTCACGGCTAAGTTTGCCGCGCATGCTCAGCCGGCCCCCGCAGTCCCTGCTGCTTATTGGGAACAACTCGCGGGTTTGCGCACGTTGATCGTTGATGACCATGCTACCAATCGTCTGATTGTGAGGGAAACCCTGACGGGCTGGGGGTATACCTTCGGCGGAGGCGGCCGGGGGCGAAGAGGCGGTGAGGGAGTTGCGCCGTGCGCTCACGGCCGGCGTACCCTATCATTTGGTGATTCTGGATGTGCGCATGCCGAAACTCAGCGGCTGGCAGGTAGCCGAGACCATCGCTCGCTCGCCTGGTCTGGCCGGAATGTCCATCATCATGCTGACCTCGGAACGGCGCGCCGGTGACCAGGCCCGGGCCCGAGAACATGGAGTTGTTCGGTATCTCACCAAGCCCTTTCGACGCTCGGATTTGTTCAATGCCATGATGGCGGTGATGAACAAGACGGCGTCGGCCGGGACCCCTGGAACCGTCACTCAACCCCAACCAGAGAATCCTGTAGAGGAAGGGGCAGGGCTCAAGATTCTCCTGGCTGAAGATTTCGTCGACAATCGTCGCATGATGGAATTTTATTTCAAAGCGACGCCGCATCGGATAGAGACGGCGGCAAATGGTCAGATTGCGCTCGAGATGTTCATGCACGGATTCTATGATCTGGTCCTGATGGATATTCAGATGCCTGTGCTGGATGGTTATGCCGCGACGAGGGCGATCCGGGCATGGGAAAAAGATCAAGGCCGCCACCCCACACCGATCCTGGCTCTCACGGCCAATGCGTTGCAGAGTGAAGTGCAGCGCAGTCTTGATGCGGGGTGTACGGCGCATCTCACGAAACCCATTCGCAAGGCCCGGCTGTTGAAAGCGATTCAGCTCTATTTCCAGACCGCGCCCTTGCCGCTGACAGCGCCGGCATTTCAGGAAGAGCCCGCCGTCCTCCATGTGAACATGGAGCTTGAGACGCTCATGCCTGGTTTTCTGGAACATCGACGCCAGGACGTGATTCAGCTGGCGGAGGCATCGAGGCGTGAAGACTTTGAGATGGTGCGGGAGATTGGCCACGCGGCCTCAAGGGAGCCGGCGGGACGTACGGTCTTGAAGCGATTACAGCCTATGGACGGTCTTTGGAAGAGGCGGCGTCTCGGCATGATGGTCCTGCTGTGCAGGAGATCCTGGAGCGGCTCAGACGGTTTCTGCATCGGATTCAGCTGATCTATGTGTAGAGGGTAGAACGGCATGCGTGTCTTGCTCGTGGAAGATCATCCCGAGGTCCGGCGCTTGTTCGAGCAGGTGATCGGGGCGCGGGGGCATGAGGTGACGGCCTGCGCGGATGGCGAATCGGCATGGGAGGCGTATGGCAAGCGGTCGTATGAGCTCGTGTTGCTCGATTGGGAATTGCGCGGGGGTGGAATGGACGGACTGCAGCTCTGCCGGAGCATTCGGTCCGGCCCATGTGGAGACCGCTGCGTTGTTATCATGATCACCGGGCACGATTCTCCGGAATCACTGCGCGCGGCGCTTCAGGCGGGGGGCAACGATTATTTGACCAAGCCCGTCGGTGTCGAATTCCTACGATTGCGGTTGACGATTGCCGAGCAGTGGGTGGAAAGCGTACGGCGCCGCTTCGCGGCTGAGGATCAGGCTCAAGCGCTCCAGTCGCAGTTGGCGGATCACGGCAAGTTTCATGACCTGATCGGTCGAAGTCCGTCTATGGTGGTGTTGTATGAAGAGATTCAACGGATTGCGGCAGTGGATGCCACGGTGTTGATCGAGGGGGAAACCGGCACCGGAAAGGAATTGGTGGCTCGTGCAATCCATCTTTCCAGCCGCCGCGCGCCGCACACCTTTCTCCCCGTCAATTGTGCGGGGTTCACCGACTCGATTCTGGGCAGCCAACTATGCGGTCACAAAAAGGGGGCTTTCACAGGCGCCATCGAAAACCAGGAGGGCGTATTTGAGGCCGCGCAGGGGGGAACCATTTTTTTTGACGAGATCGGCGACATCTCCCCTGCGGTGCAAACCAGCCTGTTTCGCGTTTTACAGGAAAAGGAAGTCACGAGATTGGGCGAATCGAAGCCTCGAAAGGTCGACGTCCGGGTGGTAGTGGCGACCCATTACAACCTTGCAGAGGACGTAGAGAGAGGCACGTTCCGGCGGGATTTGCTGTATCGGTTCAAGGTGGCGCGCCTCCACCTCACGCCGCTTCGTGAACGCCCGACGGATATTCCCCTTCTGGTCCATGCGTTTCTCGGACAGTTTCGCTCGTTGAAGGAAAAGCCGGTGCTCCAGGTGAGTCCTGAGGCGCTGCAGATTCTGACCAGCCATTCCTGGCCCGGGAATATTCGCGAGTTGAAGAGTGCCGTGGAGTCAGCATTGATCCATTGCAAAGGGACCGTGGTGCGGCCGGAAGATCTCCCGCCGGAAGTCCGCAGTCAGGAGCCACAGGCGACCTATGTTCCTCTGCAGCGTCAGGATGAGCGATCCCGCATGCTGGGGGCACTGCAGCAGACTGGGGGCAATCGTTCCGAGGCGGCTCGCTTGCTGGGCATGAGCCGGCGAACCTTCTACCGACGCCTGGCTGAATACTATGTGGCTCCCTCGGCCGAGTTTGGTGCGGATTCCTTTTAGTAAACCGATGCGTGTGAAGGATGCCTCGCGCCAGTTCTCGCCTCCACTCAATTGAAAGTATTTCTTGGGACTGTTCCGCGCAGTTAAGGTGTCACATCCTTGTCGGGCACCGCATCCCCCGTCCATGCTTTTCATCCCGACTCAGCACGTTAGTCACATGACACACATGTGACACAGCACAGTGTGCCATCTCATTGACGCATCGACCAGTTTGCTGAAGAGGTCCTCGGTCTAAGCCCCTAATATTTTATGGAGCTTCTTGTCTAGCCACTGATGGCACGATCCTTGATACATGCACTCCATGAAAACCGTGTTGAAGAGGATTGGTGGAATAGCAAGGGCTTCGAGAGGAAGAGGGCAACATGGATGTCGAAGGATTCCTCATCTCGAACTGCGTTGATGGCGATGTATTCGTGACGATTCCGCCCTCGTCCCTTGGACCATTCGATCAGCCGGATGTCAGAGAGCACATCGGGGGATATTGGGTCGATATGTTTCGACTGCCGAACAGGACATGGTCGGATGGGACAGGGGCGGTCAGGGCCGTCTTCACATACCTGCGCCGATTGTCGGCCATTTCGGCAGGGTTTCCTGCCCAGACGAGATGACGTGGATGATAAGTCGCAACCAGAACCAAAGGAGAACACACCATGTGGAATAATCAGCAGGAGATATTGCGCAGTGCCCAGGAAGACAATGCACGAGAAGGATCCGGACTGAGTCTGGTGTCGGGCGCGACCATAGCCGTGAAGCGTCGTCCTGAAGATTTGACTCCGCGCGAGCAGGAAATTCTGCAACTGGTCTGGGCAGGATTGACCAATCGCACAATTGCGGAGCAATTGCATATCAGTATCAAGACTGCAGAGGCCCATCGGGCCAACATGATGAAGAAACTCCGGGTCTCCAACATCGCCCAGCTGTTAAAAACGGCGCTGGAAGAGGGACTGCTCGCCACCCATGCGGGCTAAAGGGATTCGCGGCGGTCCGCGCTCTCGGAAGAAGTCCCACTTCCGGCGGTGCGGCGACTCCCCGCGAGTCCGCCCCCTTGCAGTATAAATCATGCTCGCACCGGCGACGGCGTTTGCAGTAAAATGCCGCACCGTCGCAGGAGCGAGCCGTGGTCGAACAACGTATCGAAGAAATCACCCGCGCGAACCTAGCCTTTTACGCAGCCTTTGAAAGTCTGGATATGCTCCAGATGGACAAGGTCTGGGCACACCTCGAGTACGTCACCTGCATTCACCCCGGCTGGAGTCTCCGAAGCGACTGGCCAGCCGTACGCGATTCGTGGGTGCTGATCTTCAACAACACCTTCTCCATGAAATTCGAGCTGTCCGATGTGCAGATCCAGGTTGCAGGTGATTTAGGCTGGGTGATCTGTACCGAGCACCTCACCAGTCGGCAGGACGACCAGCCGGTTGAAACCCGCGTTCTTGCCACCAACCTCTTTGAACGGATCGGTGATGAGTGGTTAATGATTCATCACCACGGTAGTCCCGTGATGGGGTAGGGGGATCCCAGAGCGAGCGGTCGGACCCCGTTACTATCGACCAGACATATCCGAGCGGACGATGATGTGTCGGATAGGACGCTAAGGCTGGTCGTGCCACCGCTTTGAATACCGATTCGGTGCGCTTTCGGTGGGGAGCTGTCCGGCATGAAACGAATACTTCCTGCCGTGAGGTGGGCGGGGTTGTGGACCGTGCTGTTGTCCGGATGTACCACCGTGGCTCAGATCACGACGCTGTCGGATGAATCGTGTCGCGAAAGGGTGCGCGGCCAGCTTGAATCCGTTCTCGTAGAAGAGGGTGAACAACCCGAGGTGGCCAATCATCTCGCCGTGAATACCACCCTGGTGTTGGCGACCGGCTCGCTGGGGCCTCGTCCCTTTGGTGTCTCTTCGCCCTCCGGCGCCGATTATAGTTTCTTCGTTCAACGTAAAGGCGGGACCTGCCTCCTGCGACTCTATGGTCGCCAAAAGGGGTTTACGCGTTACACCAACAATCTTACCTTTATTTCCACTCGTGCTCTTGAAGGGTGCGCCTGCGCCGAATGACCGGTGTCTGGCGATAGTCATTCCCTCCCGTCTTCTCTCCGTTTCTGCACTGAGTCAGTCGAGCACATGTCTTGAAGTCGGCTGACGCTTCAGCGAGCGGCAGCGCACCATCATATGTTGTCGCTCAACTTGTCTCATGGCGACGATTTGGCACAGTTTCCTTGATCGTGACCGAACAGCGTGGCGCCCGGATTTAACCGACTGAAGGTTGTCAGTCGTTGTTTGTTCTGTGATACGACGCATTGTGGCTCGTGGGGTAGGGCGGTTGAGCCCATGGTGCCGGAGTATAAAGGAGGAACGATCCATGACCGTGAAGGGGTTTTTGCTGAAAGATCGGAAGGACGAGGAATATCTGCTGGCCATTCAGTCGGCGACGCAGGGCCTGTTCGAACGACTCATCGTGCTCAAAAGGTCGATGGGTGTTGGGTCGAATTCAACGGGAACAGGCAGGGTACCTGGCAACCGCGTACCCAGGCCATCACAGCCGTATTGGCGTATCTCCAATGCCTGTGAGTCTCCAATACCGCTCAGTTATTAAAGGCGGCATCAGAAGGGAAACTGTTGCATACCCATGTCGGAAGTCAGCCGCCCGACGACCGCTCATGCTCGGTCTGAAGACGCCGCGACGTCGCCTGGTGCGCACGATGTAGGGATGAAACGCTCGAGTCAGTACGAAGAAGTCACAAACCAGGGATGGGGTGAGCAAGATCTTTGGTGCCGAGCGTTTGGAGCCACTCTCCGACAATGACATCACGCTCGTCCATCGTCATGCCGGCGTATTTGCGGAACATTTGAGGGCCTCGTCGCCGGCGCCAGGTCAAAAATCCCAGGAAGTGATCCTTGCAGACAGAACGCGTGCCTGCCGGCGCATACACTCTCGCCTGACACCCATCGATTAAACAAATCTGTCCGCTCATCTGTGCCTCCCGGTGATTCCGGCAAAGTATGCCGGAGATGACCCCGCAAATGCAATGCAGCCTTCCCCATTCGATAAGGCGTTGTAAGGAGGTGAGCAACATGACGCCAATCCGCTTTCATCAATGGCTCCTTGCGCGCAGGGAATTTCGCTTGCAATCCTGTCGAGTCGCCAGGTACCGTACCCTGTTCTCCAGTAAGTTTCTGGCTGCGTGCGCGAGCGTACCCATGGTCATGCAGGTCATATCGGTGGTTGGAGCCCTTATGGTGCTCATTGCCTATGGCCTCATTCAGGCCGGCACCTGGCGCGAGTTGGATGCGGGATATTTGGCCTTGAATATCATCGGGTCCTTGCTGCTGGGGATCGTGGCGATAGAAGATCGACGAGTAGGGTTTGTTCTCCTGGAATTTGCGTGGGCGGGGATTGCGATGGTCGGGGTGGCCCGCTCGATACGAGCGAGGCGCGCCGCGCGCAGCCTCTGATCGTCGTACGACACAATAAACATCAGGCAGTCTTGTAATGAAGGAGTAAGGCGCTATGGCAGGGTTGTTGTCAGCGGATGAAGTGTTTGAAAAGGCGAAGGATACGGCGGTTGGGGCGACCAATGCAGACGAGAAGGCGCTCCAGATCGATTACGAGGCCTTGCAGCTCAAGTTTCGGGCTGCCCTGGGCGATCGCAAGGTGGCCCGATGCCATATCAATAAGTTTTTACCGGAAGGGTATGAGGACCAGGGCCGGTTCAATCTCGTGCTGTTGACGGCCGGCAACGTGATCTTTGATATCGTGATCGGGGATTCTTATTTCCGTTACGATGTCGTGTCGGTCGGGCAGTTGGACAAGGTGCAGGTCATCGACGCGATGTGGGACAACCGGGAGAAGCGCCGAGAAGAGCCCTTCTTGAGCCTCCGGCTGATGCATGCCGAAGAGACGCACCTGTTGTTGGCGTTGGACGATGAAGAGCGGAACAGTTTACTCGGGTTCGCGTCAGCCGTATCGGCCGTGCGGAACCCGGAAAAGTAGCCCTCGTCAGGGGCGGTGATAGAACGGAAGGGCATGGACGATGGCCTGATGGCGCGTCCCTGCCGCTTCCACCGTCAGTTCGGTGTTCGGGGCAGAGAAGTCGCGGAGCGGAAACGCGAACGCCATCACGGCATTGCGTTGCGGCGAAAAAACCGCGCTGCTCACCCATCCCACCTCGCGATCGCCGCTGAATAACTTGGACCCCCGCGCCGGAACGACTTGATCCTGAATCAGTAAACCGACCAGGTGCCGACGAACGTTCCCGTAGGTGTCCATTCGTGCCACCACTTCCTGCCCCGGATAACACCCCTTGGAGAGGCTGAAGGCTTTCCCTTCCAAGTTCGCTTCCGGCGGAACGATTTCTTCATTGAGATCGGGCCCGGCCTTGGGCAGCCCCGCCTCGATCCGCAACAGTTCGCGGGCCTGCGCACCGACCGGTTGTATATCGAATGGCGCACCGGCAGTCATGAGCTGGCTCCACGCGCCGGCCAGTCCATCAGCGGGTAGTAAAATTTCCAGATCCTGTTCGCCGGTTTCTTCTGTCCGCATGATCAGCGCCGATTGGCCGCTGATCGTGGCGGGTATGGTCTGCAAAAGTTCCAATGTACGGGCCTCGACGCCGAACGCGGCCGACACCACTTCGGCGGATTTGGGTCCGCTCACCAGCAGCAGGCCCCAGCTCTCCGCGCAATTCTCCATCTTGGCCTTGGTGCCGTAGAGCAGGAACTTCCGTAAGGCCTGATAGGTGGCCTCACCGACCTCGCCGACATCTTCAATCCATACCGTATCGCTCTGGATGTGGACCCGGAAATAGCCCAGCATTTTGCCTTTGTGGGTCAGGAAGCTGGAGTAGCGGCCTTGTCCCGGCTTGAGCGGCAGGATATCGTTGCTGATGATGCTCTGAAGCCACTTCGTACGGTCGTCACCGGTCACCCGCACCTTCCCGCGGTGGGACAGGTCCGAAATCCCGACGCGAGTACGCACGGCGGCATATTCCGCTGAGACATCGCCATAATGCGCCGGCACAGACCATCCGGTGACTTCTTCGAAGGTTGCGTCGAGTTGCTGGTGCTGATCGTGGATTCGAGATTGTTTCATCGGGGGACCGGGTATCCTTTATCCTGCGCAGCCCTCACGGCTGTATGGACGGCTGAGGATGAATGAGTTCTTCAACGAGATCTTTGGTGCGAGCCGAAAACTCGTTCCTGGACACGACTTTGGTCACGCCGAGTTCCTTGGCGCGGCGCCAGGTGTCAACTTCTTCGTGGTTGGCGAAAGCAAGGATCGGAAGCGAGCGCAGCGCGGGGTTGCTTTGAATAGTTTCCAGCGCCTTGAAGGCATCGACCGCCAGGTCGTTCATGTTCAGGATCAGCGCGACTGGATTTGTCGAGACGGTTTTCTCGACCACCTCATCCTGATTGCGGATCCGCTCCAGGGTATAACCCTGCGGGCGCAAGGCATCGCGCACCTTGGTGTAAAAGAAGATGTCAGTGACGGCGACTAGAATCGTGTTGTTCATTGTGTGTGAGCTAATTCAGTGAGCTGATGAGGCGTCCCAGGGCCTTCTTGGCCAAGGCATAAGCCGGATTGAGCGCAAGGGCTTGCTTGTAACAGTCGATAGCCTCGCTCCACTTGCCTTGGCGTTCATAGACCCGCCCGAGGTTCAGGTGCGGGAACGCCGGGCTTTCATAGCGCTTGGCCTGCATCGCCTTTTGAAACCAGGGAATGGCCTCGTCCAAGTCGCCTTTCTCAATCAAATAGGCGCCGATGTCGTTGTAAGGGTTGCCAAAGTGCGGATCGCAGGCGATGGCCTTATGGCATTCCTCGATCGCTTCATCCAGCTTCCCCATGAAACTGTAGGTCCAGCCGAGAAACGTATAGGCTTCGGCCGTCTGATGCGTCGCGAGCGACAACTTGTACAGACTGACCGCTTCTTCCAGCTGCCCCTTCATCTGCTGTTCGTAGGCTTGCTGAAACAGTTGCCAGGCTTCGCGCTTGTCTTCCTCGCTGCCGTCGCCCTGTATGAGGAAATCTTGTACATCCATGGTGGTCAGGCTGATGAAATAGGCCTCCAGTTTCGTTCTCAATGGTGCGAACTCTCCACGTACTCAAGAGTTCGCCTGCGGGTTCGCGTTTTCTACGGCCTCGCTGGATGACTCTTTTGATCAGCCTGCAGGCCGGAGGGCCTCGTTTGCTCCGCGTTATTGGTGCTTCAGCTTTTTTTGAATCAACTCTGCGCCGTACCGGCCCGAGAGCAACATGGAGCCGAAGGCCGGACCCATGCGCGGCGTACCAAACACGGCCGCAACCGCCAGGCCGATCACGAAGCAATTTGGGGAGACTTCCCCCGTCCGGTCCATCACTTCTTCTTCCGAGCGGGATACCCACATGGCGCCGTTGCCGGGCACTTGCTGGTAGAGCCCGCGTTTATGCAGGAGATTGACCACCACCGCGTCGTGGCCTGTCGCATCCACGACGATTTTACTCTCCAAAGCGATGGGATCGACATGGATGATGTCATGGCCAGCCATTTCAGCTGTGGTGCTGTTGACGACGACGCCTTCAAGCACGCCTTCTCGGCGCAGAATCAGATCGACGACCCTGGTCAGGTTCATGATCTTCGCACCCGCGTCATAGGCCGCCGCAATCAGCGCGCCCGTCGCATGGGGAGGATCGACCATATACATGCCGGGGCATTCCTTGATCGGCTTGCAGGGTACGCCCACTTCTTTCAGGATCTTATGGGCCGGGGCGCAGATGGTGGCCTTGTTCATCAGGTAGCCACCGGACCAAAACCCTCCACCCAAGGCAAGACTTTGTTCGACGATCAACGTTTTGATCCCCATGCGGCCCAAATCATGGGCGCAGATCAGTCCGGAAGGGCCGGCGCCGACGATGATGACGTCGCTCTCGATCAGTTGATCGAATTCTTTATAGTACTCCCGCGCGATGTGGCGGGTAATGTCGCGCTCGCGTAATGGCGCCGGCTTCGGCTTTCCCATGCTACCTTCCCTCTCAGCGGCTGCTGAATATGACTCCCGGCTTCGTTCTGGGCTCCATCAAATCCTCAACGTACCCCGGAAGTACGCCTCCGGTTTGAGTTCGCCCCTGGTCTTGCCGGATAACCAGATTGATCAGCCCTATAGATAGATTTCTGAACCGGCCTTTTTGAATTCTTCTGACTTTTCTTTCATGCCGATCTGAATGGCTTGCTGTTCTTCCAGCTGCTTCTGCGCCGCGTAGTCGCGGACATCCTGCGTGATTTTCATCGAGCAGAAATGCGGCCCGCACATGCTGCAGAAATGGGCGACCTTCGCGGCGTTGTCCGGCAGCGTGGCATCGTGGTAGGAGCGCGCCGTGTCCGGATCCAGCGACAGGTTGAACTGATCCTCCCAGCGGAATTCGAATCGGGCTTTCGACAAAGCATTATCCCTGACCTGTGCGCCGGGGTGGCCTTTCGCTAGATCCGCCGCATGCGCGGCAATCTTATAGGTGACGACACCGACCTTCACGTCTTCTTTGGTCGGTAGCCCCAAATGTTCCTTCGGCGTCACATAACAGAGCATCGCGCAGCCATACCACCCGATCATCGCGGCACCGATGCCGGAGGTGATGTGGTCGTACCCCGGCGCGATATCCGTGGTTAGTGGCCCCAACGTGTAAAACGGCGCTTCCTGACATTCCTTGAGCTGCTTTTCCATGTTCTCTTGAATGAGATGCATCGGGACATGCCCGGGCCCTTCGATCATTACCTGCACATCGTGCTGCCAGGCGATCTTGGTCAACTCACCGAGGGTTTCCAATTCGGCGAATTGTGCCTCGTCATTGGCATCAGCGATGGAACCGGGCCGCAACCCGTCGCCCAGGCTGAAGGCCACGTCGTAGGCTTTCATGATTTCGCAGATCTCTTCGAAATGGGTATAGGCGAAGTTCTCCTGGTGGTGAGACAGGCACCATTTCGCATGAATGGAGCCGCCCCGAGAGACGATGCCGGTCATGCGTTTCGCCGTCATCGGCACGTAGCGCAGCAGGACACCCGCGTGAATGGTGAAATAGTCCACGCCCTGTTCGGCCTGTTCAATCAGGGTATCCCGGAAGATTTCCCAGGTCAGGTCCTCGGCCTTTCCACCAACCTTTTCGAGCGCCTGATAGATGGGGACGGTCCCGATCGGCACGGGCGAATTGCGAATGATCCACTCGCGAGTTTCATGAATGTTCTTCCCAGTGGACAGATCCATCACCGTGTCGGCTCCCCAACGGATCGACCAGATCATCTTCTCGACTTCTTCCTCGATCGTGGAGGCGACGGCCGAATTGCCGATGTTGCTGTTGATTTTCACGAGGAAGTTCCGGCCGATGATCATGGGCTCGGTTTCCGGGTGATTGATATTGTTGGGGATGATGGCGCGGCCGCGGGCGACTTCATCGCGCACGAACTCGGGGGTAATGATGTTCGGAATGCGAGCGCCCCACGCTTGGCCGGGATGCTGCAGCACTCCGCCGCCATGCCCGTTGGTCGAGGCCATCAATTCTTTGGCGCGCGCGCGTGATTGGTTTTCCCGAATGGCGATGAATTCCATCTCTGGCGTGATGATGCCCTTCTTGGCGTAGTGCATCTGGCTGACGTTTCGTCCGGCCTTGGCGCGGAGGGGTTTGCGGAGATGCGTAAACCGGAGGTCTGCCAGCTTCGGATCAGAGGCTCGTTGACGGCCATATTGCGAGGTCACTTGCGGCAGTTCTTCCGTATCCTGCCGGGCATCGATCCAAGCTCGGCGCAAGGGCTGCAAGCCGGCGCGCACATCGATCGTGACATTGGGATCGGTGTAGGGGCCCGAGGTGTCGTAGACGGTGATCGGTTGATTGGGGATGCTGCTATTGCCGTTGGTTGCGTGCGTCGGGGTCAGGCTGATTTCACGCATCGCCACCCGGACGCCAGGGAGCGTGCCGTCAACGTGCACTTTGCGCGAGGCCGCGAAAGGGGTCGTGGTCAGGCGCGCGGTCGAAGGCTTGGCGCCGTGACCGTTGCTGGAACCGTTCTGTGTATGGGCCTCGCTCATGGCGGAATTCCTTTCGTCGAAGGTGAGCGGTCTCACGGCCAAAATAAAAAAGCCGCATCCAGCTTGGGTGCGGCTTGAAGCGATCACGAAGCCAGTGAACCGGTCGCTTCCCTACGCTGGTATTACCCAGGTCAGGTTGTGAGGGTCGCCCGATCGCTCGGACTCTCAGCCGGATGGCACCCCTAGCTGTCGTTGTTGATCGTACCCACCTGCTAGGGCGAAGTCAATCTTCTGGAAGGCCTAGTGGATGAGGGGTCCACTTGGCCATGGAGCATCTATGCTCTGAGGGCGACAGGGCTACACAGCAATCCCGCCGCCTCGCAGTCTGACGGCAAGGTCAGCCGGAAGCTCAGTCCGCAATGCCTGCGCAGCTGGTCCCGAGCCAGCGGCCTTTGATGTCGATGTGTGTCTTGTCTGATCCTGCCCGGTCCATGTCGATCCTCGCGACTAGGGCCTCCGGCGTCTTGGCTTCCATGGCCATGCGTGAAGTGTAGGCGCGCGGAGAGGGGCAGGACCGTTCGAGTAACATTTTGCTGGAAGACTTTGAGAGGACTTTGGTTGTGCAACCTGGCTCGTCCTCTTCTTCCTCCTTGATGATACGGTTCTGGTCTAAATCCTCTTTTGTGATGCCGGACTTGGTGGCATGGGTGCTCGGGTTCGCTGAGCGTGCTTGCATCGATTGCTCGATTCTGGCGCGTTGTTCCGGTGGCATTTTGGCGAGCACCTCCGGCGGCATGATCATGCCGCTCGATAGCCCGGTATAGGTCATTTCCCAAGCGCCGGGTTTTGCATGAATGATTCGGCCTGCGCCTCAGATGCGTGCCAGGGAAAGAGCGGGTTCAACAGAAATCCAAGTCCGAGGAGGAATACAACGCGGCCAGGCGTCGATGGCGTTCTTTTCATGGGACGGGGACTCCTGTGCCAGGGTGACGTCGGTTTGTACTGTGCCTGATCATACGCAGTTCTACGCGAGAAATCACGCGATGCATGCGGGCGCTCTCGCTTTATCAGGCCCGCGGGCGTAAGCTTTTCCTAAGGTGATAATGGACTGCGCTCAGAGAAGAAAGGGAGGCACCTCATGAACGGAAGAGGTTTTTGGGTCGGGCTCGTATTGGGAGCGGTCGGAATGGGGATTCTAGGGCAGTGGGGTCCGGCCGTCGCAAGCCGGGCCGCCAATTCCACCGTCTGTATCCCCGCTGGGGCAGTGGCCGAATACCTGCATAGCGTGATTCAGGCTGATCGCACGTTTTACACGACAGATGTCGTCGAGCGGATGCAGATGCGCGGGATTGCGTTTGCAGCGGAAAATTGGCGAGAGACGTCTCGGCTTCCTCTTCCGGCTCAATACCTACTGGAAACGGGTCGGCTCGTGGCAGCAGGGCGAAGCGGCCTGCAATACCGGTTGATTAGCAATTGGGCGATCAATGCTAAAAACCGGCCGATGACCGACTTTGAACGGGCAGGGCTCACGGAAATTCTCGTGAACCCCGACCAGCCCTATTCCGCCGTGACGAACGAGGGCGGAACGCCTATGTTTCAAACGCTGTATGCGGACAAAGCCGTATCGCAGTCTTGCGTGGGTTGCCACAATACGCATCCCAACAGCCCCAAGAAAGACTTCAAGCCACAGGACGTGATGGGAGGGATTCTCCTGACAATTCCATTACCGCAGTAGTGCGGTGGACTGACTGTGGGATGCCAAAGGTCGATCAATTATAGTAATGGGAGTACAAGGCCTATAGAGTGAATCTTATGCTTGTATTGTTCGGCCGTAGCCTTTTTCTAGCGAGAGGGCGTAGTCGCGCCACACTCGGCTGAGACGATTTCCGGGGTATAGGTGTTGTGCATCGGCCAAGTCCCGCATGAGCTTCGACCACGCGATTATTTGTCTGCTCGTTGCGACGCATAGCCTAGAGCTCGGTCGAGCATCTATGGCGACACAATCTCACCAGCACGCCCCCCTCTAGCCCCTTCGACTCAATCCTAATACTTTTCCTAGGCCATCTGCTCCGACTCATTTCATTGCGTAGCAGCGAGAGGGTGTCGTAGAATCACAGAGTGTAAGTTCCCTCGTGGTATAGTTTTTTCAATCAACCGAAAGGCTGCAGGTGAAAACGGTCGCCACGCTTCCCCGTCCCATTACCGACTATCAATCCTTGTCTGCCGAAGAACTCTTCGAACGGACCCGCGCGGCCAAACGGACACTCGGCGACCGGGTGATGGTTCTCGGCCATAATTATCAACGAGACGAAGTGATTCAGCATGCCGATTTCCGGGGCGATTCCCTCATTCTGGCGCAGGTGGCGGAGCAGCGCTCCGATCGACCCTATGTGGTGTTTTGCGGCGTGCACTTCATGGCGGAAACCGCCGATGTGTTGAGCCGGTCCAACCAAACGGTGATTCTTCCCGACATGGCGGCGGGCTGTTCAATGGCCGACATGGCTGCGATCGAGCAGGTGGAACAATGTTGGGACGCGCTCGGGCGGATCGTGCCGGTGGAAGACACGGTGATGCCGGCGGTCTACGTAAACTCTGCAGCGATCTTGAAGGCATTCTGCGGCGAACATGGCGGGCTGACCTGTACTTCGTCCAACGCGCGGAAAGTCATCGAATGGAGCTGGGCGCGCCGCGAGAAAATCCTGTTCTTCCCTGACGAACACCTGGGGCGCAATACGGCCAACAAAATGGGCATTCCCCGCGAGCACATGATCGTCTGGGATCCCTACATGCCCCGCGGTGGCAACTCGGTTGAGGCCATTCAGCGGGCGAAGTTGATACTCTGGAAAGGCCATTGCAGCGTACACCAGATGTTCCAGCCGTCCCACGTGGACTATTTTCGCAAGCAGTACCCGGACGCAAAAGTGATCGTCCATCCAGAATGTCATGAGGATGTGGTCAATAAGGCGGACCTCGTAGGCTCGACGGAATACATCATCCGGACGATCACGGCGGCTCCCGCCGGCACCACCTGGGCGGTCGGGACGGAGCTGAATCTGGTCAATCGCCTGAAGCATGAGCAAACTGACAAGAAGGTGTTTTTTCTTTCCTCCACGGTCTGCCAGTGCGCCACCATGTACCGCATAGATGCCCCGCATCTCTGCTGGGCGTTGGAAAACCTGGTCGACGGTCATGTGGTCAATCACATCGTCGTGCCGGATGACGAGAAGCAGTGGGCAAAAGTGGCGTTGGACCGCATGATGGCTCTCAGCTGACAGAATCGTAAACAGCACCTCCGCAGGCGTTCTCAGGTCGCGAACATGTTCCATTTTCGCTATGGTACGCCTTACATCTGCGTTCGCTGCGCCCTTGCCGGACGGGCTTTCTGAACGGCTTGCAGGACATCCACATCCCGCCACTCGCCTTGCTCATGGCTCCAGCTAGTAATAAACCACTGGTTCCTCTCGCCTCGATTCGGTATAGTCCTCTCTTTACGCGTACTTCATGGCCATTGCGTCTCGCAGATAGATCATCCTATGGACTATAAATCGACCCTCAATTTACCGAAGACCGACTTCCCCATGAAGGCGAATCTGCCGCAGCGGGAACCGGAGATGCTGGCCCGGTGGGCGAAGGAAAAGCTGTACGAGCATATACAGGAGTCCCGCGAGGGATTTCCCCGCTATGTGTTGCACGACGGGCCACCCTACGCAAACGGGCGGATCCACATCGGCCACGCCCTGAACAAGATCCTGAAAGACATCATTATCAAGTCGAAGACGATGTCCGGTTACCAGGTGCCGTACGTGCCGGGCTGGGATTGCCACGGCCTGCCGATCGAGCATCAAGTCTTGAAGGAATTGGGGGACAAGAAGCGCGACCTGGATGCGCTCGCGATCCGCAAGCTCTGCAAGGAATATGCGGAAAAGTATGTCGCGATTCAGCGGGAGGAGTTTCAGCGGCTGGGTGTGTTGGGCGAATGGCAGCAGCCCTATCTCACGATGAACCCGGCCTATGAGGGCACCATCGTCCGCGAGTTTGGCCGGTTTGTGGAGCGGGGCGGGGTGTACAAAGGTTTGAAACCGGTCTTGTGGTGCACCCAGGACCAGACCGCATTGGCCGAGGCCGAGGTTGAATACGACGATCATACGTCGCCCTCGGTCTATGTGAAATTTCCCCTCGTGAGTCCGCCCTCTGTGTTGAGCAAGAGGTTTGGGCCGGTCTCGTTCCCTGTCGAAGCGACACGCGCGTCGGTGCTGATTTGGACGACCACGCCTTGGACCTTGCCGGCCAACCAGGCCGTCTGTCTTCATGCCGACATTGACTATGCGTTTGTGCAGGTTGGGGACGAAGTGCTGGTCATTGCCGAGAAGCTGGTCGAGTCGGTCGCCAAGGCCTGTAATCTGCCGACCTACGCCATTGTCGCGATAAAAAAAGGCCGCGAGGGATTTGAGGGATTGGAAACTCAGCGCCCTCTGACCACGGGCCTGTCTCCGATTCTGTTGGGAGATTTTGTCACGTTGGAGCAGGGAACCGGTTGTGTCCACATCGCGCCGGGCCACGGCATGGAAGACTATCTGCTGGTGCTGGACCACAATGCCAAGGCCAGCGTTGGAGAGCGGCTCGAGATCCTGGCGCCGGTGGACAACGGCGGGAAGTTTACAGATGCGGTTTCGGAGTTTGCCGGACAGCATGTGTTCAAGGCCAATCCGAAAATCGTGGAGCGCCTCAAGGAAAACGGCCGCCTGCTCGGCCACGGGTCGCTCAATCACTCCTACCCGCATTGCTGGCGCTGCAAGCAACCCGTGATCTTTCGCGCGACCGAACAGTGGTTCGTTTCGATGGAAACGAATGAGCTGCGGAAAGAGGCGTTGGCGGAAATTGAACGGGTGCGCTGGATTCCAGCCTACGGCCGCGACCGTATTACCGGGATGATCGAGAATCGCCCCGATTGGTGCCTCTCGCGTCAGCGTGTGTGGGGTACGCCGATTCCAGGCTTTACCTGCATGAAATGCGGCAAGGTACTGGCTCATCCTCGGGTCATTGATCATGTGGCGGATCTGATCGGGCAACATGGCACGGACTATTGGTTTGCCAACCAGGCTGGCGCATTGCTTCCGGCCGGAACGAGTTGCGACGGATGTGGCGGAACTGAGTTTGAAAAGGAACGCGACATATTGGACGTGTGGTTCGAATCGGGCGTGAGTTATGCGGCTGTGCTGAAGAGTCGTCACTGGTATCCGGCTGATTTGTATCTGGAAGGATCTGACCAGCATCGCGGTTGGTTCCACAGCGCGTTATTGGCGGGCGTGATCACCGATCGGCAAGCGCCATACAAGGCGGTGCTGACCCATGGCTTCGTATTGGACGGGGCCGGGCGAAAGATGTCGAAGTCGGCGGGTAACGTCGTGGCGCCTCAGGATGTCATCAAGCAATCCGGTGCGGAGATTCTTCGTCTCTGGGTGTCGGCTCAAGACTACCGTGAAGACCTTCGGATTTCACCGGAGATCCTGACTCACCTGATCGAAGCCTATCGAAAGATCCGCAATACCTGCCGCTTCCTGCTGAGCAATCTCTACGACTTCGATCCGGCGCGGCACCGTGTGCCGTTCGAGCTGCTGCCCGAATTAGATCGCTGGGCATTGATGCGGTTGGGCGACCTGGTTCCGCGCGTGCGGAAGGGGTATGACGAATTCGAGTTCCATACCATTTTCCATGCGCTGAATAACTTTTGTTCCGTGGATCTGAGCGCGGTCTATCTGGATATTCTGAAAGACCGGCTCTACACTTTCCGGAAGGATTCTCCGTTGCGGCGTGGTTCGCAAACGGTGCTGTTCGATATTCTGGTAGCTCTGACGAAGCTGATGGCGCCGGTGTTGAGTTTCACGGCGGAGGAAATTTGGAAGACGCTGCCCGCGTCCGTGCGGACGGAAGCGAAGGCCGAGAGTGTGCACATCGCCATGTTTCCCGAGGCTGATTCACGCTGGGCTGATCAGGAATTGGCCGCCCGCTGGGAGCAGGTGCTCGAGGTGAGGACCGCCGTACAGGCCGCCTTGGAAATCAAACGTCGGGATAAGGTGATCGGTGCGCCATTGGAAGCCCGGGTGGTGATCGAGGCGAATACGGACCGATACGAATTTCTCAAACCCTATCTCCCAGATCTTGCGGCCTTTTTCATCGTCTCTGATGTGGAGCTCCGGCTCGTTCATCACCTTCCGCTCAAGCCTGATTTTGCGATTGTCGTGGAGAAGGCTACCGGCTCGAAGTGCGAGCGTTGCTGGAACTACCGCCCGGCCGTGGGAACCTCAGCCGACCATCCCACCCTCTGCGATCGTTGCATCGAGGCTGTCCAGTGAGCCCATCCATCCGTTACCTGCTGCTCGGATTACTCAGCCTGGCGATCGTGGTCCTGGATCAGGTCATGAAGGTCTACGTCATGGAGACCATGCGGCTCCATGAGTCCATTCCCGTCATCGCCAATCTGTTCAGCATCACCTATATCCGCAATCCCGGCGCGGCGTTCGGCTTTTTGTCGTCCAGCAGCAGCTCATTCAGGTTTGTGTTTTTCGGCCTGACCTCAGTGTTCGCCGTGGGCTTACTGGGAATGATTCTGGTGCGCATGCCGAAGGAGGACTGGATGGGAAGACTGAGTGTGGCAGGGATTCTGGGCGGAGCAATCGGGAACTTATTGGACCGGCTGCGTTACGGAGAAGTGATCGACTTCCTGGATTTCTATATCAATGGCTACCACTGGCCGGCCTTTAATGTCGCTGATTCGGCCATTACAGTCGGGGTAGTGTTCCTCATCCTGCACTTTGCACTGGAGAAGGAGCCGGAGCCCAGCCCTGTGGTGTCGGAGAATCCCCCCTCCTGAGACTCACGCCCATTCTGGAAGACTGCCTGTTGCGTTGATCACCCTGGGAGGGTGATGATGAACCCGCCTTGCTCCCGAAACTGCCGTTGCTGCTGGACTGAAAACATCACGAGCGGTTCTGTATGGCAGAACTGACATTCCTTGAGCGTGATGACGGCTGTCGGTTCGCCGATCCCCACCAAATACTGCTTGGCCAATGTCAAAGCCTTCTCCTGGCTCGTGGTCATCACATCGAAGTGGAGTTTGCCGTTCTTGCCTTTGACCCACGTATCGTAGACGTGGACGCTGTCCAGCTGGGTTCCCATACCGACGCTGCTCCTCGCTTCTAAAGGATTGTCTTAGCGGACGACTAACAGCACGATCACGCCCAGCACCATGCGATAGTAGGCGAACACACTCAAGCTGTGGCGTTGCACGTAGGTGAGAAAGGCGGCGATGACGGCCCATGCCACTGCGAAGGACACCACCAGGCCGATCCCGAGAGCCACGTAGTCATCCTGGGAAAACGAAGCCTGCGATTTCAGCATCTGATAAATGGTGGCGATGATCATTGTCGGCAAGGCCAGGAAAAATGAGTATTCCGTGGCGACCCGCCGGTCCAGGCCGGCCAGCAACCCTCCGACAATCGTCGATCCCGAGCGGGACATGCCGGGGATCAGGGAGACGCATTGTGCCACGCCCACCCACAGGGCCGATCGTGGCGTCACCTGCAGCAGTTCTTTGACACGTGCGCGGTTCTGCATTCGCTCTACCATCAGAATGATGATGCCTCCCACAATCAACGAAATGGCGACGGTGGTCGGGGAGAAGAGGTAGGCCTTGATCGACTTGTGCGCGAGAAATCCCACCAACGCGGCAGGTAAAAAGGCCAGGCCCAGTCCGATCACAAACCAGAGATTGGGTTGGGCGTTGATCGATTCTTGAATGGTCACCGGCCAGGATTTTGCGCCGCGGTTGGCGATCAACGAGCGAAAGTCTTGCTGCTCGCGTAACGCATGCGAGGCCAGCGAGGCGAGTTTCGCGCGCTCGTAGGCAATAATCGCGAGAATCGAGCCCAACTGAATGGAAATCTCCACGTTGGAGGCGATGTCACCCGTAAACCCCAGGGCATGGCCCACGAGGATGAGATGGCCTGTGGAGGACACGGGAAGAAATTCCGTCAGTCCTTCGATGATGCCGAGAATGACGGCGAGCTCCGGGCCCCAGTTCATCATAGTGTATGCGAGATGGTGTGTGGGAGTCTGCGGTTGGTTGCGTGGTCGTCCTGAACAGTCGCTGCATAATCCCAGACTGGTCACCGGCAGTCAAGCGTTGTTGAAATTTGCGGCGCCTCTTCCTGATATCGTGCTGCTGGCCCTGTGCAATCGGCAAACTTGTTGACAAAGTTGAGGTGATGGCATACACACAACAAGAGAGAAGAGGTCCGAGCGGTCCAGATCGAACAGGGAGGGTCGCATGAGGCATGTGTGGATGGCTGGGCTCGCGCTCATGAGTGCGATGGCCGTCAGCGGGTGCGTAAGTGACAAGAAATATCATGAGGCGCTTGCCGATGCCGATGCCACCAGGGGTGAACTGGAGCGCGCGCGAGCGCAGAAGAATGCCCTGGAGCAACAGGTCAAGACCCTAAAGGATCTGAACGCGAAGTTCGGGTCTGAAAGCCAGATCGCCCGCGATGAGCTTCAGCGGATCCAGCACGGGCGCGACAAAGAGCGTGATACCATCGACGTCAGGACCAAGGAACTGGAAGACAAGGTCAAGCAGCTGAGCGCACAGAATCGAAGCGTCAAACAAGAATATGAAGAAGCCCGTCGGCACAATGAGCAATTGAAGTCATTGGTCGCGCGGTATCAGAAAGAGATGAAGGAGCGATCGCGATCCCTGTCATCCGGCATGGAGTCTCCGGCCTTGACCGCACCGCTTGGAGGCGCCGGGTCTTCGTCGCCGAAGGCCCTCCCTGTGCCGTCCCCCCTGGACGCGCCTGCACCCGCTGCGTCGCTGCTCAATATCAACAAGGCGCCGTCGACTGATCTCGTCCTCACGCTTGGCATTTCCCAGGATGTGGCAGACCGCATCGTGAGCAATCGGCCTTACAGAGTGAAGGGCGAGCTCGTCGCCAAGAACGTGGTGACGAAGGACGTGTTCGACGACATCAAGGATCGAATCACCGTCAGTCCTTAGTTGCCTTTGGATAGGTCCACCGCCGGTGGACACCGTGACATGAGCGGCCGTTTGCCATCACCGGCAAACGGCCGCTCTCTTTTGTCTCGTCGCGCTTCGCGAAGCGTCCCTCTGCCTGACATCGTCAAATTGTTTTCTGCTAGAATGCCGCAGTACGAGGCGAAGAAGGACGCCTGTTCATGCGCCGTGTCAGTATCATCTTCGGGGTGCTTGCGCTCGGTCTGGTAATCGCCGGGTACGTATTTTTCAACGGCGAGCGGAAGGCCCCCGTGCGCTACCGCACGGTTCCCGTCGAGCGTGGAACGGTCATTTCCTTGGTGACCGCTACCGGTACGATCAATCCCATAACCACAGTCCAGGTCGGAAGCCAGGTCTCGGGCATGATCGAAAGCCTGCACGCCGACTTCAATTCCAAGGTCAAAGCGAATCAAATCGTTGCGCGCATCGATCCCTTCCCCTACCAAGCCAGGCGTGATCAGGCGGTCGCCAGTCTCGCCAATGCCAAGGCCGCGCTGGAAAAGGCCCGGATCGATCTTGCTCAGCGGCGGCGCGAACTGGATCGAGCCAAGTCGCTCATCGGCCAACAGTTTATTTCTCAGAATGAGGTCGATGTGGCGTTGACCGCCTCCGAGGGGGCGGTCGCGCAATTGAAGGTGACGGAAGCCGCCGTCAAGCAGGCGGAAGCCATGCTGCAGGCGGCCGAATTGGATTTGAAGTATACGGTGATCCGTTCACCGGTCGACGGGGTGGTGATTTCGAGACTCGTTGAGGTCGGGCAACGCATCGCGGCCAGCTTCACTATCCCCATGCTGTTCTTGATCGCCGAAGATGTGACCAAAATGCAGGTGGATACCAATGTCAGCGAAGCCGATATCGGCGGGATTGTCGATGGGAAGGCCGCATCCTTTACGGTGGATGCCTATCCTGGTGAAACCTTTCAGGGGCGGGTCCGTCAGGTTCGGAATGCGCCCATCAATATACAGAATGTCGTAACCTATGACGTCGTGGTGGAGTTTGAGAATCCTGAGTTTCGCCTCAAGCCGGGCATGACTGCGAATGTCTCTATTGTCGTCAACAAACGCGAGAATGTGCTGAAGGTACCGAATGCGGCCCTTCGCTTCGTTCCTCCCAAGGCAGTTCGAGAAGAGAGAGGAGAGCCAGGGTGGAAGAAGAATGGCGTCGGAAGTGTTCCTCCTCAAACGGTGGAGCGGCAATGGGGTGTGTGGAGGCTGGACTCTGCAGGTGAACTGGAGCGTATTCCTGTCGAGGTGGGCATTTCAGACCGGTCGTATGTCGAAATTACTGCGTCAGAAATCCAGGAGGGGGACCAGGTCGTGACCGGGATTGAGTCTCCGCGAGGCGAGCGCAAGGGCGGAGAACTTCCACCGGGTTTCGGGGGCGGACAACAGCGAGGCGGCCGGCGCGATCGGGGGATGTAGCCTCGCTGGAACAACGGCCAGCAGTCTTTCTTTTGCTGACGCAAGCCCGTGGTTCATGCGAGCCGTACGCATCGTATGATGCGGTTTCATCTTAGAAGAGCGGCACCTCCATCTGCTGAGTCTGTCCAGCGACATCTGCATGTGAGGGCACTGTGGTTCCCTTGATCCTCTGCGAAGACCTCTGGAAGATTTATCGCATCGGTGATGTCGAGGTGCAGGCTCTGCGTGGCATTAATCTGACGATCGATCGCGGCGAGTTTGTCGCTGTGATGGGCACGTCGGGATCGGGCAAGTCCACTCTGATGAACCTGCTTGGTTGCCTGGACCAGCCCACGAGGGGCCGCTATCAGCTGGATGGGTTGGATGTCAGTACCGCCAAGTCGGACGTATTGGCGGAGCTGCGCAATCGGCAGATCGGGTTCGTGTTTCAGAACTTCAACCTCATCCCCAGAACCAGCGCCCTGGAAAACGCGCAATTGCCGCTGTTTTATCGTGGTGTCTCGATCAAGGAACAACGGAGACAGGCGGCCGCCGCGTTACAGCGTGTCGGGTTAGCCGGACGGGAACAGCATTATCCGGCCCAGCTTTCCGGTGGACAACAACAGCGCGTCGCCATTGCCAGGGCATTGGTCGGCGCCCCGTCGATCCTGTTTGCGGACGAACCGACCGGCAATCTCGATACCGCGTCGAGCCGTGAAATTATGGACATCCTCGAGCATCTGAACCGGGAGGACGGCATCACGATTATTCTCGTGACGCACGAACCGGATATTGCCGCTTATGCTTCTCGCGAACTCATTATGAAAGACGGGCAGATCGTACAGGATGCCCGGCGCGCGCCCCATCTGTCCGTTGTGACCTAAGGCTACCGATGTCGGCATTCGTGCTGCTCACCGTCATGACCGCCTTGCGAATCCTGAGCCGGAACCGGCTGCGGGCCGGTCTCACCATGCTCGGCATCGTCATCGGGGTGGGGGCGGTTATTGCCATGGTCAGTATCGGGCAGGGCGCCCGCGCGGCGGTTCAGGCCCAGGTAGCGAGCATGGGGACGAATGTCATTGTCATCATGCCTGGTTCTACGACCGTCAGTGGTGTCCGTGGTGGGCAAGGCGGTGCGGTGACGTTGACGATCAATGATGCGGCAGACCTGAAAAAACGAAGCCCGCTGTTATCCGACACCGGGTGGGCGAGGCGCGACGTGATGCAAATCGTTAACGGGAACCGTAACTGGAATGGACCCGTGAACGGGGTCTCGCCGAGTTATCTCACGATTCGCGATTGGTCGTTCACGAGCGGAGGGCCCTTTACCCAGTCTGATATGGAGAGCGCGGCTCGCGTGGCGTTGATCGGCCAGACTACGTTGGAAAACCTCTTTGATCCCGGCGAAGAGGCACTGGGAGCGACGATTCGTATCAAGAATGTGCCCTTTCAGGTGGTCGGGGTGTTGGCCCCGAAAGGGCAATCGGCTCAAGGGACCGATCAGGATGACGTCATTTTCATTCCCTTCACAACGGCGGAACGGAAGGTGTTCGGCAGTCAGTTTCTTGGTTCGGTAGGAGCCCTCTTTGCGTCCACCGAAGAGAGTGCCGACCTGCCTGAGGCCGTGGAGCATATTCGTGAGACGCTACGGGCTCGACATCGACTGGAGCCGGACCAGGCGGATGATTTTACGATCAGGACGCAAGTCGATATCGGAAAGGTGCAAGAGAGCACAAGTCAAACTCTGACGGTCATGCTGTTTGCAATCGCGTCTGTGTCCCTGCTGGTCGGTGGCATCGGGATCATGAACATTCTTCTGGTGTCGGTCACCGAGCGGACGAAGGAAATCGGCGTGCGTATGGCCGTGGGCGCCAAACGCATCCATATCCTGACTCAGTTTCTGATCGAAGCCATGACGCTGAGTCTGTTCGGCGGCATGATCGGTGTCATCGTCGGCATTGTCGGCGCTCGACTGACGACGGTGATTGCAGGCTGGCCGACCATGATTTCGCTCGATGCGATCCTGACGGCGTTTCTGTTCTCCCTGGCCATAGGGCTCTTTTTCGGGCTCTACCCAGCCAATAAAGCTGCGCGACTCAACCCGATCGAAGCGCTCCGCTACGAATAGGCCATCACGCAAAGGGTGAGGTTTCAGCTGTCCGTTCTTCTCGATGAGGGGGTGGACGGTTGGGGCCGGGGTCAGTGATAGGCTCGTTGGAATTCTTCCGGAATCGTGCCTAATACCGAACGGACGCCGCGAGCAGGAGCCTGCTCATCCTGGTTGCCCAGGTCAATGACGAGCGGGACGATATACCGTTCTCCGGAAGGATCATGTGTTATCGTGACGATGGGTTGGTGGAGTTTCTTTGAATTGATGACCGATACGATCGCCCGTTCTCCGGTCGTCAGCAGGACATAACTGTACACCGGGTAGATTCCCATGACTTTCACGAACAGTGAGATCAGCCGGCTCTCATACCGGCCCTCCTGTCCTTCCTGATAGAGCCGCTGGAGCGATTGATGCGGGGTCAGCGGCGAGGCCCCGCCGAAGCCCGTCAGCAATTCGTCATAACGATCCGTCACCATCACGATCCGGGTCATGTCCGAGGTGTACGCGCCGCCCGTTTCCGTTGGAAAGCCGCTGCCGTTCAGGTAGGCATGATGTTCCGCCACAATCTGTTCCACTGCTTTCGTAAATCCGCCCCGGCGTTCCAAGAGAATGGCGCCCGCGCGCGCGTGGGTTTCGTAGGTCCGGCGGTTCTGTTCCGAGAGCGTGGTCGAAGTGTCGTGCACGCGCTGAAGAATTGCCGGCGGCACGTTCAGGAGGCCGATGTCATGAAGGAGCGCGCCCGTAGCCAACTCCTGGATAGCCAGCAAATTGTAATCGGCTGCATGGGCAAGGATCATCGAAAAACTGCAGGTGGCGAGGGCGTGCTGACTCAGGGGCGCGTTGGCCTCGCGGCCTTGGCTGAACACCATGAACAAGGCATGGGTATTGAGCGCCTGAGCCACGGCGCTAATGGCGTGGACGGTGTGGCTGGCCTCTTCCGGATCGACGATACCGGTCTTGGCAATGCGGGAGAAGGCTGTATGAACGGATTCTTCGAGTTTGGCGCGCGCAGACCTGGCGGTCAGCAATTCTTGCGTCATGGCGGCAAGAGAGCGGATCTCCGGTGCCTTCCCTGCCTGCGAGGGCGCAGGCTGCGGCGCGAGAGGGCGCGGGTGTGGGGAGGGGGGCGCTGGGGCCTGGAGGTCGAGTCCTCGGGCGGGATCGATGCTCAGGTGCGTAACTCCCGCGCGGCGCAGTTTCTCGATTTGCTCGTGGGTTCGAATCAAGAACGAGTGACGTATGAAGGGCGATCGAAACCAGGCCACGTCCAGTTTGGCGACATGCATGCCGATTCGAAGCGCGTCAATTGTAATGGGTCGGTATGCCATAACGCGTGCTGGTCGCCGGCGGGCGACATTCAAGCGGAGATCATCCAGCCATCCTATCGGCTTCGCCCATAGTCGGATGGCGAACTGGGGATCATCGCAACCTGTGCCTCAAGTGAGGCAGGAAACAGCGGATCAGGCACCGACGAGGGCGCCACCGACAACTGGATTTCCATACGAGGATTGTCGCGATCCTGGTGTTTATAGAGGTGTGTTTCGACCACCCGATTGTCGTTTAGTCCCAGCCCCTCGCATAATGCGTCCTGTGCGATCTTGAGCCCGCCATCCGTATCCCGTCGCAGCGCAGAGGCGAAGAAGAAATGAATCGAGAGAGCAAGACGTGCCTGCTGCAAAGTCTGCCTGAGAGTAGCACGATGGGGCGATTGGGCAAGCGCAACCAAAATTTGTTGCCCCACGAAGTGCTTGTACGTACGTCCTTTGGCGGAGAGCAGCCGGCGCCCGTTGACGGTGGCGTACTGGTGATTTACGCTCGGCGGAACGGGTAAAGTGAGCGTGATGGAGTCGATGGTAATGCGCAGACCGGTGTCTGTCGGAAGCGGTGAAGGCAGCGTTCTGCGGTTTCGGGTGGACTGCGGCTGGATGAGGAGTTCTCGTTCCGTAGGCATGGCCTGCTGTGGCAGGGACCTAAAGGACGTTGATCGGATCGTAATGGGGGATTGTCGAGGACGGGACACGCGGCGCAAGGGCCTGCCTATAGAAGATTTTGAATCTTAGCCATGTCTTGCTCGGCCCGGTCTTCGTTTCTGGTGAGGTACCGTCGCCATTCAGACGGGCCCCAGATCTCCAGCCGATGATACATGCCCACGAGAATGAGTTCCTGATCCTCATCCATCGGGACGAGTTTGCGGAGGCGACTTGGGATCAACACCCGGCCGGCCTTGTCGATGTCCGAGGAGCCGGCTTGAGCCATCACATGGTGCATGAACAGGCGGGTTTGATCCTCATCCAGCGTCGCTCTGGTGCGCTCCAAGACCTGTTCCCACTCCTTGGCGGAATACATCCAGAGCGTCTGCTCGGTGTTCTTGAGGAACATGACCTGATTGCCCTCAGCTTGGAATCGTTCCCGAAGCGGAGAGGGGATCAGGAAGCGTCCCTTTTCATCAACTTTACAGAGATGTTCACCGGCGAACATGAGCGATTTCCTTCCCTTCACTGCCGATGGTAGGAGACATGGACAATCCTGTCAAGAAAATATTCTGACAGCGTGGGTCAATCAAAATCGGTGCCGTCCATACCTGGGGGAGACGATTGACCGTCTTCCATCGCGGCATCGAGGTCACCACCCAGGTCTTCACCCATTTCCTGGCCCATTTTCTTCATGAACCGGGCCATGCTCTGGGGATCGTTTTCATCGACCCCTCCCAGATTGCTCGGATCTGACAAGGCTTCGAGTCGTGCTTCCTCAGACTTGGGCGAGGAGAACCGGGACAGGAGCCGCTCCATGTCAGTACTGTGGCAATGGGCGCAGGTCTGCTGGGGAACGGAGTGCGCGCTGAGAACCAATCGGGTGGTGCGTGTTCCGCATGATCGGCATCGATACTCGTAGATCGGCATAGATTAGGCTCGCTGGATGTGCTCTTGGTTGATGGTTGAGGCAGGCAGCCATGTATCCGGTACCATCCCCGCATCCACTGAGC
Organism: uncultured Nitrospira sp.; assembly: GCA_964556305.1. GTDB lineage: Bacteria > Nitrospirota > Nitrospiria > Nitrospirales > Nitrospiraceae > Nitrospira_A. Next base: position 14,031 of record CAZKVY010000007.1, on the reverse strand, counting down.
GCGCCAGGGCGAGAACAGCGACCCGTTTGGCTCCGGCTTTGAGCAGGACTCTGGCGCATTCGCTCGCCGTGGTGCCGGTGGTGAAGACATCGTCGACGAGGAGAATGCGCGCTCCGGCGACCTCCTGCGGTGCGCGTACGGCGAACGCCTTGCGAAGGTTTTGCAGACGGGCGGCGCGAGGCAGTGAGATCTGCGGATCGGTATCGACGGTACGAATCAGGTTTCGATAGGATATTGGTAGCCCAATAGCCGGGCCGATGCGGTCGGCGAGGAGGAGTGACTGATTGAACTCTCGCTGCCGGAGCCGGTTGGGATGGAGAGGAGTCGGCATGAGGACGTCGAAGTCCAGTCGGTCGGGGAGCGCCTTCGTGAGTAACGCGCCCAACGCATCCGCCAGCGCCACCTTGCCTCGATATTTGAAGAGGGCAATGGCATCCTGGAGCGGCGAACAGTAGGCATAGGGAGCCCACACCCGGGAGTAGTGCGGTTCGCGAGTGCGGCAGTCATGGCACTCATGTGTCGGACTGTAGGTGGTGGCCGAGGGTGAAGCGAAGGGGCGATGACACCGTGGGCAGGAGGGGCCGCGCAACGGTCGTATCATCTCCCAACACTGGCGGCAGAAAAACGGCACCGGATCATCAGTGAGGGGCTGTGCACAGGTGGTGCAGTCCATCGGAAGCAGCAGTCGCGAGGTCTGCCTGAGAATATCCCTGATCATTGGGGGTGCTCGTCGTCTACGTTCGAGATCAAGCCTGCTATCCTGCCGCGATTGTGAAAGGAAGCCTCCAGGCCTGTCAAGGTTGTGGCCTGTAAAGGGGGTGTGATATAGGACCCCTTCGCCTGCATCGGGACGATTCCACCGGCTCACTCCAGTTCGGCCGGCCTGCACTGACTCAAGATCTCGTGATGATCGATGATCACGGTCATGGTACCCCAGTATGCGTGATTCTGCCAAAGCGCTCGTGAACGTCCAGAATTTGTCGAAAGAATATCGCCGTGGCGGAACGGTCCTGTGCGCAGTACAGGACGTCACTCTTGAGGTGAAGGCTGGAGAATTTTGCGCATTTGTGGGGCCAAGCGGCTGCGGGAAAAGCACGTTGCTCAATTTGATCGGAGGCCTGGATCAGCCCACCTCGGGGACGATCATGATCGAGGGCCGGCCTGTGACCGATGCCAGCGCCACCGAATGGACCCGTCTCCGGCGCGAGTTGATTGGAATTGTGTTTCAGGCCTTTCATTTGATTCCCGGTCTCACGGTTGCAGAGAATGTAGCCTTGCCCATGTTGCTCAAGGGCGAACAGGGGCGGACCGTTACTGATCGCATCGATGAGGTCCTGCAGGCGGTGGGGATGGAGGCGCGACGTTCACATCGACCCAGTGAATTGTCCGGTGGAGAGCAGCAGCGGGTGGCAATCGCCCGAGCGATCGTGCATCGGCCCCGCCTGATCTTGGCGGATGAGCCGACGGGAAATCTAGATTCCAAGCAGGGCGCTGACATAGTCAGCCTCTTCCGCACTTTGCCACAACGATATGGCCACTCTGTGTTATTGGTAACGCACAGCGAGAGCGCGGCGGAAGCAGCGGACTATGTCTGGCATATGCGAGATGGGCGCCTGGTCAACCGTATTACGCACTGATTGGGAAAAGCGAGGAGTGTTCAGCGCTCGTCCGCGTAGCCCTGTTTTATGGGGGCGCGTGCGCGTTCGGAGTACTACCGTCGGAGTGTGTCAACCTCCTGCCGGAGAAAGGATCGGGATGAATCTCAGCACGACCATTGCGGGCGTAAAGTTTCCGAGCTGTTTCATGAACGCGTCCGGGGCGCTCTGCATGACGCGGGAAGAGTTGCTGGCCTTGGGACGTTCGCGGGCCGGCGCCATCGTGATCAAATCGATGACGGTAGAGCCGCGTAGCGGCAACCCTGAACCCCGATATTATGGATTTCCCGGCGGGTCGATTAACTCCATGGGCCTTCCGAATCTCGGTTATTTGGCCTATGCGGAACTCATTCCAGAACTCAAGCAGTTCGGCAAGCCCGTCATCGCCAGTATCGCCGGCTTGTGCGAAGACGACTTTCTCACCATGGCGCGAGTAATCAATCAGGCGAACCCTGATCTCATTGAAGTGAACCTGTCCTGTCCAAACATCCCAGGCAAGCCGCAAATCGCTTATGATCCGGTCGATTCGGAACGGCTGCTAAAACGGGTGCGGCCGCTCATCAAGGTTCCAATGGGCGTCAAGCTGCCGCCGTATTTTGACCCGGCTCACCATGCGGTCATGGCCGAGGTGATCGGTCGTTGCGGAGTGGACTACTTGAATTTGATCAATTCCGTCGGGAACGGCCTCGTGATTGATCCGAAGCGTGGAACCCCCGTCATCAAACCAAAGGGAGGGTTCGGCGGCTTGGGAGGTTCGTTGATCAAGCCCGTCGCTCTGGCCAATGTGCGAGCCTTTTGGAAGCTGCTCGCCGGCCGCATTCCGATCATCGGGACCGGAGGAGTCGTGCAGGGAATCGATGCGTTTGAACATGTCCTCTGCGGGGCGTCGGCTGTTCAGGTGGGCACGGTATTGGTCGAAGAAGGCTTCGGGGTGTTCGAACGACTGGAGCGTGAATTGGAGGCCGAGCTCTCGTCCCGCGGGGGACGACCGGTCGAGGACTATCGGGGCCGGTTGAAGGAGTTGTGAGGTGTGGCGCGGCAACTCCGCGCCAGCCGCTGGTCAGTGTGCCTATCTGAAAGCAAAGTTCTTGGGAAGGAAGCCCTGCTGCAGCGCCTGGCGAAGCAGTTGCGCCACGTTGCGGACCTTCAATCGCCGCATTAGGTTAAATCGATGCACCTCAACCGTGCGCACGCTGATATCCAGACGGCGGGCGATGTCGCGGTTGGTGTTTCCTTGCGACACCAGTTTGAGAATTTCTTTTTGTCGGGGAGTCAGGCCGTCGGAGCGTTTGGCGCGCGCCGACACTGCCTTGGACAACTTCACGGGCTTTCGTTTCTTCGCTACGGGAGCAGCTTTGGTGGCCTTCGATGATTTTTTTGGTTGAGGTCGTTTGCGTAGTGCCATAAAGATTATGTACCCCAAATTCTACTGAACGTAATCTTAGCATACCTGGGTAAATCTGTAAAAACAATTACTGGACTGTCGGACGAGCGAGCGTACGGATGTCGTTGATTCATTCCGCTTTAATCAAGGTCTGTGCGCAATTGGGGTGGACACATTTGTCCACTCATCCGGGTCGGACCGCGTTGACGATGTTCGGCGTCGGCCTTGGAGTCGCGGCCACCATCGCCGTTCAAACGGCCAACGTGGAGGTCCTGCGTTCCTTTGAGGAGTCTGTCTTGACGGTTGCCGGCCCGGTGACTCTCGAAGTATCGGGCGGAGAAACCGGTTTGGATGAGCGGCTGATCACCACCGTGCGGGCGATTCCAGGCGTCGCGTCGGCCAGGCCGGTTCTGGACGTTGGCGTGCGAGTCGCGGAAGGTATGACCCCTGGACAGTCGTTTTCGATCCTTGGTCTGGACCTGTTGGAGGAGTTGAGCGCCGAGGGGGGGCGTGTCTTTCCTCCCTCTGATGCGGGGGCGCGGAGAGGTGAGCCAATCGCGCTGGACGATCTCCTCGCGAATAATGGCCTGCTGGTTGGAGAGGCTCTTGCGTCGGAGCTGAGCCTGGCACCAAGGGCTCAATTGGCGCTCCAGAGCGGTGACCAGCACGTATCTGTTTCTATTATCGGCATAATGGGCCGTCGTCCGGGTGCGCCTTCTCCATGGGACCGCATGGCGGTGATGGATATTGCGGCGGTTCAGCGGACCTTCGGACTGATCGGTCGTCTCGATCGTATCGACATTGTCACGTCGCCAGCTTCCTCTGTCGAGCAGGTCAGGGAAGCGATTGGGCGGGTGTTGCCTCCGGCAATCACCGTGCGTCGTCCACTCCAGCGAAGCCAGCAAGTCGAGTCGATGGTCGGTGCCTTTCAACTCAATCTTTCGGTATTGAGTATGGTGGGCCTCCTCGTCGGGATCTTCCTGATCTACAACACCGTATCCTTTACGGTAGCGCAGCGACGGCGGGAAGTGGGGATTCTGCGCGCGATCGGCATGTCGGAGCCGATGGTCGTCGGCCTGTTTCTGGCGGAAGCCGGGGTGTTCGGTGTGGTGGGCGGGCTGCTAGGGGGTCTGCTTGGTCTGTTGCTGGGGGATGTGCTGGTCGCTCTGGTCGGTCGAACGATCCAGGATCTCTATACCCCGCTGTCTCATACGACAGGACCCGTCGGTTTTCCTCCCGGATCCGGCCGGTTGGTGATCGAGGCGGTGTTGATCGGGACTGGGGTTTCTGTTCTGGGCGCTCTCGGTCCGAGTGTCGATGCCGGACGCACTGTGGTGGTCGCTGCGCTGGCACCGGGTGAATACGATGTCGCTCAGGGCGTCCGCGCGGCTTCGTTGGGCCTGGCGGGAGGAGCGCTGTTACTCACTGCCCTGGGATGCGCATTTGCCGGCCCGGTCGGTGGCGTGCCGGTCTTCGGGTACTTGGCAACCTTTTGTCTTCTCGCAGGATTGTCCTGCCTTGTTCCCAGTCTGATGCAGCGCCTGTGTCGCACGCGGGAGTTAACCGTCCTGTCCCAGACTCCCACCTTGGGAGGCGCTATCCGGCATATCGCCCGTGAACAGACCAGCCGAGGGATGGGGAGAAATGCCGTGACGGTGTCTGCCTTTCTCGTGGGCGTCGCGATTATGGTTGGAGTGCTGGTAATGATTCGGAGCTTTCGCGACACGGTTGAAATTTGGATCGACCAGACCGTCATGGCCGATTTTATTGTCGCCCCAGCCGGGTGGCCACACGGATTGCGCAGCGGGACGTCAAGTCCCGTGCTTCCCGGCACCTTGCGAGCCCAGTTGGCACGTTCACCCCTCGTGTCGGCGGTGGACACGTATCGTGACGTGCGGATCGATCTGCAGGGCCGGACGGTGGCGCTAGTATCGAGAGATCTAGCGCTTCATGCGGCTCGCAGCCGATATCTCTTCGTTGACGGAGAGTCTGCGGCAATCCTGGCTCGTGCCGCGGCCGGGGAAGGCGCGATTCTTTCGGAGGTGGTCGCGAATCGTTTGGGGGTCGGCAGAGGGAGCCGCTTGTCCATTGTGACTCCGAAGGGCGAGCAGTCCTTGGAAGTACTGGGAGTCTTTTATGATTATGCGACCGACGGGGGGAAGATCGTCATTGACCGTTCATTATATCGGCAATGGTGGAAGGATGAGGGGGCGACCGTCTTTCCTGTCTATGTCGAATCTGGCGCCGATATGGGGGAGGCCAGAACGGCTATTCTTGAGACGCTTGCTCAGGCTTCCGGCGGAAATCTCATGCCGACCTTGTTGAGCAATGCAGAGTTGCGCCAAGAGATTCTTCGAATTTTTGACCGGACGTTTACGTTGACCTATGTGCTGGAGGCCATCGCTATAATCATCGCAATGTTGGGGATCATCAACACGTTGGTCACGTCGGTGGTCGAGCGGCGCCGCGAATTGGCCACCTTGCAGGCCTTGGGCAGCAGCCGTGGGCAGGTGACGGCATTAATTCTCTGGGAGGCCGGATATCTGGGATTGCTGGGAACAGCGATGGGGTTGGTCGGAGGGTGCGCCCTTGCGCTCATTTTGATCCGGGTGATCAACCGGCAGTCGTTTGGGTGGACGATCCAGATCTCCTGGCCATTCGGCCTGATGGCGGAGGTTGCCGCCTTGGCGATGGTCGCATCGCTCCTGGCCGGGTTCTGGCCGGCCCGCTGGGCCGCCAGGCAACCCCTGGTCGAGGGGCTACGTTATGAATGAAGGCCGACAGCCGGTTCATCGGCTGGAGCCTGGCCTTGCGTGGTCGGGAGCGTGTCCACTTGAATGTCGAATCCTAGGTCTTCGATCATGCGCCAGACCTCCGCAGCCGGTTGCCCCGGCGTGGTGAGGTAGCCGTTCACAAAGACTGAATCGGCCGGATACAGCGCCAGGGGCTGCAGGCTGCGTAAGTTGTGCTCGCGTCCTCCGGCGATACGAAGCTCCGTCCGCGGGTGAAGGAAGCGGAAGAGGCAGAGCGCTTTCAGGCAGCGCTGCGGTGTCAGGGGAGTGCAGTGCTCCAGCGGAGTGCCGGAGGCCGGATGCAGCATGTTGAGCGGAATCGAATCCGGTTTGACTTCCCGAAGGGCGAGGGCCAGATCGATCAAGTCCTCATCACCCTCTCCCATACCGACAATGCCGCCTGAGCAGATCTCCAGTCCGGCGGTCCTGGCATGGCGAATCGTAGCCAGCCGGTCTTGAAAGGTGTGGGTGCTACAGATTTCCGCGTGATAGGCTTCGCTCGTATTCAAGTTGTGATTGATTCGGTCCACGCCGGCGGCTTTGAGGTCTTTCGCCTGGTGTTCGTTGAGCAGTCCCAAGGAGCAACAGATCTGGATCGGGACTTCCTGCTTGATGGACCGGACGGCCGAGGCGATATCGGCGATTTCCCGATCCAACGGACTGCGTCCGCTGATCACGATACAGTACCGCTGGGCTTTGGCAGCCGCCGCTCGGCGCGCGCCGGTGATCATTTGTTCTTGCGGCAGCAGGCCATACCGTTCGATGGGGGCCGTTGAAATTGAGGATTGCGAGCAATAGCCGCAGTCTTCCTGGCAGGCGCCGCTCTTGGCGTTCAGGAGCATTTGCAGGCGAACCGTCTTGCCGAAGTATCGTTCCCGGACCGTAAAGGCTGCCTGCAGAAGTTCGAGCAACCGGGCGTCGGGTGTGTGCAATACGGCGAGGCATTCCTCTCGGGTGAGCAATTCGTCCCGCAAGGCCTTGTCGGCCAGGATCGTGAAATCAGTCATGCACGCTACTCCTCGAAAAGACAGACCGACCCTCCCTCCACGATCGGTGCTCTCGCGGCTGAGGTCTAGTCCGTGAAAAGAAAAAAGGGCGGTGGAAACCCTACACGGTTTCAAACGGAGATGCAATGCCTTGGTAGGGGACGGCGGGGATTCGTGCGTTCTGCCCGTCTTGATCGGCACCGGGCTTGGTGCTGTCTCTCCAGGGAAGGGCGACATAGGTATTCCAGCGGCCGCACCGCCGGCATCGGCCTGACCATTCGGCCAGCTCATGGTGGCATTGGGTGCATTGATAAGGCACGACCACACGTTTCTTGAAGCCAAGGGCCTTTTTGAGTTCGCCCACCGCCTCGTCCATGTGTTGCTTCCGAAGGTACAGGTTGGCCATGATCTTATGATAGTCGACGAGCTGTTCCTGCGTACCGTCCAAAGTTGAAAGCACGTCGTAGGCCTCATCCACCATTTCGAGGCGGTAATACAACTTGCCCAGGTAGAACTGGATCACGGCATTGTGCGGGTCTTGCTGCAAGGCCTCCTGGTAGACGCGGATGATCTCGTCGGGTTCGCCGAGCTCCAAAAACAGTTCTTCCAGGCGATGGAGGATGATGACGCTGCGCGTCTTCGCATAAATCTTTTTGAGGATTTCAACCGCGTTCTTGATTTTTCCCTCGCGGACCAGGATTTCCCCGATACCGATGTAGGCCGGCAGGAACGTCCGATCTTTTTTAATCGCGCCCCTGAAATATCGACGGGCCTTGTCCGGGTGTCCACGCTCCAGCAGTTGCCGGCCGACTTCATACATACAGCCCAGCAGGAGATTGGCTTCGGCCCGGCGCTCGCTTTCGGCGAGGTTCGCTTTGACCAAACGGTGTTGGATTTCGAGCGCGTCGCTCCATTTTTCGAGTCTGATGTGCAAATCGCGCTTGCGGATCAAGGCCATCAAGTTATCCGGCTCGATGCGGAGAATATGCTGTAAGGTCTGAAGCGCCTCTTCATAGCGTCGAGCGCCTTCGAGATCCTTGGCCAATTCGAGCAGCACCTCCACATTCCGTTCTTCAATGCGGTAGGCCTGCTGGTGGAGCCGAATAGCTTCCGTAAAATTGCTTTCAGAGCGGTAGATATTTCCGAGCCACAGCAACGAATCAGTGCGATTGGGATCGATGACCAGGGCGCGCTCAAACAGGCTTACGGCATCGGCGGTTCGTTTGGACATGAAGGCATGCGTTCCATCACGGTGGAGAGCGTCAACCTTCTCTTTGCGGCGTACGAGGCGGTTTGTGCGCCAATTCATGAAAACGTGCGAGGTTTCCTTGATGGTGACGATGAGGGCCACCAGTGTGGCGCCAAGGGCCATCGAGAAAAGCACTAGTGAGACGGGGCTGAGTTCAAAGAGAGCATCGGGACTGGTCCGGACCGTGATCGTGCCCGGGTTCAGTTCGCGGAAATAGCTGTAGAGAAAGATGCCGACACTGACAAGGAAGATCGTGGAGAGGAGACGAAACATGCTAGACCCGTTTCCGGGTGCGAGCGGGACGGGCTGTCGTTCGTGCCGGTGCGAGTGCCTTCACGGCGCGCTCCTCCGGCAACTTGACCTGTCCTGCATCGCCCCACAGTCGTTCGAGGGCGTAGTGTTCGCGAATATCCTTCTGGAAGATGTGAACGATGACGTCACCAAAGTCTATGACGACCCACTTGGCTGACGACGCCCCTTCGATACTGAGCGGCGGATGCCCCTGGGATTTGAGCACATCGCCGACGTGGTCTGCGATCGCTCGTGCCTGACGCTCCGACTCTCCCGAGCCGATGACCAAGTAGTCGGCAATAGACGTCAGCTTGGCGATATGCAGGATCAGGACATCAGTGGCTTTCTTGTCCAAAATGGCGGCAGCCACCGCGAGAGCTTTGGCTTTTGTTTCAGAAACGCTCACTGTCCTCCCTGTATAACCCCTCGCGAAGTATATAGGATTCGACCAGGGGGGGCAACAGATTTGCCAGAGGCCGGCCATCGGAGAGGCGTGCTCTGATTTCCGACGCGGAGCTCTCACAGGGCGGCAGCCTTAAGAATGTCAGTGTCCGACCGTTTCTCAGGGCGACATCCGCCCGATCCAGCCGGCCTGCATCCAGCTCTAGCAGTTCGGCTGTGGGGATTTCGGGAAGAAGAGGCATGGATGCCACGGCGAGAAACGTTGTGGAGGGCCTTGAAATGACCACGAAATGGCAGAGGGTGAGCAGACATTCCGCTTCCTTCCAGGAGGGAAGGTCCAGAAACGCATCCAGCCCAATGATGAAAAAGATCGCGGTGTCAGGCCCGTATTCCTGTTGCAGCCCACGGACCGTGTCGATCGAATAGGATTTGCCGGAACGGCGGATTTCAACGTCCGTGAGGGCGAACTCGGGCTGGTCCTGGATCGCTAATTGGACCATCTGATAACGATGGCGTGCGGAAGCCAGAGTGCCAGGTTGTTTGTGCGGAGGATCTCCGGTCGGGATGAACAGCACCCGATCCAGATGCAGGAGGCGCCGCGCCGACTCCGCAATCGAGAGATGGCACCGGTGAATCGGATTAAAACTGCCGCCCAAAAGACCCAGACGCATGAGAGTCCCCTCGCGAATGTGGCACGTCACAGACGGACAGCCTTCCAGCTGGCCGACGCCTGCCTTGGCGGGGCTGGATACGACCGTTACAGGATCACCAGATTGTCCCGGTGAATGACCTCTTCGTACTCCTGAAGACCAGGGATTTTTTGGATGTCGGCGGTTTTGAGGCCTTTGATGCGGGTCAGAACCGTGGAGGAAAAATTGACTAGGCCTTTGGCGCATTCTTTGCCGTCAGGTCCGGCGCAGGTGACCGGGTCGCCCGCTTCGAAGTGGCCGGTGATATCACGGATACCTGAGGCCAGCAGGCTTTTGCCGTTTCGCACCAGCGCCTCAACGGCGCCCTGATCCAATTGCACGTGGCCACGGGGGCGCAATGTGAACGCAATCCAATGTTTTCGACTGTTCATGCGCCGTTCGCGGCCAAGAAACAGGCTGCCGCCTGGTTGTCCGGACAGCACCTCTGGAAGCAGGCCTGCACGGGTCCCATTCAGGATCAAAGTCGCCACGCCATATTCGCCCACTTTCTTGGCGGCGCGGACCTTCGTCGCCATGCCGCCTGTGCCTTCGAAGGTGGAAGACATGCCGGCACGTTGCTCGATGTCTTCCGTAATCTCCTGAATCAGCGGAATCAGGGTGGCCTGTGAATCTTTCCGGGGGTCGGCGGTGAACAGTCCGTCCACGTCCGAGAGAATGATCAGCAGGTCGGCGTCCACGAGGTGGGCGACCTGGGCTGCCAACGTATCATTATCTCCCACACGGATTTCTTCGACGGCAACGGTATCGTTCTCATTGATGATGGGGATGACGCCGAATTTGATCAGCGTGGTGAGGGTGTGACGGGCGTTGAGAAACCGACGGCGATCCGCGAGGTCTTCATGGGTCAACAGTACTTGTGCGACGCGAAGCGAGAGGCGCTCGAAGGCCTTCTCGTAGGCCCACATCAGAAGACTCTGGCCGACTGCGGCAGCAGCCTGTTTGACCGGCAGGCTTTTGGGGTATTCGCGTAACTCCAACTTTTTGATGCCCGAGACGACCGCGCCGGACGAGACAACAAGCACCTCGCGCCCCTGGGCGCGTACCTGCGCAATTTCGGTGGCGAGTCGCTCGATGCGTTCGGTGCTCAGGCCGGATTCGCGTGACGCGACCAGACTGCTACCGATCTTGACGACCACCCGTCTAGCTTGCTTTAGGAGTTCGTCTCGCACGGGATTTTCCGGAGCAGTTCCACCTGCTGGCCCATGTAGCGTATGCACTCGTCCAGCCCTTCTCGCGTGGCAGCCGAAATGGCAAAAAATGGAATCTTGCGCCGCTGGCAATACTTCCTCAGCTGTTCGAGCCGGTCCCCTTCGCCTTTGATGTCGAGTTTTGTGGCCACCACGGCAAACGGGCGCTTGGCGAGCGCCTCATCATAAGCAGTCAGTTCATGGCGCATAACCTTGAGGCTTGCGACCGGATCCTCAGTGGCCCACTCGGAAATATCGATCACATGGATCAACAGGCTGGTGCGTTCGATGTGCCGGAGGAACTGAAAGCCGAGGCCTTTGCCTTCGTGGGCGCCTTCGATCAATCCGGGGATGTCTGCAATCACGAAGCTGTGTTCGCCGGTCGATCGAACGACGCCCAGATTGGGCGTAAGGGTCGTGAAGGGATAGTCGGCGATCTTGGGGCGAGCCGCAGAGACGGCGGCGATCATGGTCGATTTTCCGGCGTTCGGGTAGCCGACCAATCCCACGTCAGCCAGGAGTTTCAGGTCGAGGCGAAGGAGTCGTTCTTCACCTGGCGTGCCCGGTTCGAACTGAGTCGGGACGCGGTTGGTTGAGGTGGCGAATCGCGAATTGCCGCGGCCTCCAAGTCCTCCCTTGGCAATGACGCAGCTCTCGCCATCCACGGTCAGGTCAGCGAGGAGTTCCTGGGTATTCTCGTCGACTACGATGGTGCCGACAGGGACAGGAATACGCACATCGGCGCCGCGGCGACCATGGCAGTTACTGCCGCCGCCGACCTCGCCCTTTTCCGCCTCGTAATGTTTTTGGTACCGAAGATCCAGCAGGGTGCTGAGTCGAGTCGTGGCCTCGACAATGACGCTGCCGCCGTCCCCGCCGTCCCCGCCGTCAGGGCCGCCGCGTGGGACAAACTTCTCGCGACGAAAGCTGCAGGCCCCGTTGCCGCCGTGCCCTGCTTTTACAAGGATTTGGACTTGATCGACAAATGTAGACATTGCAGCGAGCCCCCACCCGGCGTCATTTATTCAGAATCCACAGTATAGCGTATTCGCCGGCTCATGGGGGATGCTGCGTGAGCGAAGGGCACGTGTTCCGCGGAACACGGCTAAGAACGAGGAAGGATCAGGCCTTCGCCGTAACTGGATAGACGCTGACCTTCTGTCGGCCGCGGCCGCCTTCGAATTTGACAACACCGGCTACGTAGGCATAGAGGGTGTGATCCCGACCAAGGCCCACGTTGAAGCCCGGGAAAAACTTTGTCCCGCGCTGACGCACAATGATGGAACCAGCCTTGATGGTCTCTCCGCCGTAGGCTTTGACGCCGAGGTATTGCGGGTTACTGTCACGGCCATTTCTTGTCGAACCGCCGCCTTTATTTGTTGCCATGGCAAACTCCCCTTCGAGTCGTTACTTCGTTGCGATCTCAGTGACCCGCAGCTGCGTAAAGCCCTGCCGGTGGCCCCTGGTTCGGCGATAATTCTTGCGGCGCTGCTTCTTGAAGACCGTAATTGATCTGGTGCGTCCCTGGCGGATGATTTCAGCCGTGACTCGGGCGCCGGCGACGACCGGCTGGCCGACCACCAATCCATTGTCGCCATTCAGCAGTCGAACCTTGTCGATCTGCACGGAATGGCCGACATCGCCAGGGAGTGACTCCACCTGGAGTACGGTCCCTGTTTCCACTCGATACTGTTTTCCGCCTGTCTCGATAATAGCGTACATGTGCGTCTTTCTCCTCGTCAGCAGAACGTGGGTGTTTATCATAGCCTCGAAGAGAGTGTCAAGAATTAGTGTTGCGTTGGGTGAAGGCGGTACGGGCTGAGCCGCAAGAAGGAGTGCGGTCGGGCGCAGGAATTCTAACATACCGCGGGTCGGCGGGTGGCGCAGCTGCTGTCTTGACGCTTATCGCGAGCCGCTGGTAATATCCCGCGCATGTTACAGGCCAGCGAAAAAATATGGATGGATGGGAAGTTTGTGGCATGGGCCGATGCGCAGGTTCATGTCCTCACGCACTCACTGCATTACGGATTGGCTGCCTTCGAGGGAATCCGATGCTATAAGGGCACCAATGGGTCTGCTATTTTCAGGCTGCCTGAGCATGTGGATCGGCTGTTCGAGTCGGCGCACATCGGCATGATCGAGATGCCCTACGATCGAAAGCAAATCACCGACGCCATTGTCGAGACGGTCAGGGTGAACCGGTTAGAAGCTTGCTACATCCGCCCGCTCGTCTACATCGGGTACGGCGCCATGGGGCTGTATCCTGGAGAGAATCCCATCAAGGTGAGTATCGCCGCGTGGAAATGGGGGACCTACCTGGGGGATGAGGCGCTCCTGAAGGGGATTCGCGCCAGAGTCTCCTCATTTACGCGGCACCATGTGAATGTATCCATGACCCGCGGGAAAATTTCCGGTTATTACGTGAATTCTATCCTTGCCAAGCGGGAAGTGAAAGCCGATGGGTACGATGAAGCCATCATGCTCGACCCCGAGGGATATGTGGCTGAGGGGACGGGCGAGAATGTCTTCATCGTGCGTCGTGGTGTGTTGAAGACGACTCCGTTAACCTCGATTCTGGAAGGGATCACGCGCAATTCCATCATGCAATTGGCGAAAGAGCGCAACATTCCTGTGGTCGAGGAGCGATTCACCCGTGATGAGATGTATGTGGCGGAGGAAGTGTTTGTGACGGGGACCGCAGCGGAACTCACGCCAGTGACGGAAATTGATCAACGGCGCATCGGAAGCGGAAATCCGGGACCGATCACGCAGACCTTACAGAAGGCGTTTTTTGATGTCGTGCGCGGAACCGATGCTGCTCACCGGCAATGGCTGACTCCCGTCTAGCAGGCCACCTGCAAACCTCGCTCTACCTCTCGATCGGGACATTCGGCGCATTGATGAGGTGTGGCCGACAACCGCTCTCACGCATTCCCTAGTTCTAGCTCTCTTCCATTCTGTGGCCAGCGCAATCTCGCGGCGAGTGGCCGCAGAGCATCACTCCGCATAGGGAGCGTCTCGAGCTGACTGAGTGGCTTGAGTTGATTCGGAAGCAGATGGAACCGAAAGGCTTAGTGGGAACCTTCGCCGGAAGAATGCGAGTCCTTGGCCGGCGGCGTGGCGGTTTCCGACGGTGTGGCGCTGGGAGTTGTTGCGGCAGGTTTCTTATTCAGGTCAATGACCGTCGAAGAAAAATTTCGGTCCTTCGCAATAATAGCCAGGGTCAATGACGTGAACATGAAAACAAACGCGGTGATGACAGTGAATTTGCTCAGGAAGTTCGCCGGCCCTCGGCTGCCGAATACGGTTTGGCTGGAGCCGCCGCAGGCCGCTCCGATTTCAGCGCCTTTCCCGGATTGCAGCAGACTGGCTCCA
>CAZKVY010000006.1:0-96419 GCA_964556305.1 uncultured Nitrospira sp. | reverse complement strand
TCACCTCCGCACAACCGATGCAGGGGCGCAACTTTGTGGTGAAGATCTACGAACCGGCCTTGAAGCGGGCAAAAATCGAAGGAGTCACCTGGCACACCTTACGACATACCTTCGCGTCTCGGGCTGTGATGGCGGGAGTCGATATCCGTACTGTCCAAGAATTGATGGGCCATTCCACGATCACCATGACGATGCGTTACGCCCATCTCTCCCCGGCTCATTTACGAACCGCAGTGAATCGAGCGAGTTTGGGAGCGATTGCCGCGAAAAGTGCGAGTGGAACCGGGAGTAAAACCGGGAGTAGCGATAATCAGCGGGTGGAACAGGGTCCGGTCAGAATCACCGAACCCTCTGAGATATTTATAGGAATGGGTGGAGGCGCCGGGCGGGTTCGAACCGCCGCATCGCAGTTTTGCAGACTGCTCCCTTAGCCACTTGGGTACGGCGCCACGGATCGGATTATAGAAGGGGGAGCTTCAGGAACTCAACCGCGAAGAGCGTAGAATGGAGGAATAATCAAGACATCGTTCTGCCGAATGGAATCCGCAACGCACTAGCGTTTTGTGGGCAGGACGGGAATATCGCGGACTATGGTTGAATGTTCATCCGGTGCATGGCCGATCAACTCCCAACCGGGTTCGGCATGGCCGTTCTGCGAGTCAGTCGCCTCATAAGGGGTCCCGGCGGCTTCAGCTTCCTTCTCCTTGGCCAACAGCTCGACTTCCTGAATCAGCGTGTCCATCAGGTCCTCCAGTGGCACCTTCCGCATCAGCTTGCCCTTCTTGAAGAGAATGCCTTTACCCTCCCCGCCGGCAATGCCGATATCGGCTTCCTTGCCTTCACCGATGCCGTTCACGACGCAACCCAACACCGACACATTGAGCGGCGTCTTGATATGGCCGAGTTTCTTTTCCAGTTCGTTTGCCATGCGCACCACGTCGATTTCAACTCGGCCGCAGGTCGGACAGGCAATGACGTTGATGCCGCGGTGACGCAATTCCAGGGACTTGAGAATCTCATACCCGACTTTGACTTCCTCCACTGGATCAGCCGCCAACGACACGCGGAGGGTATCACCAATGCCTTGAGACAAGAGCCAGCCGAGGCCGATCGCGGATTTGACCGCGCCGGTCATAGCGGTGCCGGCTTCGGTAATACCGATATGCAGCGGGTAGTTGGATTGAGTGGAGAACAGATAGTAGGCATCGATCGCGTGATGCACGTCAGAAGCCTTGAGCGACACCTTCATGTTGGTGAAACCCTCGTCTTCGAGCGCGTGCACGGCATTTAAAGCCGACTCCGACAGGGCTTCGGGGGAAGGCCAGCCATACTTATCGAGTAGGGGCCGTTCGAGCGAACCCCCATTCACGCCTACGCGCAGGGGAATTCCCCGCTCATTGACCGCCTTGATCACTTCCTGCACCTTCCACCAGGCCCCGATGTTGCCCGGATTGATGCGGACGCAATCGACCACCTCGGCCGCTTTCAGGGCCAGACGATGATCGAAATGAATGTCTGCGATGAGCGGAACAGTCATCGCGGCTTTGATCTGAGGAAGAGCGGCTGCAGCTTCGTCATCAGGAACAGCCACACGAATGATCTCGCAGCCGGCTTCTTCAAGCAGACGAATCTGCTCCACCGTGGCCTTCACATCGCGCGTATCGGTTGAGCACATCGACTGGACTGAAATCGGCGCATCGCCGCCTACCTTCACCGATCCTACCTGGACCTGCCGCGTTTTTTTTCTGGTGATATGCATCAGATTCTCTGTGAGCTGTTTCGTCGCCTCGCCTAACTACCCTGTTCATCACCGTGCGGAAGACTTCCCACCAGCGAGGCCAATCGGGCCGCCTCGTCTGTGGCCACACTGGCTCCGAACAACGCCTTGACGTTGTTATAAATCCCATCTGCGGTCAGGCCATAACGTTCGCGCAGCAGGTCCTGCGGCCCCTGTTCAATATACCAATCCGGGAGGCCGATCAGCTTGGTGCGCAAATGCGTGATGCCCTCCTCGGATAAGGCCTCCAGGACTGCGGAGCCGAAGCCTCCCATTTTGCAACCTTCCTCGACGGTCACCAGACAGCGCACGTTCTTGGCGGTGTTGATGATGAGTTCCGTGTCCAACGGCTTCACAAACCGGGCGTTCACGACGGCGGCGGAAATGCCTTCCTGAGCCAACCGTTCGGCCGCCTTCATGGCCGGCCAGACAGTCACCCCAATTGCCACGATCGCGACATCAGTGCCTTCTCGCAGCAATTCGCCCTTGCCGATCGGAAGGGCCGTGGGCTCCGGGTCCATTGCCACCCCGAGGCTCACGCCGCGGGCATACCGCACCGAGGCCGGACCATCGTAACTGACACATGTTTTCAGCATGTGCTGCAGCTCATTTTCGTCCTTGGGAGCCGTGACCACCATGTTCGGGACATGCCGTAAAAATGCGAAGTCGAACGCACCATGGTGGGTTGTGCCATCCTCTGCCACAAGGCCGCCACGGTCGATGCAGAAGGTCACCGGCAGGTTTTGCGTCGCCACATCGTGCACCACCTGATCATAGGCCCTCTGGAGAAACGTGGAATAGAGGGCAACCACGGGCTTCATACCCTGTGCAGCCATTCCTGCGGCAAATGTGACCGCGTGCTGTTCGGCAATACCGACATCATAAATCCGATCCGGAAACACCTTTTCAAACGCATTGAGCCCCGTCCCCTCGCACATGGCGGCGGTAATGGCCACAATCCGCTTGTCCTGATGCGCAACCTTGATCAGCGCATCGACGGCCATGCTTGTATAACTGGGACGGGAGGCTTTTTTCGCCGGCACGCCCGTTTCCCGCACGAACGGAGGGCAGGCATGGAACCAGACGGGGTTATCCATGGCGGCCTGATACCCCAAGCCTTTCTTCGTGATCACGTGCAGCAGGACCGGGCCTTTCATTTTCAGCACGTTTTCCAATGTCGGAAGGAGGTGTTCAAAGTTATGTCCGTCGATCGGACCTGCATACTGGAAGCCTAATTCCTCGAACAGCAGACCAGGAAGAATCGCGCCCTTGGCCAATTCTTCAGCCCGCCGGGCTATTTTCTGAACTTCCAAGCCGATGTGGGGAATCTTTCTGAGGAGCTGGCCGGTTTCTTCACGCATCCGGGCATAGAACTCGCCGGTGAAGGTCCGGTTCAGATAGGCGGAAATGGCTCCAACGTTTCGGGAAATCGACATTTGATTGTCGTTCAGGACGACGATAAAGTCCCTACTCGTCCCGCCGGCGTGGTGCAAGCCCTCAAGGGTCATTCCCGCCGTCATGGCCCCGTCGCCGACGACGCAGACGACCTTGTGTTTTTCGCCCCGCTGTTCACGTGCTTCCACCATGCCAAAGGCGGCCGAGACGCCGGTGCCGGCATGGCCGGCATTGAAGGTGTCATAGACGCTCTCTTCACGCTTGCAGAAGCCGCTCAACCCGCCGTATTGCCGCAACGTATGGAACTGTTCTCTGCGTCCCGTAAGGAGCTTGTGGGTATAGGCCTGGTTGCTCGTATCCCAGACGATTTTATCCTTCGGCGTATCCAGGAGGTATTGCAATGCGACCGTCAACTCCACGACACCCAGATTGGAGGCCAGGTGCCCCCCGACATTCGAAACCACCGCGAGGATTTGCTCACGAATCTCCTGGCATAGTTCCGGAAACTGTTCAGGGGACAGGCGCTTCAAATCAGCCGGACTGTGGATATTTTTTAACAGAGACATTGCACAATCTCCTTGTCAAAGCATGACAATTGGACGCAGATATTCGTATCCGTGGAAAACAATCGTATTGAGAAGGTCGTGGCGAAGCAGCGAAAGAAGTTCGTACAAATCGCCTCATCCTCACATATGGAAACGCCTGTGTCAAGATTCTGCTTCCCCTCCGCCGTCATCAGGCCATCGGCTTCACGACCGGAACCGGTAGGTGAAGACCGTTGAAAGAGTAAAATCGGCCGCACTCCCGGTAATGAAATCCAAATTTTCGACTCCGTACACTTGCCAGAGGAGACCCGGCAGAATCCGATAACTGACGCCGATGACCGATTCTGTCACACCCTTGTCCAGCACCCTCGTTCCGGTGCCGTGAAAAGGCGGCGAGTAGTAATCGAACTGCGCGGTGATGGAAAAATTCTCCGTCCAGAGATATTCCACGGCCACCAACCCGCTTATGACCGGCTGGAGGTCGAGCCCGGCGATCTGCCCTGTAGGAAACACCCCGTTTAAGTTGGCATAGACAATCCACCCGGTCGCGAAGGTCTTATCCAGCGCCAGACCGATGCCCGCATCCGGATGCCCGCTGCCGAAGACCTGATCTGTATCTCCTGTCGGAGCTTTGACCCCCACGCGAAACGACAGGGCCGGAAGCGTCGCGGTCTCTTTCAGCAGTTGATATTTCCCGTAGAACGAAATATCGCCCAGCCCGGTCGCGCCTTTGGCACCCTGAAACAGGGTCCGACCGCCGTTGGTAGCATTGAAGGCGTAGGCCGTTTCCCGCAGCGCTTTGCGAGCCGGAGAAATCCCGGTCGTCCCCCGCTCCACCCCGAGGATCGGCTCCTCCATGAATCCGCGATATCGGTGATAGCCCGGGACTTCCACCCCGATTTCCAGCCGATCGGTCAGGCCATACCGCAGGAACAACGCGGCACGAACCGTCTCAAACTTCATGGTCACATCGGCCTGCTCTTCCTGGTCACGGGCGATCGAGGCGGTATTGGCCGCTTCCAGACGGAAATCGAAATCGCCCTTCCGCAGCACAGCCGCCCGCTCGCCAGGCATTGCCAGGACCAGTTGGTCCAGGGCTTGGAAGTTTCTGACGGGAAAGGGCCCAAACCCTTCCGCGCCAACCAGAGGCGGCAACGCACACGGAATACCGATAACGCAAAGGAAATAGACGATCTGCCGCATGAGTAATACCCGGCCGCTCACTCAAGCGCTCAATAGGGGAAGTCCAGCCCGGCGAAAATCGCGCCGCCTTCGCGGCTGTATCCGTAATCCAGACGACCGACAACGTTCGGACGCACAATCGCTCGAAAGCCGACCCCTGGCGTCATCCGGTAATCTTGAAAGCTAACATCCTTAAACGAGTTGAACACCTGGCCCGTATCCAGAAACGGAGCCAGTTCAAAATCCGCGGTCACCCCCGCCAGCTTCGTGCGCAGGATATGAATCCGCTCTTCGATACTGAAGGCGATCAGATGTTTGTCGATGTAGCGATCCATACCGAATCCACGCAGGTTGTTCTGCCCGCCCAGCGACGATTGCTCGAAGAACGGCACTTGGGAGCCGATCGTGGCCTGGAGATCGGCCCGGACGACGAGGATGGCCCGCTTGGACTCGCTGGGAAACAACTTCTTCACTTCGATTTCGTAGCGTGAATAGACGGGATGGTCGCCATTTTTGACGTTTTGATTCAACTCGGCGTAGGCCATGACAGACATGCCGTCGGTGGGCGTGATCAGGCTGTCGCGGGTGTCGTAATAAAATGAGGCGCGATGCCCGACGATGATCGACTCGCCTTGAATCCCGTCGACGGTCGGGAATTGCTCGACCGAAAAGGGAAGATCCGTGGCACCTCGCTGAAGCTGGACCTGCCGGACCCGCTGTCCGACTGAGACCTGCGTGACTTCGTTCGCATAGAGACCGAGCCGCCAGTAAGCGCGTGCTTCTCTGGCTGTGTAGTTCGATTCATCCGCCTGTACCGTCGATTGGCCCAGCCCGAAGAACCGCGAAGTGGCATTCTTGAAGAAGGTCCCGCCAAAGTTCAGAAAGTACTGTCCATTACCGAACGCGGGATCGACATAGTCAAAGAGCACCTTGCGTTCGATTCTCTCGGTCAACGAGGCGATCAGCTTCATTTGCCGGCCGCCCGGGTCGTACTTAAAAAGATTGAAGACCGCCCGGCTACCGACAATCGAATTCTGAATCAACATCGGCGCCATCAGGTACTTCAATTCGCCGTCCGGATCGGAGATCAGAATCGGCGCAATCAAGCCGGCGTCGTTCCCGTCGTTTTTACTGGTGGAGACCGACGGCACGGGGAAAATTTGCGTGTCGGCCCCTGCCGGAGCCGAAAAACTCGGCACAAGGAGACCGGCCAGCGCCAGGAGAATACGGATCGACGAAAAATAAAGTCGCTGCATGGCGCTCGCCGGAACGGTCGCTCTTGAGACTACGGGGCTTTGATCTTGTCGGATTTCTTGCGGAGCTGGTCGACGAGGTCGGAATACGAGGAGGTGTGAAGGATCTTCGTAAATTGCCCGCGGTAATTGTTCACCAGACTGACGCCATCGACCACGACGTCGTACACATGCCAATCGTTACTTTTATTCAGCAGCCGGTAGTCCATGGGAATTTCGGTTTTGCCGGAGAGCACCTTCGTACGCACTTCCGCATATTCTTTTTCCGTGCGTTCGTTGAGATACTGCACGCCTTCGCCGGAATAGGTCTCCACCCTGTCGGCGTAGGTATTAGTCAACAGGGTTCGGAACAAATCGACGAACTCCTGCTTCTCCTTGTCCGACAACTGATTCCACTGCGCTCCCAGCGACCGCCGGGACATTTCGGAATAATCGAACCGTGCCGCGACCGCTTTTTCCAAACGCTGCCGGCGATCCTCATGCCTGGCAGGGGCCTTCAACTCTTTATCGCTTAAAATTTTCAGTACCTCATCGACCGTTCCTCTGATCGATTCGGTCGCCGGACCGGCCATGGCGGACGACAGCCCGCCCATGAACAGTTGCAGCGCCAGGACGACACCCACGACCATCCATCGCCTTACATTCATTCCAACACCTCTCCTGTGAGTGGTGATCTCCTCGCCCCACCGGCCCGGTTTGAGCATTCTCGTCCTCCGAAGCATGAGCCGATACGACTAGTTGACCTTGCCATGTACATACTGGCTAACCAATTCCTCCAGATCAAGCCCCGATTCGGTGTCACGGATTTTGTCACCGGGCTTCAACGGATCACCGCCCCCGCCCACGGACAGCGCGAGGTATTTATCGCCGATGATCCCGCGGGTTTTGATGGAAGCAATCGTGTCCGAATACAACTTCACGCCGTCCTGGATCGCCAACGCCACCAGGGCACGGTCACTGCTGAGGCCGATGGTGCGGACCCGGCCGACCTCGACGCCGGCAATCTCCACCGATGCTCCCGGCTTGAGCCCCGAGGCCGATGTAAACTCCGCCTCGACCGGATAATTATGTCCGCCGATGACCTCCAGCTTGCCCAGCTTGATCGAGAGATATCCCAGGCAGGCGATCCCGACGAGCACGAAGATTCCGACCATCAATTCCAGTTTTGCACGTTCCATAACGTCTCCTAATCAGTGGCCCTTGGTCGACAACGCTTTCGGCTCGACCGTGCCTCCGACAAAAATAAACTCGCGAATCTCTTCATCGGTCGTCTTCACAAACTCGCTTGAAGGCGCCATCTCGGCAATACGGCCGTTCTTCAGCATCGCCACGTAGTCGGAAATGCCAAAAATTTCCGGGATCTCATGACTGACCATGACGGCGGTGAACCGGAATTGTTGCTGCATCGCCACGATCAAATCGTGAATAGACTTGGCCAGCAATGGATCGAGGCCGGTCGTCGGCTCGTCAAACAGAATGATTTCCGGCTCCATCACCAAGGCGCGAGCCAACCCGGCGCGTTTACGCATGCCTCCGCTCAGTTCGGCCGGAAACTTGTGTCCCATGCCCGTCAATCCCACCTGCTCCAGTTTTTCCTCAACCCGCCGGGTGACGACGTCGCCCTTGAGACGGAGTTTTTCCCGGAGCGGAAAAGCCACATTCTCAAACACCGTCATGGAATCGAACAGGGCCGCCCCCTGGAACAGCATCGCGAACTTCTTGCGGACCTCATTAAGTGCCTGGCCTTTGAGGTGCGCGATGTCTCTGCCGTCGATCAAAACCTGTCCACGGTCCGGCTGCATGAGGCCGATGATATGCTTGAGCAATACACTCTTTCCTGAGCCGCTCCCCCCGATGATCGTCGTCAACTTTCCCTCGGGAATGGTCAGGTCCACTCCCCGCAACACCGGCTGCTTGCCGAAAGTCTTCTCCACGCCGACCAGTTTAATCATGGAGCCTCGTGCGGGCCTCAGATGCCCCCTCCAGTCGCAGCCGCATTCTCCTCGTGCGTTTCACGTTTCACCTTTCACGATGTTAGAGCAACACCGAGGTCAGAAAATAATCCCACACTAGGATCAAGACCGCGGACAGGACGACGGCTTCGGTGGTTGCGGTCCCCAATCCCTCGGCACTGTGTTTGGTATGAAACCCTTTATAACAACAGACCCAACTGATCAGCAGCCCGAAGCTGATGGATTTCAGAATGCCGCCATACACATCTTTCCACTCCACCGCCGACTCGATTGAACTCCAGTACGCACCTTCATTCCCGTTCAGCAGCTGCACGCCGACTACGTAGCCGCCGTAGATGCCGACCACGTCGAATAAGGCCACCAGCAGCGGCACGGCGATCAAACTAGCGACGAGCTTGGGACCAATCAAATATTGCAGCGGATTGATGGCCATCGTGTCCAAGGCATCGATCTGCTCGGTAATGCGCATGATGCCGATCTCAGCCGTCATGGCGGACCCGGCGCGGGCCGTCACCATCAACGCCGCGAGCACCGGCCCTAACTCACGAATGATGCTGAGCGCCACCGCGGAACCCAGCACGGCTTCGGATCCGAATTTCCGTAGCGTGTAGTAGCCTTGAAGTGCCAGAACCATGCCGGTAAACACCGCGGTAAGGACGACCACGAAGGTGGACTTGTAGCCGATAAAATTCAGTTGTTTGACGATTTGATAGAACCTGAACGGCGGACGGGTCAACCAGGCAAAAGACGAGAGGACGAACAACATCATCCGCCCCATCTGCTCCGTCAGATCGATGGTATACCGTCCGATGCGAGCAATACCTTCCACGCCTCGCCCTCCTCTTGCCTCATGAGCCGGAAGCCGACATCTCGCCGCTCCGGTCAGCCGATCTCTTCACGCAGCGCCCGATCGGCACAGGCGCGATACAAGGCCGTTAATTGCGCCCCTGCAACCTGACTTTGCACCCTCAGACGATTGAGCCCGATCAGGACCCTTGGATGCGCCAAGCAGGCAAACACACCCTTTGCCCATCCAGATGGCCTGAGAAACAGGTTGAAGTCAAGCGGCAGACTCTCATCGACCAGATCCGAGACCGTGCGCACGATTGCAAACGGAATTCGATGCTCGGAGGCCACCAGGCCCAAGGCTGCACTTTCCATGTCGAGGCCAATGCCTCCGGCTCGTCGGGCGATCTCCCGCTTTTCCTCCGCCAGACAGAGCACTCGCGGAACCGTGACAAACCCCCCGTGTCGCATCGGCAGGCCATGCGCGTGTACCACCGCTTTGACCCAATCGATCATCGCCGGGGCGCATGAAACCGGAGCTTCTGCCCGCGCACCGTTTTCCAGGATTACCTGAGTACCGATCAACACATCCCCGATGCCAGACGGCCCCAGGGCACAGGCAAATCCTGTGGACCAGATTGCGGTCAATCGCTGGGCCGTGAGCATGCGCTTGGCGGTGGCCGTAGCCCGCTCGGGCCCGACTCCCATCGGAATGATCCACCACTCGACCGACGCCTGGCGCGCGACCAGACAGCGGATCCCGTCGACGACCTGTGCCTCGGTTGTTCCGAATGCACGACGCACCGCAGCGAGCTCCCATCGAGTCGCGACGAAGACACCGATCGTGGTCACAGCGGCTCCCGATGACTGATGACAAGGAGAAATGGACTCGATGAACAGCCACGGTCAGCGAGGCGACCGGAACTGTCCTGATTGATAGGCCAGCTGTCGCAATTCATCTGCCCGCGTCGTTCCACGAGTCTTCAGATTGCGGTACATGGCCAGTGCCCAGAGAGGGAAGTATTGGCAATACCAATGATAACGGAGGTAGAACACGCGAGGGAAACCGGTTCCGGTATGACGTACCTCTTCCCATGACCCGTCCTTCCGCTGATTCCGAATGAGGTAGTGAATACCTCTCGCCAGGCTGAACGAGTCCGTGACGCCGCCTGCCATGAGAGCCAACAACGCCCAGGCGGTTTGCGACGGGGTACTCTCGCCACGGCCACTCTCCGCAACATCGGCATAGGAGAGACAAGACTCGCCCCAACCGCCGTCGGGGTTTTGCTTCGACTCCACCCAACTGACCGCACGGCGGATATACGGAGAAGAGAGATCCTCGCCGATGGCGCGCAGGCCGGAGAGAACCGACCAGGTCCCGTAAATGTAATTCACTCCCCAACGGCCATACCAACTGCCGTCCTGCTCCTGATCGTTCTTGATAAAGGTCAGCGCCGAGGCCACGGACGGATGCGTCCAGTCATACCCCAGGGTAGCGAGCATTTCAAGACAACGTCCGGCCAGATCGGCCGTACTGGGATCCAACAACGCGCGATGGTCGGCGAAGGGAATGTAATTGAACACGATCCGATTGTTGTCGACATCGTACGCGCCCCACCCGCCATCGGATCCCTGCATGGCTGTCACCCAGCGGCATCCTCGTCGAATGGCCAGCCGCTGCTGGTCTTCATCGGGCAGACGCACTTTGGCCAGGGCCATCAGCACCACCGCCGAATCGTCCACGTCAGGGAACAATTCGTTCTCAAATTGAAAATACCAGCCGCCCGGCTCCGCGCCAGGAGAGGAAATAATCCAGTCGCCGACGGTCTTGGTTTGTTTGGACAGCAACCAGGTGGCTGCTTTCTGCAACGCGGGATGGTCTTGTGTCATCCCTGCCTCGGACAGCGCATTGATGAGCAACGCGGTGTCCCAGATGGGAGAATGGCAGGGTTGAAGATGCAACGCATCGACACATTGCCCGTTCTCCATCACGGTATCGTGAATTTCGAGGTCTTCGATCTCACGCATCGCTTTCACGACGAGAGGATCGTCATTCTTATACCCCAGGCAATTCAACGCCATCACCGAGTTGGCCATGGCGGGGTAAATGGCGCCGAGTCCACCGCTCCCCTTCATATGATCGAGCATCCAGTTCTCGGCGCACTTGAGCGCTTTCTGGCGGACCCACTCGACAGGCGAGCGATCATAGATCTTGAGCAACGCGTCGAGATTGATGAAAAAGTTTCTAGCGGTAAACCACGTCCGGTCCTTCTTGAAGGGCGGCACCGTGCCATAGTCAATCTGAGCGGGGGATTCCGTGTACAGCTCGTCAATGCCCTGCTCAGGCGGCACGTAACACTGCGGTCGTTTGGCGAAAATGATCAAGAGTGGAATCAGCACTGCACGCGACCAATAGGAAATCGCATAGATGCTGAAATAAAACCGCTTCGGCAACAGCATGATTTCGGGCGGCATGCTGGGGACACCGCGCCAATCGTATTGCCCGAACAGAGCCAGGGCGATCTTCGTGAAGACGTTGGCCGCCACCACCCCGCCCTTGTCGAGGATACAGGTTCTCGCCTTGACCATGAATGGTTCATCGGCCGAGACGCCGGATAGTTTCAAGGCAAAGTAGGCCTTCACAGACGCACTGATATCCGCCGGTCCCCCGTGATAAATGGGCCAGCCGCCGCAGGGAAGTTGCGCGGACTTCAGATAGCGGATCACTTTGCGGTCACGCTCGGGGTCGACGCAATTCATGAACCGGCGCAACATGAGGTATTCCGAACTCAGCGTCGTATCAGCCTCCAGCTCTGCGACCCAAAAGCCTTCCGCCGCATCCTGTCTGGCCAAAAACCAAGCCTGACTCTTCCGAATCGCCTCTTCCAGAGCTTCGAGTTGACCGGTGGTATGCGAAGGAGCCCGCTTTGCACTCTCACCCACCGTAGGGTCAGGTTTGCTGGAGACAAGGCGTAGCACGGGAGCAGACGCAAAGTCGCGGGCCGCCCTGATACGGCTCGGCACCGAGACCAGAAGACTATCGGACAAACGACTGAACAGATTCTTAAGAAGTCGCATAGCGTGTTGCCGTGAATCAGACAGAGACGGCGGGATCGATAGTCGAAACGGTTCCATCAATCAAGCAGCGATCACAGGAAACCGCACAGTACCATGTGTACCCATTAGCAGGACTGTATAACAAACTGCTTAGGACCAGTCAAGGGAAGCAGCCCCAATTTGGATCCTAAGTGCGCGTTTGAGTTGAAGACTGTGCGCCCCCAGCTCTCCCCGACATGCCTACGTTAGGCCGGCTGAAGATCGCCGAGCTTGACCGAAATCAAGGTCGACACACCGGGCTCCTCCATGGTCACGCCGAAGAGCGAATCGGCCATCGCCATCGTGCGCTTGTTGTGCGTGATGACGAGGAATTGGGCCGTCGCCGAAAGGCTGCGCAGCACCGCCGTGAACCGCCCGATGTTTTCTTCATCCAACGGCGCATCGATTTCGTCCAGGATACAGAACGGGGTCGGACGGATCAAGAAACTGGCGATCAACAGCGCCATCGCCGTCAGGGTCTTCTCTCCGCCCGACAACATCGTAATACTCTTCAACCGCTTGCCCGGCGGCTGCGCCACGATTTCCACGCCCGGCTCGCGGGCGCCATTGTCCTCTACACCCTCCTCCAGCGGCTCCTCGACCAACTGAAGCTCTGCGCGGCCACCGGGAAAGAATTGCGCAAACACATCCCGAAACTTCTGCTGCAGTTCGTTGAAGGTCTCCACGAACATGTCTTTGGTCGTGCGGTTGATCCGCTGAATGATCTCCTTAAGTGACGCAATGGAGGTGGACAGATCCTGCTCCTGCGTCGTGAGGAACTGATACCGCTCTTCCAACTCACGATGCTCATCAATGGCCGCCAGATTGATCGCGCCCATGCGGTCCAGCCGTTCGCGGATTCTCTGAATCTGTTCCCGTAACTGCGGCGTCTCCAGCATGGAGACGGGTGCAACGGCCACTTCCCCCTCCAATACGGGCTGTCCCTCCGTTGGCGGGGCCAGCAGAGTTGCAGGATCGATCTGGTAAGTTCCGGCCAGCGTGCTTTCGATGGTGGAAAGATGGGCTTTGACTTCGGCCTTGCGTACCTCGGCCGTCATGCGGCGGTCATGCAATGCTGCCAAACTCTGCCGCACCGTGGTGAGCGTGTCCTCCACCGCGTGAAGGCCGGTCATTTCCTGCGCCTGACGTTCCTGAGCCGCAATAAGTTCGGACTTGATCCCGTCCACTTCGGCGCCGAGTTCGCGGCAGAGCGCCTCCTGCCTGGTCTGCTCCTCCCGGCTGCTCTCTGTTGCCTGCACCAGCCCGGCCACCTGCTCTTCGAGGTCGGCCGCTCGCCGCTGTGCCGCATCCAGCCGTTGGGTCAATCGCGCGATATCGCTGTGGGCATGCTCCCGACGTCCGCGCATGCTTTCGAGCGAGAGCCGCACTTCGGTCAGGCGTTGCTGAATCGCCAGCCCCTGGCTCTCGATGACCACCAATCGTTCCCGCACTTGAAGCAGGCCGTTTTCCTGACTAAGTTTTTCCGCTAGCCATTGCTCGAGCTGCGCCTGACCGGATTGAAATTGTTCCTGCAGCCGTGCCTGTTCCGCCAATCCCCGCTGCAGTTCTTCACCTAACATGTCCATGCGCCGGTGCAACTCTCCACGCTGGCGCTCGACGTTCCCATCGTCCTTCTGAAGAGACAATTCCAACATCTCGGCCTCGCGGATCGCCCTGCCCAGCTGCTGTTCTTCCTCCCGCCCCAGGCCCAGTGCAGAGGCCGCCTCTTCACGCGCCACACGAGCGAGTTCCAAGGCGTGCACCGCCTCCGTGCGGCGGGCTTCCAACTCCAGCACTTCGCGCCGCCGCTGCAGGAGCCCCGCACCTGCACTGGTGCCGCCGCCCGTCATCACGCCTGCCGCATCCAAGGTCTCGCCGGATAACGTCACATAGGTCGGGCCTGCAGGAGCGGGCCATTGATGCTGCTCCCACAATTGCAACGCCACAGCGACGGATTCGACAATCACGATGCCATCGAACAAATACTGCAAGGTGGAAGCGGATGCGCCTTCCGCCCGGATGACGTCGATGGCGCGTCCCACGACTCCCGGCTGGCCATTGAGCGCAGGCCACCAGGAGGCCGAGGAATCCGCTGCAGCCTGGTCGGGCGCCCAACGAATGTGCTGCGGGATAAACGCCCCGCGACCGAGCTCCTTGCCCTTCAAAAATTCCACCGCACGGCCGGCAGCGGCGGGCTGATCAACCAACCACCCACGCACACGCTCACCAAGAATCGTCTCAACCGCCCGGTCCAGGCCCGGCGGGATCACGAGCCATTCTGCGAGCGCCTCTCGCACGCCGTCGCAGGTTTTCAACGCGGTGCCCTCTTCTTCCCCTTCGCGGCCGTACCCCATTTCCTCCCGCACGACACCCTGCAGCGCGCCCAGACGTGACTCCACTGCGGCCACATCCTCGGAAAACCGGACGATATCGCGATCCAATCCCGTGATCTGCCCGCCCAACCCTTCAATGCGCTCGATCGCGGCCTGACGTTCTGCCATGAGCCCCTGAATGCGCTGACTCGCCTCTTCCCGCTGCGCCGCAAGCAGTTCCCGCTGTTCATCCAACCCGGCCACTTGCGCGACCATCTGCTCCTGCTCGCGCAGGACCCGTTCCGCGCGGGCTGAGGTTTCCTGCTGACGCGTAGTCACCTGCGCAAGGCTCTGCTCCGTGTTCGCCACGAGGACGGCGAGATTGAGCACATCCTTTCGGGCACGCTCCTCTTCGCCGACCGCTGCAGTCCGATGCCCGGCCAAGACCTTGGCTTCCGCATCTGCCTGTTGAAACTGCGCTTCCTGGTCGAGAATGTCGCCGTCCAATTGCAGTAATGTCGCCCGAAGTTCTTCAATTTCGACCTGGGCCTGCTCTTGATCCGCCGCCAGCCGTTCCATTTCCTGTGAAGCCTGGACTCGTTGCCGCTCGAACAATTCCGTCCGGTTCCGCTCGACTTCCGCTGCCGTCAACGCTTGCGACTGACGCTGCTCAGTACCGGCCAAAGTATCCCGCACGCGCGAAATGGCCTCGGCCGAGTCGTTCATTCGCAGCCGGATCGCTTCCTGTTCGGAATCCAGGCGAGCCTGCTCGGCCACTTGTTCGGCCTCCAACGCTTCCACTTCCCGTGCTTCGCGATCGACAGATTCCAGATCGGCATGCATCGTGCGATAGTCACGGGACAACAACTCGATCTCGAGTCCCTTGGCTTCCTGCTGAAGAGTTTGGTACGTCCGTGCCTGGCGAGCCTGGCGTTCGAGCGAATTCAGCTGTTTTTTCACTTCCGCCACAATATCGCGCACCCGCAAGAGATTTTGTTGCGTCGATTCCAGCTTGCGAAGCGCTTCGGCCTTCTGCTTTTTGTAGCGAACGATCCCGGCAGTTTCTTCGATCAACTCCCGGCGGTCCTGTGGTGAGGCCTGCAAAATCTGCTCAATCCGGCCCTGCTCGATAACGGTGTGGCCCTTGGACCCCGCCCTGGTTTCTATCAGCACGTTGCGAATATCCTTGAGACGGCATGAAGTCTTGTTGATGAGATACTCGCTGTCGCCATTGCGATAGAGACGGCGCGTAATCATCAGTTCCTGGTATTCGCTCAATTGACTCGGCAATCCTGAAATGGCATCCAGCCGCAACTCGCCCAGTCCGCCGATGACCAACGAGACTTCCACCAACCCAAGCGGTTTACGCACCTCCGTCCCGTTGAAGATGACGTCTTCCATCTTCTCGCTCCGAAGCGTTTTGGTGCTTTGCTCGCCCAATACCCAGAGGATGGAATCCACGACATTACTTTTGCCGCTCCCATTCGGCCCCACGATCGCCGTGATGCCTTTGGGAAATTGGATTTTCGCTTCTGCGAATGACTTGAAGCCGAGCATTTCCAAGGACTTCAGATACACCGGCGACCTCCAGAGCAAGAAGGTTGAGATGGGACGTTTTGTGAGGAAGAAAACGAAAAATCTTCTATCACAGCAATAGAATCAATGCAAAGAAAAAGCCCCTGATATGGGGGAATAAAGAGGCCACTCCCCCAATATATGGAGGAATGGCCAGATCTGCTTGTAGGAAAAATGTGGGAACTGTGCGAGTTAGTTCGCAGAGGCTGCGGTGCGTGAAGCAGACTCGATGGTGACCAATTCTTTAGGAAGAAGAAATTCCACATCCTCCTCAATGACGGTCAATTCCTCGACCTCTTCAGATGAGCCAAGACGCTTCAGATAGGCGACCACTTCCGTGACCAGCACTTCAGGAGCGGAGGCGCCCGCCGACAAGCCCACACTCTTCGCATCCTTCAGCCAATCGGGATTGATATCCGACGCGGCATCGATGAGATAGGAGGGAATGCCGCAATGCTCGCCTAATTCGCGCAACCGGTTCGAGTTGGAACTGTTCGGCGACCCGATGACGAGGATGACATCGACAAGCTTCGACAACGACTTGACCGCATTCTGGCGGTTCTGCGTGGCGTAACAAATATCTTCCTGATGCGGGCCTTTGATATTCGGAAACCGCAGATGCAAGGCCTCGACAATGTCTCGGCACTCATCGACACTCAGCGTGGTCTGAGTCACATAGGACAAGTTTTGCGTCTTCTCCACCTGCAACGCTTCGACGTCCTGCACCGAGGACACCAGGTGAAACTTATCTGGAATCTGCCCCAGCGTCCCGATGACTTCGGGGTGGCCCGCATGGCCGATCAAAATCAACTCGTAGCCTTGCGTGTAATCGCGGTTGACTTCATTATGCACCTTGATCACCAATGGACAGGTGGCATCGATCACATGCAGGCGGCGGCTCTGCGCCTCTTCCCACACCGACTTCGCCACGCCGTGGGCACTGAAGATGACCACTGATCCTTCCGGTACCTCGTTCAACTCTTCCACGAATACGGCACCCTTGTGCCGAAGCGAGTTCACCACGTGCCGGCTGTGGACGATCTCATGGCGCACATAAATCGGCGCGCCGTATTTCTTAAGGGACAAATCGACGATATCGATGGCGCGGTCGACACCCGCGCAGAATCCGCGAGGATTGGCTAAATAAATCTTCATCTGCTGGTTTCCTCTCACGCTCATGATAGGCCACCCGGCGCCTGGAAAAGCGCGTAGTCGCACTGAACGGTCACCTTACGTCAGACCCGCCCTTGACGTCAACCGCATCATCCAGTTCATTCCGCCCTAAAAGCAGTTGAGGCCGCTGACTCATTGTGCAACAATCCCGCCATGACAGCCACTTCCAGCACGCATAAAAAGATCCTGATCGTTGAAGATGAGAAGGATATTCTGCAACTGGTCAAACTCTACTTGGAAAAAGAGGGGTTTCGGACGGTGTCAGCCATGACCGGTACGGAAGGGCTCCGGCAGGTGAAAGCCGAACACCCTGACTTGATTATTCTCGATCTCATGTTGCCCGAACTGGACGGGCTGGAGGTCTGCAAACGGATCCGCTTGAATCAGGAGACGGCGCTGCTACCTATCCTCATGCTAACCGCCAAGGCAGAAGAATCCGATACGGTCATTGGGCTTGAGCTGGGGGCCGACGATTACGTGACCAAACCCTTCAGCCCCAAAGCTCTGGTGGCAAGGGTCAAGGCGTTGCTCCGTCGGCTGGATCGCAATGCGAACAGTCCTCAAACCCAATATCATTACGGTCTTTTGACTGTGGATCTCTCCCGGCACGAAGTCCGGCTGCAGGGAGAAGAAGTGACGCTCACCGCGAAAGAATTCGGTCTCTTGGAACACCTGCTGCGCAACGTGGGACGGGTGCTCACGCGCGATGTCTTACTCAGCGCTGTCTGGGGGTATGATTATTATGGGACCACGCGCACCGTGGATGTGCACGTGCGCCGGCTCAAACAGAAACTTCCCCTTCTGGATGAGGCCATCGTGTCGATCAAATCCCTCGGCTACAAATTGCGCGAGTCCGACATTCCGGCATGAACCTCGGCCTCCGGTGGAAAGTCGCCCTGGGCACCCTCGCCGCCGTCCTCGTGGGCCTGGTGGTCGCGGGTTGGCTCGTGATCCGCTCGGTCGAACAGACCGAACTCAGCCGCATGGCCGAGATGCTGGAGACGCGTAGCGGCTTGGCCGCTATGACGCTTCGGCCCCTGTTCGACCAATCCGGACAAACCGTTCCAGGACCGCTGCTGTACGCCACCATCCGTGAACTGAGCCAGCAGGCTCATCTTCGCATCACCATCATCAAGCAAGACGGTACTGTGCTCTCGGATAGCGCCGTCCCTGCCGAGGGCCTGCCGCACGTCGATAATCATCTTGCTCGCCCCGAAGTGGCGCAGGCCCTGGCATCGGGCCGCGGCATGGATATTCGAGCCAGCCAGACCACCGGAGAACGCACCTATTATGTGGCGCGGCTCCTCTCGGAACCGACACACCTACAACCGGGGATTCCGGTCATCCGACTCGGCCTGCCCTTGACCTCCATCGATGAGCGGGTGCGGCACATTCAGCAAGATCTGCTGACTGCGTTTGGCGCCGCCTTTCTCCTGGCTATGGTGCTCAGCCTTTGGGTGTCGCGCAATCTGACGAAGCCGCTTTCGGAGATGGCCGCTGCCGCCCGTCAACTCGCCGCCGGAACGCCAGGAGTCCGCCTCATTGTCTCCTCATCGGACGAAGTCGGTTTGCTTGCGCAAACCCTCAACCAGATGACCGATCAGCTGGAGACGAAAATCAAGGAGGTGTCCGACGACCGCGCGCAACTCCTGGCCATGCTCATCGCAATGGTCGAGGGCGTCATGGTGCTGGATTATCGAGGGACGGTGGTCCAGGTCAATCCGGCCTTGGAGCGTATGTTTGCATTGGAACTGACGGAATCGCGCGGCCGCCATTACGCCGAACTCATCCGACACGAAGGGCTGACCGCGCTGGTCTCTGCCGTGCTCCAGACGCGTTCCGGCCAGGGCGGCGAAATTACGCTCTCCCCCAGCGGCCGTTGCCTGCGTGTGGAGGCCTCGATTGCCGGAGGCAACCGCGAGCAGGAGGCCTGTGCGGTGTTCGTGTTCCACGACATCACGGAGCTCCGCCGACTGGAGAAAATCCGCAAAGATTTCGTCGCCAATGTTTCGCACGAGCTCCGCACCCCACTCACCTCCATCAAGGGGTACGTGGAGGCACTGCTGGACGGAGGCAAGGACGACCCTACCACGGCCGCCGCGTTCATGGAAATCATCATGCGGCAGAGTAATCGCCTCAATCTGATCCTGGACGATCTCCTGCAATTGTCGCAAATCGAGTCTGGACAAGTGCTGTTTCGCCGGGAACCGGTGGAGTTACGGGCCTTGCTGGAACGAACCGTGGCAGTGATCAAGCCGTTAGCGGACAAGAAACATCACACGATCGAACTGTCGTTGCCGGACGAGTATGTGGTGGTGGAAGGGGACGAAGAACGGCTGGTCCAGGTCTTCATCAACCTGCTTGAAAACGCCGTGAAATACACCCCGGATCAGGGACGGATCTCCATGACCATCCGGCATGCGGCGCAAAGCCGGACGGGGTCACCCCGCCCCATGATTGAGATCGTCGTGGCAGACTCGGGAATCGGCATTCCCGAGGCGGACCGGCCGCGGGTGTTCGAACGATTCTACAGGGTCGATAAGGCCCGCTCGCGCGAACTCGGGGGAACCGGCCTAGGGCTCGCCATTGTCAAACATATCGTCGAGGCCCATAGCGGGCATGTCTGGGTTGAAGGGAATACGCCGAGGGGCAGTCGGTTTGTTGTTCACCTTCCCGTGGCGCAGGAATCGCCTACGACAATCTCGACAGGAGCAGGTAGCACATAGTCGAGAGGAGTGCCGCTCCCGGCAGCGTGAAGAGCCAGGCTGACAAAATGCGACGAGTCACGCCCCACCGCACCGCCGATAACCGCTTGACCGCTCCGACTCCCATCACGGTCGACGTGATGGTATGCGTGGTACTGACCGGAAGCCCGATATGAGCTGTCGCCATCAACACGATCGCGGCCCCGGTCTCGGCCGCAAACCCGTGAACCGGCTCAAGCTTCACAATCCGCATCCCGAGGGTCCGCACGATTCTCCATCCCCCCACTGCCGTGCCGAGCCCCATTGCAACTGCACAGGATCCGATGACCCAGGTCGGCACTTCCGCGGTGGGAATGACGCCGGCCGAGACGAGCGCCAGCGTGATGATGCCCATGGCCTTTTGCGCATCGTTCGCCCCGTGACTAAAGGCCATGAAACTTGCGGAGACGAGTTGCAGTCGGGAAAATAACCGCAGCGCCAGGGCTCGCGGCACGCGGAAAAAGACCCAGCTCAGGACGACCATCAGCACCAGCCCGATGGCAAACCCGAAAAAGGGCGACAAGACCATCGCTTCGAGGACTGATCGCAGGCCGGAAAATTTAACGGCTGCCATCCCTCCATGGGTGAGCGCGGCGCCCACCAATCCGCCGATGAGGGCATGGGATGAACTGGTGGGCAGACCCAGCAGGAGAGTCATAAAGTTCCACACAATGGCACCGGCCAGCGCCGAGGCTACCACGGTTTGAGTCACCGACTGGGGATCCACGATCCCCGTGCCGACCATCTTGGCAACCGCCGTGGACATGAACGCCCCGGCCACATTGAGCACACCCGCCACCAGGACCGCCGTGGAGGGACTGACCACGCGGGTCGAGACCACCGTCGCGATGGCATTGGCGCTGTCATGCCAGCCATTGGAAAAATCAAAGAGCAACGCCAGAATCACCACAACTAACAATAATCCGCTCAGTTCAGCCATGAATGCCGATTCCTACCCCTAGAGTATTGGTCAGGATGAGTATCGAGGTATGCGCGGGAGTCGCTCACGTGTGCTTCAAGGCGATGCGCTCGAGAATGTTTGCGACATCTTCGCACCGATCGGTTCCCGCCTCGAAATTTTCGTAGATCTCTTTCCATTTGATGACGGCGATCGGATCCGTCTCCTTCTCGAACAATGACGAGATGGCATCGCGGGAGATGCGATCGGCTTCATTCTCCAGGCTATTCACCCGCACGCTGCACTCCGTG
Source organism: uncultured Nitrospira sp. (assembly GCA_964556305.1). Taxonomy (GTDB): domain Bacteria; phylum Nitrospirota; class Nitrospiria; order Nitrospirales; family Nitrospiraceae; genus Nitrospira_A. The sequence continues at coordinate 75,399 of CAZKVY010000006.1, read as the reverse complement.
ACCGCCTGATGTGATTTGCCGAGCACATCCACCGTGGCCCCGACTTCAACCGCTGCCTGGTACAGCACATTAGCCAACCGGATCGCCGCTTCTGTGGGAGCCACCACCTTGTACAGCACAAATCGATCGGCAATCGCCTCGACCACATCCAGGATGTCGTCCAACGCGCTCGCCAGATCATGAATATCTTCCCGATCGATGGGCGTAATGAAGGTCTGATTCAGTTTCCGGGCAATGTCATGGGTAATGCCGTCCCCGATATGCTCGACATCCTTGATTCGCTTCGCTTTCTCCACCGGATTCCGAAAGTCCTCCGTCATGTCCTTTAAGAGACGGCTACCCTCGATCATGTTGTGGGCCGCATTCTTAAACAAATCGAAAAACGCTTCTTCCCGGGGTATGAGACCGAACATAACGTCCTTTCTATCAGGCTGCCGACAAAGGCCAACGGCACCTGCGTCGCACGCCTCTTTGCGACCTGGTTTGACAGCCTTTCTGAACCGCGTGCGATGGCGACGATCTGCGCGAACAAGCCTGGAAACCGACAGGATATGTCGTTCCGTCGTCAGCCTGTGAGCCGAAAATGTCTACCAGCGCACCAATGCTGTGGCCCAGGTTAAGCCTCCGCCAAATGCCCCCAACAGTATCAGATCTCCCGCCGTAACCCGCTGCTCCCGAACTGCATAGTCCAACGCGATCGGAAGCGATGCGGACGAGGTATTTCCGTAGCGCTCAATCACCGAATAGACCGCCTCTCGAGGCAGCCCGAGGCGGCGACGAAGTTGTTCCAAGATCCGGGCGTTGGCTTGGTGAGCGATGACCCGAGTGACATCAACGGCCGAGAGCCCGAATTCCTTCAACAGGTCAACGATCGCCTGCTCCAGATGACGAACCGCAGCACGAAACACGGCACTCCCCCGCATCCGCAAAAGGTGTTCCTTCGCGCGGACGGTTTCCATCCCGCTTGGCTTCCTCGACCCGCCTGCAGGAATGGTGATGAGACCATGTCCCGCCCCTTCCGCATACAGGCGCACGCCACAAATGCCGGCGGCCTCCGGCCGAACCGACTCATCCTCCGCGACTACCACTACGGCACCGGCACCATCGCCGAACAACAGCGCGGTTTCTCTGTCCATCGCATCCAACGAGCAGGACTTCACTTCGGCGGCAACGAGTAAGCAGGATCGAATTTGACCACTCCGGATCATGGCATCGGCCATCGACAGACCGTAGAGAAACCCTGAACAGGAAGCTGACAGGTCAAAAGCTATCACCGGACCGGCGCCTAAGGCGCGCTGCACGTGACAAGCGGTGGAAGGAAAGGCACTATCCGGGGAGGTGGTCGAAACGAGAATGGCGTCCAGGGACCGCGGTGCTATTCCGGCGGCCTCGCAGGCTCGCTGTCCCGCCTGTGCCGCCAGGTCCGAGGATGCCTGCCCCCGCTCAGCCCAATGTCTCGTGCGAATCCCGGTCAGGGCCATGATCTGATCCGAATTCAGCCCAAGCGGCCCCCCCACCTCCTCGTTGTGGACCACTCGAGGGGGCACGAAGGAACCGGTCCCGACAATCCGACTGCGCTTCACGGAGTCCTTGTTGGAGCGTTCTTGGTATTGGTGTCTTATAACGGATCGCACCCGCGTTCGGAGGTGCGGCGCGATTATAGGACCCGGCTCCCGGAGGGTCAACTCCAGACATTGAATTCGTTGCTTTTCACACCACGATCTGCTAGAAAAATTGTGTAGTTACGTTGTCTGTTCGATCAATTCTTTCTGTACGAAGGAGTCACTGGATGCATCGGCATTCGAGGGATTGGTGTGTGCGCGTAATCGTCTCGGTGGGACTGCTTTGTGTTGTCGCCGGATGCTCAAGTAAGCCCAAAACTACAGCCCAAGGCAAACCCGTAAGCGGGACGGACGAGCAAATCTTCCTCGGAGACACCATTGAAAAAAACTACGATCCAAATGTGATCATGAAACGAGGCGAGGCGTTTTTCGACAAAGAAGAGTTCGCCGAGGCTATCGTTGAATACCAGCATTTCTTGGAATTGCATCGCACCCACCAGCTCGCCGTCTACGCGCAGTTCCGTTTAGCGGAAAGCCATCTTCGGATGGGAAAATCAATCGATCGCGATCCGGAACCGATTCAGAAGGCCATCGCTGCGTTTGAAAAATTGCGGAAGGAATTTCCCGGCAGCAAATATGAAGGCCAAGCGCTCCAGCGTCTGGCCGATTGCCATGATTGGCTCGCTCAGACCCATCTGTTTGTGGGGCAGTTTTACTATCGTCGCTCGTCGTACCTGGCGGCGGCCCATCGATTCGACATGATCATGAAGGATTATCCGGACAAAAAGGTGGCGCCGGAAGCCCTGTACTATCTGGCCATGACCTATCAGGAGCTCGGGGCTAATGACTGGGCGATGGAAAAACTGCAGCTGTTGGCTGAAAAGTATCCGAATAGCGACGTTGCTGGAAGCGGCCGACGACTGTTGGCCAAGTTAGAGAAAAAATCACCACCGCCGGTGATCGCGTCCAACACGGAAGCTCCGGCACCGCAACGCCAGCCATCCAATACGCTGCTCGCGGCCTCCGTCCCGTCAGCGTTTACCGCGCCGCCCGTGCCTGACCTCAAACGCGCTCCGAGTGCCGCTTTGTCTCAGCCCTTCGTCTCATGCCGGCTTGGGGCCTGGTGCTGATGCGCCGCCCATTCAGCTCACCCGCCTATCGCAGATGGAGTGCTTCGAGGAGGAGGTCGTTGACTGAGGCCTTCAGGCGCTTCTTCGCGTTGGGAAGAAATTGCTGAGCCGTCGTGCGTCCCTGCAGGACTTCGAAATAATCCTGCACGACGTCCTGGTAACGGCGGAGGAGCTTAAATGCAAGTCGAGGGAAGGCATAGATGACGCGGGCAATTCTGTCCGTCACACGGAAATCCGGAAGGATCTCCCCTTCGAGGGCCGTCTCGTACGCAGCGAGCGACTTGCGGTAGTCATTCTGATGCGCCAGGAGTGCACGGGCCACTAGTTGGCCTGAGCGGATCGCATAATAGATGCCCTCGCCGAATAGCGGGTCAACTAAATGGGCGGCATCACCCACGAGCACCGCTCGACCCGCGACAAAACGGGAATCTCCTCCCTGGCCCCGCCCTTCAGGTTCTGCATACACAGGAATCGGATGCCCTGCCGGGCGCGGCACCATCAGACCGGTCAATCCTCGCTCCTGCGAAACAAAGCGATCGAAGGTCGCGCGCAGCCTCGTCGCCTTACGACGGAATTCTCCCACTCCCACGGAGAGACATTCTCGCTTCGGAAAGATCCAGCCGTAACCCTGACGAGCCGCTCCCACGTCCACGAGTATGGTTGTCGCGGAAGGAACATGCCGGGCACCTCCGGTCAACACCTCACTTTCCAATGCGGGAGCCCGATACTGGGATCTTCTCGGAAAGAACTGCCGCGCGACCATGCTGTTTGCCCCGTCTGCGCCGATAACGATCTTTGCCCGATAGCGCCCCTGCGCTGTGGCAACTTCCACCCCCTGCGGATCCTGCTGGATCTCTATCGCACCGTAGCCGGTTCGGACGTGGGTCCCAGCTCGAAGCGCTTCCTGCACGAGGTAGTGGTCGAACCGATCACGCATGACCATATAGGCAATCGGCCGAGTTGATTGGATGAGCAGAGGATCCTGTCCACGATAGACAAACTGCACACCATTTACAGACTGTTCCACCACGGACCGAAAACCAGGCTCCAACACGTGGTCGATCCGGGCTGACAAGCCGCCACCGCACACTTTGTACCGGGGATGCGACTCCTTATCCAAGCCGAGCACAGCCAGGCCACGGCGACTGAGGGCCGCGGCAGCGATCGCCCCGGCCGGGCCCATTCCGACAACAATCACATCGTAAGTTGTGTGTCCGTGACCATCAGCCATATTGCTGCACACCGATTGTGAAATGCCCTTCTGCGAGCAACTCCAATCTACACGAAATGAAAAGGGGTTGGTGCGGGGAAGGGGTCAGGAAGAGCCGGACAGGAAATAGCTCACTACTGCCCGAGGTACCAGCCAATCCCGTATCGTTCAAGAAAGCTCGTGATCATGGTCAGCGAATTGGCATAGATCATCACGCCCACAACAATGAGCAGCACCCCGCTCACCGTGGAAACCCCCCAGAGATATGCCCGCACTTCCTTGAAGTAACTGAGGAATCGATCAACCCCCAGCGCCGTGAGAAACAACGGCAGGGCCAATCCTAGGGAGTAGAACGTGAGCAAGACCACTCCACTGAACATCGATTCAGTCGTGCTCGCATAGAGGAGGATTGTCCCGAGAACAGGCCCGACGCAGGGTGTCCATCCGGCCGCAAATGCGATTCCGATCAAGAACGAGCCGAGAAATCCGGCCGGACGATTCCGAAACTGATAGCGATGTTCCATTTTCAGGAAATTCAGATTCAAGATCCCCAGTAGATAAAGCCCGAACACAATCACGACAATTCCCCCGAACCGTCGTAAATGTTCCTGATACGTAATCAACGCCTGGCCCAACAGGCTCGCCGAGGCTCCGAACGCCACGAACACCGTTGAAAACCCGGCGATAAACAGCAGGGAGTTCAGAATGATCGCTTTGCGAAACCGGCTCCGTTCCGAAACGTCGGTCAATTGTTCGATCGAAAGGCCCGTGATGTAGGAAATATACGACGGTACAAGCGGCAGAACACACGGAGAGACGAAAGAGAGTAGTCCGGCTGAAAACGCGGCCACCAATGATATCGACTGCACCGAGTCAGTCATACTAAGACCCTTGCAGCAGCGCTTCGACTAACCGTTTACCTGCCGGCGCGCTCCAGTCGCGAGCACCGGGGATCCGGTTACGAATGATGCCCTTGCGATCGATCAGAAATGTCATCGGGAGCTGGCGGGCGCCATACTGAAGTCCGATCCGAAAATCTGCGTCATGAAGCACGGGAAACGTGAAGCCGACCTCTTGCTGAAAAGGACGAGTCACCGCAGTACCCTGAGCATCGGTTGAAACCGCCAGAATTTCAAATTCCTTCCGGCTGAACGATCTATAGAGCCGCTCCATCGCCGGCATCTCGATTTTGCAGGGACCGCACCAGGTGGCCCAGAAATTCAGGAGCACAACCTTCCCGCGAAATTGATCCAAGGTAACATTGAATCCATCGGAATCCTTCAGGAGAAAGTTCGGTGCCTCGTCATCGACTTGCGGCGCCGGATTGGCGACCATCAAAGGAGTCGTGGATGAAATCGACACCCCTCCTTGGGCATCGGCGAGAATTGCTCCGCCAACCACCAAGCCCGCGCCAATCAAAGAAAGTGCCGACCAGCGGTTCATCTTCACACCTATAATACCGGGGCCTGAGGGGAAGCCGCACCGGCCGCCTTCTCAGCCGGCTTGAGCAATTGCGTCAGTACCTTGAGGTTATCCAATCGCGTCCAATCCCTGGGCCCGATCACTTTTTCGCGCAGCACACCTTGCTGATCGATGATATAAGTTTCAGGAACCCCCATCAGTTTATAGCGCTTATCCGTCTGCCCCCAGGAATCGACCAGCACGGGAAAGGTGAGATTCAGACCCTTGACGAAGGGCGGGATTTCTTTCTTCGTCGTTACCCGATCGATGCTGACCGCGAGAATGACCAAGCCGTCTTTCTCAAAATTCTTATACAGCACTTCCATGGAAGGCATTTCTTCCCGACAAGGCTTGCACCAGGTGGCCCAGAAATTCAAAAAGACCACTTTGCCGCGATAGTCGGACAACCGCAGTTGCTTATCGGTGAGGTCGGGTAATTGAAAATCCGGCGCCTCTTTTCCGACAACTAGCGGCTCGTACTTGGAACTTTGCAACCATACGACAAGAAACATCATGCCAAGAATGGCCGCGGCAGCGAGCACAACCACCGTTCGGGAAGGACCACTTCGCACGGCAGCGCCGGCTGAACTCTGATTTACGTGATCACTCATGGTCTACGCGTACGCATGCAGACCAGAGAGCAAAAAGTTCACTCCCCAGAAGCAGAAGATCACCATCAAAAACCCGAAGATCGCGTAAATAGCGGCCTTATGCCCTTCCCAGCCCCGCGTCATGCGGGCATGGATATAGGCCCCATAGATCAGCCAGACGATCAACGACCAGGTTTCTTTTGGGTCCCAACTCCAATAGCCTCCCCAGGCATAGTTGGCCCACATGGCTCCGAGAATGATGCCAAAGGCCAGCAACGGGAAGCCCAGCATAATCGCCTTGTACCCGAGTTCATCGATCGTTTCGAGGTCAGGGAATGCCGCATAAAATCGGGACTGACTGCCCCGGTTCACCGCGCGCTCCTTGAAGAGATACATCAGCCCCAACCCGCCGGCCATGGCAAATGCGGCGTAACTAGTCAACGTGACCGAGACATGGATGTAAATCCAATAGCTGTTCAACGCGGGCACAAGCGGTTCCGCCGTCTGGTAGCGATAGGGCAGGAGCGACGCCGCGCCCATCGCGATGAAACCGATGCCCACCACAAACGCACCGACGGCCTTGATCCGGTAACGAAACTCCAAGAGCACATAACCGAGAATAATCGCCCATGACACATAGGCCATGGCCTCAAATTGATTGGACCAAGGAGCAAACGTGCCGGAGTGTTCCATCCGCTCAAATGCCCTCGTCATCAAGGCCATGGTATTGAGCACCCACCCAAACACGGTCACGAGGGTTGCGACCTGTCCCAATTGGGTAGCCCAGGCACCATCGCGATCCTCAAGGTCGCCGATGGGATGCCCGGCTGGAGCCATCTGCATGGCCGGACGCTTCGCGAACAGATACGCGACATAGAGGCCCAACGCTGCCAGATAGAGCCAGAACGTCATATCGAAAAGAAACAATGATCGCATCATACGGACCTCCGTCTATCGTAGAGTGCAGCGTCGTGCTGAATGACAGGATTCCTCAACGGCGCTGAAACGGGCTTCAAGATGAAGTCTTAGTTTGAATCTTCTCCGTCAATTTTCTGAACTCTTTCTGGAAGTCGATCTGACTTTTGTGCGTGGTGCCACCAAGATGCAATGTCACGCCTGCTTCCCCAGGCAGGATCTTTCCCCACAGCCGTCGATGATAAATGAGCGATGATAGTGTCATTCCCACGACCAACATCGTACACCCGATCCACACCATCATGATGCCGGGATTTCTGGCAATCTGCAGACCGGTGAACTTCTTCGGTTGATACCCGATGAATTCGAACTGATAGGCGGAGTCCTTGATCTCAAAGAGGTCCGGGTAATGATAAAACACCCAGGGGGTGGATTGCACGGTGCTGCGCTCATCGACCGCCAAACGAATAGCGGGATTGGCATGTTCGGCGGTTTTGGAGAAAACTTTCTTCTCAGTGGAGTTGAAGGCGAAGTCGGCCACGAAATCGGTCATCTTCATTTTTAATGGAAGGCCCTCGACCGCTTTTTCCTTGTTCCACTCCAAATCAACCGTCGCGACGACCTTATCCGATGTCTTGTCTTTAATATTGATCCGCGCGGCTTCGATTTGGTCCCATGCATCTCCATAACTGGACTGGTAGAACCAGATCCCTTTGTACACCAATGGATCATTGACCGTGATCGTCTTGGTCATGGTCGGCGCGCCTTGATCGATGACCGTCAGTGTGCTGTTGTAAGATTTGACGGAACCATTTTCATGGTAATCGATCCAGAACTTGTCGACGTGCAGGTCGAAGTTTCCTCTAGGGATATGGTACGTCTGCCCCTCAAGGCACACCCCAAATTCGGAGAATCCGTAATAACTGCCGAGCAGGCCTCCGAGGACGATCACCGTCGCACTGAGATGCGCGACGTGAGCGCCCACCCGGCCCATAATGCCTTTGGTGGCGTACACGGTGACCTCGCCCGGGTCACTCTTGGCCAGCACCTTGTAGCCTTTTTCTGCCAAAAGCCTCACCAGCGACTCCGCCACCGTTTCTTTCGGTTGGTTGATTGAGAGGGTGGTCTGTTGCTTCATCCCCTGGATGAATGCCAACGAGACACTGACCTTATCCTGACGCATGGAGCGCCAGACGCTGGGAAATCGTTTATGGAAACAGGTCAGCGAGTTGACGCAGAGAAGGCCGAGCAGGCTGGTAAACCACCAGGTGTGATAGACGTCCGTAAAGCCCAGACGAAGAAACCAACGATAGGCCTCTTCGCCATACTCCTGTATATAGGTTTCCGGTCGTTCGCCTTGCTGAATCACCGTGCCGATGGTGGCGGTCATCGCGAGCACGATAAAGAGGAACATCGCCAGCTTGATGGACGCAAAAAAGTCCACGACCTCGCGTGAAAACTCTTCCCACCCAAGTCCTGAAGTAGAAGGGCCGGATGCGCTCATCTCTGATGCTGCGTCGGGTTTATCGTTCATGGATCAACAGACCTCGCTGCTTCGACCTGGCCGTCATACAGACCCCATCATCATAACGAATGACGAGCTGCGTGTGGGATCCTGCGTCAACGCAGGCCGATACCACGAGGTTGGAAGTGCCGGGGCAGAGCGTTGTATGATGAAAAATGTTCCAAATGCGCGAAAAGTAAGCTATCTTACAAGTCGTCTCGAAGAGCTGTCAAGCAAGACACGGGTCTCGCGAAAGACGCCATCAATTCGGTCAGAACGGTAGACAAAAACCACTCGGTCAGCTACTATTGCCGTAGCGTTTCTGCGGGGTTGCCTTATCAGTGCAAGTGCAGCATCTTCCACGCTCGGTCGTTGTGCCGCCTAAACTCTAACCGCCGCATCCTCGAATCACTTCACTTCCAGGGGGAACAATGAGACATAACTACCTGTTTACGTCTGAGTCGGTCACTGAGGGACACCCGGACAAGATCGCGGATCAAATTTCCGATGGAATTCTAGACGCCATCATTGCGCAAGACAAGACATCGAGAGTCGCGTGTGAAACTATCCTCACAACCGGTATTGCCTTCGTCGCCGGGGAAATCTCGACCAAAGCCTATGTGGAAATTCCCGATATCATTCGCGAAGTGATCAAGGATGTCGGCTATACCGATGCATCCTGGGGATTCGACTCCAACACCTGCTCGGTCCTGACCTCTATCCATCAGCAATCCGGTGATATCGCCATGGGCGTGGATTCCGGCGGCGCCGGCGACCAGGGACTGATGTTCGGGTATGCGACAAACGAAACGACTGAACTCATGCCTATGCCGATCGTTCTGGCCCACCGGTTGACCAAACGTCTGGCTGAAGTACGCAAGAAAAAAATCTTGAAGTGGGTTCGTCCCGACGGCAAATCCCAAGTGACTGTCGAATACAAGGATGGCAAGCCCTTCCGCATCGACACCATTGTCGTTTCCACGCAACACAGCCCTGATGTGACCAATAAACAAATCGAGCGGGACCTGATGGAACACGTCATCAAGCCGTCCATGCCGAAAGGCCTCTACGATGCGACCAGCGTGAAACACCATATCAACCCCACCGGTCGATTCGTGGTCGGCGGCCCGATGGGCGACACGGGCCTGACCGGCCGCAAGATCATCGTCGACACCTACGGCGGCCACGGTAGCCACGGTGGCGGCGCGTTCTCGGGAAAAGATCCCTCCAAGGTCGATCGCTCGGCCTCGTACATGGCCCGCTACATCGCAAAAAACATCGTCGCCGCCGGCTTGGCGTCGAAATGCGAAGTGCAGTTGGCCTATGCGATTGGAGTGGCAGATCCCGTTTCCGTCTTGGTCGATACGAAGGACACGGAGAAGGTGGCACCTGAAAGCTTGGACAAGTTGGTCCGGAAACATTTCGCGTTGACTCCGCGCGGGATCATCGATCACTTGAAATTGCGTCGTCCTATCTTCAAGAAAACTGCTGCCTACGGACACTTTGGTCGTAACGAACCGGAGTTTACGTGGGAAAAGACCGATAAAGCCAAAGTCTTGCGGAAGGATGCAGGCCTCTAAGGTTCCGCCACGCGTGACACCAGCCGAGGGGGCGGGTTGCAAGCCCGCCCCCTTTTTTCTGCAATCGAACATCAATCATTACTCACGACACAGGAGGAGGAACCAGTGGATTACGACGTGAAAGATATGGGCCTGGCGGATCAGGGCAAATTGAAGATCGAGTGGGCTGAGGCCACGATGCCGGTTTTGCGATTGATTCGCAAGCGATTTGAGAAGGAGCAGCCGCTGAGAGGTATTCGCGCGACCGCCTGCCTCCATGTGACGACTGAAACTGCCAATCTCATGAAAACGCTCAAAGCGGGAGGAGCCGACGTTCGGCTCTGCGCCTCCAACCCCCTGAGCACGCAGGACGACGTTGCAGCCGCCCTGGTGCGACACGAGGGCATCCCGACGTTCGCCATCAAGGGCGAGGACAACAAGACCTATTATCGGCACATTGAATCGGCTATCGCCCACAAGCCCCACCTCTCAATGGACGACGGCGCCGATGTCGTCTCCCATTTGCACTCGAAGCGAAAAGATCTGCTCCGTCATGTGATTGGTGGGACCGAAGAAACCACGACCGGTGTCATCCGACTTCGCAGCATGGCTGAGAAGAAGGTGTTGAAGTTTCCGGTCATTTCCGTGAACGACGCGGACACGAAGCACATGTTTGACAACCGCTATGGCACAGGCCAGAGCACCATGGATGGCATCGTTCGCGCCACCAACCGCTTGGTTTGTGGTTCGACGCTGGTTGTGGCCGGGTACGGCTGGTGTGGGCGCGGCATTGCCACGCGCGCGCGGGGCATGGGCGCCAACGTGATCGTAACGGAAATCGATCCCCTCAAGGGGCTCGAAGCTGTCATGGACGGATTTCGGGTCATGCCCATGGAAGAAGCGGCCCCGCTGGGAGATTTTTTTGTGACCGTCACAGGTAATCTGAAGGTCATTCGCGGGGAACATTTTGCAGCCATGAAGGACGGAGCGATCGTGTGCAACTCCGGACACTTCAACGTCGAATTGGACATCCCTGCCCTCGAAAAGCTCAGCAAGAAAAAACTTGCCGCGCGTTCAGGGGTGGACCAATACACCTTGAAGAATGGCCGTCGCGTCAGCCTGCTCGGGGAAGGGCGTCTCGTGAATTTGGCTACCGCCGAAGGCCACCCCTCCAGCGTCATGGATATGAGCTTCGCCAACCAAGCCCTTGGCGCGGAGTTTATCGTGAAGAACTATAAGAAATTAGAAAAGAAGGTATACCCGGTGCCAGCGGATATTGACAAAGAAATCTCCCGCCTGAAACTTGCCGGGATGGGTGTGACAATCGACAAATTGACCAAAGAGCAGGTGAAGTACCTGGCTTCGTGGGAAATGGGAACGTAACCCAGATCGTTCTCCTCGTGCTGCCAAGCGGCTGGTTGCGGTTTCCGCACCGGCCGCTTGCCATTTCTAAGTGATTGCTGATCTGTATACCGACCTACCTCCCATCCGCACGATGAGATCAAGAGCGTACAAGGTCCATGAGTACTGCTTCGTCCTTCGACACCGTTCGACAGTCCTTGGTTGAGCAGCCTCATATTTGCTTTTGCGCTTCTCGTAATCCAAACTGGATTGCAGACTTGCCGTTTCATATGGCGACAGGCGCCACTTTGTCACGTATCTGGTTCCACTCCAGTAGAGGACGTGTCAAGCCGACTCGCAGCCGGATCGCTATGGCAGACATTTACATCGGTTTGTCCGGCTACTCCTATAGACCCTGGCAGGGACCGTCTCGCTTTTACCCTTCAGCGCTCAAGCAGTCCGATTTCCTTACTTATTATTCGACGCGATACCGCACAGTCGAGCTGGACGGAGTATGGTTTCGGCTCCCGACCTTGGCGGCAGTGGCAAAATGGATCGATCAAACTCCGGCTCGTTTTGTCTTCTCAGTGAAGGCCCATCGTACCATCACACACTTGAAGCGATTGAATCCGGAGGCTGTGTCATTTGTTCAAACCATGTTGGACCATCTCGCTCCCCTGGGCAAAAAACGGAAACTTGGACCCATCCTTTTTCAACTCCCGCCCAATTTCAAACGAGACGATGACCGCTTAACTGATTTCCTGAAAAGTCTGCCCTCCACCTGTCGCTGGGCCATAGAATTCCGGCACGATAGCTGGAACGACTCTACCGTAGAAGGTCTTCTGCGCCGATTTCACGTCGCCTGGGCGACTGTTGAAACGGATGATCGCCCTGCGCAATGTCGAGACACGAGTGACTTCGTATATGCCCGACTCCGTCGCAGTCAGTATTCGAGCAAAGACCTAGCGAAGTGGGGCGACTACTTCACGCAGGCAAGAAAGAATGGGAGGGACTGCTACGTGTACTGCAAACATGAAGACGAAGGCTCACCGTGGGTGTGGGCGGATCGACTGCTGAAAATCACCGGTATGGGCATGCTACCGAGCAGAAATCATCGGTAATTCGCGCGAACCCTCGGCTTCTTGCTGAATCCGCTGACGCTCCGCTTTCGATTCTTCCAGCACACTATGCAATAACTCATCGCTCAACTGAGTCAGCTGCGCGGCGGCATCTTTCATCTCGGCATGCTCCACAGCACGTGAAAGGACTTCTGCCTTGGTGGCCCCTTTTTTCTGTCCCAGGAATGGCTTGATGATGAGATAAGCCACATCCCGGAATGGCATATAGCGCAAGAATCGCCGGAGCAACTTAAAGGTTTGAATCGGGTACCGGGTCAACTTGTAGATAAAGAGCTTTTTGAGCCCCTCTTGTCGTACGGAATTGATAGTCGCGCCAGGCAAACAGGTCGGATCGATCTCCGAACACTTAAAATACTTGTACCAATCCTTGGCATCACTGACTAATCCGCGCTTGATGTACTCCTGCCACAGTGGCGTTCCGCGATAAACACAGAGTCGGTTGAATCCGAAGGTGTCCAATGGGAGCTTCGACGCGAAGGCGAAGGTTTTCTGCATATCTTCCACTGTCTCGTCAGGATTACCCACCGTAAAAAAGCCGTGGACAATTTCGATACCGGCTGTTTTGGCATTTCTCACCGCCGTCTCAACCTCTGCCAACGTCTGTTCCTTTTGCAGGCGATCGAGGATTTTTTGGCTCCCGCTCTCAATGCCGAACATGACCGTTCGGCAATGGGCCTTGGCCATGGCAGGAAAGAGGTGTTGAGCCACCGAATCTACGCGGCCTTCAATCCCCCATTGAATTGAGAGCTTGGCCTCAATGATGCCTTGGCAAATCGCATCGATTCGCTTCGGCTGGAGCAGGAAGTGATCATCCACGAAATACACCGATCCGTAGCCGTTCGCTTCGAGATACTTCAGCTCATCTACCACGTGTTGCGCACTCCGCGCGCGCCATTTACCTTCGTTGAAGATCGGAATATCACAAAACACGCAGGGCCATGGACAGCCTCGAGAGGTCTGCATGGTTGTAAAGCGCTCCATCGACAGTACCGCCGGCACATCCAACGGCATGGACTCGATGAAGTCCAACTCTAAACTTTCACGATCCGGAAAAGGCCACTGGTCTAAGTGGCGCTCCATGGTCCGATTAGGATTATTAATCACCTTTCCGTCTTTCGCCCAGGTGAGGCCGCCGACGTCCTGCGGCTCGTTCATATGCTCGAGCAAATCCAACAGCAGCTGTTCGCCGTCGCCGCGGCAGACGAAATCGACCTCCGGACACTGCAACTTCACAAGTCCGGCGTTGAGGCTGGCAAACACGCCGCCGAAGGCCAATTTCACTGAGGCATCCGCTACGCGGATCTGACGAGCGAGAATTTTTGCGTAGGGATAGCTCGTTGTGCTGAGGAAGCTCATTCCGACGAGCGCTGGTTTTCGTCGTTTTATTTCTTCAATGATAAATTCGTTTGGGGTCTCCGGATGCGCCTGATCGAACATGACACATTCGTGACCTGCCCGTTTCAACACCGATGACAGCGACATAATGCCGATGGGCGGAAACCCCATGACCCGAATGCGGCCATTCTTCGCTCGCGTCTTCGCCGGAAGAGCGTAAAATTGGGGATCACGCACATGGATGAGAAACACGAGCATAGTGGTGTCCTTTCATGGACAGTTCGGACCCTTCCGGGGCGATTACGACTCCGGAACTAACCCGATCCGATCAGGCGAGCCAACATTCGAGGGTCATTCGCCTCGCGCTGGGCACCATACAGTACCACGTCTGGTGCGAGGGAAAAAGGGAAGATTCTGACACAAGAGCCAAAAAGACGAGTACGTCGAGGGATTCTCGCACTCATCTTCAAAACAAAGAGGGCGTCGGACCGATCCGACGCCCTCCAGAGAGGTCTGAATGCGGTTCAGCTAACGCCCAAGAGCCTTCATCACAGCATGGCCGATCTCGGCGGGATTTTTCACGACTCGAACACCAGCGGATTCGAGGGCCTTCATTTTTTCCGTCGCCGTCCCCTTCCCACCTGAAATGATGGCTCCGGCGTGTCCCATACGGCGACCAGGAGGCGCAGTGATCCCCGCGATGAAACTGATCACCGGCTTTTTCACGTGCTGTTTAATGTACTCGGCTGCCTTCTCTTCGGCGTCGCCACCGATTTCCCCGATCATGACCACTGCCTGTGTTTCGGGGTCCTTCTCAAACAGCGGCAAAACATCCACGAATCCGGTCCCATTGACCGGATCCCCGCCAATGCCCACGCACGTCGTCTCCCCGAGTCCCAACGTGGAGAGCTGGTGCACAGCCTCATAGGTCAAGGTCCCGCTGCGAGACACCACTCCAACTACGCCGCGTTTGTGGATGAAGCCCGGCATGATGCCGATTTTAGCCTCATCGACCGTAATGACACCTGGGCAGTTTGGACCGATCAGGCGGACATCACGTCCGTGTAGTGCCCGCTTCACTTTCACCATATCATTAACCGGAATGCCTTCGGTGATGCAGATGATCAATTTCACGCCTGCATCGGCAGCTTCCAAGATTGCATCCGCGCAGAAAGGAGGCGGCACAAAAATCAGGGAGGCATCGCAGTCGGTCTTTCTTACAGCATCGACAACAGTATTAAAAACAGGGATGCCTTCAACTTCTTGGCCGGCTTTACCGGGCGTGACGCCGGCGACCATTTTCGTACCGTAGGCTTTGCACTGCGTCGCGTGGAAAGACCCTTCCTTCCCCGTGATTCCTTGCACCACCACTCGCGTATTCTTATTGACGAGAATGCTCACGGTCTTCTCCTTTACGCCGCCTTGCCGGTCAGCTTGACGATTTTCTGCGCCGCTTCCCACAAATCATTGGCAACCTCTAACTTGAGGCCAGAATCTGCTAACAGCTTCCGACCCTCCTCTGCATTCGTACCTTGAAGGCGAACGACTAAGGGCACCGTAATTTTCACTTCCTTGGCCGCTTCGATGACGCCGTGAGCGATACGCTCGCAGCGCACAATGCCGCCAAAAATGTTGATAAAAATGCCCTTGACGTTCGGGTCCTTCAGGAGAATCCGAAAACCGGCTGCGACCGTGTCTTTCGTTGCCCCACCACCGACGTCCAGAAAGTTGGCCGGTTCACTGCCCGCCAGCTTAATCACATCCATCGTCGCCATCGCGAGGCCCGCGCCATTCACCATGCAGCCGATATTGCCGTCAAGCTTTACATAATTGAGGTTACTTGCCGTCGCTTCGATTTCAAGCGGGTCCTCCTCATTCAGATCCCGCATTCTTTGCACATCTTCATGTTTGAACAATCCGTTGTCGTCAAACGACACCTTCCCGTCCAACGCGACCAGTGTCTTTTCCTTGGTGATGATTAACGGATTGATTTCGACGAGCGCGGCGTGTTTCTCCATGAACAGCCGGTAGAGATTGCCGAGCATCTGCACGAACGGATTGATGACAGCCGGCTCCATAGTCTGCAATCCCAAGGCGAAGGCCACATTGCGACCATTATGTCCCTGAAATCCCACAGCCGGATCGATCGCTTCCTTGATGATCTTCTCAGGAGTTTTCTCAGCCACCTCTTCGATTTCCATACCGCCTTCGGTACTGGCAATAAAGGTAGGCCAACCGGTGTCGCGATCCACCAAGATGCTCAAATAGAGCTCTTTGGCGATATTCGCACCTTCCTCGAGTAACAATCGATGGACTGTTCTGCCTTTGGGCCCTGTTTGGTGCGTAATCAGGGTCTTCCCGATCAATTCCTTGGCTAGCCCTGCAATGGCGCCCTTATCCTTTGTGATTTTTACCCCACCGGCTTTCCCACGTCCACCTGCATGAATCTGAGCCTTTACGACAAACACTGGGGTATTTAGTTCATTGGCCCACGCAGTCGCTCCCTCCGGAGAGGTAATTTCCCTTCCACGCGGCACAGGCACACCGAACTGTGCGAACAACTGCTTGGCCTGAAATTCATGAACGTTCATTGAATCCTCATAAGAGCTAGTGGCTCATGACAAAAAACATTGCGCGCATAACGATCCAGCGATCTCCTATGCCACACCGACCGCCGCATCATTTGGTGGCAGTACGCTCCGCTTCTTTCCGCGTATAGGCAGGAAGGATCATGGGAGAAATCACTCCGCTGGAATTTCCGTGCTTCTTGGCCTCCGCTCGGAACCGCTGCAAATGGTTCACAGTAAGTTTTCCTTGAGGCATGGAGAGGGCACGCGATGCGGCGGTTAGCCCTGAACGTTTGCCGAAGACCATCAAATCCAGCAACGAATTGCCCATCAATCGATTCCGGCCATGCAATCCTCCGGAGGCTTCCCCCGCGACGAATAGGTTCTTGACGTTGGTTTCGGAATTCGAATCGATCTTCACGCCCCCGTTTTGGTAGTGCAGAGTCGGATAGATCAGCACCGGATCCTTGCTGATATCGATGCCAAAGCGTTCGAATTGCATCATCATGGCAGGAAAATGCTTTTCCACCGTCCCCGGCCCATGTTCCGCATCGAGCAACGGCGTATCCAACCACACCCCGATTCGACCTGACATCGTGCGAATTCCGCGGCCTTCCTCACATTCCCGAATGATCGAAGACGAGACCACGTCACGGGTATCCAACTCATTAACAAATCGCTCACCCTTGGCATTTACGAGATGGCCACCCTCTGACCTGATACCTTCGGTGACCAACGCTCCAATTAATTGCTCAGGATACACCGCACCGGAGGGGTGATACTGAAACGTATCAATGTGGTCAAGTTTTGCGCCCATCCGGTACGAGAGGCACAACCCGTCGCCGGTCGCGCCGTAGTGATTGCTGGTGGGAAATCCTTGAATATGTAATCGGCCGATGCCACCGGTTGCAAGAATGACCGACTTGGCAGCAACAACGACGTGCCGATGGTTGTCGAGATCCTTAAAAATCGCCCCCGTACACTGACCATTTTCATCACTCAGTAATTCGACGGCCGCGCAGAATTCAAGAAGCTGAATTTTCTGGTTCAGTACCTCGTCCTTCAGCACACGCATGATTTCAAGGCCAGTGTAGTCCGAACATGTGAGAAGACGCGGCTTTGAGCTTCCTCCGCCTTTCTTTACATGTAAGTTGCCGTCGGCTTGCCGATCAAAGAGCACACCAAGCTCAATGAGCCATTTGGCGATAGACGGCCCCTCTTCCACCATAACCTTGAGCAGCTCATGGTCATTCTGCATGTGCCCGCCCTTGAGGGTGTCAAGAAAATGGGTGACTGGAGAATCTTCAGGGGCTACAGAAATTTGCATACCTCCCTGAGCCATGACGCTATTAGAATCGCCAAGACGAAGTTTTGTGGCAAGGATAACCTTTGCCCCGATCGCGTGAGCGTGAAGCGCCGCAGCACACCCAGCGCCCCCACCGCCAACCACCAACACATCCGTCGTATAGTGGGGCGTCAGGTCAATATGCTCTGAAATTGAGCTGTCGCCCTCGAGCAGTGCAGCCAGCTCGACAACTGTTTGATCGTCGGCATTTGGCCCAAATCGAATCGGTCGATAGGCGCTAGCTCGATAATCCGGATGGTACTTGTGAATTAACTGGTCGCGATCGGCAGGGGAGAATTTTGGAATAGTCTGCTTTCGACGAGCATCTCGGGTCTGGTGAACAATCTGCTGGAGTGCATGAATATCCATGGTTTCACTTTCAGCGCGGAGCACAGTACCCGAGCCACGCGCTCAGAACCGGCTGACGGCACAACGCATTACTTTACTGTCGCACAGTGATCGGCCAACTGCTGCTCGCTCATCGCGAGCACTTTGTTCCACTCGTCGTTGAATCGACCGTCTTGAATTTCTTTGATGCGGATATCAAGGCCCAGTGGCTTCTCGGTAAAATGAGCCCCCTGTGCTCGGCTTACATACAGCGCCACCAAGTTTGGGGCGATGTCGGCGATACATACGGGTGTACACATACCGCACATGACGCAATCCATGAACATTTCTGATACGCTTTTAAAGTCCCCAAATACTGCTTTCCAGACTCCTTCGCGCACATCAATTTTCTGAGGACAAGCCTCCGTGCAAGCATTGCAATTCCTACAGAGCGGCGCCTCGGGGTACAAAGTAAAGAGATCTTGTTTGGGATCCTTGAGTGACTGGATGTCGTAGAGCGCTTTACGCGCTGGAAACGGAGGCATGATGGTAAAGGACATGCCGTCTTCAACAGCCATTTGACAAGCTAAGCACGTTCGAACCTTGGGGTCGTCCTTCGTGCGATAATATGTCGCACAAGCGCCGCAAAATCCTCCAAGACACCCAGCGCCCCGCACCACTTCCTGACCGGTGTGCCACAAGGCCTTAATCACGGTAATACCTTCCGGCACTTCGTACTTCTTACCGGAAATTTCAATCGTCACCATTTTGTGACGCAACACTTCGGGCTGGTCGATCACATTGCTGTCTTCTTGTGCCATGATTTTCTCGTGAACCGTGGAAAGGGTGGCGAAGGGAGAATTCACTCCCTTCGCCCTGAGGCTTATTCAGTTGATACCCACTTATGCAATCGCGTCGATGATTGCATTCAGTGTGGCACTCGGACGCATTGCCTTGGAGGACTTCGCGTCATCAGGGTGATAGTACCCACCAGTATCGACCGGCTTGCCCTGAGCCGCAATCAACTCCCCAGATATCTTGGCTTCATTATCGGCCATTTCCTTGGCAACCTTGGCGAACCGCGCAGCCAGATTCTTATCTTGCGTCTGCTGGGCCAGGGCTTGCGCCCAATACAGTGCCAGATAGAAATGGCTGCCCCGATTGTCGATTTCGCCCACCTTGCGGGCCGGTGACTTATTGCTCTCAAGGAACTTGGCATTGGCTTGATCAAGAGTGTCCGCCAGCATTTTTGCCGCCTGATTGTTGGCAATTTTTGCCAGATGCTCAAGCGAAGCGGCCAATGCGAGAAATTCTCCGAGCGAATCCCATCGCAGATAGCCCTCTTCCTGGAACTGCTGCACGTGTTTCGGCGCGGATCCGCCCGCACCGGTTTCGAACAGACCGCCGCCGTTCAGCAGCGGCACAATTGACAACATCTTAGCGCTGGTTCCGATTTCGAGAATCGGGAACAGGTCCGTAAGATAGTCACGCAATACGTTCCCCGTCACTGAGATGGTATCCTTGCCTTCCTTGATTCGCTCCAGCGAAAGACGAGTCGCCTCAGCCGGGGGCATAATCCGGATATCGAGTCCGTTTGTATCATGCTCCTTCAAATACTGATTCACCTTCGTGATCAACTGCGCGTCATGCGCCCGATCCTTGTTCAACCAGAAAATTGCCGGGGCGCCGGTCGCTCGGGCACGCGTCACCGCCAACTTCACCCAGTCGCGGATCGCGGCATCTTTTACCTGGCACATACGCCAAATGTCGCCTTCCTCGACCTTGTGTTCTAACAATATTTTCCCGGAGGCATCGACGACGCGAATCGTGCCATTGCCCGGCGCTTTGAAGGTCTTATCGTGCGAACCATACTCCTCGGCCGCCTGCGCCATCAATCCGACGTTGGGCACGCTGCCCATCGTCTTCGGGTCAAGCGCGCCGTGTTTCTTGCAGAAATCGATCACCTCACGATAGACCGGAGCATAGCTGGAATCGGGAATCACGCACTTGGTGTCCGCCAGCTTCCCGTCTGGTCCCCACATTTTCCCGCTGTCGCGAATGACCGGCGGCATTGAAGCATCGATGATGATGTCGCTCGGGACATGGAGGTTGGTGATCCCCTTGTCAGAATTCACCATTGCCATCGGCGGCCGCTGCTTGTACACAGCCTGGATATCAGCTTCGATCGCCTTGCGCTGATCCTCAGGTAAGACCTTGATCTTTGCATAGAGATCGCCGATGCCGTTGTCTGGATCCACGCCCAGCTTCTTGAGCGTCTCACCGTGCTTTTCAAAGACATCCTTGTAATAAACCGTCACTGCATGCCCGAAGATCTTGGGATCCGAGACCTTCATCATGGTGGCCTTCATGTGGAGCGACCACAAGATGCCTTGCTTCTTGGCATCCTCGATCTGCTCCTCAAGGAACTTGCGAAGAGCCTTCACACTCATGAAGGTGGCATCCACCACTTCGCCGGCCTGCAAGGCTACTTTCGGCTTCAGGACGGTCGTCTTGCCATCCTGGCTGACAAACTCGATCCGCACCTCAGTCGCCGCGGTCGTCGTGAGTGACTTTTCATTCGAGAAGAAATCACCACCCTTCATGTGGCTGACGTGCGACTTGGAGTCTGGGCTCCAGGCTCCCATCTTATGCGGATGCTTCCGAGTATGAGCCTTTACGGAAAGAGGCGCGCGGCGATCCGAGTTGCCTTCGCGCAACACCGGATTAACGGCACTGCCTTTGACTTTGTCGTAACGGGCCTTGATATCCTTTTCTTTGTCGTCCTTCGGATTTTCAGGGTACTCGGGCAGCTTGTAGCCCTGGCTCTGCAATTCCTTGATGGCGGCCTGCAACTGAGGCAACGAGGCGCTGATATTGGGCAACTTGATGATGTTGGCTTCGGGCTTTTTGGCCAGTTCGCCCAATTCGGACAGCGCGTCCGGTTGCTTCTGTGCGGGCGTCAGGTACTCCGGAAACACCGCCAGAATACGTCCCGCCAGCGAGATATCCCGCAACTCAACCGTCACACCAGCAGCCTTGCTGAAGGCATTGATGATCGGCAAGAGCGAATAGGTCGCAAACATGGGCGCTTCATCAGTCTTCGTATATATGATTTTGTCAGCTTTCGTAGTCATGATTCTTCCTCTTTTCCCCCATGAGTTAGTTCAGGGCGTTCAACGCGGAGCCCGCCTTAAACCACGCGATTTGCTGCTCCGTGATACTGTGGTTCGTTTGGATGGTGAACGCCTTACCATCCGGCTTATGAATCGTGACCTGCACAGGCTTGCCGGGTGCGAGATTGTTTAGACCTGTCACGCTAATACGATCTTGCTGCTCAATCTTGTCGTAGTCTTTGGGGTCCGCAAAGGTCAACGCAAGAATCCCCTGCTTTTTCAGATTGGTCTCGTGGATGCGGGCGAAACTCTTGGTGATAACTGCCCGCACGTTCAAGAAGCGAGGAGACATCGCGGCATGTTCTCGGCTACTGCCCTCGCCGTAATTCTCGTCTCCCACGACAACGGACCCGATACCCTTGGCTTTATAGTCGCGGGCAATCTGAGCCAGCGTAAGATTGGTTTCACCAGTCAAGACGTTGGTCCCCTTCCCAGGCTCCGATGAGAAGGTATTGTTAGCACCCAAGAACACATTGTCGCTGATTTTGTCCAAGTGACCCCGGAACTTGAGCCACGGCCCGGCCGGGGAAATATGGTCAGTCGTAGTCTTACCTTTGGTCTTAATTAAGAGTGGAAGTTTCTCGAAGTCTTTGCCATCCCATTTCGGGAATGGCTTCAACAGCTGCAATCGCTCGCTGGTCGGCGGAATGTCAACGGTCAGATTTGAACCATCTTCAGCCGGCGCCACGAAACCTTCTTCGCCTTTCGCAAAGCCTTTAGCCGGTAATTCCTCCCCAACCGGCGGCTGCAGCTTGAACTCCTTCCCGTCTGCCCCCTTGAGCGACTGGTTGACCGGGTCAAAACCCAGGTCGCCAGTGATGGCGTAGGCAGTCACGACTTCCGGGCTGGCGAGGAACGACAGCGTTTCGCTGATACCGTCATTGCGTCCCGGGAAATTGCGATTGAAGGAGCTGACGATGGAGTCCGCCCGGCCCTTGACTCCGTCTGCCCGCTTCCACTGTCCAATGCAAGGACCGCAGGAATTCGACAATACTGTTCCGCCGAGCTTTTCGAACGTATCCATGAAGCCGTCCCGCTTCATCGTGTGATAAATACGCTCAGAGCCCGGAGAGATAAGAAATGAAGCCTTCGCCTTCAGGCCAGCCTTCAATGCTTGCTGGGCCACATGGGCAGAACGGCTGATGTCCTCATACGAAGAGTTCGTACAACTGCCGATCAACGCTGCCTTCAACTCAAGCGGATATCCCTTTTCTTGCGCCTCGGCTTTCAGTTTTGAAATGGGCCTCGCCAGATCGGGCGTGTGGGGGCCAACAACGTGCGGCTCCAGCTTAGACAGATCAATCTCGACAATCTGATCGTAGTATTTTTCTGGCGACTGAGCGACTTCGGGATCGGCTACCAAGAGATCCTTGTGCGACTGCGTGAGGCTCGCCAGATCGCCGCGGTCGGTAATCTTCATATAAGCAACCATCTTCTCGTCAAACGGGAAGACGGAGGTCGTGGCGCCTAATTCTGCACCCATGTTGCAGATGGTACCCTTACCGGTGGCGCTGATGGTTTCGGCACCTGGGCCGAAGTACTCAACGATTTTGTTGGTGCCGCCTTTCACCGTAAGCAGTCCGCACAGATAGAGAATGACGTCCTTCGGGGACGCCCAGCCATTGAGTTTGCCGGTCAATCGCACGCCGATCAATTTGGGATGAAGCACTTCCCAGGGAAGGCCGGCCATGACTTCCCCAGCATCCGCCCCACCAACACCGATCGCCAATCCTCCTAAGCCACCGCCATTCGGAGTGTGCGAGTCGGTCCCGATGATCAAGCAACCGGGAAATGCGTAGTTCTCCAACACGACTTGGTGGATGATGCCGGCACCCGGCTTCCAAAACCCGATACCGTACTTTTTTGCAGCAGATGCGAGAAAATTGTAGACTTCCTTGTTCTCATCCAACGCGCGGAGAAGATCCTTTTGTGATCCCATTTCGGCACGAATCAAGTGGTCACAGTGGATCGTGCTCGGCACAGCCGCCTTGTTCTTGTTGGCTTGCATGAACTGCAGCACCGCCATTTGGGCTGTGGCATCCTGCATGGCCACACGATCCGGACGGAGCGCCAACATAGCCTTGCCCCGCTCCCAATTCTGGCTATCAAAGTTATCCGCGTGCGCGACAAGAATCTTTTCAGCGAGCGTCAATCCCCGGCCGAACTTCTTTCTGGCCTTGGCAAAGACATCCGGCATCTTGGCGTAGAGTGCTTTGGCGAGATCCATGGACATAGTGGGTTCTCCGTCTGTTGTTACTATCTATGGGTTGCGTGCCCCGTCCTACGCGTAAGAGGTTGGCTCCAGCCGGACCTCTCTCACAAAAAGCAGGTCACGTTGTCTGCTACTTCAGGGGCGGCACCTCGCGACGCTTGGGCGCCGCATAATTCACCAAATAATCGAATAACCGAATCAAGCGGCTATCTTGACGCTTCTGATCAACCCAGTGCCCGATCAATCCAATCGTACGCGATAGAATGAAAAAGCCGTTCAGGCTATCAACCGGGAACCCGATATCGACCAACACAGCAGCCATGGTCCCGTCGACGTTCAGGATCAAATTGTCCTTCTTCACTGATGTGATCTTCTCCACTTCAAGCGCAAAGTCTAAACACGGGGTCTTGATCTTGAGACTTTTAACGTAGCCAACGAGTTCCTTGACCCGTTTGTCCGGATTGCGCAGACTCTTCACGCGATGGCCGATACCTGGCACTGGGCCATGATTTTTCTTCATATACGCCAGAAATTCGTCGACCGACATCTTGTTGTCGACGGCATACTTGAAGAACCGGCCGGCATCAGTGACCGCCCCACCGAATCGCGGCCCAATCATGATCATGCCCGCCGCAACCGACTGTGACAACCCAATGCCTGCACAGGCAGCCAAGATCGTCGCATAAGCCCCACTCACGCACGGGCCATGATCAGCAGAAAGCATCATGATGCGCTTAATGATTTCCGCTTCCTGCTTCGAGATGAGCCGTTTGTCCCACAAAAGCCCGATGACGTGAGGGATTTCGTAGCCTTTATTGATGAGTTCAGAGGCAGGATAGCCGTCATAGCAGGGTTCATCGCCACGGTCATCACTGATGGTCGTGCGGATCAGCGGCGCCACCATGACTTCATCCGCCTTCATCGCTTCTTCGACGGTTTTGGGCAATCTAGGCAACGTCGCCGGTTCGACCGGCTCTTTCACCTGGCCGGACTTCAGAAGATCCTGGTAGGTTTCTTTGATGGCAGGGCCAAGTGCGCCAAAGGTAGGCGGCACGAGCGCACCGGACTTCTTCAGCGCATCAGACTTGGATCGAGCCGATCCTTCGCCCTTCATGCCTTCTTTAGCCCCAGCGTGACCGAACTTCATCCCCTTCGGCAGGCTCTCTTGACAGAAACCGGAGACCACGGCAATCAGCTTTACCCTGCGCTTCTTCGCGCCATACCATTCGGCAGCGCGCTCTTCGAGATCACCGCCCATTTCACCGACGATCACGACTGCCTTGGTCTGCGGATCGTTTTCGAACATCTCGAGATAACTGACGTAATCTGTTCCAGGATAGGCATCGCCGCCGATACCGATAGCCGTTGTAATTCCATCGGCAAACTGGGAGCAGATCCAGATAATTTCGTTCGAGAGACCGCCCGACTTGGTGATCACGCCGAACGATCCTTCGCGATACAGCTTGGAAAGAACGAGATTGTCGAACGCACCACCGATCACCCCAAGGCGGCATGCCCCGGCAGAGATGATGCCGATGGACGACGGACCGTTAAAGACCTTGCCCAACTTGCGCGCATGGGCCCCAAGAATCTTCGCATCCTTCTCTGGCACACCTTCAGTGATCATTGAGACCACCTTAATATGTGGATCGTCGAGCGCTTCCATACCGCCCTTCATCGCACGGTCGGCGCCGATATAGACCAGGCTCGTATTAATAGTCGGATGATGCTTGGTCGCTTCCGCGATGGACTTGTACACAGGAATAGCGATGAGGCCACTGCCGTAGGGGATCTCATTCGTCTTGCCGGCATCGGGCGGATAGACAAACGCTTCGACGTTCAGCGGACGCTTGATGAGATAACAGAACTCGGCCATGCGGCGGGCGGCGTTGACACCGGCTTGACCACCCTGGATCACCACACGGGTGTCTTTGTTTGCCAGAATACTCATCTCGGGATCTCCCCTTATCTTCAGTTGGTCATAGGCGGCAGGCTACTTAGCTTGAAGCGCCTTGTCGACAATGTCGGTGAGCGGTGTATTGCGGTCGAAGACATTGATATCAAAGCCTTCGTCTTTCAGCGCGCGCATCGCATCCAAGCCTTCTTTTTCGCGCGGCCCACCGCGACGCACCCAAATCTTCACGTTCTTCAGTTTGCCTTCTAACTTGGCTTTGCGAAAACCGTTGATGATGCCGCCGAATGTCTTTTTCACGTCGGTAAAATTTGCAATGGCACCACCGACAATGATGTTTTTAATACCAGGAAGGGAGCACACTTTTTCGGTTAGAACTTCGACTGCCCAATCGGGTGGATCTCCAGAGTACTCCGCATAATTCGCCAACTTGCCGCCACGAGCAACCACGGCATCCGAGTAATACACACTGGCGCCCCCGCCGGCAGGCAACATGGCTGTATCGCCACCAGGAATCTCAATGAATTTAACCGAGCCCTTAATCTTGCTGTCGACCGCCATGACCTCAAGCTCTTGCTTGGAGTAGGCTCGGCCAAATTCCGCGGCAAAGGCAAAGTTCCAATCGGGATGCCTGAACTTGGCATCGCCGTCGAGAAGAGTGACCGCATCAAGGGCAACCAACTCCCCATCGCCGGCTCGCAAAACTACGGGGTTCACTTCGAGGTACTGCGCGTCCTCACTATCAAAACAAGCAAACATTTTCCCCGCGAACTCAGCCATTTTTTTGGCAAGTCCGCCGGAGAACCCTGCTTCCTTACTCAATTTTTCAAGGGATTCCGGAGAAGGAGATTGCCCAATTTCAAGGCACAAGCGCTTGACACGCTCCCAGTTAGACTCAACTTCAATCCCGCCACAATTGGCCACAAGGATTTCACTGCCTTCACGAGTCGATTTCACTGCACAATAATATTCTTCCTTGTGCGGGATCATTTCAGAGACAATGACCTGGGTCACCGTGATGCTACCGACTTGGCGGCCAATCATTTCCTTGGTTGCGGCTTCCGCAGCCTTGAAGTCTAAATCGACCTTGACCAATCCCAGCTTAAAACGCGAACCGAGCGCTTCATGCGCCTTGGCAACAAGCTTAGACTTCTTCAGCCATTCATTGGCTTGTCCCAGCTTGGTGAGCTCATCGACTGAAGTGACGACAACATAATTGGGAACATTAATTCCCCACTTCTTCATCAGCCCCATCCCGGGACCTTCCAGCACTTTCGCCATGATTGACGACTCCTTGGTGTGTGATAGGGCAGAGAAACGGAGCGGTAGAGTACCGAATTCTGCTGATTAGCTCAATCCTCCAAAAGGCCCAAGCTGGCAGCACAGAAGTCCTACCATAAGGAGGGCTGAAGATTCATCAGCATAAATAATTGATAACTTTGTATTGTCCTGATGATTTTGAGAATGAACGGACTCACACCTTCAGCACCTAACCAACTCGAAGGCGCCGAATCCGTTGGCATCTAGGACAATAAAATGAGCTTCGTTCGCCGACGGATCGCTTGATCAGCGCCCCGCAGTCGTTCGTACAAGGTTTGCCGGACCTGGCATACACCAAATGTTGGCGCTTATATTGTCCCTCTGTTCCATCCGGAGCAAAATAATCCCGCACACTGGACCCCCCCATCGTGATCGCCTCTCGTAATACGTCGCCCATGATTTCATGCAGACGTATCACTGCCTTTTTTCCCACCTGATTGGCTGCCTGATCGGGATGAAGCCTGGCACGGAACAATATTTCATTGGCGTAAATATTCCCGATCCCAGCGATAGCCTGTTGATGCATCAGAAGGGGCTTCAGCCTGCTGCGGGTGGATGAAAGCAGCTGCACAAACTCCGTGAGACTCATCAGCAAAGGGTCCAGTCCGAATCGACGAGACACATATTGATCCAATCCGGCCTGGTCTAATAGAGAAAGTCGCCCGAACCGACGGGGGTTCCAATATCGAATCTCAGGCTCAAGCCCTCCTTCAAGGTTCAGGATAAAGTGCGTATGTTGGGGGTGTTTAGTTGGCGTTTTGCGGAATAACAGCAACCCGGTCATGCCCAATTCTGCAGCAAGAAATCTGGTCTGTTCTTCGCGGAGAAACGCAATAATTACACTCTTCCCCCGTCGTTCCACTCCTGTAATCGTGGCGTGGCGGAACCACTCCAAGGAAGACAAGCCTTCTCGGACAATGTCTCCTCGCCCTACCCAGCAATCGCGCACCAAGGCTCCAACGACTCGTTCGCGCAATTGACGCGCAGCGACTTCTGCTTCCGGCAATTCAGGCATGGAGATTCCAGGATAACGGGGTGATGACACGAAAGAGTCAAATTACGCCATGGAGATGAGCGAAAATGCAACTCGTGCCGGACGCTTTTTCAAACTACGTGACGACGGAGGAGAGGGCATGAAAGGAAGGAACAGGACGAATGGTAAGAGACAACTGCACGTGTTTGCGGATGCTAATCTAGGAGCGGGAGGGCCCCTTTAGGCCCCGACGCCTGCGGCGAACATCCTCGATAACCGCGTCAAGGCGAGGCAAAGGCATGCCGCCTGGACGTCGTGTAAGGGCAAGCTTAAGCGCATCGGTATAAGCCATTCCCTCCACACAGCAAAGGTAGGCGATTACTACCGAAACTGAACGTCCCATGCCCGCCCGGCAACACACCATTAGCCGATTGTCAGGCAAGTGCGCCTCGATCCATTGCACGGCATCGTACATAGCTGAAACCGTAGGCTCACCAAACTCCTTCATGGGAACCTTGGCATAGATAACCCGTGGAGGCACCGTCACATTTTGCTCTTCTGCTACCATGAGTATTGCCCCAACCTGCGGCGGAGGATTCTTCGCATCATCGGCATTACCGACGAGGAGGCGCTTATTGATCATATGCATGTGAGATTAGTATAGGGTCCTGTGCAAAAGGGTCAAGGAATTCATGCGATTCCTGGCCCGGCAATTGAAGATACCCTGTACTGGTGCGTATACTCACCTCGGTTACTGGGAGGAACATGATGGCTCTTATTCCGATAGACCAGATAGAACAGCGACTTTCCACCGTGCAGTGCGCAATCTGCAAAACGAATACATTCGGCATCGATCGTCGAACATTGCAACCTGATGGAGAATGCCGGGGCGTGTGCTTGAAATGCCGCTATAGTTTCCCGGTTTATACGGACATGGAATTTTATGTGCGGACTCAACCTGATATTCCATACCGGCTCAAAGAGATTGCTTGCCAAAACTGTCAACGTCGGGGCGTCTCTCTCGATTTCCGCATTACCATGTCCGTCCGCGAAGCTATCTATTTCGTCACTTGCACCGCATGCCAAACACAGTTTCCTGAACGCTCTTCTTTAGAAGCGTTTGAATAGCCCCTTTTCACCATCGTTTCGTGTATACTGATTGTATTATGAGCGACACAAAGAAGCCCAGTATCCCTCAAACACCTCCCCCTGGTGCCGATACGACACCCAAGCCCCGCAAGGAAATTCCCCTTGTCTCGGTGCCCAACGACCGAGACATGATTGCGGCAGAAATGGCCGACCTCTTTGATGAGGATCGGGTATCTCATCAACACGGCTCCTCAGAGCCTGAAGCAGACTAACGCGTCACGCGGGACGAATTACTTCCGCAACTCCTGAAGAGAGAATGCGGCCGACCATTGCCGGGCGACCTTTTCTTTCTTTTCTGACAATCTCGTCAACTCGAACAATTGCCCCTCTATGCCAATCGTCGAACGCAGAATTTGAGGGAGAACGCTCTTTATCCTGGCGGCCGAGTTCCGATCTTCCCTCCGCATCGCACAACCAAACTCTTTTCTCGCCCTTCAACTCGCGCAACTCGCTCACAACACGGTGGTAATGGGGATTTCGAGGCACCAAGGTTTTCCCATCTTTGCGCAGGATCACATAGGAGTATTTAAGAGCATCCTTAATAAACCCCACACTAGTGTCAATTTGAGCAATCCAGTCCGGAGTGTCCCAGAAGCGCTCCTCGTGGCACCAATCGTCAGGTTTGATGAGTGCAGGGCAGGGTTGATTGTGTAAGCAAGGGCTGAAGACCGTGCATTGGAGATCGGCCAATAGGTTGTTCCGCACCTGATGCAGAGCTCTTGATGCCGACCTCAATGCCGGCTCTATCAACATCAGACTTCCCTCCGGTGCCAAGTAACTTAGTAATTGGCTGACAAATTCAGTCCGTTTATTAATGGGATCTGAACTCCCGACGAAAAGCTCTGAAAGGATATTCTGGACAATGATAAGATGATATCTATTGTCTCGCCCTCTAACCCGAAGTGCGGACGGAACGCCGCGCTCAAGATTACACGTAGCGGTCTGCAAGGTACCGACAGGATGATCGTGATTCTGCTTGCCATATACCTGCCAAAGTTCGCTACAGAGCTTTAATACTTCAGGCGAACGGTCAACCACCGTCATGCGGATCGATGCCGCCGCGGAAAGGGATTGAGAGCAGCACCAATCCAGTAAGGCAAGTGCCCCTGTTCCAGGCCCGCCGCCAAGATCTAACACTCGAAACTCCTCATCTGGAGAACGTGGAAGTACGGGCCGCAACTCTTCCAAGAGAAGCTGAACCTTCCCGAGATTAACTGGCACATAGTAGGCTAAGTAACTGGTGCGGAATCGCTGATTCTCTAGATAAGCCGTCCCAATGCCTTCGCCTCCCCTGATAAACATTTCGGAAAGTTCCCTCACGCCATTCAGGAGCGACTCTGGAATCCCCTGCCGCGGCTCACAAATGTTTAGCTTGGCCACCGTTGCGATGGTGC
This sequence comes from uncultured Nitrospira sp., assembly GCA_964556305.1. Classification (GTDB taxonomy): domain Bacteria; phylum Nitrospirota; class Nitrospiria; order Nitrospirales; family Nitrospiraceae; genus Nitrospira_A. The sequence goes on along the minus strand of CAZKVY010000006.1, from coordinate 45,281 downwards.
GTAATACTGTAGATGATAAGTTGTACATAGCGACGGTCCTCGGTTGACCCTTTAAAGACGGCTGCTGTATTCTAAAATATATGAGGAGTACTTCACATGACTGACCCTATTTTGCAAGCCTACCGGGAAGTAGAAATGGCCATGGAGCGCTTTACCATGGTCCTACATGACCATGTTGATCATCTCCGCAAGACCGAAGCACCTGGCTCAGACAAGCTGCATCGCATGGCCAATGGCACCAAAGCCATGCGTGATAGCGCATCGATCTATTTATCGTATGCCAAATACGTGGCTCACGGCATGCCGGAAAGCCCCGATCTCCTCGACGAGGATCTTCAGGGCTGAAAAACCTGCAATAAATATCCTTAAAATAGTAGAGCCCGTTCGGTCTAACCGAACGGGCTCTACTATTTGGCTCAAAACCGTAGTTCTTAGTCTAAATACTACGCATGAAGTGGCCCATAGCCTCATGGTCAGCAGCTGACGCGCCCATGACTTGGGAGATCGCTACGTTGGTGGACTTTTTTCCGGTCATACCCGACTCAACCTCGTCCACAATTAGTTCCACCGGCATCGACTGACCACCATAGACTCGCGGCCCACCGATGATCTTCGCATTCGAAAAACCATAGATAGCCGTCGCCACTTCTTTTGCCAGCCATCCGACATAGTTGAATTCCGGCACCACAATCAATTTGGCCTTCCCGCAAAGTTTGCGCAACTCCTGGGTAGGAAACGGACGGAGTGACCGGATCTTTATCAGGCCAATCTTGATTCCCTTTTCGGCGCAAATACGCACGGCCTCGCGAGATTGAGCCGCCGCGCTACCTGAAGCAATAATCACTGCCTCAGCATCATCGACATTTTCAGCAGTAAGCAGCCCGCCCATGTACTGATTGATGTACTTACGTGAACGCTCGACAGCAGCCCACACTTCCTGTTGCCACACAGCATGTATGTTGTAGGCCATAAAATTGGACTTCTGAACCGGGGCATCCCTAGAAAGCCGGGCCGGAGGATTCTCAGCGTCAAGGACAGGCACAGCCCCACGCCATGGCTCACGTGGAGGGAGCTTCATTGCACGATCCTGCATGCGTACGTAACCTCTAGCATGCGTCACAAAAAACCCATCGCAACATACCCCGACAGGAAGGGTGACATCGTTTTTCTCGCTGATGACAAACCCGGCCAGGGTGAAATCATACATGTCCTGCTGATTTTCGGCATGGAACAAAATCATACCGCAATTGAGCAGATAGGATACTTCAATGTTGTCGGGCTGAATGGCCAGCGGTGCGTTAACCACTCGGCAAGTGAACATGGCCACCACGGGCAGCCGGTGCCCCGGCCAGGAAGCAATCCCTTCCAGCCCTCTTAGCGTCCCTGGCCCCGCGGTCGCAGTGTAGCAACGAACTCCCGCTCGCGAGCCGCCAGCGATAGCCGCCATGACGCCCACTTCTTCTTCCCCGCGATAATATTCTTTCACATACCCTTCACCATACAGGACACCAACCAACTGCATGGTTTCGCTTTGCGGAGTGATGGGATAGGCAATGGCAAGATCGACGTTAGACCGACGGATAGCTTCTTTGGCTGCCTCGCTACCGGTGATAAACTCCTTGGTGCGAGGCGCTTCCAAAAACATGTATTCCGGAGTCACAACCTTCTGTCGCTTCGCATCCGCATGCGGGTCTTTCTTAGCCTCAACCTTTGGGGCCGACACACTTGTAGTAATAGGATCGCCTTGGGGATTGGTCTTTTGCTCGGGTTCCAATGCTTCGCTCATCGTTGCACCTCTTGACTATATCGCCTTAACCTAAAACCTTAGCCTTCTCGCTTCATCTGCTCCGCTGAGTGGCCAAATGCAGCCGCGCTGCCCACGCCTGCAGCAGAAGGCATAAGGCTCATAGGATTCGTATGCGTCTTCCCATTGTGGACCTTGGACTGAGTTCCGGTGAATCGCACGTTCTCGCCGTTATCGGGCAGCTTAATGCCCATCTCCTCGCGGACCTTCTTGAAGATTTGCGCTGTTTTCTTCAACTTCAACGTGTCTGAATCGCGAATGGTCAACATGGCATCCTCGTGGCCCTGTTCAGCGCAAATGGCCATGGTGCAGCAGTTCGTCCCTGCGCGAATCATTTTCAGCGTGAGATTGGCATAGTGGCAGTGAACGCCGATGAAAATGCATGCCTCAATTTTGTTACCCCAAATCGTAAGATTGGGGTGATTGGGGTTGATGACTTCTTCAGGGTCGATTTTGGGGTACTTGGGGCGATAGTCGGGCATGGGAATGATCATCACTTCAGGAATCTGCGCAGCGATTTCAAGAACCGCCTTCGCTTTCTCGACCGCATGGCTATTCCAGGCCCACAAGACGAGAGGCCCTGGGAAGATCGTTGCATTGGGGCTCGTCAGCATCTTTCGAGCCATCTCTTCAATCACTGTGTCTTCGTTAGGCTCAAGTAATCCATAGTAGAGTCCCTGCCCAGGATCCGGCAGCGCCACTCCCAGCTGAGCCGCTGACGGTGGATGGAACCCTGCGGGTCCAGGCACGATAATTCTCTCTCTCGTATCTTGCGTCATTCCCACGCCCACTCCCCTTTCTTACGCTTACCCGACCACTGGGCTTGCCAAGACCGCTATTGTACTTTTATCACCATAAGTGATGTTATCGGTCAATGCGGCCATCGGTAGTTGATCGATCATGATCATCTTAATGGCATTGTTTTTCGCCATATTGTCGCAGACCCAGACACATTGTGCGCAGCCTTTGCAGCGATCCACGGCGACATATGCGGACCCGTACTTGAACCCCTTCTCTTTCCCCATCTCTTCGCTATACTGAATAGTATTAGCCTCAGGACAATATTGAGTACAGAGCTTGCAGCTCTTAGAGGCACAAATTTCAACATCGATATGGGCTACTAAATACATTGGAACTCCTTCGTACTAAATCCTTGTTAGGCGCTCACAGTCGCGCGAATTTCCGATCGCTTGACGTTCGGCGCAGCCCAACCGTGATCGACTGCGTAGTTCCAGCCGGCCTGAATCACCGCCACATTTTTATCGATCAATTCCTGCTTCTTTTTGAATTTCCGCTCGACGACACTGTCCAGAGCTGCGGTTCCGCCGGAGACCACAAAACCTTTCCCCAAGAACCGATCCTTGACCGACTGCTCCAAGGCTTCCACCGAGGTCAACCCGGTAATGGCCCCTATGCATCCCATCAAGGCCATGTTTGTGGCGAGGTCCATTCCCGCAACCTCAAGAGAAAGCTTTGTCGCCGGGAAATAGTAAAGCTTCGCATGGCGCTCTTCGAGTTCGCGCGCCTGATCCCGATGAAGTTTCATCGGGCCGTCATTATTGATTAACGCGATGCCATTCTCCTTTAAGCCGAAATAGAACGGCATCGTGTAGGATTTGCCGTGCGTAATCACCTGCGGGTGAAAGATAATAATGATATGCGGAAAGGTGATTTCACCAATCTCATAGATGGGTTCGTCTGAGACTCTGACATAACTCTCGACGGGCGCCATGCGCTTTTCTGATCCGTAAAACGGAACGATAGTACTCTCTCCTCCGGCATGGATGACCGCTGTGCTAAGAATGTGCGAGCCGGTCACAACGCCCTGGCCACCCACACCCGCCATACGAATATTGAACCGTTTCGCCATACTGAATCCTCCTTAAACGTTGCTCAGGCCTTCGGGAGACCAGGAGCGGGAGCAGCGGGCTTCGGGAGGAACTCCTTATAGCCATAGCGCTCCGTGAGAAATTGCTTTGCTTCATCGGTAATGTATTCGGAGAACTGATAGCGATCGTTTTCAACGTTTTTGGCGTCTTCCATAACCTTGTCGGTTGGAATGGCGTACTCAATGTTACAGGAGGTATAGGCCTGGATATACGTCGATCCAACCTCTCTGGCAATCAGAACAGCCTTCTTGATCACGCTCTCAACCCGGCGAGGATTGTTCGGGACGACAGTCGCGACATACGCACAGCCGGCCACCTTCGCCATCTGCAACATATCCATTTTCTCGAACTTTTTCCCCAATGGAGCCATCTTAAGCACGGCACCACGATTCGTCATTCCGCTTTCTTGCCCACCCGTATTTCCATAGACTTCGTTGTCCAACATAATCGTAGTAAAGCGTTCTTTCCGGAACCAGGAGTGGAGAACTTGCTGAAATCCGATATCGGCCGTACCGCCGTCACCGGCCATCACGACCACATCCTTCGGCTTATCACCAAAGCGAAGCCGCAATCCGCGGGACAACCCGCTGGCTACACCATTTTGGTCACCATAGTTGCCGTACACGAAGGGAATGGCAGCTTGTGATATCGCCAAACGTCCACAGCCGGCCGTTCCAACAGTGATGGTGTCTTCAGGATTTGGAAACGCAATCATGGCAAGGCGGATGAAGAGGGTCATAGCACATCCAGCGCACATTGGGTGCTCTTCCAGCACTTCCTTGAAGGATCCCATCTGCGAAACAGAGACTTTTTTTCCAAAGGGACCATGCTCGACCATGTCCCGATATTCTTTCGGCATGAACTTTTCAAAGCCGCTCGAGAACTTGACGTAATCAAGACTCATAAGGATTCCCTCCCTTTTATGCTCTGGTGCTTTCTTCCGTCCTTCAACCTGACAGAGGAAAGCCAAGTGCTGATTATATCGACGTTGTTCGAACTAAGTACTGGACTGTGTTGCTGAAACGGAAAGGAATGTCGACTTACGACCTAACTGTCTGATGCGCCGAGTGTAGCAAAGCACAAAAAAATCTGTCAATAAAGTCGGCGCTACAAATTAGGAAGAACCTCTCATTCCAAGGTAACGGCAAGTTTATAGAGTCCACAAAAGCATTGCAACTTTGCAGAAGGCCCACGCCCAACGAAAGAAGGCCTAGTGGAGGCTGCCCTGCTAGGCCCTTGGCCCTAAATCCGCTTGACGCAAAGTTTTTGGCCTAAGAACAACTCGAAAGAAGGCTCAATTCTGTTGCAGTTCACCCGAGAAGCGCGTAAAAATTATCGCTTAACACGATAGGTTCTATAACGCCAATGGCTATACGAGTCCTTGTGCCAGGAGAAGAACAGGGCGACCAATGTGTCGGAGGAGTGCACAAGCGCCCGCCGATCCCCGATGGATCGCTTAAAGCCGAATGCCCAAAATTCATGAGCCATGGCCCGTGTGGAGGGGTCCGAAAGGGCGGGTTTTGTGAAGTCTATCCGGACATGACCTGTCCATGGGTCACACTGTACAACAAGCTCAATGAGCTGGGCCAGTTGGAATGGATGAAACAAGTCTAATTGCGTGGAGACTCAAGAGGTGATGGTGTGAAGGGAACGGGCGGCAAGAGACTAAAAGGCAAGAGCACCACCACGAAGCTGGGCTACAGCGGGCGGCATGCCCGGAGCGGGATATCCACCCCGTTACCCGACATTGAAACCTTTCCAAACCAGTACAAAGGATACGAAATTACGATCGAAATTCCTGAATACACGGCCATCTGCCCCAAGACCAATCTCCCTGACTTTGGCACCATTACTCTCCACTACAAGCCTAATAAAGCCTGCCTGGAGCTCAAAGCGCTAAAAATGTATATCCACGCCTATCGAAATGTCGGCATTTTCTATGAAAATGCCGTCAACCGTATTCTTCACGACATCGTCGCATCCTGCCGTCCGATCTGGGCAAGGGTCACGGGGGAATTCGCTGCCCGTGGCGGACTTCGTAGCGTAATCGAAGCCAGATATCCAGAGTAAATCGCTCGCCCACCCCCCAGCCCAAGGAGCGAGCCAATTGCACAAAGCCGGTTTACTCCGCACCTTTTCTCAAAACCCCATTTCTAACCGTCCCAGCGTCACTTCAAGCAAGCGACGGAACTCCCGCCGAGCCAAGGTCCTCAGCGAATCCACCGACATCAGACTGTCGAAGTGCATGCCCACCAGGTAGAGGAGACGTCCGCGTTGTCACGCGACCAGCATCCGGCAGGAAAAGGATGCTGTATTGGCCAGACAGTCGAGGGGAACGGCGATTGTCCGAATTGCAATGACGGTACTCGCCATCATCTCCGGAATATATGCGGTCTCCGTTCCAACCGCAGAGGCTCTTCATGCCTTCACAAGGAAACACCCGCTTGTTTGCACTCCCTGCTATATAGCACCTCCTCGGCTAAATGACCTTCGGAGAACGTTTCCTGGGAAATGGCTATCAGCACCCTAGCACCGAAGACGGCGATACGCGGGCCCAACAACTCTCCGAGGAATTCGGCACCACCATCGAACCGGGATTTGACGTGTTCGTCGAAAAATGCTGGCGGAATCTGCCCAATGAACATGAGTGGACCTACATTCGGAGAGACGGCACGAAGAGAACGGTCCTGCTGAATATCACAGCGCTGCGGGACGCCGACGGCAAGATTACGGGCTACCTCGGCATCGCCTCCGACGTCACCTGCTCACGACGTATCTGAACGACTCCCACGTACTGGTGGAGGAGATTCGCGCCGCAGTGGAAGCCCAAGCCTCTGGGTCCCTCGCCAAAGCCGCGCATCGGTTGAAGTCCAGCAGCGCGCAACTCAGTTTCTTGGTCACGGTAGCTCACTGCAAAGTGCTGGAACACCTGGGGCCCCTCGCACACCTCAACGATGCCGCACGCCTGTTGGTTGAGCTCACCGATGCGCATCAGGCCGCCTGCACTACCATTGCCGCCGAGCTTCGAAGTCATACCCCAGCCTGACCGCGCGCCAGATCCCTCGCCGTTCCGCTAACCCCGCATGTACGCGTCTCAGCCTGTACTTCGATCATCTTCCTAGCAGATTAGTCAAGTTACGTAGGTCTTCGACCGATAGCGGAGGGATAAGTCTTACTCCATGGAGTCGCACATGCGCTGCCTGTTCAGACCCTGCATTAGGATACTGCCCTCAACCGCCAGCCGCCTGTTGGCCGTCACAATCCTGGCGCTTCTTACACACCCCTCACATGCAGCAACACGCCCAGACGATGTTCCTTCCGCCCAAACGGACGTCTCGTTGGATCTCCCGGACCTGTCCCGGCCAGCCACGTCCGCAGGTCAACAGACGACTGGAAAGGAAAGTACGCTCTTCGAAGATATTCCCTCGGTGTATGGCGCGGCAAAGTACGATCAGAAGGTACATGAAGCGCCGGCGGCGGTCATCATCATCACGGCAGACCAAATCAAGAAATACGGCTACAGCAACTTTGCGCAAATTCTCGACAGCGTGCCGGGCTTGTTTACGAGCAATGACAGGAACTATGGCTATTTGGGGATCCGCGGCTTCAACCGACCGGGCGACTACACCTCTCGCGTCCTGCTGCTGATCGACAATCACCGATTAAACGATGCCGTCTATGATCAGGGCGGAAGCGGCACCGAAATGCCGATCGACGTCGATTTGATCGACCGCGTGGAAATTATCAAAGGCCCCGGGTCCTCGTTGTATGGCACCAATGCGTTCTTTGGCGTCGTGAATGTGATTACGAAACGGGGGCGCGACCTCAAGGGTGCGGAGGTCTCCGGAGAAGCCAGCAGCTTCAATACGTACCGAAGCCGACTCAGTTACGGGAATAAGTTCTCAAACGGCCTGGAAATGCTCCTCTCCGGCTCCTTCTCGGATAGCGAAGGGCATCGCGAGTTATCTTACCCGGCCTTTTCCTCCATCAATAACGGCATTGCGAAGGATGCGGATCGCGACAATCTCTACTATTACACCGGCAAACTCTCCTACGGGGACTTCACCCTTTTGGGCGGCCACCAGTGGCGCAAAAAGAACGTGCCCACCGCGGCCTTTGGCACGGTGTTCAACGACAATCGACAGAACACTCTCGACGAACGGACCTATCTCGATCTCGTTTATCAACACGAATTCGTCAACCAACTCAACGTGAAGGCGCGGGTCTACTACGACCGCTACTACTATCGTGCGCACCTTCCATACGATTATGCCGGGACCGGCACGCCGCCGTTTACCATCAACAAAGACTCGACGGAGGCCGACTGGTGGGGAGCGGAGCTCACGATCACCAAACGGCTGTTCGACCATCACAAGGTCACGATCGGCTCAGAGTATCGGGACCAATTTCGTATCGATCAAGCCAATGCGGACATTGCGCCTCCCAGCACCTACCTCGACGACAAACGTCGTTCAAGTTTTATCGCCGCCTATCTGCAGGATGAATGGGCTATCACGGACCATCTGGTCTTGACCGCTGGTCTCCGCCACGACCAGTACAGCACCTTCGGCGGCACCACCAATCCGCGCGCGGGCCTCATTTCGACGTGGGACAAGACTACCGTGAAATTATTGTATGGCCAGGCGTTCCGCGCGCCGAATCCCTATGAGCAGTTTTATGTGACGGCATCCACATTCAAGGCGAACGCAGACATCAAACCCGAGCGCATCAAGACCTATGAACTGGTTGTGGAGCAGTACCTGGGGAACCACCTTCGCGCCCTCGGCAGCCTCTACCAATACAACATCTCAGGCCTGATCAGTCAGACGACCGATCCGGTAGACGGCAAGCTGTTTTATAGCAACGTCGACAACATCACCGCCCGCGGGATGGAGTTGGCGATGGAAGGCAAATGGTCGTCAGGCTTCGAAGGCCGTGTGAGCTACGCATTGCAGCGCACCGAAAACGATGATCTGAAACAACAGCTGACGAACTCCCCTCAGCACTTGGCTAAGGCCAACGTGATCGTCCCGGTACTCACGGACAAGCTCTTCGCCGGATTCGAAGGGCGATACACCAGTTCACGCCTGACGCTCGCAGGAAACAGCGCCAGCCCCTTTTACATTCTGAACATGTCGCTCTTCAGTCAGCGGATCGTCAAAGGGTGGGAATTGTCCGGGCACATCAACAACCTCATGAATCAGAAATACGGGTATCCCGGAGCGGGGGAGCACGTGCAGGACGTCATCGACCAGGATGGCCGTACATTCTGGGTCAAGCTGAAGTATCGGTTCTAAGGGGCTCCCATCACCGATGCGTCGACTCACGCACCTCATTCCAGCAATCGGGATCGCGCTCATCGTGAGCATCCTGAGGTTCATCGCAAGCCCCGATTTGGTATGCGCCGAATCCGGCCGGATCGTGGTGCTGAACGGCCAGGACTTAAAACCCTATCAAGACGTGCTGGCAGGGTTTCAACAATCGCTGGCCAGACAAGGGATCAATCTGTCCGTGGAAGTCCATGCGCTCCAAGGGAACCCCACGAAGACACAGGACATACTCGCCGACATCAAGAAACACGGCGCCCGTTTAGTCGTGACCTTGGGGAGTGCCGCCACGCAAGCCGCCCTGCGCGAAGTGGGACAACTTCCCCTCTTGGCCACCATGATTGTCGCCGCAGATGACATCAAGCCTGCTTTGAACGGCACCGCCGTTCTGCTGGAGTTTCCTGTGGAAATCCAAATGCAGTGGCTTCGCCGTATCGTCCCCACCGCCACTACCGTCGGCGTGCTCTTTAATCCCAAGGAAAACCAAACCAAGGTGAGCAGCGCCTTGCGCGTCGCGAAGGAAACCGGCCTGACCCTTGTGACACAGGCGGTGGATACACCTCGCTCCCTTCCCGATGCCCTCGAAAACCTCTCCCGCAATGTCGATGCGCTCTGGGGGATCTCGGATTCGGTCGTGATGACGCCTCAAACCGCCGAACCGATCTTGCTGAGTGCGCTGCGAAACAAAATACCGCTTGCGGGATTGTCGAACTCGTGGGTCAAGGCCGGCGCTTTGTATGCCCTGGATCGCGACTACCTCGATATCGGGACCCAATGCGGAGAGGTTGCCGGGAAAATCCTCGGCGGGGCCAGCCCCGCAGCCCTTACGCCGACCTTCCCGCGCAAGGTGACCTACTCGGTGAATCTGAAAACAGCCGGCGCCATGAACCTGGAACTGCCCGAAGACGTCGTGCGCGGCGCCACGCACGTTTTTCAATAATTGCAGCGAGGACAGAGATGACCAGGAAAAGATTCGGCCTACGAGACAAGCTCAATCTCCTGAGTATCGGGCTGGTCGTGTTGACGGCAATCGGCATCGCGACATTCGTCGTGCACCGGGAAATCACGACTCGTTATCAGGACCTGGTCAACACCGGCCTCACCACCGCGGCGATGATCGCACAAAATAGCGAATACGCCGTCTATACGGAAAACCAGGATGCCGTGCGCAGGGTGGTCGGTGGACTTCAAGCGGTGCCGGATATCGCTTATGCCGCCGTGCTCGGCAAAGACCGGCAGGCGCTGCTGGAAGAAACCTGGGACGCCAAGATCGCCATTCCCACGGGGCTCAGAACACGCCTGCCCGCCGCCGCAAACGTGCTCTTCGAGGAGGTGGCCATCCAGCCGGGACACCCGTCCTACATCGATATTCTGGTACCCGTCGTCAGTCGACCGGTATCGGCCGCCGATCCGCTGTTCCTCGAGTCCAACGCGGCGTCGGCGGTCGTCGGCTACATTCAACTCGGCCTGAGTCAGGAACGGTTGCAAAAAAACCTTCACCAATTTGTCCTGATCACCGGGTTCGTCATCGGAGTCGTGTTGCTGGTTGGACTGTCCATGTCGTTGATCCTGACGCGGAGCATCACCAAACCTATTCTGGCATTGGTCGAAGCGGCGGGACACATCGCGGAAGGACGACTCGATGTCGACGTCGCCGCAGGCACCCATGACGAGGTGGACCGTCTGGCCGATGCATTCAACCGCATGACCAGCCGATTGCGCTTCTCACAGGCTCAAGTTCAGGACTATCAACATGGTCTGGAAGACAAGGTGGCGCAGCGGACCAGGCAACTGGAACTCGCGTCGCAAGAAGCCCAACGGCTTGCTGAAGAGGCACAGGCGGCAAGCCGGGCGAAGTCGCAGTTTTTAGCGAACATGAGCCATGAGATCCGGACGCCCATGAACGGCGTGCTGGGCATGACCGAGCTCTTATTGGCGACCACCCTCGACACCCGGCAGCGTCATCTGACACGGACCATTCAACAATCCGGCGAAGCGCTCCTGGCTATCATCAACGACATTCTCGACTTCTCCAAAATCGAAGCGGGCAAACTCCAGCTGGAACAATTGGATTTCGATGTGCAGGAAACCGTCGAAAGCGCCGTGGAACTGTTTGCAAGTCCCGCCCAGCGGAAACAGATCGAGCTGACCTGTCAGCTGCTGGGACCCTTCACGCACGCCCTCCGAGGCGATCCCATTCGCCTTCGCCAGGCTTTGCTTAATCTGATCAGTAACGCCTTGAAGTTCACGGCGAAAGGGGAGATCAACGTGCGCGTCTATGCGGTGACTGAGACGAACAGGACCGTCACCCTTCGATTCGAGGTGAAAGATTCCGGCGTCGGCATTCCGGCCGAGGCTCATCAGCGCATCTTCGAAGCCTTTTCTCAAGCCGACGGCACGACCACCAGACGCTTCGGTGGCACGGGACTTGGCCTCACGATTGTCAAAGAGCTCGTGGCCCTCATGCAAGGGCAGATCGGTGTGGAGAGCCAAGTGGGAGAGGGTTCCACGTTCTGGTTTACAGCGGTCTTCGAACGACAACCCGCGGCAGCTCTAGGACGGGAACAGGCGCCTGAACAAGCGCTTCTCAAGAAGCGAATCCTGGTCGTCGATGACACGCCGGCCAATCGCGAAATCCTGTATGAACATCTCCGCACCTGGGGCGCGCTTCCAACCTTGGCCGCTTCGGCACAAGAAGCATTGGTATTCCTGGGAACGAACTCCAACTCGCCACAGCCGTTCGACCTGGCCATTCTGGATCTGCATATGCCGGACATGGACGGATTGGAGTTGGCCAAAGCCATTCGAGCCGATCCGCGTCTCGCCGACCTGCCGCTCCTGATGCTGACGTCGGTGAGTTATGACACCAGTACGCCCGGCGCGCCCAATCTGGACGCATGGATCACGAAACCCGTCAGGAACGCTCTGCTTCGCCAAGCCTTGCTCGGCCTTCTCCAAACCCGACATCGTGCGCCCGTTCAACTTCCACCGCCACCGGCCCCAGCTTCCGGCCCGAAACCATTTCAAGCCGCCCGCCTCCTACTGGTCGAAGACACGCCCGTCAACCGGGAGGTGGCCCTGGGCATGTTGGACATGCTGGGACACATCGTGCAGGCCGTCGAAAATGGCCGGCTCGCGGTCGAAGCGGTAGCGCAGGAACGGTACGACCTGGTTCTCATGGATTGTCAGATGCCGGAGATGGACGGCTTTACCGCCACCGCCACGATTCGGCAGCAGGAACGAGAAGCGAGAGACCACCGCCACCTGCCCATCATCGCCCTCACCGCCAATGCGATGGAGGGTGATCGGGCCCGGTGCCTGGCCGCAGGCATGGACGATTACTTGGCAAAGCCCTTTACCATGGCACAGCTCAGCGAGATGTTGACGCAATGGCTACCGTTACGGACGACGGAGGCCACGGCGGAGATCGAATCAGCCCTGTCCGCCAGGCCGGATGATTTGCCGTCCGATGAACCACCGCCTCCCTCCGCGGCAGAGATCGACAAAGCGGCATGGGAAGCAATCCTGGCACTGCAACGTCCCGGACGCCCCGATATCCTCGCTAAGGTCCTGACGGCCTATCTCAACGATTCCCGGATCTTGGTCGAAGAGATACGCACGGCAGTTCACACCCAAGACCCGGTTGTGCTTGCCAAGGCGGCGCATCGGTTAAAATCCAGCAGTGCACAGCTTGGGGCCTTGGCCACGTCGGCCCACTGCAAGGAACTTGAAAACCTGGGACGCCTCGCACGCCTCGACGGTGCGGCCGGCCTGCTGGCACAGCTCACGGACGCTCACCAAGCCGCCTGCGCCGTAATCACGAGGGAGCTCCTGCAACGCACTGCCTCGTAATCGCACCGTCAGCCAATGTTCCTGACTTGCGAACCGGCCCTGTCCACGCTAGTCTTGACGCATCCATGGCAACCTACGCAATCGGCGACGTGCAAGGCTGTTTCAGATCTCTGACGCAGCTCACGAAGACTATTCAATTCAACCCGAAGCAGGACCGCCTCTGGTTTGTCGGTGATCTCGTCAACCGTGGCCCCGACTCTCTCCTCGTGCTGCGCTATATACGCGACCTCGGCTCCGCCGCCATTACGGTTCTCGGCAATCACGATGTCTTCCTCCTCGCCGTGGCTGCCGGGCTGACGTCCCTTCGCCCCAGTGATACCTTGGCCCAGATCTTAGACGCACCAGATCGCGATGACCTGATGGGGTGGCTGCGTCAGCAACCGCTACTGTATCGGGAAGGTGACTTCCTAATGGTCCATGCAGGACTACTGCCTGACTGGACTATGGAACAGGCCGGGGCCCTGGCCGGGGAAGCCCAGACAGCGATACGGGGAGATCAGTTCACGGCGACATTGCGGGCGCTCCTTCCCAGCGGCCCGTTGCAGTGGCGCCCGAGCCTGACCGGCCCGGTTCGGCTGGCCACTATTATCAAGGTGCTGACCCGATTGAGAGCCTGCTCACGCGAAGGCCTCATGGAATCTTCCTTCTCGGGCCCGCCCGATCGAACCCCGGATGGATTTCAACCATGGTTTGACGTGCCCGGCCGACGCAATGCAACAGCCACGATCGTCTTCGGGCACTGGGCAGCCATGGGACTGAAACTCACGCCCAACATGTTGGCACTGGATAGCGGCTGCGTGTACGGGAGACAGCTGACGGCGGTGCGCTTGGAGGATCGGAGGGTGTTTCAGGTACGGTGCGAGGAGACCCGTGGCGGAGGGTGACCGGCCAGCCATGGCCGAGTGGCCACGGTACACGAACAGGACATTTCCCACTTACCGCTTTCTTCCCGGGCGAACCCCACATCCACGTCGTCATCCACAGGGCCATTCCTTCAAACAACCAGAACCGTACCGGCGCCCCTTCGAGCCGGGACTCTGGGCGACCTCCGAGGACTATCTATATGGCATCGATCTCCACAACTGGACTTATTGGTGGGAAGCGCACGAAGTCTTTGAGGGATTCTGGCATGCCTACGGACGTACCACCCTGGAAGGCAACTTCTTCCAAGCGCTCATTCAATGCGCCGCTGCCCATCTCAAATTTGAGCTTGGCAACCAGCAGGCGACGCAGAACCTCATTGCACGAGCCCATGCCCGCCTAATACTTGTCCCTGATCACTATATGGGGTTGAATATTGCCGCCGTCGCCAAACAGTGTGCGAGTTGGCTGGATCAGAGGAAGACAGATACACCCATTCGGTTCGTATTATCGACAGATAGAGGGGAGAACCACACGCGCTAAGTGCGAGAGATCGCGAACCTGCTCAGTGATAGCTTTCAGAATCGGACGGGAAGGTGCCCTGCTCAACCTCCTCCTTGTATCGGCGCAGGGCCTGGAGCGCATCGGCCTTCAGATGTCCGTACGGCTTGACGAACTTCGGCACGAACTCATCAAACAGACCAAGAAGATCGTAGAGGACGAGCACCTGCCCGTCGCAATGAGGACCAGCTCCGATACCGATGGTCGGAATCGTGAGCGCCTCGCTGACCGTCTTCGCCAATCCCGCAGGAATCGCCTCCAGCACAATGGCGACAGCCCCGGCAGCTTCTAAGGCAAGGGCATTGTCGATCAACGGTTGCGCCCGATCCTTGCCCTTTCCCTGCACTTTGTACCCGCCATATTGCTGGACGGATTGTGGCGTCATGCCGAGGTGACCGATCACCGGGATGCCGATTTTGGCCATCGCCGCCACGCGATCTGCCACAGCCGCGCCCCCTTCCAGCTTCACCGCATGGGCGCCAGCTTGAAGGAACCGGCCGGCGTTTCGCACCGCCTCCTCCTGGCTGGCCTGATATGACATAAACGGCATGTCACCGACCACCAGTGATCGCTGAACCGCTCCGGCCACGAGCCCGGTGTGGTACAACATCTGTTCCATGGTGACCGAGAGGGTATTGGGCTTGCCCTGCACGACCACGCCCAGCGAGTCGCCCACCAGAATCACATCGATGCCGGCCTGCTCGACAATGCGCGCGAACAGCGCATCATAGGCTGTGACCACCACGATCTTGCGTCTGTCGCGCTTGCACTTCTGCAAGTCGGGAACCGTCATCACCCGAGCTCGGCTTTCGTGAGAATTTCCGGCAACCGTTCCGTTGATTTGATGGCCATAATATGGACGCCGTCGCAGTAGGGACGCACCGCCTTGATGGTCCGCACCGCAATCTCCACCCCCACATCAAGTGCGCGTTTGTCCCCAGCTGCACGCATTTCATCGATCATCTCCTGCGGCACGCAGACGCCGGGAATATTGGCGTTCATGAATTCCGCCATCTTGGGATTGCGCAACAGCAGAATCCCGGCGAGCACCTTCACCTTGAAAGGACGCACTGCAGCCATAAACTTTTTGAACTGCTCGGATTGATAAATCGCCTGGGTCTGGAAGAATTCCGCTCCGGCTCGCACCTTGACCTCAAACTTGACCAGCATCGGCCCAAGCGGATCTGCCTCAGGGGTCACCGCGCCGCCAATCGTAAACGCCGTGGAACCGTCAAGCTTGTTGCCCGCATAGTCCTTGCCGTTATTTAGGCCGGTCACTAATTGCATGACCTGCACGGAATCCAGGTCGTACACGGGCTTGGCATCCTTATGATCTCCCACTGTCGGATAATCCCCGGTCAAACAGAGAATGTTGCGGATGCCGAGCATGTGTGCGCCCATGAGATCAGACTGCATCGCAATGCGATTGCGATCCCGGCAAGTCAGCTGCATCACCGGGTCATGCCCCAGTTCATACAACAAGCGACAGACAGGCAGCGACCCGGCTCGCACAATCGCGGCCGTATTGTCCGTGACGTTGACCCCGTGCACACGTCCGACCAGCGTCTTCGCGCTTTCCAGCACATGAGTCAGATTCGTGCCCTTTGGCGGGTTATATTCCACCGTCACGGCAAACTGCCCCTGCGCCAGCACGTCCTTCAGTCGCCGCGGCTCCCGGCTCATACGAGTCTCCTATCCATCTCGATCCTGTTTAGCTCCACCCCTTACTAGAGCGGACGGGGCATTGACTCCTCATTGCGCGCGTCCGACGAGGGCCTTCTCAGGCCGCGCGTCGCGCGAGCACAAGGAGTCAGTGCCTCGACCGCGACTATTTCATCCCTGCCATTCTCTTAGCAGATTCAACGGTATTGTCGAGCAACATCGCAATCGTCATCGGCCCGACGCCACCGGGCACGGGACTGATCCATCCGGCCTTCTGGCTGACCGGTTCATAATCCACATCGCCGCAGAGTTTTCCGTCCGTCCACCGATTCGTACCTACGTCGATGACAACCGCCCCTTCCCGCACCATGTCAGCCGTGACGAACTTGGCCTTTCCGATCGCCACCAACAACAACTCAGCCTCTCGACAGACCGCCGCCAGATCCTTGGTCTTGGAATGGCAAATCGTCACCGTCGCATTCCGTTGCAACAGCATAAGCGCCAACGGTTTTCCCACGATGTTGCTGCGTCCCAATACCACCGCGCGCTTGCCCTCGATGCCGACGCCGGTTGACTCGATCATCTTGATGACGCCCTTTGGGGTGCACGCCTCAAACACCGGATTGCCCTCGACCAACCGGCCGAAATTATACGGATGGAACCCATCGGCGTCCTTGTCCGGAGACACGGCCTCCAACACGACACGACTCTCAATGTGCTTCGGAAGCGGCAACTGCACGAGAATCCCGTGCACTTTTGGATCCGCATTCTTTTTTTCGATTAACGCCAGCAAATCCGCCTGCGTGGTCGTGGCAGGCAATTTATAATCGTCGATATAGATACCCGCCGCATCGCAAGCTTTTTGCTTGCTCTTCACATACTGGTGCGACGCGGGATCGTCTCCCACGAGAATCGTGGCGAGACCCGGCTTTACCCCGGTCTTTGCCAGGACCGCCGCAGATTCAATCGCCAGCCGGTCACGCACCTGCTGCGCCAATGCTTTCCCATCGATAATTCGTGCCGCCACAATATCCTCCCTGGCCTGAATAGAAGCGAAAAGTGAGGGCACCATAGCAGGCAATTTTTCAACAAGTCAACGCTGGGGACGCGGAGAAAGTCCGGGTGGAAGCCCTCGACACAAGAGGGTACTTGCACGATCATCCGGCCGCTGCTGGATCCGGCTTTCCCTCCGCATTTCACGTGTGATTCAGCCGCTTCCTTGACAGCCTTCGAGACCCTTGGCTACGATGCAGCGACAGAATCTTCTGTCCGACACCTTCGCTTGATGATTCCATGACCATCTTTTCCATCTTGCCCGAACGGCCGAGGCGCCGTTGCACTCCTGGACTGGCTCTCGCGGCGGCCATGGCAATATTGTTCGCCTCTTCCTGGGCCTGGGCCCTGCAAGTGAGCGGATTGGAATCCCCACACAGCTTTCTGGCCGACCCGCCGTCGAGGTCCTATTTCATTTCGAACATCAATGGGGACAGCAACGCCCGGGATAACAATGGATTCATTACCAAGCTGAGCGACGACGGACGCATTACCGCCTTCAAGTTTATCGAGGGGGGCCGCGGGGAAGTCACTCTCCATGCCCCCAAAGGCATGGCTATCGTCGATCAGGTCCTGTATGTCACAGATGTCGATACCCTGCGCGCCTTCGATAAGGAGACGGGGAAACCTCTCGCGATGTTCGTGCTCCCCCGGCTCGCTGACGGCAAGGCAACCCAGTCGCTCGTGGACGTGGCTGCCGATGGGCAGGGCCATCTGTATCTCGCGGACCAGGGCGGTAATGCGATTTACCGGGTCGATCTCACCCCGACGCCGACCATCACGCTGGTCCTCTCCGGAGCCCATTTGGCGGGGCCCTCAGGAGTCGCCGTGAATCCCAAGACCGGACATTTGGCCGTGGTCAGTTATGACTTGGGCAAGATTTTCGACATCACTCCGGAAGGCATCCTCACCGAGCTGGCCTCCAATGGATTTTTTACCGGACGGTTTCAAAACCTCAGCGGCGTAGATTTCGACCGCTGGGGCAGCATGTATGTCGCCGACGCGACGAAAGGGAAAATCTGGCGGATGCTGCCGAACAATAAGTTTCAGGTGATCGCGGAATACCTTCCGGGCCCCTCGGATCTCGGAATTGACCGCGTAAACCATCTCATTCTCGTCCCCTACCAGGACTCGAATGCCGCCGAGGTTAACGGTCTGGAATCTCCCACTGCGTCATCGGGCGACCGCGCCAAACGCACGCTGGCAGACTACGGGTTCGTTGAACCAAAAAAATCCGAGAAGGAAGGATCACCCCGGAAATGAGCCGATGTGTCTATTGTAACCAGCGCAAAGGGAAACGCTCCTGCCCTGCCCTCACCGGACTGATTTGCAGCCAATGTTGCGGAGAGCATCGCCTGACACGCATCGCCTGCCCCCCCGACTGCGACTATCTCGATACGGGCAGCGATTATCAGCAAAAACGTCTGGGCGAACAATTCGCCCCGGTCCGGCGGGAACTCTATCGCCAGCTCAGCGTGGTTGGCGGAGAAAAAGCGGCCGCATTGTTCAATCTGATCGAAGTCGTCACCTTCGGCTATTTCCACGACCGACGGGACGGGCAGGATGCCGAAGTGTTTGCGGCGATCCAAGCGTTGCGACGCACCCTCAGCCCTCTCCATGTTCCGGCCGCGCCGATGCCGGTCTTTGCGGAACGTCTCAAGAAAGAATATGACACCTTCGTCAAACAACAACCCCAGCAGATTGCCGACGCCGGCTCGGCTCCTGAAATTCTCGATCGCGCATTGGCGCTCCTGACGGAATTTTCTGGCCAAAGCTTCCAATCACGCCGGTTTCTCCTCGGCATGATCGGCTATGTGAAGACGTTCCATCCCGAGATTGCAGAACATCTGACCAAACAGCATGAAGCCGGTCGAATCGTGCTCCCCGGACAACTGACTCCGCCTGCTCAGGAACCACCGGCCCATGTGCATAGTCCTGAATGCCGCCATCATCACCACCACTGATCTCAGGCCGCGACGCACCCTAACGACATACGTTCCCTTTCCCTTCAAACGGGCTGATTGCCGCTAGATTCCAAGTCCTCTCTCCCCCGTTTTCTCTTTAGTTACGACGAGTTTCTACCGATACAAGCTGGTCAGGACTGATACCTTCGCACGAGGCAGAATCCGGACCGCACGCGCAACTCGTTGAAATTACATGCACTCACTTCTCAGTAATCTCTTAGCCGCTTTGCCGAAGGGAGATGTGCTGGACGAGCCGGCGTGGTCCGTCCGTCATCGGGGTATTCTGTACATCCTCTGGCTCCACGTTCTTGGTGTTCCCCTCTACGGCGCCTATATGGGTGTCGGTCCCAGCCTCTATCTGGGCGGCGGAGCCCTCCTCGGAGCCATCGCCATCGCTGCACAACTTCCCGTCGTCGGCCGTCGACTTCAAGCCGCCATTGCAAACTTTTGGATTGGTGACGGCCTCGGCTCTGCTCGTGCATCTCTCGGGATGGCGAATCGAGCTGCACTTTCATTTCTTCGTCATGATGTCCGTGATCGTGCTGTACCAGGATTGGCTCCCCTTTTTGGTTGGTCTGCAATTCATCGTCATCGATCATGGGATTATCGATACCCTCTTTCCGAACATGGTGTACGTCCACGCCGAAGGGCAGGCGCACCCGTGGACCTGGGCCCTGATTCACAGCAGCTTTATTCTGGCTCAATGCGCGGCCCTGCTCTATTTTTGGCGCGTCAATGAACTGTCCCGCGAGGAAGCCCTGCAGAGCGAGGCCCACACCCGGATGATCATCGAAACTGCCCTCGACGCCGTAGTCACCGCGAATGCCTCGGGAATCGTTACCGACTGGAATACCCAGGCTGAATTCATGTTTGACATTTCCCGCACCGAAGCCATCGGGCAACCCCTGACCACGTACCTATCCACGGCCCAATCTTCATCAGCCGCCGAGGCCGGAGTCGTGCTTTCCGGACTCGTTCCCGGAGCGATTCTCAACCGACGTGTGGAGAGTGTCGGCCGGACCGGTTCCGGCCAGGAATTTCCCGTTGAAATCGCCACCAGTTGCCTGGCGATCGGCGGAGCTCAACAGTTCACCACCTTCATTCAGGATATTTCCGAACGTAAGCAGCAAGAGGACGCCCTGCGCCGGGCAAAGGACGCCGCGGAAGCAACCAGTCAGGCCAAGTCCCAATTCTTGGCGAACATGAGTCACGAGATCAGAACCCCGATGAACGGGGTGCTCGGCATGACCGAGTTGCTCCTCGCAACCACGCTCAACGAGAAACAACGGCGATATGCTGATACCGCACACACGTCTGGAACCAACTTACTGCACATCATCAACGACATCCTGGATTTTTCGAAGATCGAAGCCGGCTGCTTGGTGCTGGAACACATCCCCTTTGATTTGCCGCAGCTCCTGACCGAAACCTCGAAGATCTTCTATGAACAGGCGCTGAAAAAAGGGCTGACGCTGACGGTCACCATCGCGCAAGACAGTCCCGTCACCCTCCACGGAGACCCGCACCGACTCCGACAAATCCTGATCAACCTCATCAGCAATGCCCTCAAATTCACGGCAACCGGGCGTATTGCAATTTCAGCAACTCTGGATGGGAGCCACCCCGGACATGTGCGCATTGAGGTGTCCGACACAGGGATTGGCATTCCGCAGGACGCTCAGGATCGAATCTTCGATTCCTTTGCCCAGGCCGACGGGTCCACCACGAGAAAATACGGCGGGACCGGACTCGGTCTGGCGATTGTGAAGCAACTCGTCGGCATGATGGGCGGGCACATGGGACTCACCAGTGCGTCCGGAGCGGGCTCCGCCTTCTGGTTTACGATCTCAGTCGATGCCACCGCAGCTCGATCGAATGCCTCGGAGCAATCCATCTCTTCCACAGAGACACTGCAGCACCCACACCGTTAACAAGGAGACGCCCCCATGCATGTCGCAACCACCTGTCTCAAGCCCGGTCAGTCCCGCCTTCCTACAGAACTGGCCGCCCTGGATTCTGAGACCAGTCTCCTTTTACTGTTCGGAGGCTCACGTGTGATCGACCGGCCGGCACTCATCGAGGAGATAGTGGATGCCTGCCCTCGCAGTCACGTGATGGGCTGCTCCACAGCTGGAGAAATTCACGGTTCCGAAATCTCGGACGACAGCCTGGTCATTGCCGCGGTGCGCTTTGACAAGACGCGCCTCCTCACTGCTCACGCGGCGGTTCACACGCCCAAAGATTCCTATGCTGCAGGACGCGCCATTGCCGACAACCTTCATCAGCCCGAGCTGCGAGGACTGCTAGTGCTCTCTGACGGGCTGAACGTCAATGGCAGCGAACTCGTGAAGGGATTAAACGACACCCTGGGGGGCCACGTCGTCGTGACCGGCGGGCTGGCAGGTGACGGAACCGACTTCAAGCGGACATGGGTCATCAAAGACCGTGCGCCTCAAAGCGGTTATGTGACCGCCATCGGCTTCTATGGCGACCATGTCAGAGTAGGGCACGGCTCAAGGGGAGGATGGGATAAGTTCGGTCCGGAGCGGCGAGTGACCAAATCCGACGGGAACATTCTCTATGAACTGGATGGGCGTCCCGCGCTGCAACTCTACAAAGAATATCTCGGGGACCGCTCCGCAGGTCTTCCGGCTACAGGACTTCTCTTCCCCCTCGCCATCAGATCCTCCAACACGGATGGAAAGGTCCTGGTGCGTACCATCCTGGCCGTGGATGAAGCCGCCCAATCCATGACCTTTGCCGGTGATCTGCCGGAAGGCGTTTTTGCCCAATTGATGCGCGCCAACTTTGACCGCTTGATCCAAGGCGCCTCCGAAGCGGCAACGCTCACCCTCCATAACCAGGGGCATGCAGGCACCTCGTCTCCCACCCTTTCGATTGCCATCAGTTGTGTCGGTCGACGCCTGGTGCTCGGGGAACGAACGGAAGAAGAGATTGAAGCGACATTGGACATTCTGCCGAACGGAAGCAGGCAAGTCGGTTTTTATTCGTATGGGGAAATTTCCCCTTATGCCAGCGGAGCCTGCGACCTCCATAACCAAACCATGACGTTGACCACGATCACCGAATCCTAATTGCTATGCATCCGCTGCTCACACGACAACTGAAGCGGTTGGGATTGGAACAGGCCGCAGCGCCCGCCTCTCTCGAGGCCTGGCAGCAACTGCTCGAACGAGTAAGCCGGAGCTACGTCGAATCTGATCAAGGGCGGGAACTGCTCGAACGCTCGATTGCGCTCTCCTCGAGAGAGATGCAGGAACTGAACGAGCAGCTACGTCGCACCTCTGAAAGTCGGTTGGCCGAGGAACGGGACAAACTCCACACCGTGCTTCGTTCCATGGGCGACGGTCTCTGCGTCGTGGATCGGAACTGGGACATCGTGCTGCTCAATCCTGAAGGACAGCGCTTGTGGGGGCTCACTGAAGCAGAGGTTGTGGGACGACGCCTTCCGGATATGATTTCCCTCTCCTACGGCACAAGTCTTACGGAACCGATCTTCACCCAGATGCTGCTTGATGAAACTGCCCAGGGACACTCGTTCAGAACGGATGACAGCATTCTCACTTCGATCACCGGCCGTTCATTTCCCGTTTCCTGCGTGTTGGCTCCCATCGTACGAGACAACTATGCCGCCGGAGCCGTGTTGGTCTTTCGGGACATTACAGAGCGGAAGCAGGCGGAGGATGTTCGTCGCGATACGGAACATTTATTGCGGCAGCATCAGGCCGCACTCTTCGGCCTGACAAGCAACAGCATCATTCAAAGCGGCATTTTGGAACCGGCATTGAAAGAAATTACCCGCGTCACAGCCTTGACCCTCGGGGTCGCCCGTTGCAGCATCTGGCTTCTGCGCGAGGATCACCGTGCCATTACCTGCAAGGATCTCTTCGATGTGTCTGCCCACATCCATTCCTCCGGAGTGGAACTCCTCGCAGAGGACTTTCCGAGATATTTCCGAGAACTTCTCACGGAACGTGTCATTGACGCGTCCGC
Source organism: uncultured Nitrospira sp. (assembly GCA_964556305.1). Lineage (GTDB taxonomy): Bacteria > Nitrospirota > Nitrospiria > Nitrospirales > Nitrospiraceae > Nitrospira_A. Next base: position 22,294 of record CAZKVY010000006.1, on the reverse strand, counting down.
CGCGCAGACCGATCCTCGTACCTCCGAGTTCACCGACGCCTATTTGTTCCCGCTAGGAATCGGCGCCATGCTCGATATTCCGATTCGCTTCAAAGGGAAACTGGTCGGAGTGCTCTGCAATGAGCATGTGGGGCCGCCTCGCTCATGGATGCTCGAGGAACAACAATTCAGTTATGCGATCGCTTCATTGGTGTCCTTAGCCCTGGAAGCGGTCGAGCGTCTCCACGCCGAAGGAGCCTTGCGTAAGAGTGAAGCCCGGACCAGACTGATTATTGACACCGCTCTGAGCGCGGTGATTGGTATGGACGAGAAAGGCCATATCATCGGCTGGAATACGCAGGCCGAACAGATCTTCGGCTGGACCCGTCAGGAAGCCATCGGTCGGATGATGACAGACACCATCATTCCCCATGCTCATCGGAAAGCCCATCAGCAAGGACTTGAGCGGTTCATCAAGACCGGTGAGGGTCCTGTGTTGAACAAACGGATCGAGATCACTGCCCTGCGCCGTGACGGCACAGAATTTCCGATCGAACTGGCCATCACCCCTCTCCGCCTGGAAAATGCCTATTCGTTCACAGCCTTTGTCGCGGATATTTCAGAACGTAAACAAGCGGAAGAAGCCTTGCGCACCAGCGAAGCCCGCCTCACGATGACGGTACAGGGCTCGCACATCGGGATCTGGGATTGGAACCTTTTTACCGACACGGTCTATTTCTCGCCGCAGTGGAAGAATCAGATCGGCTATGATGACGCGACCCTCCCAAATGCATTCGATGAATGGCGGTCTCGCATTCATCCGGAAGACCAACCGCGAGTGCATCAGACCGTACAATCCTGCTTGGATGGCGATAAATCCCAGTTTGAGATCGAACATCGGCTCCAGCATCGGGATGGATCGTACCGTTGGATCTTATCCCGCGGCAGCCTCATCCGGGACATGTATGGTGTGGCCGCGCGTATGGTCGGCATCCATATCGATACCACCGACCGCAAACGCACCGAGGAAGAACTCCGCGCGGCAAAGGAGGCTGCAGAAGCAGCCAGCAAGGCCAAGAGCGAATTTCTTGCCAATATGAGTCACGAAATTCGCACGCCCATGAACGGCGTGCTTGGAACGACCGAGCTCTTGCTCAACAGCACTCTGACGGACAAGCAACGACACCTCGCATCGACCGTTCACCGGTCGGGAAGAACCCTTCTCGCCATCATCAACGACATTCTCGATTTCTCAAAAATCGAAGCGGGCAAACTGGATCTTGAATGTGTCGAATTCGACTTGTCGCAGCTTCTGGACGAATCGCTCGAGCTCTTCATGGAGGCCGCCCGGCGCAAACACCTTCGTCTGACTCAACGGATCGACGAAACTGTCCCGCGCTACCTGAAGGGCGATCCGGTCAGGCTCCGTCAAATCCTGATGAATCTTCTGGGCAATGCCATGAAGTTTACGGAAGCCGGGGCCATTTCGCTGACCGCCGGCTATGTGAGTGGCACTCCTACCCATGCGCAGCTCCGCATTTCGGTCACCGACACCGGCATCGGCATTCCGCCTGCGGCAAAATTGCGGATTTTTGATGCCTTCGCGCAGGCCGATGGCTCAACCACCAGACGATATGGCGGGACAGGGCTCGGGCTGTCAATCGCCAAACAACTGGTGGGGCTCATGGGTGGAGCGATTACCGTTGAAAGTGAACCAGGACGCGGCTCGACATTTTCGTTTACGGCGCGATTCGAACTGCAACCTCTCGGTGCAGGAATGGCATCCGGCCTGACTTCGTATCCGGAACTCCCGAAACCGCAGTTCACCCACGAACATAGCTACCGCCCCTCGCAACGGCTCCCCTCAGCCTCCGCACCGGAGGCCATGAGTGCGGGACACCCTTCCGCCAGGATTCTCGTGGCTGAAGACAGCCCGGTGAACCGCGAAGTTGCGGTCGGCATGTTGGAACTACTCGGCTACCAGGTCGAGATGGCGGAAAACGGCCGCCAAGCGATGGAATTGGCGGCGTGCATCCACTTTGATCTCATACTCATGGACTGCCAGATGCCCGAGATGGATGGCCTGACGGCCACAGGAGAAATTCGCCGGCACGAAGCGTCCTCGGGGCGGCGAAGGATGGCCATCATCGCCTTGACCGCGAATGCCATGCGAGGCGACCGAGAACAATGTCTCGCGGCTGGCATGGATGACTATCTGACTAAACCTTATACCCAGGCGCAATTGCAGGCTATCGTGCAGAAATGGCTGGACAGAAAGGTGGCCAGTCAGAACTTGACAGCAGTCTTGGGACAGGAGACTTTACATCATGTGACTAGCGATTCACCTCACACTGAGACTCTCCCCACAACGAGCAGCACCGCAGCCACCCCCAGCATGGACCCCAAAGCCCTCGACGGCATTCGCGCCTTGCAACGACCCAACCGGCCCGATGTGCTGGCTTCGGTGCTTCGAAAATATCTCGATCATTCACGCGATAGTGTGGACGCCTTGCAGAACGCCATTCGCGCGAACGATCCCACAGGTCTGCAAGCCGTTGCGCACCGCCTCAAATCGAGCAGCGCCCAGCTTGGAGCCCTTGCGGTAGCCGCCCGATGTAAAGAGCTGGAGGCGATGGGGGCTCAAAAGAACCTGATCGATGCCGATCGCATTTTGGACGAATTACAGTCCGCATATGCTACCGCCTGTGCCGTCTTTCGGAACGAGATCGCCAAGGAGAAATCATCATGACCCCGCTCACATTGGGACGATCGCCCTATGCGTTGATTACGGACGACGACATCATTATCCGCATGTTTGCTCGCGAGGCCTTGGAACAGGCCGGGTGGGTGGTCGAGGAGGTTGAGAACGGGCGCGAAGCCTGCGCAGCCTTTCAGCAATGCCCTCCGGATGTGGTGCTACTCGATGTAATGATGCCAGAAATGGACGGTTTTCAGACTTGTGCGGCTTTGCGACAGTTACCAGGCGGCGAACATACTCCGATTCTCATCATGACCGGCCTGGACGACTTTGAATCAATCACCAAAGCGTATGATGCCGGCGCGACGGATTTTATCGTTAAGCCTTTGAACGCCATGCTCTTAACCCACCGCATCCGCTATATGGTTCGAGCCAATCAGGTCCTTCAGGAGCTGCGAGCCAGCCAGGCTACTCTGACTCAAGCTCGCGATGCGGCGATGGAAGGGGCTCGGCTCAAATCCGAATTCCTTGCCACGATGAGCCATGAAATTCGCACCCCCATGAACGGCGTGCTCGGCATGACCGACTGGCTCCTCGAAACCGACCTGACTCCAGAACAGCTGGATTGCGCACAAACAATCCGTTCCTCGGGCGATACCTTGATGGTCATCATTAATGACATTCTCGATTTTTCAAAAATCGAATCCGGCAAACTATCCCTCGAGCTGCTGGACTTCGACCTCCCCAAGTTTGTTGATCGAGTCCTGGCACTGTTCGCAGAACGTGCGCAACGCAAAGGTCTCATCCTTCACTCGCAGATTGCGGAGGATGTGCCGGCCGCCTTATGTGGGGATCCGACACGCCTGCAGCAGGTGCTCAGCAACTTACTGGCGAACGCTATCAAATTCAGCGATCGCGGAACGGTTTCCATTGTGGTTGATCTGGACCAACGGCCTCCGGAGCAGCGTCTCGAGTTTCCCACCACCAGATATGCCGAATCGTCATCGAATGCGGACCGTATTAGTCATGTCCGATTCTCCGTTGTTGATAACGGCATCGGGATCGCGCCCAGTGCATTTAGTAAGTTATTCCAGCCCTTCGTGCAAGCGGATGGATCCACGACGAGGAAGTACGGAGGAACGGGGTTGGGACTGGCCATTTGCAAACAACTGGTGGATTTGATGGGAGGACGTATCGGAGCAGAAAGTGAGCCGGGTTCAGGGTCCACCTTCCGGTTCACCGTGCCACTCCAGAAACAACCGGCCGACAGCGAAAGAAAAAGACCAGCCGCCTGACAAACAAACATCTCAATTCCCCCGTCTTGCGCCGCATCTCGTGTTTCACATGTCGCAGACGCGCGTGTATCTTTTCAGATACTTCTTGTAAGACTCCTCCGATACACCAACTGTGGTCGTGCCAGGAATATCTATTTATCTCATTGAAAAACCTGATAAAAAGTAGTGGCTTAAACTTTGCTTTACTTCGCTGCGTACACATAGTATACAAAGCGGGTCGAAAGGGGCATCTCTCCACCGTCAGCATGCTAACCCTTACCCACCCCAGCCAGTAGGCAAAACCATACACCTAAGGATTACAGCTGTGCATTGCCTGACATTCGACATCGAAGAACATTTCCAGGTGTCACGGTTTGATTCGCCTATTCGCCGGCGACACTGGGGGGCTTTTGAAAGCCGCGTGACCGCTAACACTTGCAAGGTGCTGGATCTACTCGCACGATATGAAACCAAGGCTACGTTTTTTGTTCTGGGTTGGGTCGCCGAGCGTCACCCTGGTCTGATCAAACAAATAGCCGAATGTGGACACGAAATCGCATCTCACGGGTACGGGCATGAGTTAGTCACGGCCCAAACCCCCGATTTGTTCCGCGCCGACGTGAGACAAGCAAAACAGATATTGGAAGACCTCACAGGGGCTCCGGTCCAAGGATATCGCGCACCGGGCTTCACCATTACACGTGAAACTCTGTGGGCGTTGCCGATTCTGGCGGAAGAAGGATATTCCTACGATTCCAGCGTCGTTCCCATTCGGCACGATCATTGTGGTCTTCCGGGATCAGATCCCTGGCACCATCTCAAGCAAACCTCCTCAGGCCCTATTTGGGAAGTTCCTCCATCGACGGTCAATTTGGGAGGGGTCCGGATCCCAATTGCCGGCGGGAGCTATTTCCGTCTTTTGCCGTTCCCTGCCCTGTGCGGATTGATGCGGAGGATTGAACAAAAAGGTCGCCCCCTCGTCATGTACTTTCATCCATGGGAACTCGATCCTCATCAACCGCATATGGAAGGCCCGTTCCTCTCCAAAATGTTCCACTACATGAATCTAGACAAGATGGAATTCCGCATGTCCACCTTGATGAACACCTTTCGGTTCGGCTCCATCGCTGAACAAATCGATCTTTCGCCGATTATGCCCATCGATCCAGCTGTCTTCCCCACTACTCCGGCCCAAATCGCTCAAGACGTCGTGTGATTCCTGCCTCGGAGATGCTTCTGTGGACGTGATGAAGCAGCCCCTCGCGCCGCCCGAGCGGTCGGATGCTCCGCATCCGTACGGATTGCACTACGCCGGCAGGTTCAGTACGTTAGGGCACTTCGGAACAAGTTCCTTGCAGGTTATGAGGGAGATGGATTATGCAGAAGAAACATGTGAATTTGCGGCGCGGCTGGTTCCAGAAAGTCAGTCTAGCCATGGCCTTTGGCTGTGCGATTCTCGTGCCAACCGCAGGATTCGGTCAATCCCTCGATGACACCGTGCAGTTCATCAGCGACATGGCCAATACGCATGGGTTTGTGCGGAGCCTCAGCTGCCGGAATCCCAAAGCCGGGAAGCCGACCAAGATTACCGAAGTGTATAGTGTGATTCCGACGGGAACCAGACTTGGCACAATCGAATTAAACCACGGGCATGACGAGGTCAACACCGGCTTCACTCATTTTAATCTCCAGGATATCGAATCCTTCGAGTACCAGGGCCAGGACACTCGGGAGAACAACCTGGTTCTGTACGGCGTCCGCGTCTCGTGCAATACCAACGGCCCCTGCATCCTGAAGACCAGCTTCTGCACCGGGGCAGTCTCGGAAGTGAAAGGCCAGTTTTCTGAAGACACGTTGCTCTTTCGCTCCGCCTCCCACGCAGAGCGCATGACCAAAGCCCTCGCTCACTTTCTGACGCTGGTCCGCGCCCAACAACAGAATCAGCCCTTCTAGTCAGGCACATGGGCACCGGGCTGATCGTGTCGAGCAAGATCCGCCCGATGCTCCCTCTACCAGTTCACTCAATAATCGTCACCGTCATCTCAATCCGATCGATCGGATTATCGCAAGGCCCCTTGTCGGCAGGGCTCGGTGCACCTGTCTGACACATGACTCTCGGCAATGCCACGATCTTGTCCGCAACCCCGATACCTTTCACCACTTCACCAAAAATGGTGTATTTCCGATCTAGGAAGCGCGACTCTTCGACGACGACAAAGAATTGGGACCCTGCGCTATCGGGGTCCTGTGCTCGCGCCATCGATACGACGCCGCGCTTGTGGGGGAGGTCGCTGAATTCAGCTTTGACGTTGTGACCGGGACCACCTTGACCATAGGCTTCCTTTCTCAAAGAGTCCTTGGTGTTTGGATCGCCTCCCTGAATCATAAAACCAGGGATGACTCGATGAAAAATCGTGCCGTTGTAAAACCCGGATTTGGCCAACTTGATGAAATTTTCGACATGCTTCGGGGCGACGTCCGGCAAAAATTTAATCTCAATGTCGCCTAACTTGGTCTTGATGACTGCTCGCGCATTGCTCGCATTGACGCCATCGCCTCCCTTGGCCGGAGCATCAGCCGCGAGGCAGGTTCCTGCCATCCCCAAGGCCAGGATCAGACTCATCACTCCCGCGCGCCCAAACCGATTGTGCCATGGTTGTTGTGTCATCTTGCCTCCTTGTCGGTTCACTGAAAAATAGCTCACGCCGTTAATTGTGTCAGTGCTTCCCGCGCAGCCATCTGCTCCGCTTCTTTTTTGCTGTGGCCGCATCCGATTCCGCGCATCACCCCCTGGATTGTCAGCTCGACCTCAAACACCTTTTCATGATCCGGCCCTGATTCCCGCACCGTGGCATACTGCGGCAGGCTTTCGAACCGCTTCTGGCAGAGCTCTTGGAGTTGGGTTTTATAATCTTCCATTCCGGGCCGAGCCTGTTCCGCCCGGGTCGCCAGCAATTCTTCCTCCAACACCCGCAGAGTAAAGGTCCGGCTCGCCTCAAGTCCGCCATCTAAATAGACGGCCGCGATCAATGCTTCGAGCGCATCCGCTAACAGCGAATGTTTCTCCCGCCCCTTCGAGAGTTCCTCCCCCTTTCCCAATCGCAACAGGCGGCCCAGCTTCATCCGTCGGGCGGCCTTGGCGAGCGACGCCTCACTCACGAGGTGAGCTTTCAGCTTGGACAGCCCGCCCTCGTTGCTCCCCGGAAATTCGGTGGCGAGGTACTCACTCATGAGGAGCGACAGCACCGCATCGCCAAGAAACTCCAGGCGTTCGTTCTGTGTTCGATCTTTGGTGCGCCGCTCGTTTGAGTAGGATTTGTGGGTCAGGGCTTCTTCCAGCAGACGAGGCTGACGGAACCGGTAGCCCAGAAGGCGCTGGACCGCCTCAATTGACGTTGCCGGCGTCATACCACCTGACTCATGGCTGTAAAGGATTACGGGTCACATCTGCGAAAGAGCAGACAGGCGTTGACCCCGCCGAACCCGAACGAATTGGAGAGGGCCACCTGCGGCTTGGCTGGACGGGCTTTATTGGGCACATAATCCAGATCACAAGCGGGATCGGGATGGTCAAGATTGATAGTCGGAGGCAAGACGCCGTGGTGAATGGCAAGAATGCTGAACACGGCTTCGATCCCTCCGGCCGCACCCAGCAAATGACCCGTCATGGACTTCGTCGAACTGACCGGAATCCGGTATGCCTGCTCCCCGAACACATGTTTGATGGCCTTGGTTTCGATAGCATCCGCCATGGTGGACGTGCCATGGGCATTGATGTAACCAATGTCGGTCTTGAGCAGGCCGGCATCCGCGATCGCCATTTCCATACACCGAACCGCACCCTCGCCCTCTTCAGGCGGCGCAGTAATGTGGTAGGCATCACTATTCATGGCATATCCGATGACTTCGGCATAGATGCGTGCGCCACGCGCGCGGGCATGCTCCAGTTCTTCGAGTACCACCACACCGGCCCCTTCGCCCAACACGAATCCGTCGCGATCTTTGTCGAACGGCCGACTCGCCCTCGTCGGCTCGTCGTTTCGGAAAGAAAGGGCTTTCGCCGAGGCAAACCCGGCAACACCCAGCGGTGTAATTGCCGCTTCCGCACCTCCGGCAATCATCACATCCGCATCGTTCCGTTTGATAAGGCGATAGGCGTCACCTATGCAATGGTTCCCCGTTGCGCAGGCCGTGACCGCGCAGGAATTCGGGCCCTTCGCACCAACCCGAATCGCGACCTGGCCAGAGGCCAGATTGATAATCGTCATCGGAATGAAAAAGGGCGAGACCCGACCCGGTCCCTTTTCCTTCAGCACGTCATGGTAGTGCTCGATAGATCCCAGCCCGCCAATACCGGATCCGATGTAGACCCCGACTCTCGTCGCTTCTTCAGGCGAGACTTTCAGCGCGGCGTCGTCCACCGCCAGCTGGCTCGCTCCTACCGCGTAGTGGATAAAGGTGTCCATCTTCTTGATTTCTTTTTTCTCGATGAACTGCGCCGGATCGAAGTCCTTGACCTCTGCGGCAATCTGCGCGTCGTATCCGCTCGGATCAAATCGCGTGATTCGACCGACGCCGGACTCGCCGGCACAGAGCGCTTTCCACGTCTTGTCGACGCCGGTTCCAAGAGGCGTCACCAGGCCAAGACCGGTCACCACCACACGTCTGACGGAACGCTCATGCATACTGTCGTCCGTTAGGCTTTCTCTTTAATGTAATCCAACGCTTTCCCAACGGTGAGGATCTTTTCTGCATCCTCATCGGGGATTTCGATCTCAAACTCTTCTTCCAGGGCCATCACCAGCTCGACCGTGTCGAGCGAATCCGCCCCCAAGTCTTCAACGAAATGCGCTTCCAGCGTCACTTCCTCTTCCTCAACCCCCAACTGCTCGGCAATTATCTTCTTCACCCGTTCATCTACTGTTGCCATGGACTTGCCCACCTCCTTCCCATCTTATCTCATCCGCCACATTCTTTGCCGGGACATCCGGTTCGATCGGAGTCGATCGAGATCCCGGCCCGACTCACTTATACCATGAGCATGCCGCCGTTCACGTGCAACACCTGCCCCGTGATATATGACGCTGCATCCGACACCAGAAACCGAACCGCCGCGGCAATATCGGAAGGAAGCCCCAACCGTCCCAGCGGGATTTGCTTCTGCAAGGCTTCCTTTACCTCCGGCGATAACCCCTGGGTCATGGCCGTATCGATAAACCCCGGCGCCACCGCGTTGACCGTCACCGCTCGACTCGCATACTCGCGCGCCGCCGTTTTGGTAAACCCGATGACTGCTGCTTTTGACGCGGCATAGTTCGCCTGCCCTACATTTCCCATCGCGCCTACAATCGAAGCGATATTGACAATCCGGCCAAACCGTTGCTTCGTCATGGGGAGCAGCACGGCTTTGGTACAATGAAAGGTCCCATTCAAATTGACCTGCAGGACCAGATTCCAATCTTCTTCTTTCATCCGAAGCAACAGCCCGTCACGCGTGATCCCGGCATTATTGACCAGAATATCGATCCGACCCCATTCTTGCATGACCTGATCGGCCATCGCCTTGGCATCATTCCAATCGGACACATTCACTTTGACACTGAGCGCGCGTCGTCCCAGTTTCTGAATCGCCGCAACCGCGTCCTGCGACCGCGCCGGATCGAGATCTGCGACAGCGATATCCGCGCCATCCTCAGCCAAACCTTCCGCAATCGCACGCCCGATTCCCTGGGCCCCGCCGGTGACAATCGCCACTTTCCCCTGTAATGACATCAGTCTACTCCCCCGCAATCTCTAGGCCGCTTATGCCTGACTGTTCACGCCGACGGTGGTGAGTGCCGCTTCTAATGACTTTGGATCATGCACATTGGCAGTGACCGCACCTGGAAGAATACGCTTCACCAAGCCCGTCAACACCGTCCCCGGTCCGATTTCGACGAAGGTCGTTACACCCATTTGAGCCATCATGCGGACCGATTCTTCCCACCGCACCGATGACGGCAACTGTCGAACCAGCGAGGCCCGAATATCTTCCGATCGGCGCAGAGCCACCGCTTCCGCATTGTTCACCAATGGCACCGTCAAATCCCGCCAGGTGATCCCGCCGAATTCCGCTGCCAACCTGTCTGCGGCACCCTGCATCAAGGGCGTGTGAACCGGCACACTCACCGGAAGAGGAATCGCCTTCTTGCATCCCTTCGACTTGGCAATTTCAATCGCCCGTTCGACCGCCGCCTTCTCACCGGCAATCACGACCTGACCGGGTGAGTTGAAATTCGCGGCGGCGACCACACCGGCTGATGCGGCTTCTTGACACACTGCCCTGACGACCTCTGCCGAAAGACCGAGTAGTGCGGCGACCAGGCCTGTTCCTGGTGGCACGGCTTCCGCCATATAACGCCCACGCTTTTGCACCAGGGCCACCGCATCCCGGAACGATACGCCGCCGGCTGCAAAGACCGCCGAATATTCTCCGAGGCTATGCCCGGCAACGGCCATGGGAGTCAGTCCGGCCGGCTCCAATGCCTTGAGCGCCGCCGCACTACTCACCAGCAAAGCCGGTTGAGTATGTTCTGTGAGATTCAGTCGTTCGACCGGCCCCTCAAAGCAGAGCTGCGCCACATCGTAGCCGAGGATGGAGGAGGCCTCATCATACACCGCCCTCACCGTCGGGAACGCATCGTACAATCCGCGTCCCATACCTACCGATTGCGACCCCTGCCCGGGGAACAAAAATCCGATTGGTGAAGCTGTCATAACCGCGTAAGGTATCGTAGAAACCATGCTCAATGTCAACGGGAAAAAGCCGGCCACATTCCACCCAGCCGCGTCTCAGGCCAGATGACCGATCAGTGGATACGCCTCACCAGCGAATCAACGTCGACGCCCATGTCAGCCCCGCGCCAAATGCCCCGAACATCACCAATTGTCCGTCCTTGACCCGTCCGTCCCGCACGGCTTCGTCCAGGGCAATCGGGATCGAGGCCGCCGAGGTGTTGCCGTACCGATCCATGTTCAGGACGACTTTTTCCAGCGGAAGGCCGAGTCGATCCGCCACCGCTTTGATAATGCGCAGGTTCGCCTGGTGAGGAATATATATATCCAGGTCAGCGACTGATAGCTGGTGCGCCGCAAGCGTTTCGCGCGCCACTTCCTCCAGAGTCCGTACCGCGACCTTGAAGGTTTCGTTACCTTTCATCTTGATGTACTGTGACCGTTCGCCCATCATCGCCTCAGAAGGGGGAATTCGGGTTCCACCTCCTGGCACCACGATCAGATCAGATAAACTGCCGTCCGAATGCAGGTGGGTGGATAGAATTCCACGATCACCCTCTTCGGCGCTCACCACAGCCGCGCCGGCGCCATCCCCGAACAAAATGCACGTATTGCGGTCTGTCCAATCCGTTATCGTGGACATCACTTCCGACCCTACGACCAGGACATGGCGCATCCCTGTTCGAACATAGGCATCGGCGACACCTAACGCGTAGACAAACCCGCAGCAAGCGGCAGAGATGTCGCAGGCCGCCGCCCGCGTCGCACCCAGTCGGTGCTGGAGCAGGCAGGCTGTCGACGGCAAGGGCATGTCGCCCGTGCAGGTCGCCAGTAGAATCAGGTCGAGATCACTGCCAGATAGGCCAGCCGCTTTTAATGCACGTTCCGCGGCTATCAGGCCCAGGTCTGAACAGGCCTGCCCCGGAGCTGCGATGCGTCGTTCCCGAATCCCCGTGCGCTCGCGAATCCATTCATCGGAGGTCGACACCAGCTGCTCCAGATCACCATTGGTCATCACCCGCTCGGGGGCGTAAGCCCCGGTTCCTGTGATCCGCCCCCGTATCACGTCTGATTCCCCTCCATACGCTCGTCTTGATGTCGCCTCAGACTTTCCTCGATGTCGCGCTGGATCAGCTCATCCAACCGGGTTTCGGCCAACCCCTTCGCTCGACGAATGGCATTCTTGATGGCCTTGGCGGACGAACGGCCATGGCAGATCATGGTGGTCCCGTTTACCCCCAGCAAAGGCGCCCCGCCGAATTCCGCATAGTCGATCTTTCGCTTCAAGTTCAGCAGCGGTTTGGCAATCAAGGGATAGGCCAACCGTCCGAGCCATGAACCGGAGAGTTCCCTCATCAGCAACTTCTTGATGACGTCCGCAACTCCCTCTGAAATCTTGAGCGCCACATTGCCGATAAACCCGTCGCACACCACGACATCCGCACTCCCGCTGTAGACTTCGCGCCCCTCGATGTTCCCGATGAAATTCAATGGGCTGGCTTTCAAGAGCTTGAATGCTTCCTTGGTGACTTCGTTCCCTTTGCTGTCTTCCTCTCCGATGCTTAGCAGGCCCACGCGCGGATTGGGCTTGGCATAGACATGCCGGGCAAATTCATTTCCCATCAAGGCGAATTGCTCCAGATGTTGCGCGGAACAATCGACATTGGCCCCCACATCGAGCATCACGGCACTACCCGTCAACGTCGGCAACATCGTGGCAATCGCCGGTCGCTCAACCCCCTTGATCAATCCCAGCACGAAGAAGGAAGCCACCATGCTCGCACCGGTATTGCCGGGACTGACGACTGCATCAGCTTCACCGGATTTGACGAGTTCGGTTGCCACCCAGATGGACGAGTCCCGCTTCTTCCGGGCCACCGCGGCGGGTGACTCGTGCATCTCCACCACTTGCGGAGCGTGACGAATCGTGATCCGCGTATCGTTGCAGTTGAGTTTGTGGCATGCGGCGGTCAGCGCGTCTTCCTTGCCGACCAGAATGATACCGACACCCAGTTCCTGCGCGGCTTGCATCGCGCCTTCAATGACCGGGGCCGGTCCGTGGTCTCCGCCCATCGCATCGACGGCAATCTTCATGTGCGGTTAGCGGTCCACGGATAGAGAAGTGAAGAGTCGTGCAGAGACGCCCCTGTCGGCTAGGACCTGAACGGCCTCACGCATGACATAGCGTCGGATCGTGATCACGGTAGGCAATTGTACCCGAATCACGTCACAAAAATAACACGCGACTTAGGATTCCTCGACGACGATGACCGCCTTGCCCTTGTAGGTTCCGCAGTTCATGCATGTATAGTGCGGCAGCTTCAATTCATGGCACTGCGGGCAGAGCGAAAATCCTGGCGGCACCAGCCTGGTCTTGGCCGTTCGCCGCATGTCTCGCCGGGATCGTGAATGTTTGTGTTTTGGATTTGGCATGACGACTCCTTCAACGGGCACATAACCCGGTTAACAGACTATGCGTGTTCACCTTGAGACCCACGCCCTCGCAGTACACGGAACGGACTCGGCACTTGCGCCGGAGGGCAGCCGCATCTGCGCTCATTGAGATTCTGTCCGCACTGAGGACAGAGTCCCAGGCATGCTTCGCGACATAGCGGCTGCATCGGAGCGGCCAGAATCACCTGCTCGCGCAGCATCGGGACCAGATCAAGGTGATCGCCTTGATACCAATACAATTCATCCTCTTCATCCGCTTCTTCCTCTGGCTCAACCGGCTGAGCTCCGCGTCTCGCATGTCGTCGCGCCGGTTCCGCCGGAGCCGATTTGGCACCTACGCTGGCTTGCGGAAGATATTCCGCGTAGAGCGAGACCACGAGGGGTTCAGAATAGTCCGCTAGACAACGAACGCATTGGCGGATTGCATTACCTTCCAACGTTCCAGTGACTGAGATTCGCCCCTCCTGCTGGGAGAGCTCCAGCTGAATCGCCAGGGGGCCTTCAAACTTCTCCTCCGGCTCCGCCAGACCCAATTGAGGCCCTGAAGCCGTACACGACACGGACAGACCTTCCGGACCGATATCGACAATCGCTGGATTGAGCATATCCATGGGCACCGTCATGACGAGACGATCCGCCCCAGAATCACATAGGAGACAGGCAGCCATGCCACTTGATTCGACACTCACCAAAACCTATCCCCGCCCTATCGCTCTTCAGCGAAACTGACCAAGGCGATCTGGCGTGCCCGCTTCACCGCCACCGTCAACACACGTTGGTGCTGCAAGCAATTACCGGAAATACGACGGGGGACGATTCGTCCTCGTTCCGTCAGAAAATTCCGCAGCAGGCCAATATCTTTAAAATCAATCGGGGCTTTATCGACACAAAACCGGCACGGCTTCCGACGCTGAAAAAACCGACCGCCGCCCCCTCCGCTGTTCCCACGATCTCCTCGCTCCATGATCGCCTCCGTCTCCTACAACTGTTCGTCTTCGTATGAAGGTGGTTCTTCATGCATGCCGCCGCCCTCACCTCCAGCCTCTCCACGCTTCGGCAGAAAGGTCACACCTTGGGCCACGACTTCATGTTTGCTACGTTTCTGGCCGTCTTCCGTCTCCCATCGACGCTGCTGAAGTCGACCGTCGATGATCACCCCGTTGCCCTTGCTCAGATACTGCCCGCAATGTTCGGCCTGTTTGCCGAACACGACGATGTCGATGAAGCAAACCTCTTCCTTCAGCTCATCGCCTTGCTTGAATCGTCGACTGGTCGCCAACCCGAAGCTGGCGACCGGCGTCCCACTGGGGGTGTACCGTAGCTCTGGATTCCGAGTCAGATTTCCGACCAGAATGACTTTATTGAACCCCGCCAACGGTGGCTCCTTGTGCGGCTGGCGCGGTCACAGGGGCACTCCTTGGCGGAGCGGGCTCCTGCTCCAATTTTACGGTGAGAAACTTGATGATCGAGTCCTCAAGCCGATAGGCGCGCTCCAGCTCGGCGATCGTCGTACCGGGGCCTTGAAAATAAAAATAGACGTACGTGCCCTTACGCTCGCGCTTGATTTCGTATGCAAGCTTTTTGCGGCCCCAATTCTCGGCCCGCACGAGCGTGGCCCCGTTCTTGGTGACGGTGCCCTTCATTTTTTCAATCAGCGTCGTGGTTTCTTCGTCGCTTAAAGTCGGACGAATAATGAACAGGGACTCGTAGAGTTCCATGCAGATTCCTCCTGGACAATGGCCCCCATCAAAGACGGGAGCGAGGTGTAGGCATGCCGGACCAGCCGACATGAGCCGTGGAAGCTACCATAGGATTTTGGAGCCTGTCAACACCCTTGGTTGCGCGACAAGATCTCGACCGGGTAAAGGACAGCCTGATCGCACAATAAATTTGGATCGAGATAGGGGCCCTACGCAGCCGATGTCGCGTGATCTCTCAATACTTTTTCCTGAATTGCGGGGGCGCGTGGCTCGGAGGAGTGGGCCGAGGGCCCGGCACACCTGACGGCGGACGCGCCCCACCAAATCCTCCGTACCCGCCATACCACCCAAATCCTGCCGGCCCATACGCTCCGTAAGGAATGCCGTAGTAACCGAATGGATGGCCCCAATAGCCCGCACCATACCCAATGCCATACCCCGGGCCATAACCAGGTCCGGGCCACGGCGCATACGACTGGGCGCCGGCGTAGCCCGGGTCTAACAGAGAATCGCCCATTGACTGCCGCTCCAGTTGATGAGCCGACTGCGCACAGGCCGAGCACGCTCCAACGACACACACCAAGAGCACCATGCGCGCGATGGCGTTCGTGCTGGTTGCACCGATGGCAGGAGTTTTACTCTCTTTGTTCACGCCGAACATCGGCTGACACCTCAATACCTCTTCTGAAACTGGGGCGGCGCGTTGTCCGGCGGAGTCGGACGAGGTGCGGGCGCATTCGATGATTGATGGGTGCCGCCATAGCCGCCTCCATACCACCCGTAGCCGGAGCCGTAGTATCCGAAGGGATTCCACCAATATCCTGCTCCTCCGTAGGATGATCCGTCTGTATACCCTGCACTAGACCGGCTACTCCATGTTCCTTGCCGCTGCCCCTGATGCAACGACTCTGCGCAGCCCGCCGTCAACAGCAGGATGCCTGCGATAAAGCACAGGCTGATTGATCGCGTCATGGCACGCCTCTCTTAGAAGTGATAGGACAGGCCCATGAACAGCTGATGGGCCCGATAGGTACCATCAAATCCCCCCACCGGCCCGAACGCGCCGCCGAAGCGAAACGTCGAATCGGTGTATTTATATTCGGTAAACAGCGCCACCTTGGGCGTAACGAACGCCCGGATACCGACCAGCACATTGGCGCCGAGCGACACCTGCGTATCGCTCTCCGTGGTCGAAGATCGGCCGAGATGCGCCACCAGCACCGCCGGGCCGCCCCCGATATAAGGCTGCCAGGTCACCCCCGGATAACGCAGGATGACGCTGGGGCCAATGTTGGTTACAGAGAGGTGAATGCCCGGCACGTCATCGAGATTCTTGATGTGCGGAGTACTGTGCGACACATCCAATTCAATTCCCAGAATCCCATGATTGGGGAATAGTCCCACTTTGCCGCCGAAAGCGGGGCTGGTTTTGAGGTTGAAGTTAGGCGCCTCCAATCCCGCGAGGGAACCGCTCCCTCGGACATTCCGGATAGGATCCGCAAAGTTCACGCCTAGCTGGGCTGCCGCGTACCATTCAGCCCTGGTCGCGACCGGAGCAGCGAGGAGAGCCAAACAGGCTACGACTGGGAAACCATTGCGAACACATGTCATCCAGACCACGGTAATGTACTCCATGGGCGAGGGCTACCATGATCATAACAGGCGGTCGACGCAGGAGACTGGACAACTTTGCTGCGCGACCTTCAGTGATGTCGAATTACGAGGGACGCTGGTACGGAGTAGATGCGCGACAGAGAGGAGCGTTGCAGAATGGTTAGACACCGGCGCAGCGACACTTTAGCACAAGCTGAAGGATCGCCTCGTGGCGGCTAGGGCTCATTCCGGGCGGAAGAATTATAGAGGAGGTACAGAGCAATCCCACCCGCCACAGCTATCCCCAACCCCGCCAAGGCGCGCGTACCGAAACTCAGCGGGCCGATAAAAAATTCCGCTGCCCGTGGCAATGCTACTGTGGCCAGAAGGACCACCGCTAGAGCGATCAGGTGTATGCGAAGATAAATGGGTTCGCCTGGTTTGCGCATAGGTTGAATCACATCGGCACGACCCACTGTACGAACTCTGATGTCATCATTCCAGCCCGAAACACAGTAGGGCGATCGCACCTGCGCGGTCAGTCCTGGATGAGGTACTTGGTCTCCTCGAGATGCTTATTCAGATAAGGCATGAACGGCGTGCCACCTGTGCCCACGGCAGTCGGGTTACTCGCATGCGACTGATGTTGACGGAAGATGTAACGTTCGGCGTACCCGACATGAATGTCGCGGAACTGGGCCAGTAAATCCACACAGGCGCAAAACGCCTTCCATAATTGAGGATTCGTCGCCTTGCGATCACGGGCATACCCGTAAAGCAGTGGGCGCTGCTTCCCATCCACACGCGCCTCCAGCGCGGACACAAATGCCCGATGGCGCGGCGGCATATAGTCACGCATCTCCACCAAATATTGTGTCAGCGGATCATCGGCATGGACAACGCCAAGGCCTGCGTCCAATGCCGGCACAATAGAACTTTGCGAGCCGGTTTCCCCGCGGAATTGCTGCGGACGTCCAGCGTAGTCCGATACTCCTTCGTAGATCAGTCCCTCCGGCAATGCGGGACTGTTTTTCCACCCATGGATATAAGGTCGCACTCGACTGTAATAAATGTAGGGATCGCACCGTTCCGGCATACGAAGGAGCGTCTCCCGCATCGCCTCTTGCGCGGCTGCGAGCTCGTTCAGCCCGGCCAGCGCGGCCTCCGCCTCATCCTCCTGGGCGGCATTCTGCGCTTGAACCAATCCCCGCAATCCTGGCCCGGCCTTCGCCTCGATATCGATGTGGATCAACACAAACCATTCTTCATCGAGCCCACCAAGAAAATTCTGGAGGAGCACGATATTGCCGAGCTCAATCGGCTTCTGCAGATCGAGCCGCCGCCAGTTGTGCAGCGCATACGAAGCATATGAAAGGACCGGCGGACGGCCTAGCTGTTGCGCAACGCGGTACCAGGGCAGGCCTATGCTCGCGGGCAACCTGGCTGCCGGATCGTCGGGATTTTCCCAGACATAGGCATGCCCGGCAAACGACAGCGTTCGCATGGCGGACCGGAACACATCGAGCCCCCAATCGTCCGCCACCGGGCCCATAATTTCCGATCGGTCCTGAACGAACGGGCGGAATTGCCGGGCGGCAAGGAACTTCGGTAGCTCCGTCGCGATCTGATTCACGATCGGTTCCTCAGGAAGCTGGTCCACCGGGTCGGTGGCAGGAAGAAAGCCGCGATCAGGAGACAGGTCAAACGCCGCGAGTGAGAGAGGCGATCGAAGTGGCGTCGTCATGATTTCTCCCAGGGTGACACGATTAAGTCACTCTACCATAGGGAGATTGTGTACTGCTGCCGACCGAGGACGTCCCGGCAACCGTGTCATCGTAAGAGAAGGTCCTTCGCCACACATGAGAAAAATCCTTTCCCCGTTGGTTACTTCTCGTCGAGTTTTTCCCGTACGTTGAACTGATTCATCGCCGTGGCGACATCGCGATTCAAGAGTAACTCCAGCGCATCGACGGCCCGGTCAAGGCAGGGAGCATAGAAAGTTCGTTCTTCAGGTGAGACACGTTCCAGCACATAATCGGCGGAATCTTGCCGCGGGGCCGGGCGCCCCACACCGACCTTCAAACGGATAAACTTGGAAGTGCCCAGGGCTTCAATGATCGACTTGATACCATTGTGACCGCCGCTGCCGCCGTCCTGCCTGATCCGCAGCCGACCTGGCTCCAGATCCAGATCGTCATGCACGACGACTAAGGCCTCGGGCGCCAGACCAAGTTCGCGAAGGAGACCTTTGAGGGGGGGACCGCTGAGATTCATCCAGTCGAGCGTGCCAGCCAGCTCGACGAGCTTAGAACCGGCGCGACCCGAGCCACGCTGGGCCGCGCCTTTTCTGGTGAGACGTATCGACCATCGCGCCGCCGCCCGTTCGATCACCCAGCAGCCGATGTTGTGCCGCGTATCGGCATACTCAGCTCCGGGATTGCCCAATCCAACAAGCAGGCGCAACGCAACTACTTCTTCTTCTCTGGTTCCTTCTTCGCTGGAGCCGCTCCCGCCTTGGGCGCAGCCGCCCCGGCCTTGGCGTCACCCGCTTTGCCGGCTTCGGCGCCAGCGGCGCCTTCAGTGGCAGCTTTCCCCTTGACCGCCACTTCCGGTTCCTTGGCGCCCTCAGTCCCGGCCGCGCCGGTGGCAAGCAAGGATTCCAGCTTGGCATCGGTCATCGGAGCCGCCACACTCACGACCATGTGGTCGGGATCATCCAGGAAGCGCAAGCCTTCCGTCTT
Source organism: uncultured Nitrospira sp. (assembly GCA_964556305.1). Classification (GTDB taxonomy): domain Bacteria; phylum Nitrospirota; class Nitrospiria; order Nitrospirales; family Nitrospiraceae; genus Nitrospira_A. Next base: position 3,081 of record CAZKVY010000006.1, on the reverse strand, counting down.
CGCAATATCCTTCAGGTGGATACCTTCATTGATCTGTAATTGCGAGGCATCGACCGCGATGAAATCCGGCAACACCGACGGGAGACATTCCACATGCAATTCGCGTAATGCCTGATGCAGCACACCGCCCTCTTTGAGGCCGATCGGCTGACCACCGGTCAAATGCACAGGGACTTTGACGCGGATCGGCTTGTCCATCGCGATTTCAAAAAAGTCAGCATGCAGCACGCTTCCGGCGATCGGATCCACCTGGAAGTCTCGTAACAGCGCCGTGCGGTTGGCCTTGGATTTCGCCCCATTGATCGTCAGAGAGATGAGCGCCGTGGACCCGGCTTGGGACCGTAAAATTTTTACCAGCTCATCGGGCTTGACCGAAAGCAGGAGACATTCCCCCTGCCCGTACAGAACCGCCGGAACGCGACCGGCACGACGAAGTTGACGCGCAGGGCCCTTGCCCCCACCTTCTCTGCTCTCAACGGTTAACTCGAATTTCATGATGCTCCTCCTCGACCTGTCGCTCCACGCGGACGGCCTACACGAATAACGAACTTACTGATTCATCCTCATGGATACGCCTGATGGCTTCACCGAATAGTGGCGCCACAGACAACGTTTTCAACTTCGGACACTTCAGCTCCTTGCCGCGCAAGGGAATCGAATCGGTCACCAGCACATCCGTCAGGCCGGATTGTTGGAGACGCTCCAACGCGGGCCCCGACAAGACTCCGTGTGAACAGCCGGCCCACACCTCCCGCGCCCCCTTGTCCAGACAGGCCTGAGCCCCCTGCACAATCGTGCCTGCGGTATCGATCATGTCGTCAAGAAGCAACGCGCTCTTTCCTTGCACATCACCGATAATATTCATCACCTGCGCCTGATTCGGCCCTTCTCGCCGCTTATCGATAATGGCGAGATTGGCCTGGAGACGTTTCGCAAAGGCGCGGGCGCGCTCCACACCACCCGCATCAGGCGACACCACGACCAGATCGCCTATTTTCCGCTTGGTAATGTGATCCAACAGCACCGGCAACGCGTACAGATTGTCCACAGGAATATTGAAAAACCCTTGAATCTGGCTGGCATGAAGGTCCATCGTCAGTACCCGGTCCGCGCCGGCGGTGGTGATGAGGTCTGCCACCAATTTGGCCGAGATCGGCACACGCGGCTGATCTTTACGATCCTGCCGGGCATAGCCGAAATACGGAATCACCGAGGTAATGCGATTGGCGGACGAACGCTTGAGCGCATCGATCATGATGAGCATTTCCATGATCGAATCATTGACCGGTGAGCAACAGGACTGGATCAGAAACACGTCCGCCCCGCGCACATTCTCTTCGACGCGCACCCGAATTTCCCCATCACTGAAAGAGGACACCGTGGCCGCGCCGATGGGCAAGTCGAGATACGAGCCGATCGCGCGCGCAAGCGCAGGATTGGCGTTGCCCGAAAAGAGCTTCAGTTCCCTGTTCATTCCACCCCTTCGATGCGGTACGTGGCGATGCCGATGCTGTGACGATGCGTATCGAGTTCGTATAAAACGGTGGGCACGGAACGGACCCGCTGAAAATCCCGCTGACCTCGCACTGTCAGGACAAGAGGACGCCTACCGAAGCTCAGCACATTAACGAAAAGCCGGCGAAGTTGTCAACAATCTATAGACCGCGGTGGCCTTGACGGGCGCCTGATAGTCCGATCGTAACAGGGAGGGATCGCGCTCACTGATCGATGGTGCCGTGATCCCGCATCTCTGATTCATCGCGTTACAGCACAGTCGTCGAAGGGGCACCTGCCGCCGGCACGGCATAGGCCGTCATTCCGGTATCGCGCGCGCAGGCGAGAGCGGCCTGCTGCGCGGCAGACTCGCCCTGGAATACGCCGAACATCGTCGCTCCGCTTCCAGACAACAGGGCGACCTCGGCCCCCAAGCTCAGCAGTTGGCTTTTGATCTGCGCCAGCACCGGATGGTGGGCAAACACGGGCGCCTCGAAATCGTTCTCCACCAAGGATACAAGCTCCGACCAATCAAGCACGGAGCGTTGATTCAATTGTTGCACCGCCGCCGAAAGAGGACGCACCCCGGAGCGCGTGGCGGCCAACTGCTGGTAGGCCCATTTGGTGGCGACTGGAAATCCCGGGTTGACCAGCACGATCCACCTCTCTCCTGTAACCTGGACCGGACGGACATGCTCACCCCGTCCGGTGACGCAGGCGGCAGGCGCCACAAAAAAGAACGGAACATCACTGCCCAACTGCTGCCCCACCTCCGCCATCTGCTCGACCGACCACTCCAATCCCAGCAACCGAGTCAGGCCGAGAATGGTCGCCGCCGCATCACTGCTGCCTCCGCCCAGTCCGGCCCCCATCGGAATACGTTTGGTCAGGCTGATCGAGAGATCGATTGTCCGACCGACTCGCGCCAACACAAGCTCCGCGGCCCGATAGACAAGGTTGGTGTGATCCACCGCCAAGCCAGCCTGGTCACAGCGCAAGGCGATACGTGAGGCCGCGGCTGGTTTCATGGTGAGGGTCAGCTCATCATTGAGCCCAATCGTATGCATCAACGACCAGACGGCATGGAAACCGTCATGTCGTCGTTCGAGCACCCGAAGAATGAGATTGACTTTGGCAGGAGTCAGAACCAGCAGACTAGTAGAATTCACTCGCAGCTGACTGGGCGGCGCTAATCCCGGCCTCCTTTGATTTCATATTTTTCAAGACGGTACCGGAACGACCGGGTATTCAACCGTAGCAATCGCGCGGCTCGCTTTTTGACCCACTGACTCCGCTCGAGCGCTTTCAACAGCAGATCTTTCTCGATTGTGTTGATTAGCCCCTCAAGGTCCAGGCCGTCTTCCGGCAATTCCGACGGCACGGCCTGCTGGTTGTTCACCGGCTTATGGAGCCATCCGCGAATATCCGCATCCGTCACCGACGATCCCATGGTGAAGGCCACGACGCGTTCGACGACGTTCTCCAACTCACGAACGTTGCCTCGCCACTCATGCGCCAACAGCACGCGCATAGCCTCCTGGCTCATCGTCGGCACTGGTTTACCACTTTCCTTGGCAAATTTCTCCA